>DVMW01000037.1 GCA_018714805.1 Candidatus Fimenecus excrementigallinarum
AGGATTTGACCGTTCTCGATGCCGCACTCGCAGTGGATGTCAGCGGACTTACGATTTCAGAACAAGCCATTGTTGACACACAAACCAAAGCAATAGAAGATGCGTTGGCGGCGCTCGAACTGAAAGACGCCGATTACACCGCCTACAACGCCGTTGTAGAAAAAGCGAACGCTTTAGATAGGAGTTTGTATGCAGACACAACAGAGCTTGACCGCTTGCTCGGCGAAGACATCAGCGGATTGACAATTCTTGAGCAAGACATTGTGGACACGCAAACCCGCGCAATCGAAGATGCTTTGAACAGCCTTGTATTTAAGCCTGCCGACTATACGGAATACAACAAAGCCGTCGAACAGGCAAAGGCGCTTGACCGCAGCTTGTATGAGGATTTGACGGTGCTTGATGAAACCTTAGCGGTCGATATGTCGGGCAAAAATATTACCGAGCAGGCAGAAGTCGATGCACAGACGCAGGCAATTCTTACAGCGATTGAAAATCTTGTAGAAAAACCTGTAACCGAGCCTGAAACGCCCGAGGAGCCGTCACAGCCTGTGAGCGAAGCACCTTCTGAAACGGAGACAACAACGCAATCGGATGCAAAGCCGTCAACCGATGTAAAAAGCCCTCAAACAGGAGCGAATACATCCTCCGTATTCGGCTTATCCTTCATTTGCATTTGCAGTGCAGTTGTTCTTGTGTTTACAAGCAGAAAAAGAAAGCAATAAACCGGAGACCCTGCAACCGCCCAACTCCCCGCACACGCGGGGGTGAACCCCGGCGGCAGGCTTTGTCTCTTTCGCTTCGGTCGGTTTCTTTTTTTCTTTGTCCATTGGGTTTCTCCTTTCTTAAAAATGGGTATAAAAACAGCGCCTTCGCGTAAACGAAGGCGCTGTGATTATTGAATTGCGGTTATTTCCCGTTTCGCATATGCTTTGGCAAATAGGCAGCCTCTATCCCCGGGATTTGCTTATATCCGGGGCAGTCGTATTTGTCCGCATCCCTGTATTGCGCAGGCATTTTGCCGTATATTTCGCACTCGGGTTCATCCCACGTACCGTAATGATAGTCGGCATGTATACAAGATTTGCAAATCGGCGTTAAGACCTCCCCGAGCATAGGCGCTTCCAAATGACTATGCGCTTCATCACAGAGGCGCACATATTCTTTCATTCTTTCCTCATCGGTCATTTACAGCACCTCCGCAACGATATTTCCCTTTGAATTTCTGCGCTTCTATTATACGATATTCTGCACCGTTTTGCAACAAAACTTCATATTCAGACGGCTTCCCGTTCGCGCGGTTATAGGAGACCTGCTCGATATACGCCGCACCAGGTTGACCGCCTCGTTTCACAAGCATAAAAATGAGGTCCGGCATAACCGCTTTTGTACCGTAGTGATAGAAAAGCGATACGGCGAAAGTCGCCGCCTTTCTTCCAAAACGGTAATCCCGAAAGCCGAAAGAATCTCCTGAATGTTTTTCATAAAATCAACCTTTCCACATGGCTTTTATACCGCTCTGTCTGCGGTCAAAGATGTTTAGCCCTTTATACGCGGGCAAACGTATATAAAAACAGCGCCTTCGAAAGCTCGAAGACGCTGTAATTATTGGGTTTTCTGTTATTGGATGCAGCCTCAATCCTCACCGTAAAGATAAATGTTGTCATATACGCGCTGTGTGGCTCTGCCGAGGTCGTTGTAATCCTCCCCGTTTGCTTCCCAGCAGTCGGGATTTCGGTTTATCCAAAAGTTCAATACGCGCAAAATATCATTCACGGTTTGTGCCTGAAAAATTTTGTCTTGCAAATCCTTCGGTAGATTCTTTTTTATGAATTCCATGTCGCTTTTGCTTATTTTCGGCATATTATCATTCCTTCTTTTTAGGATTCGTTTGTATAATTTTGTTCTCTGTCACACTGTAAGCAACCTCGCACGTATCGCTGATAAATTCTATCCTTTTATCAGCAACTTTCCCACCATTGTGGACCAACACCCGCTCATATGTGTCCGAGATTTCTTTCGGGTGCTGCAAGCAATCCACAACCTTATCAATTGGCACGCCAAGACGTTTCCCCTTGTGCGGTGTGGAAACCTGCCCGATTACGCGGTCAATAAAATGGGTCGTATACGCTTCGACTGTGTAGCCGTTTTTTGCGGTCAACCCTATCAAGTCGGCGTTTGCCTTTTGTGCCGTTTCGATATAGTATTGAAACCCGACAAGCGGTGAAACATCCCCGCTTTGCACGGCTTTATTGTACCCCATGAGCATCTGATGTTCCCATGTGTCATTATACTTGTTTTGGTAGTATTCTGCAAGTGTTTTTGGTGCGGCACCGGACGCCCCGATTTCCTTAATCCACTTTCGATAATGGGCTCTTGCGCGCTGCGCCGCTTTGCCGGCGCAAAAAAGGATTGACAAGAGGTTTTGTCTGCCGTATAATCGTTGTATGACAACTGCTGTAAAACATCATACAACAGTTTTAAGATGTCTGACAGGAGGCTTTCCTATGCAGCTGCACAGCAAAAACGTTTTCGAGGGCGTGGAACGCGCGCCGAACCGCAGCCTGTTCTACGCGATGGGGTATACGAAGGAAGAGCTGGAGCGTCCGCTCATCGGCGTCATTTCCGCGCACAGCGAGATTGTGCCCGGGCACATCCACCTCGACAAAATTGCCGAGGCGGTCAAGGCGGGCGTGCGCATGGCGGGCGGCACGCCGATTGAGGTCCCGTCCATCGGCGTGTGCGACGGCATTGCGATGGGGCATACCGGCATGAAGTATTCCCTGCCCTCCCGCGAGCTGATTGCCGACAGCGTAGAGACCATGGCGACGGCCCACGGCTTTGACGGGCTGGTGCTCGTGCCCAACTGCGACAAAATCGTCCCCGGTATGCTGCTCGGGGCGCTGCGCATCAACCTGCCGACGGTCGTCTGCTCCGGCGGGCCGATGATGTCCGGCCTGGTCGACGGGGTCGAGACCTCGCTTTCCAAAATGTTTGAAGCCGTCGGCGCGCGCAAGGCGAACCTCATCGACGACGCAAAGCTCTGCGAGTTTGAAAACAACACCTGCCCGGGCTGCGGCTCGTGCTCCGGGATGTACACCGCCAACAGCATGAACTGCCTGTGCGAATCCTTAGGCATCGCGCTGCCGGGCAACGGCACCATTCCCGCCGTACACGCCGGCCGCGTCCAGCTTGCGAAGCGCGCGGGGATGGCCATTATGCACCTGGTCGAAAACGACGTCAAGGCGCGCGACATCGTCAACGAAAAATCGCTGAAAAACGCGCTCGCCTGCGACATGGCGCTCGGCTGCTCGTCCAACTCCGTTTTGCACCTGCTTGCCATCGCCAAAGAGGCCGGCTGCCCGATGGACTTGAATATGTTCAACGAAATGAGCGCAAAGGTGCCGAACCTCTGCCACCTGGCGCCCGCCGGCCCGACGCATATGCACGACCTCAACAACGCGGGCGGCGTGCCTGCTGTGCAGGCGGAGCTTGCAAAAAAAGGGCTTCTGGACCTGACCCTGCCCACCGTGACCGGCAAGACTGTCGGTGAAAACATTGCGGGCGCATACATTAAGGATGAAAACGCCATCCGTCCCATCACGAACCCCTACAGCGAAACGGGCGGGCTTGCGATTTTGTGGGGCAACATCGCAAAGGAAGGCTGCGTTGTAAAGCGCAGCGCCGTCGCGCCCGAAATGCTTGTCCACACGGGCCCCGCGCGCGTGTTCGACAGCGAGGACGAAGCGATTGCGGCCATCTACGGCGGCAAAATCCACGACGGCGACGTGGTGGTGATTCGCTACGAAGGCCCGGTCGGCGGCCCCGGGATGCGCGAAATGCTCAACCCGACCTCGGCGCTTGCCGGTATGCAGCTGGACAAAACCGTCGCGCTTATCACCGACGGCCGCTTCTCCGGCGCGTCGCGCGGCGCTTCCATCGGCCATGTCTGCCCCGAGGCGGCCTGCGGCGGCGAGATTGGCCTTGTAAAGGAGGGCGACGTGATTGAAATTGACATTCCCAACGCGAAGGTCAACGTCCGCGTTTCGCCCGAGGAGCTCGAAACCCGCCGCAAAGCGTATGTGCCGCATCCGCCGCGCATCACAAGCGGCTGGCTTGCGCGTTACGCGCAGATGGTCTCCTCCGCAAAAGACGGCGCCGTCATGAAAATTTAACAGCCGTAAGCATCTATAAAATCCCGCACGCCCGCGTGCGGGATTTTCTTTATCCTGCACTATGAAACATCAATTGACAACATAAAATAAATGTGCTATTCTAACAATAGAATTGTTGCTTTTCCTTATTTTTTGTATATATTGGCGGGTGATTCCAATGCGGATATCTACAAACCAGCGAACATAAATGCAGCTGCTTTTTAGCCTCTACCCTGTGTGCGAATTGATTTCGTATGTTTTGGAGGGATTGTTGTGCTTGCATGTTCCGTCCTACTGGCAATCAGCGGCCTGTTTTCGGCGCTTACCGCATACATTTTGGTTACGGACGTTGCCGCGTCATATTTATCGCTGCCCTTGACACCCGAATTTCTCTACTCCGCGCTGAATTCCTTTTATACTTCTCTTTTCACGGAAACGCTGATTTTTGTCCCGATTTTGCTCGGTGCGGCGGCTGTCCTTCTGACGGTTGCCAATCTTTGGAATGCGCACGTTTCCAAAACGCTGCGCGCGGCGCTTGCGGCCGTTTTCGCCGGCGGGGCCCTCTTGACATTTGTGACCGTCTTCTTTGCGCATGCGCATGAAAACAGCGTGCTTTTGCGCGTGTGCGCCGTTTTGTGCCTGCTGTGCCTGGCTGTATACGCCGTGCTCGCGGTCATAAACGCCGTGCACACCGTTACGGATTAAGCGCAGGATTTGACACGCACCCGACAGGGCGGGCAGTAAAATACAAACATAACGCAAAAGATGGTCTCCGCTCAGACGCGGGGGCCATCTTTTATCGAATCTATTTTGTTTTCAGGCTTCGGCCTAAACAGGACAAGCCCCCTCTTTTTTTCAGACAGCGGGCGCTTGTTTTTTCTATGGCTCAAGCTTCGGGGAACGATGACGTCTCCGTTTTCAAGACGTTCCCCTCCCGGTCGGCAAAATCGACGGTGCAGCCGCCGCGGCAAACGCACACGTTGGCGCTGATGTAGTCGCGCTTTCCTTTCGGCATCCCGCCCACCAAGGTGTCGCACGCAAGGCCGCGCGTGCAGCGTGCGTCGTCGGGGAACATGGTTTTGTCCGCCCCGCGCAGCGTCCCTACAAGCTGCCCGTCGGGCGTGCGGACCGTGCCGCGCGGCAGGATATAGATTTCGTGGAAATGCCCGCTGAACAGAAGCTGCGGGCGTATTTTTTCGTTTAGCGCCCTGCACCAGCGCGCGTACAAATCGTCTTCGATGTCGAACGGCGCTTCGCCGCGCATCACTTCCCGGTTGCGGACGTTAAACGGCACATGGGAGACGACGAACCGGTACAAAACGTCTTTTTCGCGGTAGCTGCCGCCGTCGGCGAGCGCTTCGAGATACGCCGTCTGCGCCATACGGAACGGGTGGAACGCCGCCGTCCCGCCGTATTCGCAGTGGCCGTCGACCTTGTCCTCGCCGCAGTCGAGCACCACGAACCACATGCAGCCGACGCGCGCATAGAAATAGGCGCTGCCGTTCGCGGTCGGGTACAGCGCGGCGAGCTTTTCCGCCGCCGCGCCGCGCAGGTCGTGGTTGCCGCGCGAGAGCAGGACGGGCTTTTCGCCGCCGACGATGTCGGAAGCAATCTTATACGGCAACAGCGTCTGCGAAACACGCGCGCTGAAATCCTGGATATCGCCGTTTAAAATAAGCAAATCAAGCCGGTCGCCGAAGTAGCGGCCCGACGAAGCCGCCGCCCTGCGAATTCCGTGGCAGTCGGAAATATGGCAGATGCGGATATCCTCGGTTTTTTCGAGCGGGAAAAAGCGGTACTGTGCCGCGACGTCCTTGCCGTGCAGGCAGCCGAACGGCAGGCGCAGATAGGCGCGTCGGCACACGACGCGGTACGCGCGCGCCGCATTGAGCGCGGCCTGCGGGACGCGGATGAGGTGGACGCGCGTGTCGGAAATGCGCACGCCGTTTGCCGCGTCATAATACGTTTCCCCATTGATTTCAACGGATACAAGCGTCTTTGCGCGCACGGGGACGGCTATGACGTAGCTGTCCTCCACCGCGCAGACCGCCGGGTGGCACAAAAGCGGGTACAAAACGGGTTTCATAGGCTTCCTCCCAAAATCAGCTGAGCTCAAACATACCGTGGTACAGCTTGTAATACATCCCTTTTTGCGCGAGCAGCTCGTCGTGCGTACCGCGTTCGACGACCCGGCCGTGCGCAAGCACCAGAATGGCGTTCGCATTGCGCACGGTGGAAAGCCGGTGCGCAATCACAAAGACCGTCCGGCCCTGCATCAGGCTGTCCATCCCCTTTTCAATCAGCCGCTCGGTGCGCGTGTCTATGGAGGAGGTCGCCTCGTCCAGAATCAGCACCGGCGGGTCCGCGACGGCCGCGCGCGCAATCGCCAAAAGCTGGCGCTGCCCCTGCGAGAGGTTCGCGCCGTCGGCGGTCACGAACGTGTCATACCCCTGCGGGAGCCGGCGGATAAAGGAGTCCGCGCTCGCAATGCGCGCCGCCTGTTCAATTTCCTCCATGGTTGCGCCGGGCTTGCCGAAGCGGATGTTGTCGGCGATGGTGCCGGTGAACAGGTGCGTATCCTGCAGCACAATGCCCAACGAGCGGCGCAGGTCGTCCTTGCGGATGTCGCGCACATCAATCCCGTCGTACAGGACGCTGCCGCCCTGCACGTCGTAAAACCGGTTGATAAGGTTTGTAATAGTCGTCTTGCCCGCGCCCGTCGCGCCGACGAACGCAATCTTCTGGCCGGGCTTTGCGTACAAACTCACGTGCTGCAAAATGGGGTGGTTCGCCCGATAGCCGAAGGTTACATCCGCAAAGCGGACGTCCCCGCAAAGCTTTTGCAGCGTCCCGTCCGTTTTGCGCCACGCCCAGGTTTTGGTCGGGACCTCCGTTTCCCGCAAGACGCCGTCTCGCTCCTCGGCGTGGACAAGCGTTACGCCGCCCTCGTCCGGCTCCGGCGCCATGCGCAGCACCTCAAAAATGCGCTCGGCGCCCGCAAGCGCCGCCAACAGGAAGTTGGACTGCTGGGTGAACTGGTTGATGGGCGCCGCCGCCTGCCGCACGAACACAAGGTAGCTGGCAAGACTGCCGACGTCCGTAAGGCCCTGCATGGCCATAATGCCGCCCAATACTGCGACAATCGCGTAATTGACATAGGAAATGCTCACGACGGCGGGCACCATCGTCGCGGCGTAGCCCTGCGCGCCGGTGCCGGCCCTGCGCAGCGCCTCGTTCTTTTCGCGGAACGCCGCAAGGTTTTCCGCCTCATGGTTAAAGACCTTGACGACCTTCTGCCCGGTGACCGTTTCCTCGATATAGCCGTCGAGCGCGCCAATGTGCTTTTGCTGGCGGTCATAGTATTTTTTGCTGTGGCGGCCGCTGTAGCGGATATAGAGGAACATCACAAGGTAGCAAAGCGTCACGACCAGCGACAGCCGCCAGTTAAGCACATACAAAATCACAAGCGTCCCCGCAATCTGGATGAAGCTTTGAATGGTCATGGAAAAGCTGTTGTTGAGCGCGTCGGCAACCGTATCGACGTCGTTGGTAAAATAGCTCATGACGTCGCCGTGCGGCGTCGCGTCGAAAAAGCGCAGCGGCAGCTTCTGCACGTGGGCAAACAAGTCGCGGCGGATGTCGAAAAGCACCTTCTGCGCCATGCGCACCGTCAGCTGCGTATAGCCGTATGCCGTGACGACGCCGACAAGGAAAATCCCGCCCGCCTCCAGCACGCCCAAAAGCAGCGTGTGCCGATTGCCGCCGGCAAGCTCGTTGACTATGGGACGAATCATATACGTCCCCAGAAGCCCCGCCACGCTGCTGACCGTAACAAGCAGCGCCACAAGAAGCAGCAGCGCAAGGTGCCTGCCCATATACCGGAACAGCATATGCAGGGTAAAGCCCAGATTTTTCGGCTTTTTAGAGCTGATTGTTCTGGCCATCGCCGTCCCCTCCCCGCATCTGCGTCGCATAAAGCTCCTGGTAGATTGGGTCGCTTTTGAGAAGCGTCTCGTGCGTCCCGACGGCGTGTACGCGCCCGTCGTCGAGCACCACAATCTGGTCGCTGTGCATCACCGAGGAAATGCGCTGCGCGATGATGATTTTCGTCATGTTCCGCAAAGCGGAAAGCGTCGCGCGGATGTCCGCCTCCGTCGCGGTGTCCACCGCGCTGGTCGCATCGTCGAAGATAAGCACCTTCGGCTTTTTCAGCAGCGCGCGGGCAATGCAGAGGCGCTGCTTCTGCCCGCCGGAAAAATTGACGCCGCCCTGGCCGACCTCCGCGTCGAGGCCCGCCGCGTTTTGCTCCAGAAATTCCGCCGCGCCGGCCGCACGGCAGGCCTCCCACAGCTCCGCGTCCGTCGCGTCCCGGTCGCCCCAGCGCAGGTTGTCGCGCACCGTGCCGGAAAACAGGACGTTTTTCTGCAAAACAATGCCGACCGCGTCGCGCAGCGCCGTCAGGTCGTATTCGCGCACATTGCGGCCGCCGACGCAGACCATGCCTTCGCTTACGTCATACAGGCGCGGTATAAGCTGCACAAGCGTCGTTTTGGCCGACCCCGTGCCGCCCAAAATCCCTATCGTCTGCCCGGCGCCGAAGTGCAACTCCACATCGCGCAGCGCAAATTCACGCGCGTCGGCGTGGTACTTGAACGAAACGTGATAAAAATCCACGCTGCCGTCCTCCACCTCGGTGCGCGCCGCTTCGGGCGACACGAGCCCGACGGGCTCGGTGAGCACCTCGCCGATGCGGTGCGCGCTCGCAAGCGACCGCGTCAGCAGCAGAAAGGCGTTGGAAATCATCATAATGGAATTCATGACCTGCAAAACGTAGCTGAGAAAGCCCGTCAGCTCGCCCACCTGCAGCTCGCCGCCCAGAATCATGTTCCCGCCGAACCACATCAAAAGCGTAATGGTCACATACATCACGCATTGCAGCGTCGGCATATTGAGCACCGCCAGGCGGAAGGTCCGCTGGCTTGTTTTGGTCAGGTTTTCGTTGACGGCGCAAAACTTTTCCGCCTCATAGTCGCCGCGGACATACGCCTTTACCGCGCGAATCGCGGTCAGGTTTTCCTCCACCACGTGGTTCAGGCGGTCGACCGCCTTTTGCAGCACCGTATACATCGGCGCGACCCGGCGGACGATGAAAAGCAGCACGACCGCCAAAAGCGGCGCGCAGACGAAAAAGACGACCGAAAGGCGCGCGTTCATGTAAACCGAAAGCCCAAGCCCCATGACAAGCATGATGGGGCTGCGCGCAAGCGGCCGCAGCCCGCCGTTGACCGCGTTTTGCAGGACGGTTACATCCGTCGTCATGCGCGTGACCAGCGAAGCCGAATCGAACCGGTCCAGATTGGAAAAGGCGAACTGCTGCACCTTCTCATACTCGGCCTCCCGGATGTTCGCGCCCCAGCCGTAAGCCGCGCGGGCCGCAAAGCGCGCATACAAAAGCCCCGTCACAAGCGACAGCAGCGCGCAGACGGCCATCTGCACGCCCTTGTGCAGGATATACGGCACGTCGCGGTTCATCACGCCCTCGTCTATTAAATCCGCCATCAAGATGGGAATGACCAGCTCAAACGCCGTTTCCACAAGCACAAGCAGCCCGCCCAAGTACAGGTCCTTTTTGTACGTGCCGAAGCAGCGAAACAGACGCTTCAGCTCTCCCATGGCGCTTTCTCCTGCCCATCATGCAGATTGCGGTACGCGCGCTCCAAAAGCGCAGCGAACTGCGCTTGTTCCGCTTCGGAAAAGCCGCGAAGCATTCTGTCCTGCGTTTCCCGGCACGCCTTCTCCCAGCCGGCGCACGCGGTCTCGCCCGCCGACGTCAGATACAGCCGCGCGCCGCGCCGGCTCTCTTTGTCCTGGCGGCGCTCCATAAAGCCGGCTTTTTCGAGCGCATCGAGCATCCTCGACACGGCCGCCGGGTCAATCTCATAATAGGCGGCCAGCTCCTTCGGGCGGCACCCCGGGTGTTCGGCCGTATACGCAAGCAGCTTCGGCTGTCCGGACCCGAGCCCAAGCGCAAAAAGCCGCGGGCGCAGGAAGCTGCGCTGCGCGTGAAACGCACGGTACAGCAGAAAATGAAAGGTCGTTTCCAAAGCAGGCCCCTCCTTTATTTGACATATCAATAATTGACAAGTCAATTATACCCGCATTTTACGCGGTGTCAAGCGGTTCCACGCAAAAAGACGCAGAAAAACCGGCCGCCTCCGGGGAAGCGGCCGGTTTTGCGGCAGGTCAGGCCTGCTCGTTTTTGTAGCATTGCTTTTCACAGGTCGCGCAGGAATCGGCCAGCAAAATGTCCTCCACCGTCGCACCCGCCGGAATCATCGGCACAACGCGCGCGTCCTTCGGGATGTCGCAGTCAATCCAGACCGGACCGTCGGCAAGCTGCGCCGCCTTGTAAGCGGCCTTAAACGCCTCAATCGTCTGCACGTGGTAGCCCTTGCCGCCGAAGCCCTCAATCACCTTGACAAAATCCGTTTTGCGCTCGGGGTCGGTCTGCGAATAGCGTTTGCCGTAAAAGCAGGTCTGCCATTGGCGCACCATGCCGAGCACGCGGTTGTCGAAAATCACGGTGATGATGGGCAAATGGTTGCTGACCGCCGTACACGCCTCGTTGAGGTTCATGTGGAACGAACCGTCGCCGGTGATATGCACCACGCGCTTTTCGGGATGCGCAATCTGCGCGCCGATGGCCGCGCCGTAGCCGTAGCCCATAGTGCCGAGGCCGCCGCTTGTCAGGAAATTGCGGGACTTTGTGTGGGACAGGTACTGCGCCGCCCACATCTGGTGCTGGCCGACGTCGGTGACGTAGATGGTCTCCTTGTCCGTGCCCTCGCAAATGGCGCGCACCAGCTGGTGGGGCGTCAAAAATTCGTCGCTGTCGCGCGGGATATAGTCCCGCTTTTTATATTCCTCCAGCGTTTGCAGCCACGCGTCGTGCGAGCCCTTTTTCAGCAGGGGCAGAAGCGCCGTCAGCACCGTTTTCACGTCGCCGGTCAGGTATTCGTCCACGCGGACGTTCTTGTTGATTTCGCTTGTGTCAATATCAATCTGCACAACCGCCGCATGGGACGCAAAGCGGTCGGGGTCGAGCGCCACACGGTCGGAAAACCGCGTGCCAATCGCCAAAAGCAGGTCCGCCTCGTCAATCGCCTTATTGGTCACAAGGCTGCCGTGCATCCCCACAAGACCGTAGTTGAGCGGCTCGTCATAGCCGAGCACGCCGGTGCCCATAAGCGTGTGGCAGGCAGGCGCGCCGGTCGTTTCGACCACGGCGCGCGTAATCTCCGCCGCGTCCGCCGCCGCGACGCCGCCACCGATTTCAATCACCGGGCGTTCGGCGCGGTTGATAAGGTCCGCCACGCGCCGCAGCTTTTCGGGGTCGAGCATCGTCTCGTCCAGCACGGACACGGGCGCCTTACGCTCAAATTCCGTGACCGCGGCGGTCACGTCCTTCGGGATATCCACAAGCACCGGACCCTTGCGGCCGGACTGCGCAATCTGGAACGCTTCGCGCAAGATGGGCGCGAGCTCCGAAATGTTCTGCACCATGAAATTGTGCTTCGTAATGGGCATGGTGATGCCCGTGATATAGACCTCCTGGAACGCGTCGCGGCCAATCAGCGACGTGCCGACGTTGCCGGTGATGGCGACCATCGGCACCGAGTCCATATACGCCGTCGCAATCCCCGTAACCAGGTTCGTCGCACCCGGTCCGCTTGTGGCGAGCACCACGCCGGTCTTGCCGGTCGAACGCGCATAGCCGTCCGCCGCGTGCGCCGCGCCCTGCTCGTGCGCCGTCAGGACGTGATGAATCCTGTCGCGGTATTTGTACAGCGCGTCGTAAATATTGAGGACGGCGCCGCCGGGATACCCGAAAATGGTATCCACCCCCTGCTCCAAGAGCACCTCGGCAATGATGTCTGAACCGTTCAGTTTCATATCGTTCTCACTCAGTTCGCAATAGGATTTCAGTCTATTTTAATCCCAAATCCGGCAAAAGTCAACAGCCTGTGCAAACAGCGGCCTATAATCCGTATTTTTGCCGCAGACGCTCGAAAACGCGCCCGACGGGCCGCGCGAGCACCAGCAGAAACACGACGTTTGACACGGCGTATACCGCCATAAATCCGGCCGAAGAAACGGCTGCCGCAGCATAGCGCGACAGGCGGAAGCCGCCGTCCCACCAGAGCACCGTCCACACGTCCATCACCAGGGAAAACAGCGCGCCGGAAAACGCGCCGTACAAAAGGAGCGCTGCGCGGCTTTTTTGCAAGGGCTTCGCAAGCAGGCCGGCCAAAAAGCCGACCATCCCCCACGCGAACATTTGCAGCGGCGTCCAGGGGCCCTGCCCGAAATAAAAATTGGACAGCAGCGCCGACAGCGCGCCGGTCATAAAGCCCGCCTGGGGGCCGAAATACATGGCGGTCAGCACCACAAGCGCCGTCACGGGCTTAAAGCCGGGCAGCGCGGCGAAAAGCACGCGCCCGGCGACGGACAGCGCCGTCATGACCGCCAGCAGCGCAAGCCTTTGGGCGTTGGCGCGCCCTTTTTCAAAGGACAGAAAAAACGGGACGCAGGAGAGCGCCGCCGCGCAAAGGCAAATCCAGGCGTATTTCTGCGCGCCGAACAAAAGGTATCCCGCGGCAAGGACAAGCGGCACGCCCGCAACCGGCAAAAGGACAGACAAAACGCGTTTCAGCATGGCGCGTCCGCCTTTCCCGTACAGCGCGCCGCAACCGCCGCGCAGGTGACGGCCCGCGGGCACAGGTCGTGCGCTATCCGGGCGGCCGCCGTCGTATAAAAGCTGTTTTCCGAGAAAAAGTCCGCCGGCGTCCCGGCGCCGACCATGTCGCCGTCGAACAGCAGCGCGCAGCGGTCCGCCGCCGCGGCGGCAAACTCGACGTCGTGCGTCACCAGAAGCACGCAGACGCCCTGCGCCGCAAGCTGCCGCAGCAGCGCGCGCAGTTCCCGTTTGCAGGCTGCGTCGAGCCCCTTGGTCGGCTCGTCTAAAAGCAGCAGCTCCGGCTCTGTCAGAAGCGCCTTTGCCAGCGCGCACCGCTGCCGCTCCCCGCCGCTGACGTCGTAAGGGTGGCGGTCCAGAAGCGGCTCGACACGCATCCGGCGCGCAGCCTCCCGGACGCGCGCTTCCCGCTCTGCGGCGGGCACGCCGAGCACCTCCAGCAAAAGCAGCAGGTCCTGCCGCACGGTTTCCTCCGTGAACAGCAGCCGCACCTCCTGCGGCAAAAGCGCGGCTTTGCGCGCCTTGTCCGACAAAATCCGGCCGCGCCAGGGCTTTTTTGCCCCGGCAAGCAGCTGCAAAAGCGTCGTCTTGCCCGCGCCGTTGCCCCCGAGCACGCAGCAAATCTCCCCGCGGTACAGGTCAAAGCAAAGGCCGCGCAGCACGTCCGGCTCTTTTTTGGCGTAGCGGAACCAGACGTCGCGCAGCTTGACAAGCGGCTTTTGCGGCGGCTTCGGCGCTTCGGGCGCGGGCGGCCTGTCAAACCGGAACCGCTGCAAAAAGCGTTTTCCCTCGCGCACCGTAAGCGGGCATTCCCCCTCGCCGCCGAGCCGCTTAAACAGCCGCGCCGCGCCCGGCAGCGCGTCGCACATGGCGTTTTCCGGCTCCCGGCAAAGCGCTTCGGCAACGCAGCGGGGCGCGCCGTTTGCCGCAAGGCGCCCGCCGCGCAGCAGCAGCACCCGGTCGGCAAGCGGGAACGCCTCCTCGAGCCGGTGCTCGGAAAGCAGGATGGTCAGCCCCAGCTCCCGGTTGAGCCGGTGCAGCGTTTGCAGAAATTCCGACGCCGCGACGGGGTCGAGCTGCGCGGTCGGCTCGTCGAGCAGCAGAACGTCCGGCCGCATAACCAGCACCGCCGCCAGGTTCAAAAGCTGCTTTTGCCCGCCGGAAAGCGTGTGCGTCTCCTGCCGCAGCCAGTTCTGGATGCCGAGCCAGGCGGCGGTCTCCGCCATGCGCCGACGGATGACCGCGGGCGGCAGCCCCAGGTTTTCCGCGCCGAAGGCAAGCTCGCCGAACACCCGGTCCGTCACAATCTGCGCCTCCGGGTCCTGCCAAACAAAGCCGAGCTTTGCCGCGCTGTCCCGCGCCGAAAGCGCGGACTGCGGCTGCCCGAAGCACCAAATGTCCCCGCGCAGGCTGCCGCGCGGGGCAAGCTCCCGCTTGAAAAGGCGCAAAAGCGTCGTTTTGCCGCAGCCGGTCTCCCCGCAAAGCACAACAAACTCCCCGGCGCGCACGGAAAACGTCACGTCGGACAGCGCCGCCTTCTCCTCACCCGGATAAGCAAAGCTTATATTTTCGACTCGCAGTATTTCCATGCCGCCAGTTTCCACCCTTCATAGATTGCCGGCCAAAACGCCAGCACGCCGAACGCCGCGCACAGCCATACGCTCCGGCCGTTCGGGAACAGCGCCGATGCGCGCGGATAAAAGGAATAGGACAGCCCGCCGCCCGCCGCGAGCGCCGCCGCCGTGCTAAAAAGCATAAGCCCCAGCGTAAGCGCGTCGCCGAAAGAAAGGCGGTGCAAAGCGCTGCGCGTCCGGCCGCGCAGCGCGAACCCGCGCGCCTGCATGGAGGCGGCCGTTTCCATCGCGCTTTCCAGCGACAGACTCAGCACCGACGCAAGCACGCGCAGCTTGCCGCGCACCCGCCCGCGCCCGGTCGCCGCCGTTTGCAGGCCGAGCGAGGTCTGCGCGCCGTCCGCCTCGCGCAGGCGGACAAGCAGCAGCGGCACAAAGCGCAGCGCCATGCAAAGCGTCAAAATCAGCCGCGGACAGCGCTTCCCGAACAGGTACAGCCATTGCTCCGCGGGCAGCACCCGCAGATAAATCCCGCACCAGAGCAGCGCCGCGCCGAGCGACACGCTTTGCATCACGCCGTAAAGCAGCGCCTCGAGCGTGACGGGGCGGTCAAACAGCCAGAACAAAACCGTAACCCCGTCGTCAACGAACAGCGGGTTGCATAAGGCGAGCAGGACAAAGAACGGCAGCGCGCGCACGGCAGCGCGCAGAAGGCCGCGTTCGAACGCCGCAAAGCAGAGCGCGCCGAGCAGCGAAAGCAGGCGCACAACGGGGTGGCCGGCGAAGACCGTCAAAAGCAGCACCGACAAAAAGCCAAAGCAGAGCACGCCGGGGTGCAGCCGGCTGTACGCTTGCATACGCGTCCCTCCTTTTTCGAACGGATTGGTTCAGTATACCGCATTTTACACAACACAAGCAAGCTTTTCTGTGGAAATTTTGGCGTTTCGCTTGCTTTTTCCTAAGAAGCGTGGTACGATACAACTTGAAATATCAAACCATATTTTCCCGTTTTCTGCGAATTCCAGGATGAAAGGTTGGAAAAATCAACATGATTGAAAATTTTCGGGACTTTTCCCGATTTTTGACGCCGGAGCTCCCCGCCGCGGTCAAAATCGTCGGCGAAACGGTGGACGGCACGGACTTCTATATTGCGCGCGACAAAAGCGATATGCTGTCGCTCGAATACATCCGCCAGGGCGGCGGGACGCTGGAAATCAACGGCCAGGTGCTGCACCCGAAGGCCGGCGACGTCTTTTTGCTGACGCTGGACAGCCGGCACGCCTATTACGCGGACCCGGAGGACCCGTGGCGGAAATATTTCGCCGCCTTCAGCGGGCCGGTGGCGCAGCAGATTATCGAGAGCTATTTGCCGGCGGACACGTACCTGTTCCCGCGCTGCAACGTGGAGGCGTATTTCCGCGAGATTGTCGAGCTGTGCCTGGACGACGCCGTCCCCTTTTATGAAAAGGCGGACCGCAGCGCCATGGCGCTTTTGAAAATCTGTATGTACATCCGCAACCAGTCCGTTTTGCAGAACCAGGATTTGGCCGATAAAATTCGCAGCCGCCTGGACTTTTACGTGGAGCACCCGTTCTCCTTAGACGTTCTGTGCAAGGATTTCAACTATTCCAAGAACCACCTGATTCACGTCTTCCGCGAAAAATTCGGCGTCACGCCGTACCAATACTACTGCACCGTCAAAATTGAAACCGCCAAGCGGTATTTGCAGGATTCCGCCATGCGCATCGGTGAAATTTCGGATTTGCTGGCCTTTTCCGACCGGCAGTATTTTGCCAGCTGCTTCAAACGCGAGGTCGGCTGCTCCCCGCGGGAATACCGCAACCGGGTGCGCAAGGGAAAACCGTGATATTTTATATGTTTTGATTGATAAACCCTCTTGTTTGAAAAAATTTTTATGCTATTCTGCTAGACGAGGTGAGCAGCTTGCCGACTTTCAGCCTGTACATCGTAACCGACACGCATTATTTTGCCAACTGCCTGGGCGCGTCGGGGCCGGCCTATGAACGGCGCAGCCGCACCGACCAGAAATGCGTCGCCGAAACCGGCGCGATTATCGACGCCGGCTTTCAAAAGCTTCTCGACGACGAAGAGACGCAGGTCATCCTCTTTCCCGGGGATTTGGTGTACCGGGCCGAAAAGCAGAGCCACCTTGAATTCATTGAAAAGCTGCGCCGGCTCAAGGCGGCGGGCAAGCGGCTGTATGTTTTGACCGCCCGCCACGATTACTGCAACGACGGCAACCACCCGTGCGGCTTTGTCGGGGAAGAAGAGGTTCCCGCCGAGGGCACGCGCCGCGACGAGCTGCGCGAGCTGTACGCGGACTTCGGCTTTGACGGGGCGTTAAGCGAGCACCGCGAAACGCTTTCGTACGCCGCACGCCTTACAGACGGCGTGCGCGTGCTGATGCTCAACTGCGACGGGGACAGCAAGGATTTTAAAGGCTTTACGGACGACCAGATGGCCTGGGCAAGGGCGCAAATCGAGGATGCGCGCCAAAACGGCGACTATATTTTTGCCGTGACGCACTATCCCCTTTTGCCCGGCTGCCCGATTTTCAAGCTGCTCGACGACGCCCACCTGACCGACTGGGAGACGCGCGCCGACGAGCTGGCGGACCTCGGCATTGACCTGATTTTCACCGGACATATGCATATGCAAAGCCTCACGGCGCGCACGTCGGCCGGCGGGAACACGATTACCGACGTCTGCACCGGGTCCTTTGTCGGCTGCCCGTGCGCCTACCGCAAGGTGACGTTTTCGCCGGGGCAGGCGCATATCGAGTCGTTTACAATTGAAGATTTCGACTGGGACAAACAGGGCAAAACCGCCGAGGAATATTTTATCTGGCGCTTCGACCGCATGATTACGGATATTTTGGACGCGATGGCGGACGATTTCGCCTTTTTTACGCGGCTGTTCGGCGGGCCGGAAAAGAACAAGAAGCTCAAGCTCCCCGTGACCGCCGCCGGCAAGCTCCTGAAAAGGCTGAAGCTGCGCACGGTCGGCCGGCTCTTTTTCTTCCGCGTGGACCCGTCCATTGCGGATCGCCTGCTGCGGGACGTCTGCGTGGAATTTGTCCGCAACGTTTTCGTCGGCAACGAGCCCTACGTGCCCGGCACGCCGATGTACCGCGCGGTCGATACGCTCTGCCGCCGGCTTTCCCCGGTGCTGCGGCCGCTTGGAAAAAAGCTCGGGCAGAAGGACCCCGTCTTTTCGGATTTGCGCGCGTTTCTGCTGTCGCTTATCGGCGACGAAAAGCAGCTCGATTATGAAGCCACACTGCCCGTCGGCGTGTGGAAAGAAACCTTAGGAGGCGACACCCCATGAGCAAGCCCGCAAAAGCCGGTACGCTCGCTTCGGCAGGCGGCAAAAAGTACCTGCAGACAAAGGAATGGATTTTCTATCTTTTGGCGGTATTCTTTTTCTCGGCCATGACCGGCATGGTCAACTCCTACCGCCGCGCGTACCTCGTCGACGTTCTGCTGCTGCCCAACGACCAGCTTTCCTTTTTCAACGGCTTTACGCAGGCGGCGGGGTACGTCCTCTCCTTTTTATACGCGCTGATTCTCGACAACAAAAAGGTAAAGAACAACCAGAAATTCAAGCCCCTCGGCCTTTTGGCCGCCATCCCCTGCGGCGTGGTAACGGCGCTAATCTTCTGGACGCCGGACTTTGTGCAGCAAAATCCGAGCGTGCTGATGGTCTGGCTCTGCGCGCTCGCCCTTATCCAGGGGTGCGCGACGTATTTCGGCGGCACCATCACCATGGCGGCCGCCGTCATGACGCCCAACGACAAGGAGCGCGAGCAGCTGCTTTCGTTCCGCGGCATTTCCAGCGCCATCGGCAACTCCGCGCCGCTGGTGATTGTACTGGTCGTCGCCGCAATCGTCAAAGCCGGGAACGGCGGGCAGGAAAACCCCGCGCTCTCCTATTTCATCTCCGCCATTCTCTGCGGCATTGTCGGTTCCGTTACCATGCTGCTGGGTATGTCCGCGCTCAAGGAGCGCCTCGTATACCGCGCCGAGCGCAAAAATCCCTTTAAGGGGCTTGCGGCGGTCTTTCGCAGCAAGCACGCGTGGGTCATCCTCATCAGCGAATTCCTCAAATCCTTCCGTGCCATTGCCACCTATATGGAGCCCTTCATTGCGGCGGCCATTTTGGGCAGCTCCAGCCAGACCGTGCTGTTCGCCCTGCCCGTCGGCGTGGGCACGATGGTCGGTATGCTTATCATCAGCCGGCTTTTAAAGCGGTACACGAGCCGCGTGCTGTACATTGCCTCCGGCATTTATTCGGTCTGCATCAACGTCGTGGCGTTCGGCGTGGGGTACGCGTACTTAACGCACATGGAAGCCCTGCCGTGGCTGAACTATCTGTTTATTGTCTGCCTGTTCGGCACCGGCATCCAGTTCGGCGCGTCAAACCTGCTGCCGGAGATGTTCAAGGCCGACGTGCTCGACGACATCGAGCTGAAAACCGGCACGCGCCTGGACGCAAGCCTCGGGTTCTTTATCGGCATCGGCAGCACGATAAGCGGCGTGATTGCGAACTCCTTAGTCCCGCACATTCTGTACGGCGACAATTCCATCATCCTGTACCAGCAGGGCCTGGGCGACGGGACCATGCAGACGCTGCACACAAAAATCATGCTGCTGCTGTTCTACACGGTGTTCCACGGCATTATGATGCTGCTTGCGGGCCTGCCCTTCCTGTTCTATAAGCTCTCCGGCAAGGAGGCGCAGCGCGTGCACGAAGCGGTGCTCAAGCAGCGCGAGGCGCTCGCCAAGGAGACCGGGATTCAAAACGTAGAATAAGACGATTGAAAACCCCCGCCGCGAAAATGCCGCCGGCGGGGGTTCTGCACACAAAAGGAAAAGCCCTTCGCAAAGAAGGGCTTTTTTGATGTCGGCGTCGACCTATTTTCCCGGGCCGCTTCCAGCCAAGTATCTTCGGCACGAATGAGCTTAACTACCGTGTTCGGGATGGGAACGGGTGGACCCTCATCGTCATAAACACCGACTGCATTGGGAAGGCGTTTGACCGCTTTCCCAAGCGCGAGAGAAAGTATAGCATACCCTTTCCGAAAAAGCAAGCCTTTTTTCAAAAAAATTTGAAAAAAATCTCAGCCGGCGTCGTTTGCATAGACGTGCTCTATCACGCCGACATACATCCGGTGGTAATCCCCCGTGTACCACTTCGCAATATCCGGGTCCAAAAAGCCGTCGGGCGCAAGGTCCCAGTACGCCGCCTTTTTGCAGACGATGGTCACGTTGGCCTGCGCAAAGCCGACCGCACCGTCCAGCGGCTCCGGGGCAAGCCCCGTTTCGGCGCATTTGTCCGTATCGCGGCCGGACTTTTTCCCGCAGAGCCCCAGCTCCGCCTTGTACGCGCCGCCGAAAAAGCTGAGCGTAAAGCGGTCGTATTTTTCCATAAATTCCCGCGTGTACCGCTGCGGGCGCACAAAGACGAACACAACGTCGCGCCCCCAAAGCTCGCCGACGCCGCCCCAGCTGACGGTCATCGTGTTAAAGTCGCCCGGCACGCCCGCCGTCAGCAGCGCCCAGTCGTCCGCAATCATTTTGACCGGGGATTCCTTCAGGTCCTTTACCGATATTTCCTGCATACAGGTCGCCTCCTTTTGTCTTCTTTATCATAATACGCGCCCGCGCAAAGCGCAAGACCTTTTCTTTGCCCGGTGCGCGGAAATAGACGGAGCACCGGCGCGTGCCGATGCTCCACTTTTTTCTATATTTACAATCCATAGGACGCCAAGCGACGGCCAATCGCCCGGCTTTGGGCAGGGGCTTCCCCGCCCTGCGGCAAGCCGCCCTCGGGCTGCGCCCGATAGCGTCAGCTGCCGTAACCGTAAGCGCCGAACGGATTATAATAGCTTTGCGAGGTCGGTTCTGCGGAGGCGGTGTCGCCGCGGTCCTCCACAAGCTTGACCGATACCTCAAAGGTATGGATGGCGTAATTGTCTGCGGCGTCCACGCGGCAGAGGGTCAGCCGCAGCGTGTCGCCGACGTTGGATTCCTCAATCAAATCCGCCAAAAGGTCCGTCGAGGTCAAATCCTCCCCGTTGACCCGGATAATCATGTCGCCGGGCTGGGCGTCCGTGCCGTTGAGCTCGCTTTCCGCATTGATGGACTGGATAACAAGCGTGCCGTCCGGCAGGTCGTTTGCGCCGACCAGCATACTGTACAGCTGGTTGGAGGAGGCCGGGAAGTAGTTGATGCCCAATTTCGGCCGGTTGGTCACATAGCCGTGCGCGACAAGGTCGTCAAACACGTCCTTGACCGTCACGCTCGGTACGGCGAAGCCCATGCCCTCATAGTTGGTGCTGGCAATTTTCGAGGAATTGATGCCAACAAGCTGCCCGTAGGCGTTGACGAGCGCCCCGCCGGAGTTGCCGGGGTTGATAGCCGCCGTATGCTGGATGCACAGACGCTCGTAGCCGATGTCGCTCTCCACCGGCCGGGAAATGGCGGAGACCATGCCGTTCGTAAAGGAGTTCGCAAACGCCACGCCGCCGGGGTTCCCGATGGCATAGACCGTTTCCCCTACGGAAAGGCTGTCGGAATCGCCGAATTCCATTGCCGTGAGCCCCGACGCCCGGATGCTCAGCACCCCGATATCGGTCTTGGAATCGTAGCCGACGACCGTCGCGTCATACTGCGTTTCGTCATACAGCTGGACCTTAACGGTCTGCCCGTCGCTAATGACGTGCGCGCAGGTCACAATGTAGGTGTACGTCCCGGTGCTGTCCTCCCCGACGATGACCCCGGAGCCCTGCCCGGCAAGCGCTTCGTTGGAAAACGCGCTGCTGGCATACACCAAAATGCCGACGGAGGATTTTTGCACCTTTTCGTAAACGCCCTTGGCGGTCAGCGCACCGTCTGCGCCGGTCGACGCCGCCGTCGGCGATTCATGGATTTCCGCCACGGAAGTATCCGGCGTCGTCTCCGCCTTGGGCGCGCGGCTGCGCACCAGCGCCACTGCGCCGACCGCAATCGCCGCGACCATCACGACCGCCACGACCGCGCCGAAAATCTTGGCGCCGCGCCTGCCGTGCTTCGCCTCGTTCGGATGCACCGCCTTTTTCTGCGGAGCGGAATACCACACGTTCGGATTCGGGGCGGGATTCGGGTTCGGGTTCGCCCCCTGCCCGTACGGCGGAACCGGCGCGCCGCCCGGCGTCGGGTTCGCATAATGCGGGTTCCCGTAAAAATTGGGGTTTTGCGGCGGCGTATACGGCCGTCCGCCCTGCTGCGGGCCGGGCGTCTGCTGCGCGCCGGGCGTCTGCTGCGGGCCGGGCGTCTGCTGCGGGTCTGCCGCGCTCTGCTGCGCACCTGCCGCATTCTGCTGCGCATTGGATTCCGGCTGCCCCTGCGCTTCCCGTTGTGCGGGGTCCCTGTCGGCCGCCTCGTCCCGGCGGAAATCCTGTTCGTTTCTATCCATACTGCAACGCCTCCCAGCGTAGAATTCCGTTTGACAGGCTTTATCATAGCCGGCGGATATTAACCCGATGTGAACGCGGTTTGAAAAAAGATTGCGCACTTGTAAACAAACATCCTGCGCCCGGCGCTTGAGCTGCCGCTCGTTAAGGAAGCGGCCGTTCGGGCAGCGTAAAGGAAAACTCCACATACGCGCTGCCGTCGCTTTTGGCGGTAATGGTGCCGCCGTGCATTTCCACAATCGTCTTGCAGATATAAAGCCCGAGCCCCGCGCCCTTTGTATCATAGCTGCGGGATTTGTCGACCTTATAGAACCGCTCGAACACACGCGACAGCTCCTCCGAGGAAATGCCCGCCGTCCCGGTGTTCCGAATGGATACGGTCGTGCCCTCGCCCGGCGCCTGCCGGACCGCCACAAAAATGGAGCCGTTTTCCGTGAATTTCACGGCATTGTCAATCAGGTTGTAAATCACCTGGTGCAGCAAATCGCGGTCGGCGACGATGTACGTCGGCTCGAGCGCGTCGAGCCCGAGGACCTCAATGTTTTTACGCGCAATGAGCTGCTCGAAGCTGAGCATACTGTCAAAAATATCCCGGCACACGTCGAACCGTTTCGGCTGCAGCTGCAGCTCCCCCGCTTCAATCTTGGACATATTGAGCATGGAGGTGACAAGCCGGGAAAGCCGCTTGGTTTCGTCGGAGACGATGCGCAGGTAGTGGTTCTGCCGCGCCGGTTCAATCGTGCCGTCCAAAATCCCGTCGATAAAGCCGCCGATGGTCGTCATGGGCGTTTTGAGCTCATGGGAAACGTTGGCGACAAAGCTGCGGCGCGTGCTCTCCTGCAAGGCGAGCGAATCCGCCATGCGGTTGAACGCCTCCATGAGCTCGGCCAGCTCGTCCCGGCCGCGCACCGTGACGCGCGGGCTGAAATCCCCCGCCGCGTATGCCTTGGTCGCCTTGGACATTTCTTTCAGCGGCCGGACCAGGTTCGCCGTGAACAGGTATATCACGGCAAAGCCGATGCACAGCGCCAGCAGCGAGGCGAAGGCGAACAGCCGCAGCATATTGAAGAAATAGCCCTGGAAGCTTAAATTCAGCGGTTCCACGGCAAAAATGTATCCGGCAACCGCCCCGTGCACCACCACCGGCTCCGCCGCCGCAAGATGCGTGCTCTCATACAGCCCGTCGAGCGTCCCGCGGGCAAAATACCCGCCCTTCGCCGCCTCGCGCAGAACCTCCTGCGGCACGGTATAGGCGCTGTGGATGTCGCAGACGCCGTCGTTGCGCACAACCAGGTCGGAGGACAAAATATCCTTGCACAAAATAATCTTGCCGTCCGGGTCGCACATGAACACGTCCGCGCCAATCGCCTCCGACACGGTCGACAGGTCGTTGCAGATGAAGATGACCGACCCCTGCGGCTCGTCGCGCAGCCAGGAGGACAGCACCTGCGCCGTCGACTGCGACACGGTCTTGGCGTTTTCCTGCAGCAGCACGGCCGTCTGGTCGCTCCAGTAATTCATCAGAAACAGGCCGAGCGTGACGCCCAGCGCCGCAAAGCAGATGGTCACAATCACCAAAAAAACCGAAAAATATTTGACAAACAGGGACTGGTGGCTGAAACGCAGATATGCCCGGCGGGCAAACGCACGAAAACGACCCTTTTGCATGGTTTATTCCTTCGTTTCGAATTTATATCCGACGCCCCAAACCGTTTTGAGGTCCCATTTGTCGGAAACGCCCTCCAGCTTTTCGCGCAGGCGCTTGACGTGCACGTCGACCGTGCGGGAATCGCCGTAGTAATCAAAGCCCCACACCTCGTCGAGCAGCTGGTCGCGCGTAAAGACGCGGTTCGGGTTGGAGGCAAGGTGATAAATGAGCTCCAGCTCCTTCGGCGGCGTGTCCACCGGCTTGCCGTTGACCTTCATCTCGTAATTCGTAAGGTTGATGCTTAAATTCTCGTAGTGGACCTCTTTGACGCTCTCCGCGGCGGGGCCGGCACTCGTGCGGCGCAGCACCGCCTTGATGCGCGCAACCATCTCCTTCGTATCAAAGGGCTTGGTCATATAATCGTCCGCGCCGAGCTCGAGCCCGAGGACCTTGTCGAACGTCTCGCCCTTGGCCGTCAGCATGATGATGGGCTTGTCGGAAAACTTGCGAATCTCCCGGCAGACCTGCCAGCCGTCGAGCTTGGGCAGCATAATGTCGAGAATGGTCAAATCCGGGTTTTCCTGTTTAAAGGCGTTGACCGCCGAGACGCCGTCGTTCACGCTTTTGACCGCGTACCCTTCCTTTTCCAGATACAGCCGCAAAAGCTCGCAGATGTTCTGGTCATCGTCTACAATCAAAATCTTTTCGTTGGCCATGCTGTCGCACCCTTTCCGTCTTTATGAGATATGCCGCAGTTCCGTTTTCCATCATACGGAAAACTTGCGGACAGTTTGTGAACAAAGAAAAAATTTTCCATAAACCCCGGGGCTTCGTCAGCCTTCGGCAAGATACGGCGCAATGTCGCAGCTGTAAAAATAGATGCGGCAGCCCCAGGCAAGCCCGGCGTCCGTTTGCGTCCCCGTCAGATACGGCGCAAGCGCGCGGTAGGTTTCGGATTTTTCAAAGCGGCCGACGTCGGCGGCAAGCAAAATCAGGAAGCTGCCGTCCTGCTGCTCGTAGGCCGCGCTGTCGCACGGGAACTGCTGGTACTGCTCGAGCACCAGCTCGCCGGTTTCGGAAACGCCGGTGTTGTGCGTCTGCACCTCGCCGCCCGACAGCACAAACAGGGCGTTTGCGACCCAAAAGCTGCCATAGCCGTACCGAAGCCCCTTGCCGTGCACCGCGTCGTAAAGCCCCTGGTACTTGCCCGCCGGGGCGGTGGTCCGTTCCATCGAAAGCAGCGAAGAAAAGCTCACGCAGCCAAAAAGGGCAAGCCCCGCGCACAAAAGCGCGCCGAAGCGTCGCAGCGAGACGCTTTTGCAGGCGTACGCCGCCGCGCAGGAGAAGAGCAGGAACTGCGAAAACACCATCGGAATCAGCCGCCAGCCCGCGTTGGAAATGGTTCCGAAAAACCAAAGGAACAAAGTCACGCCGCACACCGCCGCCGTCGCCCAGAACAGGCGGGCAAGGCGCGCGCCGCATTTGCGGTAGAAAACGGCGAGTGCCGGCAAAGTCAGCAGAAGCGCGCCGGCTATAAGCACGCGCAAAAGCGCGGGAAGCTGCAAGGGGTCTGTCAGGCTCGCGTTATCCGTAAAGCGGATGTCAAACAGCCCGAAATATTCGGTCAGAAGCGACGCGAGCTTCCCGGTCCAGTCGCGCATATTCGCCATCGTATCGTAGACGGACGACGCGTTCGCGTAGCCGAACTGCGCGCCGCCGGTCAAAAGCGTCCGCAAAAGGAAGCCCAGCGCCATGGCGGGCAGCGGCAGGGCGGCGCAAAGGCAGGCGGGCAGATTTTCCGGCGAAAAAAGCCGGGTTTTCACGTCGAAAAACCGCTCGCAGAAAAACGCGGCGCAAAGCGGCACGAGCACGAGCCCCGCCACCTGGAAACCGTCGGACGCGACCGCCGTAAAGAACAGGAACGCAAGCGTCCCGCAGACGGCGGACGACGTTTTTTTCTGCGCCGCAAGCGCCGCATACAGCCGGTCCAAAAGCGCAAAGCCGACCATAAAAAACAGCGCGAACAGGCTGTAGTACAGAATGTGCTCGCAGAACATTTCCCGGAATTTCGGCGAGCAAAGCACCAGCGCGCACACCGAAAACAGCGCAAACGCGCTGCCCGCCGGCGACAGGCCCATCCGCCTCGCAAAGAAAAGCACCGCCGCAAAAAACAGCAGCAAAAACATGACCATGCCCGCCGTCTGCGCGGCATAGCCGACACCGAACAGCGCAACGAACGGCTGCATGAGCAGCGCGCCGCCGAACGGCAAAAAGCCCGCGTAGGCAAAGTCCGACGCAAAAAGCGAGCCGCTTTCGTGCGATGCATACGCCCACATCAGCGTATCCACCGTGTCGGAGGTCACGTTTGCCTTGGCGAACACAATTGTATACACAAGCACAGAAGCCGCGCCCGCCACAGCGGCGAGCACGGCAAGTACGGCTGCAAGCTTTCGGTACGTCGGTTTCATATCCGGCTTACCGCAGGGAGGCAAGAAGCCCGCCCTTTTGAATGATGTTCTGGATAAACGGCGGGAACGGCTCGGCCTTGTAGGTCTCGCCGGTTGCAAGGTTCGTGATAACGCCGGTGTCAAAATCCACCGATACCTCGTCGCCGTTTGCAATCGCCCGGCTCGCGGCGGGGCACTCTAAAATGGGCAGCCCGATGTTTAATGCGTTGCGGTAAAAGATGCGCGCAAAATTTTCCGCAATCACGCAGGCAATCCCCGAGGCCTGAATCGCAATCGGCGCGTGCTCGCGCGAGGAGCCGCAGCCGAAGTTCACGCCCGCAACCAGAATGTCGCCCGGACGGACGTTTTTCACAAAGTCCTTGTCAATATCCTCCATGCAGTGCGCCGCCAGCTCCTTCGGGTCGCCGGTGTTGAGGTAGCGCGCGGGGATGATGACGTCCGTATCGACGTGGTCGCCGTATTTGTGTACCTTACCCTGTATTTTCATGCTGCCTTCCTCCTAAGCTTCAGTCAAGCGCCTTCGGGCTTGACACTTTCCCGGTCACGGCGCTTGCCGCCGCCACATAGGGGCTTGCGAGATACACCTCGCTCGTGGGGTCGCCCATGCGGCCGACAAAGTTGCGGTTCGTCGTGGAAACCGCGCGCTCGCCCGCGGCAAGGATGCCCATGTGCCCGCCCAGGCACGGCCCGCACGTCGGCGTGGACACGACCGCCCCCGCTTCGACAAAGGTTTTTGTCAGCCCCTCTTCGATGCATTGCAGATAAACCGCCTGCGTCGCGGGAATCACGATGCAGCGCACGCCGGGCGCAACCTTCCGGCCCTTCAGGACGGCGGCTGCGGCGCGCATATCCTCAATGCGGCCGTTCGTGCATGAGCCGATGACGACCTGGTCAATCGCAATGTCGCCGATTTCGTCAAACGTGCGCGTGTTTTCCGGCAGGTGCGGGAACGCAACGGTCGGCTCGAGCGTATCCAAATCAATCGTGACGACCTCGTCGTACACGGCGTCTGCGTCGGCTTCAAAAACGGCGGGCTTGCGGGACGTGCGCCCCTGCATATAGGCAAAGGTTTTGTCGTCCACGGGGAAAATGCCGTTTTTCGCGCCGCATTCAATGGCCATATTCGCAATGCAGAAACGGTCGTCCATGGAAAGGCTCGAAACGCCCTCCCCGGAAAATTCCAGCGAACGGTACCGCGCGCCGTCCACGCCGATTTTGCCAATCAGGTGGAGAATGACGTCCTTGCCGGTCACATACGGCTGCAGCTTTCCGGTCAGCACAACCTGAATCGCGGACGGGACCTTGAACCACGCCTTGCCGGAAATCATGCCCGCGGCCATATCCGTAGACCCCACGCCCGTGGAAAACGCGCCGAGCGCGCCGTAGGTGCAGGTGTGCGAGTCCGCGCCGATGACGACGTCGCCGGAAATGACCAGCCCCTTTTCAGGCAGCAGCGCGTGCTCAATGCCCATCTGTCCGACGTCGAAGAAGTTTTGGATGCCGTAGTCCTTTGCGAACCGGCGCACCTTTTTGCAGTTTTCGGCGGATTTGATGTCCTTGTTGGGCGTGAAATGGTCCATGACAAGCGCAATGTGCGCATTGTCAAACACACGGTCAAAGCCCTTGTCCTCCATCTCATGGATGGCGACGGGGGCGGTGACGTCGTTGCCCATTACCAAATCCAAGTTGGCTTCAATCAGCTGCCCGGCGGAAACCGCCTCGAGCCCCGCATGGGCGGCAAGAATCTTTTGCGTCATCGTCATTGCCATAAGCTTATTCCTCGATTTCGTTGATGTTGGTGTCGCCCGTTTCGAGCGCCGTAAGACCCGAGCGCGACAGCTCGATGATGCCGTGCTTGGTCATTTTTTCAATAAAGCGGTCGATAAGCGACGGCAGACCCGTCAGCTCCGCCGTGATGGTGGTGTGGCCGATGTCCTTGACCTTGGCGCCGAAGCCGTTGATGGTCTTGAGCACCGCGGTGCGGCGGCTGTTGGTCGCGTGGACCTTGATAAGCAGCAGCTCGCTGGCGATAAGCTGGCCCTCGTTGAGCTTGACGACGCGGATAACGTCGCCGAGCTTTTTGAGCTGCTGCTCGACCTGCATGAATTTGTAGGGCTCCACGTCGGAAACGATGGTGATGCGCGAATACAGCGGGTTTTCCGTTTCCGCAACGGTCAGGCTTATCACGTTGTAGCCGCGCCGCGCAAACAGGCTCGCCACGCGCAGCAGCACGCCCGTGCGGTTGTAAACGAGCGCCGACAGGAAAATGCGCTCTAAATTTTGCTGTTGCAGTTCTGCCATGGGAAGTTCCCCCTTACTCTGCGGAGAATTGATAAACGGTGGTGGAAACAAACGGCTTTTCGGGGCTGAACACGCAGGGAATAAATTCCGGGTGGTTGAGCGCGTCCGGGAAATACTGCGTCTCCAGGCAAAAGCCCTGCCGGTAGCAAAGCGGCTTGCCGGCCTTGCCCGTCTGGCTGCCGTCCATGTAGTTCCCGATATAAAACTGCACGCCCGGCAAATCCGTATACCCGCGCATCACGCGGCCGCTTTTCTCGCTTTTGACGCGGGCAAATTCGCGCAGCGTGCCGTCGTAATTTGCAATGCGGAAGTTGTGGTCGTAGCCCCTGCCGATTTTCAGCTGCTCGTCGTCCGCCCCGACGTCGCGGCCAATCGCCTTCGGCGTGCGGAAGTCGAACGGCGTGCCCGCCACGGGGCGGATTTCCCCGGTCGGGATGCAGTCGGCGTCCGTCGGCGTGTACGCGTCGCAGAACAGCTGCAGCTCATGCTCGAGGATTGGCGCGGCGTCAAAGCCGTCGAGGTTGAAATAGGCGTGGTTCGTCACGTTGACGGCCGTTTTCCGGTCCGGCGTGCAGCGGTACTCGATGCGCACCGCGCAGGCGTCGTCAAAGGAGAACGTCACTTCGTTGCGGACATTCCCGGGGAAGCCCTCGCGCCCGTCTTCGCTTACATAGGCAAACCGCACGGCGCCGTCGCCGAGCACCTCGGGCTGCCAAACTGCCTTTGCGTACTCATGGTTGCCGTGCAGGGTGAATTTGCCGTCCACATTTTTTGTGATTGGGTAATTCTGCCCGTCAATCGTAATGCCCTTGCCCGCAATGCGGTTGGCGACTCTG
The DNA here is from genome assembly GCA_018714805.1 of Candidatus Fimenecus excrementigallinarum. Taxonomy (GTDB): domain Bacteria; phylum Bacillota; class Clostridia; order Oscillospirales; family Acutalibacteraceae; genus Fimenecus; species Fimenecus excrementigallinarum. The sequence goes on from DVMW01000037.1 coordinate 29,208, forward strand.
CCGACGGTGCGGCCCTGGGAGTCGGTGCACAAAATCTGCCCCTCCATGGTGTCGAAGCCGACGAGCACGTCGCAAAGCGCGCCGGTTCTGTCGGGGACGATGATTTTGTTGAGCGTCGCCCCGTAGGAAAGCAGCTCTATGGAAGCGCCGCCGGCGTTTGTTATCGTAAACGCGTAAACCGTTTCGCCGTTTTCCGCGGCGCCGTAAACCCGTTTTTCAATCTGCACAACCTTCACCCCATTATATCTATCCAGTCTATTTTATTTAGTATAAGCTTTGCCGCGCGCCTTGTCAAGTATCGGCGTGCAGGGAAGCAGACGGAAAAACCGCCCCTGTCGGAGCGGTTTTTAAGCTGTCGGGTTCGACGCCCTATTCGCCGGCCTGCCAGGCGGAAAGCGTCTCGAAAAGCGCCTGCGTCTGCGCTTCGGTCTCGGCGTTGACCAGCAGATATGCCGGGTTGTCCCCCGCAAGGCGCAGGCAGACGTACAGCGGCACGTCGTTGTAGACGTACAGCTTGCAGTTCCCGTAGCCGTCAAAGCGGAAATTTCCGTAGCTTTTCGCCGCGCCGCCGTAGCCGTTTGTGCGCGTACCCGCCGGCAGCGGCGCAGAAAGCAGCTCCACAGAGGCGACCTCCCCGCGCGTTACGGTCAGGTCGTAAAGCGGCGCGTCGCAGCAAAGCGTGCCGTCCTTCTCTATCGTCACGGTAAAATCGGACAGCGACATTAAGGCGACCAAGCCGAACAGGCCGACGAGCAGAGCGGCAAGCCCCGCGAGGATGGCTTTTCCGGCCGGGCGGCCGATGTTGACGGTCCAGCCAAGGCTTGCGACCGGCTTCGGGACAAACAGGCGCGGGTCGTTCGGGTCATAGTAGCAGCCCCATTTGTATACGCCGTCGCCGACCGGCTCCGGCGCGCGCACCGCAAAGGCGGCGCGGTCAAGCCTTTCCTGCCGCACGCTTGCGGAAACCGCGCTGCACGCCAAAAAGACAAGCAGAAGCGCAACGGCGGCCGGCAGCGCGGCGCGCGCCGAGAAAATAACGGACGCGCAGAGCAGAAGCCAAAATCCCGAAATTCCGGCGGCAAACAGCGCGGCGCTCTGCGTTTGTATACGCACGCAGCGCTGCGCATACGCGACGGCGGCGGCCGTATCGCTCCCCTTGGTGCGGACCGGGGTGCTGCGAAGCGCATAATACAGCACGACGCCGCTGCCGGTGCAAAACGGACCCAAGAAGGCAAAGGGCAGCGGGAACACGGCGCGCCATTCCCGGAAAACGAGGAGAAGCACCGCCGGCAGAAAGCTCAAAAGGAGGCTGCCCCAGGCCCACAACGGCGAGCACGCGCCCTTTTGCTTTTCCCGGCTGACGGTCAGGTCGACGGAAACGGTCGCGGAAGCCTCCGGCTGCCAGCCGCTTTGCGCACGCAGCGTCAACAGCCGTTTGCGCGCCGCCTGCAGCACGGCACCGCAAAGCAGGAGGAAGCAGGCGGTAAGCGCGAAAAGGCAAAGCTCCGCATATGCCTGCACCTGCGGCAAAAAAAGCAGGCGGCCCGCCGCCGCGGACACAAGCAGAACCGCGCAAAGTCCGACAACAAAGCCGCGCAAAACGCGCTTGATTTCCGGGTCGTGCGTTTTGTCCGGCGAAAATGCGACGCCGAGCACGCGCGGCCCGCGCCGCACGGTACAAAGCATGGCGACAATTACCAGCAGCGCGATGGTCCAAAACAGAACCGCGAAAGACCAAATCATTTGGTTTCCTCCTTCCCGTACAGCTCCTCGATTTCCACCTGCAGCAGGCGCTCGAGCGCCTCCCGGGCGACGCCCTGTGCGCGCGCTTCCGAAAGCAGCAGCCGCGCTTTTTTTTGAAACGCCGCGTCCGGCCGTTTCCCGGGCATTTCCGTCAAATGCGCGCCGCGGCGGCGGTCGAGGACGAGCAGCCCCTCGTTTTTCAGCAGCGTATACGCCTTTTGCACGGTCATGGGGTTTATCCCGAGGTCCCCCGCAAGCTGGCGCACCGTCGGCAGCTGCTCGCCGGGCTGCAGGTCGCCCGCGGCGACGCCCTCGACGACCGCGTCGCGAATCTGCCGGTAAATGGGCACGCCGCTTGTCAAATCCAGCGTCAGGCGCATCGCAGCTCTCCCCTTTCCGTGCCAAGCAGGCTTCTTTGTATTATTTATTATAATACAAAGAGACGCCCTTGTCAACGCCGAAAAAAAAGAAAAATTTGCTTTTTTCGGCGTGCGCGTGCTACAATGAAAAAAAGTGCGAAAGGAGCAGGCCCATGCGCAGCGAACAACGCCGGCTGCGGGAGATTGCACGCCGCGAAAAGCAGAAGGCCAAGCCGAAATTCCACGGATACCTCGCCTACCTCGTTTTCTTAATCAGCCTGGTCTACATGACGGATGAGATAGCCTCGCAGATTGGGACGCTGATGAAAACGGAGATTGCCAACGATTTGATGGCGCGCTTCGGCGAACGCTCTGTCGGGGCGCTGGACATCGTCGCCTTTATCGCCATCCCCTTTCAGGCGCTGTCCATCTTTTACAAGCCCCTGTCCGACCGGTTCGGACGGCGGCTGTTCTTAGTCCTCAACACGCTCGGGATGAGCGCCGGGATGCTTCTTATCGCCGTAACCGATTCGCTTGCCCCTTATGTCGCCGGCGCAGTCATCATTCAGTTTTTTGTGCCGCACGATATGCAGGTCGTCTATATTATGGAATCCGCCCCGCCGCGTCACCGCGCAAAGCTGTATTCTACAATCAAGTGCGTCGCGACGCTCGGCGTCATGCTGGTGCCGCTTTTGCGGCGCACGCTGATGCAGACCGCGTCGCAATGGCACGCCGTCTACCTCGTCCCCGCCGTCGTGGGGCTCGTCGCCTCGTTTGCGGCGCTGCTGTTCGCGCGCGAGCCGGACGCCTTCCTTGACGCGCGCCTTGCCGCCCTGCGCGCGGCGCCCGCGGCAAAAGAAAAAGCGGCAAAGGGAAAAGCCCCTCGTTCCGGCTTTTTTGCCGGGCTTGTATTTGCGCTGCGGCACAAGCAGCTGCGGTGGGTCTTTATCGCAACCGCGCTTTGCAACTTCGGCGTCATTTTAACCATGCATTACCAGGTCGTGCTCTCCTACGGCTATGCGTCGCATATGGTTGGCGGCGGCCTTTACGCCTCGCTTTCCGAAGCGCTGGAGGCGGCGAGCGTCGGCCCCGTAACGACCGCGCTGTTTTTGTTCCCGGTCGGCAGCGCGCTCGCGCAGCTGCTCGTCGGCTATGCCGCGGACGCCTGGGGCCGCAAGCGGTCCGCGCTTTTGATGACGGCGCTCGTCCTGGCTTCCTTCGTCGGCTTCACGCTCGGGGCCAATTTTGCCTGGCCGCCCGCTTTGGTCGGGATGCTCTGCGGCATGGCGGTCGGCGGGTTTTGGGGCGCTTCGGACCTCGACATCCTCTTGGCAGGGGAATCCGCCCCGACGGCGCTGCGCGCCTCCGTATTGTCCGCGCAATTCGCCGCGATTGGCGTCGGGTACATCCTCGCCTACGGCGTGGGGCTGCCGCTTATCACCCGGTTCGGGAACGCCTCCGTGCCCTTCGTCACGCTGGGGCTTGCCGTACCGGGCATGGCCGCCTCGCTCGCGGCGCTTGCCGCCAAGGTGCACGAGACCAGGGGCGTCAATCTGGACACGGTCACCGGCTGCGAATGGGACCCGCCCGCGCGGCAATAAAGTACAACCGAACCCGATATGCCAAAAATGCCCCGGCGCGTTTTGCGGACGCGCCGGGGCGTAATGTTCGGTTTGCAAAGGTTTGCACAATCAGTCCTGCACCGCGCGGGAGATGTCCAGGAGGCATTCGTAGCGGTACTGCGGGACGTTTTGGCGCAGGAAGGCAACCAGCTCCGGGCAAAGCGCGCGGTCCAGCACATATTTGCGGATGACGAAGCTTTGGCGCACCGACTTTGTAAAATAGTGCGACGAGACGAGCGCGAAATGGTCCAGCAGCAAAAACACGCCTTGCTGGTACTTCATCAAATCGTTCATCGGCAAATCGATAAGCTTCGCCTGCGGGTACATGCTTTTGACGACCTCGCCGAGCACCTCGAGCGGCGAATCGTCGCCCGCCCGGCTTTTGAGGAATTCCACCGTGCGCATCCGCCGATTGGCGGATAAATCCGGCGTGTGCGGGAGACTCGGCTCCAAATCCAGCACGGCGACGTGGTATTGCGCGAGCCACGCGTTAATCTCCGCCAAATCCGAAGATGTATCGTCGTCGCCGATGTCAAAGGCGGTGTAGACGACCGGGTCCTCGGGAAATTCCCGCCGCCCCTTGAGCGCAAAGGACAGCGCGACGTACAGGCTTTTCGTAAAATCGATAAGCGGGCTTACGTGCAGGTAATGCTGCGCAAAGGCAAGCATTTCATAAAGCCCGGGCTCGGGGCGGCCGTCCCCGAGCGTTTCGAACACGCGCATGAAATTTTGCCGGCCCGCGTAATACCGGCGCAGCGCGTCGGCGTCGATGTAGCTGAGCTCCGGGTGCGCTTCATCACGAAACGCCGTGTGGTCGCGCAAAATGGACGGCAGCAGCAGGCGCTTTTTGCTGTTGACGCGTTCGCCGCGGTAATAGATTTTTTCGCCGTTTCGGAAGGGCAAAAACAGCTCGCGCTCAAAGTCGGCAAACGAACCGATTTCCCGCTGGGTAACGGAATAGCTGTAATCGAAGGCGTCGAAAAGCCTGTCCTTGAGAAACCTGCCCGGTTCCAATTGCATACGCCCGCTCCTTTCCCGCCGTATTGGCCGCATGGTAGCATATTTTGCGAAAAAAGTCAATTTCCGCCGCCCCCCCGCAAAGCCCGCCCCATGCAAAAAGCGGCTCTGCACCCCGCTTTCGGGTACAGAGCCGCGCTGGAACAGGAGCCTTTTGCCGGCGCATTATTTCTGGTGCGGATAATACCGGAACAGGCAAATCAGGTAAATGATGCCGACCGCGAGCGCGCAGCACGCGAGCAATACGGCTACTACAGGCATGGAGGAAAACACCCATGCCAAGACCAGCAAAACGACCATTGCCGCAATAACCCAGGCCCAGGCCATCCTTGTTCGCCCCCCTCCCGCAAAGTTCAGTTCTTCAGGCTCTGAATCGGCGCGGGAATCCGCCCGCCGCGGTGGATAAAATCCGCCGGGGACGCGGGATTGACGCGCATGACCGGTCCGTAGCCCAAAAGCCCGCCGAAATGGAGCGTGTCGCCAAGCTGCTTGCCTATCGCGGGAATGACGCGCACCGCCGTGGTCTTGGAGTTGACCATGCCGATGGCGGCTTCGTCGGCGATAATCCCGGAAATCGTCTCGGCGGACGTGTCGCCCGGGATGATAATCATATCGAGTCCCACCGAACACACGGCGGTCATGGCCTCGAGCTTTTCGAGCGTGAGCGTGCCGCTTTCGGCCGCCGCAATCATGCCCGCGTCCTCCGAAACGGGGATAAACGCCCCCGAAAGGCCGCCGACGTGCGACGACGCCATAACGCCGCCCTTTTTGACCGCGTCGTTCAAAAGCGCCAGACAGGCGGTCGTGCCGGGCGCGCCGCACTGCTCCAGACCCATTTCCTCCAAAATGTGCGCAACCGAATCGCCCACGGCGGGCGTCGGCGCCAAAGACAGGTCGACAATCCCGAACGGGACGTCCAGCCGCCGTGCCGCCTCCTTTGCGACAAGCTGGCCGACGCGCGTAATCTTAAAGGCGGTCTTTTTGACCGTATCCGCCACGTCCGTGATGTTGCCGCCCGGGATTTTTTGCAGCGCGGCGCGCACAACGCCGGGGCCCGAAACGCCGACGTTAATCACGCAGTCCGGCTCGCCCGCGCCGTGGAACGCCCCCGCCATAAACGGGTTGTCCTCCGGCGCGTTGCAGAACACAACCAGCTTCGCCGGGCCAATGCAGCCCTTGTCGGCGGTCGCCTCCGCCGCGCGGCGGACGATGACGCCCATGGTCGCGACGGCGTCCATGTTGATACCCGCCTTCGTCGAGCCGACGTTGACGCTCGAGCAGATATGCTCGGTTTCGGCAAGCGCCTCGGGAATGCTGTCGATAAGCGCGCGGTCGCCCGCGGCGAAGCCCTTTTGCACCAGCGCCGAATAGCCGCCGATGAAGTTGACGCCTACCGCCCCCGCGGCGCGCTCGAGCGTTTTGGCGTATCGGACCGGGTCCCCGCCGCTCGCGGCAACCAGCATGGAAACGGGCGTGACGGCAATGCGCTTGTGGATGATAGGAATGCCGTATTCCTTTTCTATCTGCTCGCCGGTCGCAACAAGGCGCGCGGCGCGGCGGCATATCTTTTCGTAGACCTTATCGCAGGAGGCCTGAATATCGGAATCCGCGCAGCTTAACAGCGAAATGCCCATCGTAATCGTGCGGATGTCCAGGTTCTCCTGCCGAATCATGTTGATGGTCTCTAAAATATCATGCGTATTTATCATAAGCCGTGTACCCTCAAATGCGGTGCATGGAATTGAAGATGTCCTCGTGCATGGCGTTTACGGACAGGTTCATCTCCTCGCCGAGCGCCTTCGCCTCGTCGGCGAGCGTGGTGAACGCCACTTTGCACTGCGAAACGTCCGCAAGCATAATCATGCAGAACATATCCTGCAAAATGCTCTGGGTCACTTCAATGATGTTGACGTTGTGCTGGGCGCACAACGCGGAAATCTTTGCCAAAATGCCGACCGTGTCGCGGCCGACGACCGTTAAGATTGCGCGCATAAGCTGCCCTCCGAAAGATTTTTTATCATATTAACACACTTTTTCGGGAAATGACAGGGTGTTTTCGATTTTTTCAAAAAAAAGATAGGCGGAAAAGCAAAAATATGCTATGATACAGATTGGAGATTTGTAAAGGAAAGTGAAACGATGTACCAGCGAAAACTTGATTTGCACGTCCATACCGACAACTCCCCCGACGGCAACCATTCGGCCATGTTCCTGTGCGAGCGCGCCGAGCTTGCGGGGATGCGCGCCATTGCGCTGACCGACCACTGCGAAACGGACGTCTACCGCGCCGAGCACTACGACAAGCGCGTGCAGGCGGCCTATATGGAGGCGACGATGGCGCGTTCGGCCTTTTGCGCAAAGCTCCTGGTGCTGCGCGGCATTGAGATGGGCCAGCCGCACTACGACGCAAAAACCGCCGACGAAATTATCGGCGCGCGCGACTACGACGTTGTGATAGGCTCCGTCCACAACCTGCGCGGGCGGCCGGATTTCTATTCGATGGACAGCTTTACAGAGGCGAGCGCCCACGCGCTGCTGGCCGAATACTTCGACGAGCTTCTGGGGATGCTGCGCTGGGGCGGCTTCGACGTGCTTGCCCACCTGACCTATCCGCTTCGCTATTTTTACGCAAAGGCGGGCATAGAGATAGATTTAAAGGCGTATGCCAAGCAGATTGACGAAATTCTGCTGCAAACCGCGAAGGCCGGCAAGGCGCTTGAAATCAACACGGCGGGCCTGCGGCAGCCGATTGGGAAGACCTCGCCCGAGCTTGAAACGGTCAAGCGCTTTCGCGAGCTCGGCGGCCAATACGTGACCTACGGCTCGGACGCGCATTACGCCGAGGACATCGGCGCGGGGCTCGATACCGCCTACGGCATCATGCGGGAGGCCGGATTTACGCACTTCACCTTTTTCCAGCAGCGCACGCCCCTGCAAATGCCCATTGAATAACGCTGCGGCGATACAGAAAGGAAGCGCCATGCAAGTTCAGGCAGCGGCAAAACTGAATCTGATGCTCGACGCCGTCGGGACGCTCCCCGACGGCTACCACAGCCTGTTTATGATTATGCAGTCGGTCACGCTCTACGACACCGTAAGCGTCACGGAGACGGACGGCGGGATTGCCGTTGCCTGCGCGGACGCGCGCGTGCCGACCGACGAGCGCAACATCGTCCACAAGGCGGCGAGGCTGTTTTTTGAGGCCACCGGCAAACCGGCGGGCGTCCGCATTGCCATTGACAAACGCATCCCCATGGCGGCGGGGCTTGCCGGGGGCAGCGCGGACGCGGCGGGCACGCTTTACTGCCTGCGCGCGATGTTCGCCCCGACCCTTTCGGACCGGGCGCTTTGCGAGATAGGCGAGCGTACCGGCGCGGATGTGCCGTTTGCGCTTACGGGCGGCACGGCGCTTTGCATGGAGCGCGGCGGCGTCATCGCCCCGCTGCGGGACCTTGACCCGTGCTGGTTCGTGCTCTGCAAGCCCGACATGGACGTCTCGACCAAGGCGGCCTATCAAAAGCTCGACGAAACGCCGCGGCTGCGGCACCTGGATAAAAACGCGATGCTGTACGCCGTGCACAAGGGCGACATGGCGCTGCTCTGCGAAAAGGCGGGCAACGTATTCGAGCAGGTCGTCGAAGTCCCGCTTCGCCCGTACATCAAGGGCGTCATGCGCGAATGCGGCGCGTCGCTCGCGCTGATGAGCGGCAGCGGGCCGACGGTATACGGCCTGTTTTTCCGAAAAGCGGACGCCGAACGGTGCGCCGAGCGCCTGCAAAAGAAATTCCGCGAGGTCTATGTCTGCGAACGCGCCGTGCGCGGCATTGAGGAGACCGGCGCATGAAAAACCGCTTTTCCGCATTTCTCCTTGCCGCGGCGCTGACGGTGCTCGGCATCCTGCTGGTTCTGTGGGCGCTGGAAAGCCGGGAGGTCCGTATGCACGACCCCGCGGGGCACACAAACCCGCAGACATTGCAAGTTCTGCAAACGAGGTGAACGGTATGAAGCCTTACGGACTGGTTTTAGCCGGCGGCGGCGCAAAGGGCGCGTACCAGATTGGCGCGTGGCAGGCCATGCGCGAGCTGGGCGTGACCTTCAGCGCCATCACCGGCGTATCCATCGGCGCCATAAACGGCGCGCTGATTGCGCAGGGCGACTTTGACCGCGCGCTGGAGCTTTGGAACCGCGCCGAGGTCAAGGAGGGCGTACACATCGAGGCCGAGCTTCGGGAGCCCGACAATCTATTCAGCTTTTCGAACCTCCCGCAGATTTTCCGCGAGATGGTCAAAAACGGCGGCGTGGACGTGACGCCCGCGCGCAACCTCATTGCGGAATACATCGACGAGGGCAAGGTCCGCGCTTCCGGCATCCCGCTGGGGCTTGTGACTTTTCAAGTTTCCTCTTTGAAGCCGGTGGAGCTGTATCTGGACGAAATTGACGACGGGCGTTTGGTCGACTACCTGATGCTGTCGGCGCGCTTCCCCGGGCTGCAGACGGAAAGCCCGGACGGCGCGCGGTATCTCGACGGCGGCGTCTATGACAACGCGCCCATCGGCCTTTTGCGCAAACGCGGCTACGACCGGTTCGTCGTCGTCGACATTTCCACCCGCAAGGGCATAGGGCACCGGCCGGAGCTCTCCTGCGCCGAAATTGTGTACATCCGCCCCAACGACCCGAACGACCTCGGCGAGGCCTTTGAATTCGACCCGCGCATGAACGAAATGCGCATGACGATGGGCTACCTCGACGCGCGCAAGGCGTTCGGCAAGCTCAAAGGGCAAATATACTACTTCAAGCCCCGGGAATACGGGAAATTCCAGGCCGCCTACGGCTACAAGGCCTGCGACGAACTGGAAAAGCTCGCGCAGCAATGCGGCGTAGAACGGCTGCGGGTCTATATCTGCCGCGGCTTTATGGCGGCGCTTAACGCGGCCGTAAAGGAACGGGAAGCGCAAGCCGAGGCGCAGCAGGCGCCGCGCGAGGGGCTCGCCTCCTCGCTGCTTCGGGCCGCGCAGCCGCTTTTGGAGCGGGCGGGCGGCGAGCTTGTCCGCAAAATACGCCGGCCGAAGAAGGAGCCGTTCCCCCTGGCGCGCGAGGCGCTCGAAGCCTACCAAAGCAGCCGAAGGCGGCGCGCCTTAGCGCGTTCGGACGCAGAATAAGGACAGATACGCCTCCCCGGAAAACAGGGAGAACCGATAGCCGTTTGCCGCGCTTTGGTACCCGTCGTCGGCAAAGTGCAGGCGGTCCGCCGTGAGCCCCGCCTGATGCACAAGGTCCGCGGCCGCCTGCTCGCTTTCGGCGACGGCCAGCACGCCGCACAGCCGCACAAAGCAGGCAAAAAGCGCCGCAAACGTCTCGCGCGTGTACGCCGCCTCCCCGGCCGGGATGCAGGTCAGCTGCAGGCTTTGCACCGCGCCGGCGTCGTCGGCGGAGAGCGTCAGAAGCGCCTTGTGTCCCTCGGCGAACGAAAAATCGCACAGATAGTCGCCCGCGCGCCCGGCGGTTTCCTTGAAAAATTCTTCGTACACAAGCGGAAAATCGCCCGCCTGCGCGTTGTAGCGGCGGCAAAATTCCGCGGGGTCCGTATCCCGCTGGTGCGTACACGCGCAAAGCCCGACGAGCAAAAGCAGCGCGCAAAGCCCGGCGGCGCAGCGTTTTGGCAAACCGAAGCCCTCCGTTCAAGCTTTATTCACATTTTCTTTACAAAAATATATGGCAGCGGTTGGCAAATTATTATAGAATATAGTTGATTATGTTTATGCGCCGTCGGTTCGGCATAAAAGCAGCCTTTCAGAAAGTGGTGGTGTTCGATTGAAACGGACGAGGAACTGGTCTAAAAAGCGTAAAATTTTCGTGGCTATCGCGGTCGTGGTGCTCGCAGCGCTGCTTGCGCTGGTGCTGTATTCCAACTTCCGGCCGGAGCCCGACCCCGCCTATCAGGTTGCGACGGTGCAGCGCGGCGCCATTCAGTCCACCTTTGAAACGCAGGGCACGGTCGAATCCGGCGCAACCGAAACCTTCACCGCGGTCTCCGGCGTGCAGGTGCTGACCGTCAACGTCGCCGTGGGCGACCGGGTGGAGGCCGGACAAAAGCTTGCGACCTTCGACGTTTCGCCGCTGCAGGATGAGCTGTCGGCCTACAAGACGGCCTATACCAAGGCGAAGGCCTCTTACGACGAGGCGGCCGCCGCGGTGGAGACCGCGCAGGCGCAGCTCAAGACGGTAGACGAGCAAATCCCCGCGCTCGAAAAAGAAGTGGCGGCGCTGGAGAAGCAGGTGGAGGCCGCCGAAAATGCGGGCGCTTCCCTGCCGGAAAACGCCGGGCTCGATACGGAAGCCATAGAGGCGCTGCTGGCCGAGATACGCGCGCAGGGCGGCATAACGCCCGAGCAGCTCGAGCAGTTTGAGCAGCTGCTCGGCACCGCGGACGGTGTGGACGCCGTGCGCGAGGCGCTGGAAAATTCCGCGGCGGCAAAGTCCGTCGAGCTTGCGCAGAAGCGCGCGCAGCTGACCGCGCTGCAAACGCAGCGGGCGGTGTACGACGCGCAGACCGACGATACCGTCGCCGAGCTGTACCGCTCGGTCATGGAAGCGAAAAAGAGCGATTACGACGCGTTCGCAAATCTGGTGGACAGCCTCAAAGCGGGCTGGGTTGCCGCGGCGGACGGAATTGTGACCGAGGTGAATCTGAAAGCCGGCGAAGCCTTTGTGCCCGCTGAGGCGCAAAGCGGCTCGACCGACCTTTCCTCCCTTCTTTCCATGGTCTCCGGCAACGCGGACTTAAGCGAGGCGCTGTCGGGGCTGCTGTCCGCGACCGGTTCTGCGAATACGACGCGCGGCGCCGGGATTGTCGTGGAGGAATACGGCGCGCTGTATGTTTCCTTCACCGTCGGCAAATACGACCTGCCGAAGCTTGCGGTCGGCCAGTCCGCCACCGTGACCTCGGTGGAGGGCAGCTACGACGCGACCGTCAGCTATGTCAGCGCGACGGCGAACGCCACCTCGGGGCTTGACATCAGCTCGATTGCCACGACGCTGACCGGCGGGTCGGGTTCCTCCGCCGCCAACAGCGCGCCCGTGCGCGTGCAGATTGCAGAGCCCGACGAGGGCATTGTGATTGGGTTTGACGTGGACGTGAGCATTGACACCGAGCGCCTGGAGGACGTTTTGGTTCTCCCCGTAGCGGCGGTGACGACGGAGGACGGCGCAAACTACGTCTTCGTCTACGACCCCGAAACCAAAGCCGTCTCGCGGCGCTCCGTAACGCTGGGGCTCGCCTCCAACGACGCTTACGAGCTGCTCGACGGGCTTTCCGCGGGCGAGCAGGTCGTCTTAAACCCCAAGGCGGCGCTTATGGAAGGCGATACCATTGACGCGCGCGCGGCGGAATAAGGCGGTGGTGCTTTGAACATTCGGGAAAACATCCGCATCGCCCTTTTCAGCATCCGCACAAACCTCATGCGCTCGCTTTTGACGATGCTGGGCATTATCATCGGCGTTGCGTCGGTCATCGCGGTCATTACCGTCGGCAACGGCGGGCGCGATTACATCATCGGCATGATTCGGGACATGGGCAGCAGCGCCATCACCATCATGGTCAACGCCGCCGAAGCGCAGCCCTCGGACTACATTTCCTCCGAGGACGTCAAGGCCATTAAGGCGCTCGACACGGTCGAGTACGTCTCGCCCTACGTCATGACGATGGGCTCGATGTCCACAGAGGAAACCGACGCCATCGGCCTGCTGCTCGGCGGCAACACCGACCTGCGTTACCTGACCGGCGGCGACTGCATTTACGGCCGCTATTTTACCGAAGCGGAATTTGACGCGGGACGCGCGGTGGGCGTCATCGACGTGACCTCGGCGCGGCAGCTGTTCGGCCGCTCCAACGTCGTGGGCGAATATGTAAACTTTACGTACAACAACGTCGTCACCCGCGTGCGCATCATCGGCGTGACGGATATGGCGGGCTCGTTCGGGATAGATTCCGAGGAGCTGATGAATTCCATGCAGTCCATGGGCGGCGCGCAGATGAGCAGCGGCATGCTGATGGTGCCCTACACGCTCTCCGGCCTTATCACGGGGTCCGCGGACCGGTTTGACACCCTGTACATCATGGCGCTGGACGAAAACGACCTGGAAAGCGCGGGCAACGCGGCGCTCAACTGTCTGCGCGCGCGGCACAACAACTATGAACGCGACTGCTACACGGTCACGAACATGGCGACCTACATTGACCTGCTGGACACGGTCATCAACGTCTTTACCATCTTTATCGCGGCAGTCAGCGCCATTTCGCTGCTTGTCGGCGGCATCGGCGTGATGAACATCATGCTCGTTTCCATCACCGAACGCACGCGTGAAATTGGCATCCGCAAGGCGCTCGGCGCAAAGACCTCGACGATTCTGTTCCAGTTTTTGACCGAATCCATCATCCTGTGCCTTATCGGCGGGCTTATCGGCCTGCTGCTGGGCGTTGCCGGCGCGGCGCTCGTGTCGCATCTGATGAACGTCCCGCTGCAGGTGGAAATTTCCACCGTGGCGCTCGCCATCGGTTTTTCCACGGCAATCGGCGTTATCTTCGGCGTATATCCCGCGCGCCGGGCCGCCAAAATGCCGCCGATCGAGGCGCTGCGCAGAGAGTAATCGCATATCCGAACAAAATAATCACGCCGCACCGACAGGCAAAAGCGCATCGGTGCGGCGTTTGTTTTGTCTTGCTGATTTCGGGCAGTTGTGGTATGATAACAAAAACGCGAAAAAGGGGCGGAAAAGATGGAAAGCTTTGCGCTGTATGACAAATACGACTGCCGCGTGGAACCCGCGCGCAAAAAGGTCCGGCTGGACGCCTACCTGACCGGGAAAGAGGCGCCCGCCGTGCTGATTCTGCCCGGCGGCGCGTACTGCTTTATTTCCGATTCGAACGAAGGCAGGCCCATCGCCGAACGGTTTGTCGAAAAGGGCTGCAACGCCTTTGTGCTCTGGTACCGCGTCGGCTTTGCGGCGCGCTACCCGGCGCCGCTCAAGGACGTGGCGCGGGCCCTGCAGTTTTTGCAGCACAACGCCGCAAGATTCGGCGTTGTGCCCGGTAAAATCGCGCTTTTGGGCTTTTCGGCCGGCGGGCACCTGGCGTCGTTTTTCGGCGCGCAGTACCCAAGGTTCGAAACGAAATACGAGGACGCAAGCTACCCGCTCAAGCCCGCGGCGCTGGTGCTTGGGTACCCGGTCGTCACCATGGGGCAGCACACGCACAAGCTGTCGCGCCGGCGGCTTTTGGGCCTGTTGTCCGGCAAGGCGGAGCAGGACGCCGCTTCGGTCGAAAAGCTGGTGACGCCCGATTACCCGCCAACGTTTTTGTGGCACGCGCGCGACGACCAATCCGTCGACTGCTGCAACAGCGAAATGCTTGCCGAGGCGCTCGCGCAAAACGGCGTGCGGCACGTTCTGCGCCTGTACGACCACGGCGGGCACGGCATCGGCCTTGCTAAAGGAAAGGAGCCGGCGGGCTGGTTCGACGAGGCGTTCGCGTTTTTAGAGGGCGTTTTTCCCGGCTGAAGCCCTGCCGTTCGGCGCGCCGAACTGTTTTTGCAAAAGCCGGCAAAGGCCGCAGCCCGGAATGGACAGCAAAAACCAGCACAGGGAAAACCGCGGGCAAATCTGCCCGTACAAATTAAGCGGCAGGCCGCTGTAATCCCAGACCTGCCAATGCAGCGCCTTGTTGACGACGAGCCCGACGCACAGCTCCAGCGCCGTAATCAGCAGGCAGCCCATAAAGCACCGGCTTAAAATCGGCCGGCGGCGAAAGCGGTTGTTGACGCAGTACAGCCCCAGAAGCGCCGCGCCGCCGGTGAGGCCCATGCTCCAATGCGTAAAGCCGCGAAAGAGAATCTCGACAAGGCAGTACGCCGCCGCGCCGAACGAATAGACGCAGACAAATTCCCGAATGCGTTTCATCCCATCACCCGATATAGCTTTTCCGCTTTGCCGCGGGCTATGCGGGCAAAAGCCAAGCGAAAGGCACAAACCATGCACGTCAAATTTTACACCCTCGGCTGCAAAGTCAACCAATATGAAACGGACGAAATGGCGCAGGCGCTCACCCGCGCCGGCTTTTGCGTGACGGAAAACGACAAAGACGCGCAGGTGTTCGTCGTCAATTCCTGCTCCGTGACCGCCGAAAGCGACCGGAAAACGCGGCAGACCGTCCGGCGGCTCAAGCGCAATTTCCCCGACAGCACGGTCGTTTTGACCGGCTGTATGCCGCAGGCGTTCCCCGAAAAGGCAAGGGCGCTCGACGCGGCGGACGTGGTGCTCGGCAACCGCACAAACGGCTGCCTTTTTGAAGCCTTGCAGGCGTTTTTGCAAACGCGCACGCGCCAGTTCCACGTCGTCGCGCACCGCGCGGGCGAGCCGTTCTGCGGCGGACCCATCGCACACGTGACCGGCCGCACGCGCGCCAACTTAAAAATCGAGGACGGCTGCGACCGCTTCTGCGCTTACTGCATCATCCCCTACGCGCGCGGGCGGGTGCGCTCCAAGCCCGTGGACGTCATCCGCGAGGAAAGCGAAACGCTTGCGCGCGCCGGGTACCGTGAGCTTGTGCTCGTGGGCATCAACCTGTCCGCCTACGGCAAGGATACCGGCGAAAGCTTTGCCGACGCGGTGGCGGCGGCCGCAAGCCCCGACGCGGTCGCGCGGGTGCGCCTGGGCTCGCTCGAGCCCGACCACCTCACCGACGAACTGCTCCGGCGCCTTGCAAAAATCCAAAAGCTCTGCGGGCAGTTCCACATCTCCCTGCAAAGCGGCTGCACGCGGACGCTGGAACGCATGAACCGCCACTACACCGCCGACGAATATGCCGCGCTTTGCACGGCGCTGCGCCAAAGGTTCCCCGGCTGCACGCTGACGACGGACATGATGGTCGGCTTCCCCGGGGAAACGGAAGCCGATTTCCTGGAAAGCGTCGCGTTTGCACAGCGCATCGGCTTTGAAAAAATACACGTGTTCCCCTATTCCGTGCGCCCGGGAACGCGGGCGGCATCCTTCCCCGGGCAGCTCGGGAAGGCGGAAAAGGAACGCCGCGCGGCCGTGCTTTTGGAGACGGCCAAGCGGCTGCGCGACCGGTTTTTCGCTTCGCAGGTCGGCAAAACCGTCGAGGTCCTTTGCGAGCAGAAGGCGCGCGACGGCGCCTGTTTCGGCTACACGGCGAACTATACGCCCGTCCGGTTCACCGGGGGCGCGGCAAAGCCCGGCGACCTGGTTTCCGTCCGGCTCGACGGCGTCGGGGCGGACTGCTGCGAGGGCGAAGCGCGCTGACGCGTTTGTTACAAAAAAATTACGCACAAAGCACAAAAGGCGCTGAATCGTTAAGGGTTTCTTACGATTCGGCGCCTTTCCTTGACCCTCTGGAACGACTGTGCTAACATAAAGCCGAAGAAAGGGCGCGGTGCGCACCCGAAAAGGAGGTCTTTTTATGATTGAGGTCCGGGACGTGACCAAGCGGTTCGGCGATTTTACCGCGATTGACGGCATTCGCTTCACCGTCGGCGACGGGTCGCTGTACGGCCTTATCGGCTACAACGGCGCAGGCAAAACGACGCTGCTCAAAACCATTACCGGCGTCTATATGGCGGACGCGGGCGAGGTGCTTTTGGACGGCGAGAACGCCTTCGACAACGAGCGCATGAAGCAGCATATGTTTTATGTGCCCGACGAAATCTACTTTGGCCCCTATGCGAGCATGGAGAGGATGGCGAAGTTTTACGCGGGGTATTACCCGGATTTCAGCTTCGACACCTTCCGCGAGCTTGCCGGCGTCTTTTCGCTGGACACGAAAGCGCGCCTGAACGGGTTTTCCAAGGGGATGCAGCGGCAGGCCGAGGTGGTGCTGGCCTTTGCGACGCAGCCGTCGTTTCTGCTGTTCGACGAGACGTTCGACGGCCTGGACCCCGCCAAGCGCGCGCTTATCAAAAACCTGATTCACGAATATATGCGCGAACGCAACGCGTCGGTCGTGGTCTCCTCCCACGACCTGCACGAGCTCGAGGGCCTGTGCGACCACTTCGGCCTTATCAACGGCAAGCGTCTGGCGCTCGACGCTTCCATTTCGGAATTGAGCGAGAACCGCGCGAAATTCCGGCTGGTCTTCCCCGAAAGCGTGACGCAGGACGACCTGAAAAAGGCGGGACTCGACGTGCGCTCCTTTAAGCCCGACGGCAAGATTCTCACCATCACCGTAAAGGGAAGCGCCGAAAGCGCCGCCGAAAAGCTGCGCGCGCTCAACCCGGCCATGCTCGAATCGCTGCCGCTGACCTTGGAAGAGGTATTCTTAGACGAAATGGAGGGAACGGACTATGACTTCGCAAAAATCTTTTCAAAATAATTTCGGCTTCGCCTACCGCTCGGGGCTGCGCGACAACGCGCTGTTTGCCGTGCTGCAGACGGCGTTCCTTGCGCTTTTCTACTGCGCGATGCCTATTTCCGTTTTCCAGACGAAGTTTTCGTCCGACCCGGAAACCGGCGAGCTCGCCCGCATCGACTACAAGACCATTTACAGCTTCCTTTTGGGCCCGACGCAGGATATGCTGTCCTTTTTCCGGTATTTCATCCTCCTCGGGCTTTTGGGCTTCGGCATTTTGTTCGGTATTATGGCGTTCCGCTTCATCACCGGCAAAAAAACAATTAACGTCTACTACAGTCTCGGCATCAAGCGCGCTAAGCTCTTTTCGGCCCGCTATCTTGCGGGGCTGACGCTTATCGCCGCAGCCGTGCTCGCGCCGCTGCTCGTCACGTTCCTTTTCAATCTCGCCGAGCTCGGGTTCAGCCGTTATCTGCTTTTGGGCGCGCTTTATCAGGCGCTCGGGCTCTTTACGGTCACCGCCTTTTCCTTTACGCTGACGGCGCTCGTCTTTTCCACCGTCGGCACGGCCTTTGAGGGCGTGCTGTTTTCGGGGATTTTGCTGCTGACGCCGGAATTTTTGTGCCGCGCGCTTGAGACGCTTATCACGAAGCTCGTGCCCGGCACGCCGCTCGGCGCGAATTTCCAGTCGATGTACGTGTACAACGGCTTCGATTTGACCGAAAGCCTGGCGCGCGCCTTCCAAAGCTTCAACCCGCTGCGCTTTTTTGCCGACGGGCTTTTCACCTACGCCAGCGCCGGTCCCAAGGGAGAGCTGACAAGCGTCCAAAACGGCAAGCTGGTCGCCTGGACCGCGCCCTCGTTCCTGCTGCCCGCGCTGTGGCTGCTCGTGACGGCGGGGCTGTTTTTCGCCGGGATGTACGCCTATAAGCGCCGCAAGGCGGAGATTGGCGGCTTTATCGGCAAGAACCGCGTGCTCAACTTTGTCGGGACGTTCCTCATCGGCTTTTTCGGCTTTGTCCTCGCCTTTTCGGTGCTCGAACGCCGGGGCGTTGCGCTCGCGGCGGCGGTCGGTGCCGTCGTGTTCCTCGTCCTGGTTCTGCTGACGTACCTGCTGCTTCTGCGCAACCTCCGGCTGTTCAAAAAAGCGCTCACGGCGCTGCCGGTGCAGGTCTGCATTGTCGCGTTCCTGTTTGCCCTGTTTGCGACCGGCTATTTCGGCGCGGCGAACCGCGTGCCCGAGACCGCAGACATCGCCTCCGCTAAAATCACCGCCCTGCAGGCGGACTACTCGGATGAAGCGGCGGACACCTACTATTTCGGGATGAACGGCTTTGAATCGCCCAACACCCTGCCCGTCGGCCAATACACAAGCGCGCGGGACATCGACTTTGTACGCGGCATCCACAAGGCGCTGGCAAGCGCGGGGCGGCTGGAGGCGACCGCGCCGAACGCGGACTACAACGGCGTGCGGCCCGTAAGCCTTCGGATTTCCTATACCATGAAGGACGGCAGCGAGCTTCTGCGCAACTACTACGGCGTGCCGGAGGACGTGCTGCTCGCCTTGCAAAACGCCGTTGAAACCGATTACCGGCAAAGTGTGCTCGACAAGCTCTTTCGAGACCCCTTAACGCCGGTGGAAAGGCCCAAGGACAACCCGGCCATGGGCGGCAACGTGTCGGAAACGGAGCTGACCGCCTACCGGCAGTATCAGTACATTGAGCTTATCCGGGAAACCGGCGACGTGGTGCTCTACGACGCGGCGCTTGCCGGGGAGACGGTGCTGACGCTTACAGAAGCCCAGCGCGCCGCGCTGCTCGACGCGCTGTACCGCGACCTGTCCGCAGAGACGCCCGAAAGCCACTACGACGGGCAGACCGTCGGCCTGTTATGCTTTGAGGACCGCAGCGGCGATAACGGCGCAGAGGAGCAAAACTACGACTGGAAGGGCGAGCCGCTGCCCGAGGGGATGTTCACGGGCAAGGAGGCCCTGGCGAACGAGCCGGACTTTTACCTGACGGCGGACATGGAAAACACGCTTGCGTTTTTGCGCTCTATCGGTGCGGCGGGCGCGCTGACGCCGCAGCGGCAGCCCGAAAAAATCTACGGCGTAAAAGTGTCGCAGCTCTTTTCGAGCACGGCGGTCGAGGTCAACCTCGACTACCGGGAGAATTTCGCCTGCGAGTTCCGCGCGGCAAGCGGGACGAATGCCTATCTTTCGGAGCTGACCGGCTACTTTGTCGCTGAAGCGGACTCGAACACCTTTGACGGCGTTTACTGCGCGGAAGACGACGCACAGCAAGCGGCGCTGCTGTCCCGTGCGGCGCTGCGCGGCACGCTGGAGCCCGACGACTATATCCTCGTGCTCTATTTCGAAGACGGCCTGCAAAGCAAGCTGTATGTGCACGCCGAGGATATGCCCGCCGCACAGAAGGCCGCCATTGAAAAGAATCCCACGTTCTGGTATTAAGTATCACCCGATATACCGAAAAAACGCCGCCGCCCGGTTCCCCCCCGGACGGCGGCGTTGTGCTTTGTTTGCGCGTGCGGCCCTTACAGGACGCGCACCGTCGCTTCAATCGTCTGCTTTTGCGTACCGCCGCCGATAAACAGCCCGCGGTTAATCCCGCAGTCCGCAAAGTCGCGGCCGTGGCTGAGCTTCAAATAGCGCTCGTCCACCAGCTTGTCGTTCGTGGGGTCCACGCCGACCCAGTACCCGCCGTCGTAGACCTCGGCCCAGGCGTGCGTCTCCCCCGTCCCCTCCTGTATGCCCGCGACGTACCGCGCCGGCACGCCGAGCGCGCGGCACAGGGCAATGAGGATGTGCGCGTAATCCTGGCAGACGCCGCAGCCAAGCGTGAACGCCTCCTCGGCGGTGGTCGCGACGTTCGTGACGCCGCCTTTGTAGACAAACTGCGCGCGCAGCGCCGCCATGAGCCTTTTCGCCGTTTCGACGGGCGCGAGGCCTTCGCACAGCGGCTTCTGCGCTTCGGCAAGCGCCGCAAGCCGCGCGCCGCAGAACGCCTGCTGCGACGGGTATTTATAAATCCCGTTAAGCGGCTCGGGTTCGCGTGCGGAAAGGTCCAGCTCGGCTACACCGTTGACATAAACCGAAAACAGCGTGTGCGGCTCGGTAATGCGGTCGGTCAAAATGCGGTTGCCGAAGCCGTCGGAAGTCTCGGTGAGCACATTGTGCGGCGAGACCTCCAAAAACAGCTCGCAGATGCGCTGCTGCGGCGAATCCGGCGGCAGGCAGCGCACCGAAAAGCAATGGCGCACCACCGGCGCGGAAAATTCGATTTTCATGGAATAGGAAAACTCCACGCGCTGCATACGCTGCTCCTTTATGCGTAATATTCCGGCGGCGTTGTGACAAACAGCCGCGCCAGCTCGTTTTGGATGGTCGCCTTGTCCGCCTCCAGGTCGTCTTTTTCCAGGATAATTTTCATAAGCGTGTCCACCGCGGACAGGTTGCACGCCACACCGACCTTGTACAGCCGGTTTAAAAGGATGCTGAACTCCTTGCGCACAAGCGGCGCCGGCTGGGAAAACCGCGTATAGAGGTCGAGCCGTTCTACGCTGCGGCCGAATTTCAGAATGTTGCGCGTCGTTTCGGACTCCACATAGTCGTCCGCCGAGCCCCAAAAGGCAAAAATGCAGTCGAATACCTCCTGCAGCTTGAGCATCGGCGCGCCGCTCTCCTTGCCGCGCTGCATGGCGTTTACCGCAAGCTGGATATAGGACATCGTCTCGCTGCTTAACTCATTGCGCATGACCACGGCGTTGTCGTAGGCGCACAAAAGCGTGCTGAGCACCGAATTGGGGTTCCCCTCGTCAAACAGGAAATTCGTAATGAAATCGGATTTGTAGCGGTACGTGTTCGGAAGCCCGAGCTTTTTTAGGAAATCGACATAGGCGGTTTCATCCACGTCTATAAGCACGTCGTAGCACTTCGTAAACATTTTCAGCGTCGTAAAAACCCGCTCGACGTACCGCCCGAGCCAGAACAGGTTGTCGGTGGATTTTATCGAGATAATACCCATGTGTCCTTAAAGCCCCCTCCCTGCGAAGAATTGACGACATACGACCCCGCTTCGCGCGCATAGCGCGTCAGGCCGCTTTTCCAGACCGTAACGTCCCGCCCGCACAGCACGAACGCGCGCAAATCCGCCTTGCGCGTGGCGGTCGTGCCGTCCGCGGCAACGGGCAGCTCGCAAAATTCGACGACCTCCTGCGCGATAAAGCGCCGCGGGTCGCGCTCCACCGCCTCCCAAAGCGCCTGCCGCCGTTCTTTTGTCAGTTCGCTGCCGAACACCACGCCGTAGCCGCCCGCCTCGGACACGTCCTTTATGACCAGGCGCTCCAAATGGTCGCGCACATAGCGGCGGTCGGTCTCGAAATACGGCAAATAGGTCGGCGCGTTCTGCAAAACGGGCTCCTCGCCCAGATAATAGCGAATCATCGCCGGCACGAAATAGTAAAGCCCCTTGTCGTCCGCCACGCCGTTGCCCGGCGCGTTGACCACGGCGACGTTGCCCGCGCGGTACGCGTCCAAAAGGTGCGGCACGCCCAAAAGCGAATCCGGGCGGAAGGTCATCGGGTCCAAAAACTCGTCGGAAATGCGCCGGTACACCGTGCCCACGCGCTGCCGCTCGCCGGAATACTCGCTGTAGTACAGCACGTTGCCCTCCACAAACAGGTCCTGCGGCATGGCGAACACCGCGCCGGTCTGCTCGGCAAGATAGGAGTGCTCAAAAAAAGCGGAATTGTACCGCCCGGGCGTCAGAATGACGCTAATCCCCCCGGTGTTCACGTCGTCGAGCACGCGCTTTAAGAGCTTGCCGTAATCGCGGTTGTCGGTCACGGCGTTCGTCTCAAACGTTTCGGGCGCGGCGCGCCGGCAAAGGTCGCGCGCAATCATCGGGTACGACGCGCCCGAGGGAATGCGCAGATTGTCCTCCAGCACATACCAGCTGCGGTCGCGCCCCTGCACAAGGTCAATCCCCGCGATATGCGTATACACCCTGCCCGGCGGCGCAATGTGCTCGCACGGCGGCAAAAAGCCCTTGGAACGGTAGACGAAATCCTCGGGCACCACGCCGTCGCGGAGGATGGCTTTGTCGCCATATATATCGTTTAAAAACAGGTTGAGTGTTCGCACGCGCTGGGCAAGCCCGCGCTCCAAAAAGGCGAACTCATCCTTTGTCAGGATGCGCGGGATGGGGTCAAAGGGAAACAGGCGCTCGTGGAACGCATTGTTTTTATAGATACCGAACTTCACGCCGTAGCGCGCAAGCAGGCGGTTAATCTCCTCCTTATGGGCAATCAGCCGGTACATAAAGCGCCTCCCCTTTTGCATTTTAGAAAAGTATACCAAATTTCCTTTCTGTTTACAAGCAATATATACGAAAAATACAAATTTCCGTCTTTTCGCGAAGCGGTCCCAAAAGCCCTTGACATTCCTCCCCTCTCGGTGCTAAGATTCGAGGAAATACGGCGCGGGAGGTGTTCTGCGTGCGCGTCGATATGCGAAAGGGCAGCCCGGTCGCCGCGGTGCTCCGTTTTTCGTTGCCGCTGATGCTCGGCAACATCTTCCAGCTTTTTTATAATCTGGCGGACGCCGCCGTCGTCGGGCGGTACGTCAGCTCCGCGGCGCTCGCCGCCGTCGGCGCGGTGGGGCCGGTCAACTCCCTGCTCGTCGGCTTCGCCATGGGGCTGACAAACGGGTTTGCCATTCCCGTTGCGGAACGCTTCGGCGCCGGGGACCTCCAAGCGGTGCGCAAAACGTTCGGCAACGCGCTGACGCTCACCTTAGGTCTTTCCGCGGCGCTGACCGCCGTCTCCCTCGCGCTTTCCCGGCCGCTTTTGCGGCTTATCGACACGCCGCAGGCCATTTTGGAGGACGCGAACACCTACGCGGTCATCCTCTATTGCAGCATCGTCTTTATGATGCTCTACAACATGATGGCCGCCATGCTGCGCGCGCTCGGGGACAGCCGCTCGCCCCTGATATTTTTGATTTTGTCCTCCGTTATCAACGTGCTGCTCGACCTGTTTTTCGTGCTCGTGCTGCATTGGACCATTGCGGGCGTGGCGGTGGCGAGCGCAATCGGCAACGCGGTCTCGGTCGTGCTGTGCGCCGTGCTCATTTACCGCGTACACCCGGAGCTGCACGTGCGCAAGGCGGACCTTGTGCCCGACGCCAAGGTCTGCCGTTCGCTGCTCTCTATGGGGCTTCCCATGGCGCTGCAGCTTTCGGTCACGGCGGTGGGCTCGATGATTCTGCAAAGCGCGGTCAACCGGTTCGGGGAATTCGCCGTCGCCGCCGTGACGGCGGGCTCGCGCGTGGAAAACATCGTCAACGTCACGATGTCGGCGCTCGGCGTATCGCTTTCGACCTTTACCGCCCAGAACCGCGGCGCAAAGCTCTATAACCGCATTCTCTATTCCGTGCGGCGCATTTTCCTTCTGGACCTTGCCATTTCGCTGCTCGCCTCGCTGTTTTTGTGGTTCTGCGGGGAGGCGGTCTGCTCGATTTTCCTGAAGGATTTCGCCGAACAGATTCTGCCGCTGTGCGAAACGTACCTGCGCACCCTCGCCTGCTTTTACTGGGCGCTGGCGGTCCTGTTCGTGTTCCGCAATTTCCTGCAGGGGCTCGGCTACGGCTACACCTCGGTGCTCGCGGGCGCGGCGGAGCTGGTCGGCCGGGTGCTCGTCGCCTTCGTTTTGGCGGGGCGGTTCGGGTTTTCCGCCGTGTGCCTCGCCGGACCGATGGCCTGGATGCTCGCCGACGTCCCGCTTTTGTGCATCTATTTTCAAAAACGGCGCAGGCTCAAACGCCTTGCCGCCGAAACCGAATCAAAATAAAAACGTCTCCCGACACGGGGAGACGTTCTTTTTTTGGTATATTCCGTTTTAGGCCGCTTCAGTCCCGCAGCACCAGGTCGCAGTCCTCAATCTCGACGCCGTCGATGTCTGACAAAAACAGCTTGATTTGCCGGTAGCCGTAGGCCTTGACCGAAAAATCCTTAAAGCGCTCCGTCAGGCGCGTGTTGACCTCGCCGATGTTCAGGCGCTTGCCGCGGCTTTTTTGCAAAAGCGACTTGACAAACGCCTCTATCTCCCCGCGGCGCACGGAACGCTCCTCGCAAAGGCAGAGGTTGTGCGCGCCGTCGAGGACCACGCGGAAGCTCGAGAAGGATTTGAGGAAATTGGAAAATTTCGAAAAGCCGTAGTTGCGTTCGTCAAAATCCGGGAACTTGCGCTGCAAATATTCCTTGACCACGCTGATGAGCACGCGCGAGCCCGCTTCGCCGCGGGACAGCATTGAGAGAATCTCCTCTTCTATCTGCAAACGCGGCGTAATGCTGCTTTCCGCACCGGAGGCGGGTTCGTCGTCCGTTTTGCCGCTTAAGACGTCGAGATAGCGGAACGAATCGCAGGCGTTGACAAAGGCCTTGGGGGTTTTGCTTTCGCCCATGCCCACAACCTGCTTGCCGCTCTCGCGCAACCGCACGGCAAGGCGCGTAAAGTCGCTGTCGCTCGACGCAAGGCAGAACACGTCCACCGTGTCGCGGTAGAGGATGTCCATCGCGTCGATAATCATGGCGGAATCCGTCGAGTTTTTGCCGACGGTGTTGGCGAACTGCTGCATGGGCTGAATGGCGTATTCCGGCAGGACCGTTTTCCAGCCCTTGACGTCGTCGCGCGTCCAGTCGCCGTAAATGCGCTTGACCGTCACGGTGCCGATGGATTTCAGCTCGTCAAACACCGTTTCGACATAGCGCGGGGAAATGTTGTCCGAATCAATTAAAAGTGCGATGTTGCGGTTTGTGTTTTCCATATGCGTTTCCTTTTCCAAAGCATTTCGGTTATCAGTATAGCATTTTCCCGCTCCGTTTGCAAATACCGGGTGATTTTTCTTGACGCGGGGCGCATTCTCTGGCATAATGTACGAAAGAGGCGTTTCTTATAGGAAAATTTGCATGGGAACTGTCAAAATCGTTCAAAAAGGAGAGGGTTGGGTGTGCATCCATGGCAAAGCTCGGAAAAAAGGGTAAAAGGGTCTTAAAGGTGCTTATCACCATTGTCTGTCTGCTGCTCGTGTTCGCGCTCGTCTGCACGGGGCTCTCGTTCGGCAACGCTAAAAAAGCCAAGCCCGCCGTGCCGGAAAACGCGCTGACAGAAGCGGTTGTTTCCGTTTCCGGCGGCGAGCAGAAGGGCGACGGCTTCACCGGGGAAGCGGGCGCTGTGTACACGGCGGAATTCGCCGCCCCCACGACGCTCGACACCGTCATTTTAGAGGAGGACGGCGTCAACGTCTACGGCTTTACGATTGAGGCCGAGGTAAACGGCACGTTCCAAACGGTCCACGCGCAGGACGACCGCATCGGCGAGTACCGCTACTGCGCGTTCCCCGCGGTTGAGGCGACGGCGCTGCGCGTAACGGTGCAGGACGCCGACGCGCCGTTCACCATCCGAAGCATTGCCGCCGGCGCCGCCGAACGCCGTGCGACGGACGATTTCCGCGTGACGGCGTATGTCACGGCGCCGACCGCCTACGACCGCGAGGGTCTGTTTGCGCGCGCGGGCAGCTTTGACGTTATCACCGACGTGATTTTGATAAGCTCGGTCTATTTCACCGCGGACGGCACGCTGACCTACGCCGGCGTGGACGACGGCAACGGCGGGACCGTGGACGGCCTTGCGGTGCTGGAAACCGCGCTTACGAACCTGCGCGACGCCATCGGCGAGCGGGACGTGCGCATCCACTGCACCCTTTTGGGGCCGGACGCGCCGGAGGGGACGCCGGAAGCGGACCAGGCAAACGCCAAGTGCGACCAGCACAATCTCGCGTTTTCCGACAACCGCGATACGCTGATTCAGAACATTTTGCAGCTCGCCGAGGACTATGATTTCGACGGCATCTATTTCGATTACGAATACCCGCGGCGGTTCAAGGACTGGTTCGCATACAGCCGCTTTTTGTCCGCGCTGAAGGCGGCGTTCGACGGCGAATACCAGCTCGGCGCGGCAATGCCCGTCTGGAAAACCCTGTGGGAAATGCTGCTTATCCGGCCGCTGGATATTTCCGAGGTCATGGGCTATGACAGCTTTGACGCGGACGGCTACCATGCGAACTTCGCCGCAACGGCCAGCGGCATTACGGAAAAATATTTGAGCCTCGGCTTTTCGGCAAGCAAGCTTGACCTCGGAATGCCCTTCTATGCGCGGCCGACGGACGCGGGCGCGTACTGGTACTCCTATTCGGGCGACGCCGGGCAGCTTGGCAAATACCAGAACGTTGCCGAAGGCGCGCTTGCGGGCAGCCCCGAAACCGAAGGCGAGAACGTTCCCGACCGCTACTACAACGGCTGGCAGATGGTCTACGACAAAACCGCCTACGCCATAGACGCGGGCCTTGCCGGCGTGATGGTCTGGCATTACGCCTGCGACTTGCCGTATGAAAACGAATTGTCGCTGTTTCACGCGATGGGGCAGGCCATTTCCGACCGGTCGGCGCAGGCGTAACCCCCGCTAAGCTTTACGGAGGAAAAATGCATTTAAAGGATTGTGTTACCCTGTCGGACGTCTATGCGCCGCAGCTTTACGCCGATATGCAAAAGACCGACTGGGGCGTGCTGTTTTGGGCGGACGACAACCCGACGCAGCATGACGCGAACCACGCGGTCATATTGGACGACGCGCGTTTTTCGGAAGCGCTCTGCGCCATTCGGGCGTTTTACCTGCAAAAAGGGCGGGACGCGCGCATATACCTGTTGGACAAACAGGGCGAACGCTTTTCCGAAGCGCTTGCAGACGCGGGCTTTCGCCTGTATTCCTGCGGCGAATTCCATCACTTTTTGCTGACGGAGGAAAACCGCATCCCGAAAACCGATTTTCTGGAAATCCGCGCGCTGGCCGACGCTTCGGAAATAACCGATTTGCTGCTGGAAAACCTGTACGGCATCTATATGGAAGAAGACGCCGACACCATCCCCCGGATGCGCCGCCTGCTTACGCGCTGCGTCCGAAATCCGCTGTGCCGCGTTTATGTCGGATATTACGAAGGCGCGCCCGCCTGCATCGCCATGGCGGCGGATTCGCCCTACGGCATGACCTTTTTCGACCTTGTGGAAACGGCGCAGAAATTCCGCTGCCGCGGCTTTGCGCGCGAGCTAATCTCCTTTATGGTGTCCCGGGTGACAAGGCCGGCCTTTCTCTATTCCGAAAACCCCGTCGCCATCCGCATTTACGAGCAGGCGGGCTTTCGCAGGCTCGACTGCGGCAATGCGGTATCGCACCGCGCCGTTTATCCGAAATAAATTCCGTTTGGAGGTTCTCCCATGCCCTTTATGCACATCAGCACAACCGAAGCCATAGACGAAAGTACCGCAGACGTTATCAAAGCGCGCTTAGGAGAGGCCGTTTCGCTTTTGCCCGGCAAAAGCGAGGCGTATTTGATGGTGCGCCTGGACGGCGGCTGCAAAATGTATTTCCGCGGGACAAACGACGCGCCCGCGGCGATGTGCGCAATCAGCGTGTTCGGCCGCGCGGGCCGCGAGGCGTGCGGCGCGCTGACCGCAAAGGTCTGCGAAATCCTGTCCGAGACGCTCGGCGTCGCGCCCGACCGGTGCTATGTCAAATTCGCTTTTACCGACACCTGGGGCTTTGCCGGAGACCTGTTTTAAACCGGCGAGTCCGGCAAACCACAAAAAAACGCCGCAGTATTGCGGCGTTTTTCTTTTTCGCAAGGCGCGCTTACCACCGGCCCAGAAGCCGGATATCCCGTTTCATCGCCTGCGCGCTCTGGTACCGATTGGTCATCTGGGTGGAGGTCGCCTTTTTGACGACCCGGCACAGAGGCCCGCGCGGCAGACCGACCGTCGGGTGGACGCCGGTCAGCATGATGTTCAAAAGCACGCCCACGCCGTAAATGTCCGTCGCCTGGCCGCTTTGAGACAGCCCGAACTGCTCCGGCGCGGCATAGCCGACCGTCCCCAGCATTTGGGTGTCCTTTGCCTTCGCCCCCAAAAGGCAGCGCGCGATGCTCAGGTCAATCAGCACCACGGTTCCGTCGGGCTTCAGGAGGATGTTGGAGGGCTTGATGTCCCGGTGGATAATCCCGTTTCGGTGCAGGCCGTCCAGCGCGTCGCAAAGCTGCCCGGCATAGGCGCAGGCGGTTTTCTGCTCCAGCAATCCGTCCTCCAGCACATCGGACAGGCGCCTGCCCGGGATATATTCCTCCAAGACCAGCAAATGCGTCTCGGTCGAGCAGACCTCGTAAATGCAGGGCAAATGCGCCAGCCGCTTGCCCCGCAGGCGGCGGAACACCTCGTCGTTCCGGTTGGCGGAAAGGATTTCGACCAGCGCGTTCCCGGTCTTTTCGTGCCGCAGCAGGCGCACGCTGCCGTGCTCGCTGTGCTTGAACACCGTCTGCTCGGAATAGCCTTTTTGCAGCATCCCGTCAATATAGGCAAGCAGCGCGTTATCCGTTTCGCTCATTGCAGCTCCGCCTCGCCGTATTGCGTCAGCAGCTCGGACAGCCGGAAGAAGGAAAGCCGGTTCTCCAGCGCATAAATCAAAATGCAGTCCCGCCGGACGCGCGGATACAGGCGGGATTTTCCCGAAATCGTCAGCGCAACCTGGCAGTCCTCCATCGACAGCCCCATGGCAAGGGCCAGCCGCACGATTTTGTCCCGCGAAGGGATTTTCCGGCCGTTAATCACGTCGTAAAAATAGCAATAGCTGAAATCGGAGCGATTGATGATGTTCGACTTGGAGCAGCCGGTTTTTTCAATCATCTTTTCCCAAAAGGCATGGATGTCCTGCTGCAAAAACGCGGTCCGGTTGTTCTCAAAGTACTGCTCCAGCTCGCAGGCGTTATTTTGCAGCTCGAAAAGCAGCTCCCCCGTAGACTTGCGCACGGTCAATCCCCCTTTTCATACAGCTCGGTCGTCCCGGTAAACGTGCTTCTGCATTGGGCCTCGTACGAATGCCCCGTTTGCAGGCAGATGCGTTTCAGGTTCGGAAAGCTTTTTCGGAAATACAGCGAATCCGGCGAGTCGACGCCCGACGACTTCGGAATCCAGATTTCCTCCAAATACGGGCATCGAATGTTCAAAATGGACAGGCATACATTTTCCGGCAGGCGAAAGCTTTTGTCCTTTTTGCCCGGCGGGTACAGGGAAAACGAATACTGCCCGCTGTCGCTTTTGCGGAACAGAACGCCGTCCACCGAAAACGCACGCGGGTTGCCCGCCTCCACGTTGACGGCCTCCAGCGCGTCGTTGACCATATTGTCCATCGGGAAGGACGTGGTGTTTTTGTGCATATCAATGCGCTTCAAATACGGGTTCTCATAGAGGTTGCACACGCCCTCAATCCCGGCGCACCAGCTCGGAATGGTCAGCGTCTCGTTCGTGCAGGCGGGCGCGTAGTAGCGAAGGAGCCATTTTTGCGAGGACCAGTAATACAGCGCGCCGTTTTCAAACCGATATTGGCTGTTGTCCACCGCAATCTCCCGAAGCGACGGGCAGTTTTCGGCAAAGCCGCCGTAAACGCCGAGGTTGGTGTCGGGCAGCCGCACGACGGTCAGCGCGGGCAAATCCGTCATGCAGCCCGCATCCAGCCACAAAAGCGTCTGCTGCGCGTCGCTTTCAAACGTAATCTCCCGGATACCGGCGTCGCCGGAAAACGTATTTCTCGCAATTCGGGCGACCGGCTTGCCGTCGATAACCGCCGGCACCGTCACCTTGGACGCATTGCCCGTATATTTGGTCAGCGTTATCCGGTTGCCCGTGCTGCTGTATGCCTCGTATTCAAAGCTGTCGTATTCCGGCTCGGCCGGCGCTGTGTTCGCCGCGCCGTTCTTATCCGGCGCCGGCGTTTCGGACGGGGGCTCCACAGAAGACCCGGCGGTTGTACCCGCGGACGCGCCAAAGGACGACCCGTTCCCGGGCGCCGTTCCCGAAGGCTGCAAAACAGACGGCAGAGAGCTGCTTTGGGGCAGCAGGCTCCCCTGCTGCACAGAGCCGGCCCCGGCGTTCCCCTGCGGCGAAGGCGACGCCGCGGCGGCCGAGCCCGGTTCGTTCGCGTCCGCCGCGGTCTCCTCCCCTAAGGTCTGCGGCGCATCGTCCGTCTGCTTCGGCGGCGCCTGCACGGAAAGGTTGCCGGCGTCCAGCACGGACGTCAGCGTGCCGACGGTTAAGACCAGCAGCAGCACGGCGGCGACAATCCGTTCCGCCGCGCGCCTGCCGCCCGGCAGGCCGGACCGCTTTTGGGGCGCGGGAGAAGGCCGGTGCGCCTGCGGCGCGTCGGCCACCAAAGAAAAACAGGCGAGGCAGAAATGCGCCTCCTCCGGCATAGCCGCCCCGCAGACCGGGCAGACCTTACCCAATGCCGGCTCCCCCTTTCCTGACACATTCGTTTTTTGCAGATTTCTGTAACTTTCTGCAATATAATAATAGAATATACACTAATAGAATATAGGGTACGGTTTGCCTTGTCAAGAAAAAACGGCTAAAAAAAGTTTATTTCCGGGTGTATGCTGTCAGCATATAGAAATATGGAAAAGAATGGAATATACTATTGTTTTTAATCCTTTTGCGGCTTAGCAAAGACCGCGCCGCCGCCCGGGAAACGGACGGCGGCGCGGCCTGCGGCATTCAGACGGCAAGCCAATCGGCTTCCTCGTCCGGCAAAGCCCGGACAGAGGCCGTTAAAATATCCTCCGTCTCCAAACTCTCCAAGCCGAAATCCGGCGTTGCATAAGGCTTTTTCACGCGTTGTACCCTCCTTTTTTGGTTGCCCTTTCCCCGACCCCCGCCCTGCGGGTGCTGTACAAGGAAGCTGCGTCAGCCATACCGTTCGGCGCTCAAAAACAGCTGCAGCACAAGCGCGCCGACGCCGACCGCGCCCAAAAGCTCCTTGCCGCAAAGGAAAAGCTCCGCCGTAATGCGCGCCATTTTGTCATAGTCGCCGCATTGCCCCATAAGCAGCCGCCCGGCGAGCGCGGCGGCAAAAAAGCCCAGCACAAACGGCATTCCCGCGTGCAGCACCCGCCTTGGCAGCGGCGAAAAGCTTTGAAAAAATTTGCGCAGTTCCGGAAATAACGCTTGCATTTTTGCCCTCCTCCCTTGTACAATACGATTGTAAGGGCTGTCGTGCGCTTTGTGCAACGCACAAATGTCGGAAGCGCCGGCAGCATTTGGAAAGGAGACACCGCCATGTCCGTCGGCATTTCCACCTCCTGCTTTTATCCGCGCACGACGGAGGATTCCCTGCGCGCCGTGGGCGAGCTCGGCGCGCCCTGCACCGAAATTTTCATCAACGCCCCGACGGAGCTGCGGCCCGCTTTTATGGACGCGCTCGAGGACATTCGCAAGGCTTACGGGCTTCGCGTGACGAGCTTCCACACCTACGCGTCTTTCACGGAGTCGTATTATTACTTCAGCGCCTACGAGCGGCGCTTCACCGACAGCTTAGAGGATTTCAAGCGGTATTTTTACGGCATGGGGCTTTTGGGGGCGAAATTTCTGGTGCTGCACGGCGCGAAAATCCCGGGCAGCATCCCCGACGAGCAGGTGTTCGAGCGGTTCGGCGTGCTTGCGGACCTCGCAGAGACCAACGGCGTAACGCTTTGCCAGGAAAACGTCGTTCACTACCGCTCGGAAAGCCCGGAATATATGAAGGCCATGCGCGCCTATCTCGGCGAGCGGTTCCACATGGTGCTCGACATTAAGCAGGCGTGGCGCACGGGGGTGGACCCCTATCTGTTTGCCGAGGAATTTGCCCGCGAGATTGTCCACATCCACATCAGCGATTACACGGACGCGCACGACTGCGTCGTGCCGTTTGCGGCGGGGACGCGGTTCGATTTTCCGAAATTCTTTTCGTTTATGCAAAAAAAGGGCTACCGGGGCGACTATATGCTCGAATTGTATGCCGACAGCTTCCGGCGCCCGGACGAGATTCGCTTTGCGCGCGAGCAGCTTGAAAAATGCCTGTAGCGGCTGCCGAAACGGAAATCTCTTTACTTTATGCGGAACATCTGGTATACTGTGGATTTAGAAAGCCGATTTTCTACAAGATAAGGGAGTGACGCTTCGTGAAGTGCCCGTTTTGCGGCTATGAGGAAAGCAAGGTCATCGATTCGCGGCCCACGGACGAGGGCGAGCGGATTCGCCGCCGGCGCGAGTGCCTGCAATGCAAAAAACGCTTTACGACCTATGAGATAATTGAAAGCGTGCCGATTTTGGTCATCAAAAAGGACAAGTCGCGCGAGGCGTTTGACCGCAACAAGCTGCTGCGCGGGATGCTGCGCGCCTGTGAAAAGCGGCCCGTCGCGATGGAAACGCTGGAAAAGGCCGTGGACGATATTGAAAGCAGCCTGCAAAACTCGCTGGACCGCGAGGTCACGTCCATGCGCATCGGGGAGCTGGCCATGGACAAGCTCAAGGACATCGACGAGGTCGCCTATGTGCGCTTCGCCTCGGTGTACCGCCACTTCCGCGACATCAACGCCTTTATGGACGAGCTCTCGGCGCTGCTGCAGAACCGCTGAAAACCATACAAAGAAAAAACGGACATTCCCGGAGAAAGGGAATGTCCGTTTTGCTGTCTTTTGTATCCCCGCGCTTAAAACCCGACGACCTGGTGCGTGCGCGGCCGCGTCGGCGGGTCGCCTATCCGCCCGTAGGTCCGCAGGGTCGCGATGCGCGCCATATCCGCTTCGGAAATGGCAAAGCCGAACACGTCGGCGTTGTTGCGGATGCGGTCGGGATGCGTCGACTTCGGCACCGGCACCACGCCGCGCTGCACCAGCCACCGCACACAAAGCTGGGCGACGCTCACGCCGTAGGCGGCGGCCAGCTCGACCAGCAGCTCGCGCTTGAACGCCTGCCCCTGGATAAGCGGGCTCCACGCCTCCGGCAAAATCCGGTTCGCCTTGCAATAGTCGACCGTTTCCTCGTCCGGGCACTGCGGGTGCAGTTGCACCTGGTCGAGCATCGGGTACAGGGAAAAATTGGATTTTATGATTTCGAGATGCTCCGGCATGAAGTTGCTCACGCCCACCGCGCGCAGCTTGCCGTCCAAGTACAGCCGTTCAAACGCGCGCCAGGTGTCGCAAAGGTCCTCGGCCACATGGTCCTGGTTTTCCACAAGCACGGGCCAATGGATGAGGTATGCGTCGAGGTAGTCGGTCCCGAGCCGCTTCAGCGACGCTTCGCATGAGGCAATGGTTTTTGCATAGCCGTGGTCGTCGTTCGGCAGCTTGCTGACTAAGAAAATCTCCCTGCGCGCAACGCCGCTTTGGCGCAGGCCCTCGCCGACGCCGGTCTCGTTTTGGTACGCACCTGCCGTGTCGATATGCCGGTAGCCGCTTTGCAGCGCGCAGCAGACCGCCGACGCGGCGACGTCGTCCGGCATTTTCCACGTGCCGAACGCAATGCACGGCACCTGCACGCCGTTGTAGAGCGAATAGGTATCCTGTAAACTGTTCATGGTTTCACCTCGTAACCGCTTCTAAATCTTTCCGCTTTATTGTACCACGTCCGCGCGCATAAAACAATTGTTTCGGCAAAATGTAGAAGCAAAGGGGGCGGTTTTCTTGTTTTGGAAGGCTTTTTTGATTGGCGGGCTCATCTGCATGATTGGGCAGCTGCTTTTGGACAACACGAACCTGACGCCGGCGCGTATTCTGGTGCTGTTCGTGGTGCTCGGCGTCGTGCTCGGCGCGGTCGGGCTTTATGCGCCGCTTGTGGAATGGGCCGGCGCCGGGGCAAGCGTGCCGCTGACGGGGTTCGGCAACACGCTCGTGCAGGGCACAAAGGCGGCCATTCGCGAGGACGGCTGGCTCGGCGTGCTGACCGGCCCCCTGTCCGCGGGCAGCGCCGGCATCACGGCGGCGGTGCTGTCGGGGGTTATCGTTTCGTTTTTGGCAAAGCCCAAAAGCAAGTGAGGCGAAGCCTTGGGAAGCGCCTTTATGCCGGCAGGCAGTCCGCGAAAAACTGCTCGACCGTTTGCATCACATCGGCGTCCTCGGCGCAGAGGCGGCAAAAGTCCAGCGACTTTGCATAGGCGCGCAGCGCGTCGTCGCCGCCCTCCTTCTTTCCGGAAAGCACCGAAAAGCGTTCGAGCATCTCGGCGACACCCGCCTCCGCTTCTTTTGTGTTATAGACGTTGTGGCGTTTTTCGGGATACAGAATCGCGGTAATATGCGCGTTTTCGGCGACCTCGGGCGCATTGGCCGCCGCGTTGGCAAGCGGCACGACCGCATCGTCCCGCCCCTGCAAGAGCAGCACCGGGACGCGCGCCTCCCGCAGCGTCCGCGAGGTTTTTTGGGCGGCGTTTTTGCCGAAGCGCAGACGCTCCCAAACGCGCAAAAACGGCTTGAGCGCGCCGAACGGCACGCCGGTTTGAGCGCTCGCCTGCGCGCAGAGAAGTGCGGCGGCGTCCTCCGGCGCGGAAAAGGCGGCGACGCCGCGCACGCCGGGAAGCGACGCCCCGCGGCAAACGGCATACGCGCCCCACGAGTGACCGCACAGCACCACGGGCAGGTCCTTCGTCTGCGCATTTTGCGAAGCAAACCGCAGCGCGCTTTGCAAATCCCAAACGCTCTGCCCGAAGCCGCGCAGGGATTTTCCGTCAGACGCCATTGTGCCCGTCGCGTCATAGGCAAGCACCAAAAAGCCGTGCTTGGCAAAAAAATCGAGCTCCGTGGTATAGCTTAGGTGTCCGCCGCCCATGCCGTGGGCAAACACCAGCAGCGCGCGAAAATCCGTGCGGCCGCGTTCAAAATACAGGCTGCCGCGCAAGGTCTCGCCGTACCGATTCGGAAATTCCACCGGCCGGGCTTCCAAATTTTCAAAATCCGCCGCCGTAAAGTATGTAAGATAGGGGCTGCCCTCCTGCCGGCTGCCGAACGCAGCGCGCAGGACCGCCCAGGCGAATATCAGGCAGGACAGCAGCGCCAGAAACAAAAGCGCCAAAATAAGATAGGTGACCAGCACGGTATCTCCCCTTTTCCTATGTTTAAGACGCAGCAATTTTCTGAAGCACGCGACCCCCGCCGTACGCGGGGGTCGTGCGCTTGGTTATATGCCTTACTTCTTAATTTGCAGCGTCGCGATATCCGTTAAGGACATTTTATCGCCGGGGACGATATAGGCGCTTTGGAGAATCGCCCGCGCCGCGTCCAGCGACGTTAAGCACGACGCCCCGCTTTCCACCGAAATGCGGCGCAGCTTGAAGCCGTCGCGGTCGGGCAGCCGCCCGTGCGTGGGGGTGTTGATAATCAGCGAGACGTCCCCGGCCGAAAGCATATCGAGGATGTTCGGGCTGTCGCCGGAAATTTTGTTGACCGGCTTCACGTTTTGGAAGCCCGCGTCCATGAGCGCCTTGCGCGTGCCGGGCGTGGCGTAGAAGCGGAAGTCGGAATCCCGGAAGGCCTTGAGCATCTCGCAGACCTCCGGCTTGTCCTTGTCGCGCACGGTGACGATAATCTTGCCGTCCTTCGGCAGGCGGATGCCGCCGCCCTCAAACGCTTTTAAGAGCGCTTCGTTGTAGTCGCGCGAAATGCCGAGCACCTCGCCGGTGGACTTCATTTCCGGGCCCAGGGCCGTGTCCGCGCCGATGATTTTTTCAAACGAGAACACCGGCAGCTTAATCGCGTAATACCCGCTGTTCGGGTACAGCCCCGTGCCGTAGCCCATCTCCTGCAGCGTTTCGCCGAGCATGGCGCGCGTCGCAAGGGCGATGGCGGGGATGCCCGTAACCTTGCTGATGTACGGCACCGTGCGCGAGGAGCGCGGGTTGACCTCAATGATATAGACCTCTTCATGCAGGACGATGAACTGGATGTTCATCATGCCGATGACGTGCAGCGCCGAGGCGAGCCGCTTGGTATAATCCACAATCGTCTTTTGGACGCGCTCGGACAGCGTAACCGCCGGGTACACCGAGATAGAGTCGCCCGAGTGGATGCCCGCGCGGTCCACATGCTCCATGATGCCGGGAATGAGGATGTCGCGCCCGTCGCAAATGGCGTCGACCTCGACCTCCTGGCCCATGAGGTACTTGTCGACCAGCACCGGGTGCTCGGACAGGTCGGGAATTGTGCGGGTGATGATGCCCATAAATTCGTTGATGTCGTCGTCGTTCGCGGCAATCTGCATCCCCTGCCCGCCCAGCACGTAACTCGGGCGCACCAGCACCGGATAGCCGAGGGCGTGCGCGGCGGCCAGGGCCTCTTCTGTGGTGAACACGGTCTGCCCTTTGGGCCGGGCGATGTCGCAGTATTCGAGGATTTCGTCAAACCGTTCGCGGTCCTCGGCGGCGTCGACGTGGTCGGCGTCCGTACCGAGAATGGTCACGCCGAGGTCGTTGAGCGTTTTCGTAAGCTTAATGGCCGTCTGCCCGCCGAACTGGACAATCGCGCCGTCGGGGTTTTCCAGCTCGACGATGTTCGTGACGTATTCGGGCGTGAGCGGTTCAAAATACAGCTTGTCCGACACGTCGAAGTCGGTGGAGACGGTCTCGGGGTTGTTGTTGACGATAATGGCCTCGCAGCCCGCCTTTTTCAGCGCCCAGATGGAATGGACCGAGCAGTAGTCAAACTCAATCCCCTGGCCGATGCGGATGGGGCCGGAGCCCAAGACCATGATTTTCTTTTTGGTCTTTACGGTGTTGACTTCGTTTTCAACGCAGTAGTCGGAATAGTAATAGGGCGTCTGCGCCGCGAACTCCGCCGCGCAGGTGTCGACGACGGAAAAGCTCGGGCGGATGCGCCACATTTTGCGCAGGTTCTTCACGGCGGCCTCGGTCACGCCGACGTTTTGCGCGATAACGTCGTCGGTAAAGCCCAGGCGCTTTGCCTCGAGCAGCGTGTCCCGGTCGCAGCAGCCGGTCGAAAGCAGCTTTTCCATATCGACGATGGTCTTGATTTTCTCCAAGAACCACAGGTCGATTTTGGTGATGTCGTGAATCGTCTCCAGCGGCATATCGTTGTAGATGGCGGCCGCGACGACGTAGATGCGCGTGTTGTCAATGTTTTCGAGCAGCTTTTGCAGCTCCGGCAGAGATTTTTGCATAAGCTCGGGGTACAAAAGGCTCTTGCGGTTCTCCTCGAGTGAATGCATCGCCTTTTGCAGCGCCGCCTCAAACGACCGCGCAATCGCCATGACCTCGCCGGTCGCCTTCATCTGCGTGCCGAGCGTGCGCTTGGCGGTCACGAACTTGTCGAACGGCCACTTGGGGAATTTGACGACGCAATAGTCGAGCGCGGGCTCAAACGACGCGAAGGTCTTGCCCGTGACGGCATTCGGGATTTCGTCAAGCCCCAGACCCAGCGCAATTTTCGCCGCGACGCGCGCAATGGGGTAGCCCGTCGCCTTGGAGGCGAGCGCCGAGGAGCGCGACACGCGGGGGTTGACCTCGATGACGGCGTAGCGGAACGAATCGGGGTGCAGCGCGAACTGGACGTTGCAGCCGCCCTCTATTCCCAATTCCGTGATGATGTTGAGCGCCGCCGAGCGCAGCATCTGGTAATCCTTGTCCATCAGCGTCTGCGAGGGCGCCACAACAATCGAGTCGCCCGTGTGCACGCCGACGGGGTCGAGGTTTTCCATGTTGCAGACGGTGATACAGTTGCCCTTGGAGTCGCGCATGACCTCGTACTCAATCTCTTTCCAGCCGGCGATGCACTTTTCAATGAGCACCTCCGTCACGCGGGAAAGCCGCAGGCCGTTGGCGCAGATTTCGCGCAGCTCCTCCTCGTTGTCGGCAATGCCGCCGCCCGTGCCGCCCAGGGTGTATGCGGGACGGACGATGACCGGATACCCGATTTTTGCGGAAAACTCGACGGCGGATTCCACGTCGTGCACGACGAGCGATTCAATGCACGGCTCGCCGATTTTTTCCATGGTGTCCTTAAACTCCTGGCGGTCCTCCGCCTTTTTGATGGCGGTGGCGTTAATGCCGATAAGCCGGACGCCGTTCCGCTTCAAAATCCCCTTTTCCTCAAGCTCCATCGCAAGGTTGAGGCCCGTCTGGCCGCCGAGGGTGGGCAAAAGGGAGTCGGGCTTTTCTTTTTCTATGATTTTTTCGAGCGTCGGAATGGTCAGCGGCTCAATATAGACCTTGTCGGCAATGTCGCCGTCGGTCATGATGGTGGCGGGGTTGGAGTTGACCAGCACCGTCTCGATGCCCTCGCTTTTCAGCGCGCGGCAGGCCTGCGTGCCGGAGTAGTCGAACTCCGCCGCCTGGCCGATGATGATG
>DVMW01000038.1 GCA_018714805.1 Candidatus Fimenecus excrementigallinarum
TCTTTGCAATGCGCCCTCTTCCGGTCCATTTTCTGCCGCGTTTGCAGCGGGACTCTCAGCGCCGCCCGCTCTCTGTATGCGCGTCGTGCAGTTTTACTTCCGTTTCATCGGTTTAGCCTATTAAACCACAGTTCCCCGCATTTGTCAACCCTTTCTTTTTTGAAAAATCGTGCTACAATAGAGGTCGAGGTGAACGCTATGGTACGACATATCCTGTTCTGGCAGTTTTCCGACGCCGTCACGCCGGAGAACCGCGCGGACGTATTTGCGCTTCTGCTCGCTTCCGTCAAAACGCTCGAGGACGTCGACGGGGTCCTGCGGTGCGCCGTCTTTGAGGCCCTGCCGGGCAGTGACTGTGATTTTGTGTTTGATTCGGAATTTGCTTCTGAAGCGGCGCTGCGCGCGTTTCAGGACCACCCGCTGCACCGGGCGCACAAGCAGCGCATGGCGCCGTATGTCCGGGGCCGCCTGTGCGCCGACTACAACGTGTAAAGGTTTTTTGCTTTGCACCGTTTCCGTGAAAACGCAAAAAATGTATTGAAAAATCACGGGAAATATTGTAAAATCAGTTTATAATTTCCCGGAACGCGCCGTTTGTGCGCCGGCCCGGACGCTCTGGAGGATTCCCTTGCTATACTGGATTTTTTTGGGCATCGGCATTGCAGCGACAGGCGTGTTCCTGTTTTTGCGCGTGAAATTCGGCGGGATTGCCGCGCTGTATGCCAAGGCGGTCGCGAGCCTCTGCTTCATTATGACGGCGGTTGCGGCGACCAACGCGAACCCGGGCGCGCAGCGGTTCGGCTCCTTGATGATTATCGGCCTTGTGTGCGGGCTTTTGGGCGACGTCTGGCTCGACCTGAAGTGGATTTATTTGCAGGATAAGGATTCCTACCTTTACTCCGGCTTTATTTTCTTCCTGCTCGGGCACGTCTGCTTTGTCACCGCGATTTTCCGCAATTCGGACTGCACGACGAAAAGCGCGCTTTTGTCCGCCGGGGCGGCGCTGGTTATCGCGCTCGTGGCGCTGCTGCTGGAAAAGCCGCTGAAAATGCGGTACGGCAAATTCAAATGGATTGTGTTCCTGTATTCCTTTATGCTCTCCTGGACCATGACGAACGCCGCGGTGACCGCCTGGTTTTCCGGCTTCCAAAAGCGCTGGGTCGTCATGGCCGTCGGCGGGCTTCTGTTCCTGCTGTCGGACCTGGTGCTTTCGGGTATGTACTTCGGCGAGGGCAAAAACACGAAGGGCAACGTCATTTTGAACCACACGCTGTACTATGCCGCGCAGTTCACAATGGCGGCGACCATCCTCTGCGCCGCGTAAGGGAGGGGCCCGATGGAAAGGCTGCGCTCGATTTTAGACTACGCCGTCGGCGACTTTACCGTGGGAAAAATTTTGTCCGCGGTGCTGGCGTTTGTCGTCTGCTACCTGCTGCAGCGCCTTTTGTGCAAGCTTTTGGAAAGGCTTCTGCAAAAGCTCGCCATAGACGCGACGCTCAAAAAGATTCTGCGCTTTGCCGTCAAGCTTGTGCTCTGGTTCATTACGGCGATGGTCGTTATCGAGGCGC
This sequence comes from Candidatus Fimenecus excrementigallinarum, assembly GCA_018714805.1. GTDB lineage: Bacteria > Bacillota > Clostridia > Oscillospirales > Acutalibacteraceae > Fimenecus > Fimenecus excrementigallinarum. The sequence goes on from DVMW01000038.1 coordinate 1,569, forward strand.
TCGGCGTTTCCGTAACCTCCATGCTCGCGGCGTTTTCGGTCGTGGGGCTTGCGGCCTCGCTTGCCGTGCAGGACAGCCTTGCGAACCTTGCCAGCGGCATCATGCTGCTGGTCAGCAAGCCCTTTAAGCTTGGCGACTATGTGGAAATTGACGGCGTTTCGGGCACCGTCGTCATCATCACGCTTATCCACACCAAATTGAAAACGCTGGAAAACAAAACCGTTTACGTGCCCAACAGCAAGGTCATTGACGCAAATATTGTCAATTACACCGAGCAGGACCAGCGGCTTTTGGACCTTTCTGTCGCCGTTTCCTACGACGCGCCGATTGCCGCCGTGCGCCAATCGCTTTTGGACTCCGTAGCGGCGGTGGGGCTGTTTTCCGACACGCCGGACAAGCCGTTTGCCGCCGTGCAGGCGTTTGACGACAGCAGCATTTCCTACGTGCTGCGCGCCTGGGTCAAAACCCCGGACTACTGGCCGGCACGCTACCGGCTTTTGGAGCAAATCAAAACCGATTTCGATGCGCGGGGCATAGAAATGACCTATCCGCACATGAATATACACATTACGGAAACAGGGACGATTCCCAAAGGAGGGGCTTCGATATGATTTTGGACCGCGTTGAAAATTTCTTAAACTATGCGCACAAAAACCAAAATTCCATCCTGGCGTACGATTTCATCATGAACGACCGGAAAAACCCGGTCGCGCCCGGCCGTTACGAGCTCGACGGCGACCGCTGCTACGCGCTGGTGCAGACCTACGAGACCGCGCCCGCGGACGAAAAGGACTACGAGGCGCACCGGGTGTACGCCGACGTGCAGTACATGGCGAGCGGCGAGGAGCAGATGCTCTGGGCGCCGGTCGGAGCGCTGACGAACACCGTCCCCCATTCGGACGAACGCGACGTCGCGTTTTTTACCGGCGGGGCGGACGCGGCGCGCAGCTTTACGGTGCGCGCGGGCGAATTCGCCGTGTTTTACCCGCAGGACGCGCACAAGCCCGGCTGCGCGGTAAACGACACGCCCGCCGGCGTGCGCAAAATCGTGATTAAAATTTTGCTGGACTGAAAACGAAATGAAAGCGCCTGCGTTAGCCGGGGATTAATAACGAAATCTTTATTAAACGGTGGAAGGGTCGCCTTTCACCGTTTATGTGTTTATTTTGTGATAGAAATGAGCTGACATATGAAGTATTCTATAGAGCAAGCGAAAGATATCATTTCAAAGTCAATTCGAGTAAAATCTATAGAGTTTATCGGATGCGGAAATCATTCAGAAGCATTTTGCGTCAATAATGATATGGTTATGAAACTCCCAAAGCACCGCAAAGCAAGCGACCATCTAAAAATTGAAATGCAGGTACTGCAAGGATTGAAACAAAAAGTACCGTTAGATATTCCGAATGTTCTTTTTAATGGTACATTCACTGCCGGCCACAAAGAATTCGTGTACTTTGTTTCCAAACGATTGAATGGCAAAAAGTTATCCAAAGCAGAATTTCTGATGCTGGATGAAAGAACTCTATTTCAAAATGCGGAAATTATAGCAAATTTCTTGTATCGTCTGCATAATGAAAAAGATATTTTACCAATCAAAAGAAAAGATTTGGTTTTGCTACATGGCGACTTTAGTCTTAACCACATATTGTTTAACAATGAAAATGTGGTGTGTGGAATTCTTGATTTTGCAGATAGCCGAGTTGGAAAATCCAAAAGCGATTTTTCTTATTTACTTGATGACAAAGACGATGAAGAATTCGGCGCCAATTTTGGAAAAACAGTTCTTAGCATATATGAAAGTTATAAGGTATTCTAATGGGTGAAAAGTGAAACCAGAGTGATAAATATTTATAATTTCCTAATGGCACCTTTGCAAACGCTATCCGAAAGTGTCACAATGGATTATATACTTTCGGAAAATAAATATATAGCAAAAATCGAGGGAGAGTCTGTCGACTCTCCCTCGATTTTTTTACCTTCGTTACGGCATCTCATCATTATAGCAGGCGCTTTTTCTTACCGTCCGGCCGCGTTACCGATAATACGCAATTTTGTAGAAATTCGGGTACGCCGCCTGGAAGGCGGACAGCGTGGTACGGGTGCTCGAGCCGGGGTCGTTGATATAGAAATTCGACGCCGAAAGCGAGCCGCCCGCAAAGCCGGTCACCACGACCCAATGCTGGCTGCCGCTTGCGCGCTTCATCCCGAGGATGACGGGCTTGCCCGCGCGAAGCAGGTCGTAAATGGTTTGCAGATAGTTCGCCGAATGGACGCTTGTCACGTAATTCGACGGCCAATACAGCCACCCGGCCGGCGCATAGGTCAGCCTTTTCGCCATATCGGCGGGCGTGAGCGTCGTGCCGGTGCGGAACGATTCGGTCATGGCGAGCGCCGTGGTCGTACAGCCGGACTGCGCCATTGTCTCGCCGGACGAGCCGAGCAGGATGTTGGCCCAGCGCGAGTCGGTCTGCTTGTAGCTCGGCACCGAGAGCCGGACTGCCGCAAGTCCCGCGGACGCGTCCGCTGTCAGATACGCCGCGCTCACAAAGCCGGTGCTTTTGCCGTTGTAGACAATTTTCGCCCAGCCGCCGGACTGCGAGAGCACGACGACCGTCCTGCCGCTCGGCAGCGAGGCTTTGACGCCGTAGCCCGTGCCCGGACCCGTGCGGACGTTCAAATTGCCGCTGGTCGTTTTGACGCGGTAGGCGCGGCTGCCGGAGACCTCCGAAATATAGCTCGCCGAGCTGTATCCGCTTTTGCCGTTGGCGTATTCCACGCGCCACCAGTTCCCCTCTTTGGAGAGCAGCGTGACCGTTTCGTTTTTATAAAGCGAAGCGACCACCCCTGCCGAGGTTGAGGGCGATGAACGGACGTTGAGGCTCCCGGACGTGATTTTGACCGTGCCCGCGCGGCTGTTTGCGTCCGCCGCAAAGGACGGGACCGCAAGCGCGAGCAGCGCGGCGGCGCACAGGGCTGCCGCACAGAGTGTTCGTGTGATTCGATGCATTCGTTCTTCCTCCTTCGCCGGTTTCGCACCGGCAAGGCCCATTATACCGCCCGCCGGCAGGTTTTGCACGCGCCAAACTCCGGCACGGCTGCCGGCCGCCGGAAAAAACGGAAAAATCTTGGCGGCGTCCGCACATTCTGCCCAAACGGCGGGAAATGCCGGCGGCGGAATTTGTCGGCCGCGCCGAAAGAAAGAAAAATTTTGATTTTCCGTTGACAAATCCGCACGGCGTGCCTATAATGATAACGTAACCGCAGGGCAACGACGTCTTACGAAAGGCGCCGCTGTCCTTTTTATTTTGGAAAGGAGCAAAGTACCATGGGCTACACAAAAGAGGATGTGCTGCGGATTGCGCAGGAAAAGGACGTTAAATTTGTCCGGCTGCAGTTTACCGATATTTTCGGGCAGCTGAAAAACGTCTCCATCACCGTAAGCCAGCTGGAAAAGGCGCTCGACAACAAGTGTATGTTCGACGGGTCTTCCATTGAGGGCTTTGTGCGCATCGACGAGTCCGATATGTACCTGCGCCCGGACTACGATTCGTTTGTCCTGCTGCCGTGGAAGGACCGCGTGGCGCGGCTTATCTGCGACGTTTACTGCGCGGACGGCGACACCCCGTTTATGGGCGACCCGCGCAATGTGCTCAAAAAGGTCATCCGGGAAGCGGCGGACATGGGCTTTACCTTCAACGTCGGCCCGGAATGCGAATTTTTCCTGTTCCGGCTCGATGAAGAGGGCAACCCGACGACGCGCACCGGCGATGTGGCCGGCTACTTTGATATGGGTCCCTCCGACCAGGGCGAGCAGTGCCGCCGCGAAATCTGCCTGGCGCTTGAGGACATGGGCTTCGAGATTGAGGCCTCGCACCACGAGGTTGCCGCGGGGCAGCATGAGATTGACTTCCGCTTTGACGAGGTCCTGAAAACGGCGGACAACGTTATGACCTTCAAGCACGTGGTCAAGACCTATGCGCGCCGCCACGGCCTGCACGCCACGTTTATGCCCAAGCCCGTATTCGGCATCAACGGCTCGGGGATGCACACCAATATGTCGCTGATGAAGGACGGCAAAAACGCCTTCTACGACCCCGACGCGCCGCTGGGCTTAAGCGAAACCGCCATGCAGTTCATCGCGGGCCTTTTAAAGCACGTCAAGGGCATTACCGCCGTGGCGAACCCGCTTGTCAACTCCTACAAGCGCCTGGTGCCCGGGTATGAAGCGCCCGTCTACCTTTCCTGGTCCGCCTCGAACCGGTCGGCGCTTATCCGCGTGCCCGCGTCGCGCGGGATGGGGACGCGCGTGGAGCTCAGAAGCCCCGACCCGGCGTGCAACCCGTATCTGGAAATGGCGCTGTGCCTTGCCGCGGGGCTCGACGGCATCAAAAACAAGCTGACCCCGCCCGCCGGCGTCAACAAAAATATTTTTGAAATGACCCCCGACGAGCTCAAAGCCGACGGCATCGACAACCTGCCCGGCTCGCTGGAGGAAGCGATGGTCGAGTTCCAGAAGGACGGCTTTATTCGGAACGCGCTCGGCGAGCACGTGTACACGAAATACCTCGAGGGCAAGCTCCACGAATGGGATATGTACCGCACAAGCGTCAGCGACTGGGAGGTCAACCGCTACCTGACCAAATATTAAAGACAGCAACAAAAGGCCCGCCAAAGCAGGACGCTTCGGCGGGCCTTTTGCATGGAAGAAAGGGGGAGAAATGAAAAAGTGCAAACAAAAGAAGAAAGGGAGAAACTCTTGTCTGCCGTTCCGAAGGGGGTTCCCTTTCGGAACATCTATACCATACCGGAAAAATATGGCGGCAAAATAGAGCGGATTTGAACGTTTTGTAAATTGCAAAGGCCGTGCAAAAAGGAAAAACGCCCGGACGACCGGGCGTTTTTCCTCTTTTCGTAAAAAAAGAAAGGGGGAGAAATGAAAAAGTTCTGCCAAACAGAAGGGGGAGTTCTGTTTGCGTCTCCTCAAGAGTGGGGTCTCTCTTGATTCGATGGCTTTAGTATACCGGTAAATTATGGCGATACAATAGAGATTTGTTGAACGTTTTGTAAACACAAAACAAAGCCTGTTTTTCCTTTTCGTTCACAAAAGCTCGCTGTAGCTCCCGAAATAGCAGAACTGCTCGGTCGAGGCTTCCAGCTCGTCCATCATTTGCAGGAAATTTTCGGAATAGACCGGCGCTTCGATGTCGAAATAGAACAGGAACTCAAAGTCCCCGCCGGGCTTGGGGCGGCTCTCGAGCTTAAGCAGGTTGATGTCCAGCGCATAAAAGCGCGAAAGTACGTCGTACAGCGCGCCGGGACGGTTCGGGAGGGTGAGCATCAGGCTGGTTTTGTCCGCGCCGGAAAAAATCTCCGGCTCGCGGCCGATGCAGATGAACCGCGTATAGTTGTTCGCGTTGTTCTGGATGCCCTCGCCGAGCATGGAAAGGCCGTAAAGCGCCATGCAGTCCTTCGAGGATATGGCGGCGACGTCGGCGCGGTCGCTTTCGGACACCCGCTTTGCGGCGGCGGCGGTATTTTCACAGACCGTCACGCGCACATTCGGAAGGCCAGACAAAAATGCGCTGCACTGCTCGATGGCCTGCTCGTGCGAAAAAATCTCGCGCACGTCGGCAAGCTTTACGCCGGGCTTCGCAAGCAGGGCGTGCTCGACTTTTAGGCGCACGCTTTTGACGATGTAAAAATTGTGCCGCGCCATCAAATCATACACGCGGTTGACCGAGCCCGCCGTGCTGTTTTCGACCGGCAGGATGCCGTAGCGGCAAAGCCCCTGCTGCACCGCGGAAAACACGTCGTCGAACGACGAAAAGAACATAATGTCCGGGTGCCGGAACAGCCGCTCGCACGCCAGCGACGAATACGCGCCCTCCACGCCCTGACAGGCGACGACGGCGCTTGCGGGCAGGACGTTCTGCGCGTTTTTCGCAGCGCTTTCCCGGATGCGCGAAGAAAGGCCCGTATGCTGTATCCCCACGCCCGATTTGCGCTGGTACGAACGCGAAAGACCAAGCAGCGAGGCGTACAGCAGCCGGATATACAGCTGCATATCCGCGTCGTCGGATTTGGCCGCGACGCGCGACAGCAGCGCGCGCTCCCGCGTGCGGTCCAGCACGGGAAGCTTGTGCGCCTGCTTATACGCGGCAACCTGCAGGCTTATGCCCATCCGTTTTAAAAACAGCGAAACCAGCTCGTCGTCAATGCGGTCAATCTCCCCGCGCAGGGCTTCTATTTCCATGCTTCTCCCTCCAACAGCAAATCCAGCATCACCACCGCCGCAACCGCCTCCACAACCGGGACGGCGCGCGGGACGATGCACGGGTCGTGGCGTCCCTTTATTTCGAGCGTCTGCGGCGTGTCCGTCGGCAAATGCACGCTTTGCTGCGGCTTGGCAATGGACGCGGTCGGCTTAAACGCCGCGCGGAACACAACGGGCATTCCGGAGGTAATCCCGCCCAAAATCCCGCCGTGCCGGTTGGTTACGGTCGTAATATGCCCCTGCCCGTCGGTCACAAACGCGTCGTTGTTTTCGCTGCCGCGAAGGCCGCTGCCCGCAAAGCCGCTGCCGAATTCCAGCCCCTTGACGGCGGGAATGCCGAACAGCGCTTTGGCCAGGCGGTTTTCCACCCCGTCGAACATGGGGTCGCCCAGACCCGCCGGGACGCCCGTCACCGCGCATTCCACCACGCCGCCCACGGAGTCGCAGTCCATGCGGGCGCGCTCTATGGCGGCGCGCATTTTTTCCCCCTGCTTGTCGGACAGCACGGGGAAGGGCTTTGCGCCGAAATCCGTGTCCGGGATGCACACCGGGTCAAAGGGCGTGTCGCAAACGTCGGCAATCGAATAGATGTGCGCGCACACCTGCACGCCGCGCGATGCGAGCATTTGCAGGCAAATCCCCCCGGCCACGCACAGCGGCGCGGTCAGACGGCCGGAAAAGTGCCCGCCGCCCGCGACGTCCTGAAAGCCGCGGAACTTTACATGGGCGGCGTAGTCGGCGTGCGAGGGACGCGGGGTTTCCCGCAGATTGGCATAGTCGCCGGAGCGCGTGTTGGTGTTCGCGATGGTAAAGCCCAGCGGCGCGCCGCACGTGGTATCGCCGCAAAGACCGGACAGGAACTCGGGCTCGTCGGCCTCTTTGCGGGCGGTTGCATAGCTTGCGCGCCCCGGCGCGCGGCGAGATGTAAAGGTTTTTAGCTTGTCAAAATCAATCCGGAAACCGGCGGGCAGCCCGTCCACGACCGCGCCGATGGCTTCGGAATGGGACTGGCCGAACACGGATACCCGGATGCGGTCACCTGCTAAAATCGAGGACATCGACATTCCCTCCTATACTTTCCCAGTCTTTAAAGAAATGCGGATAGGATTTTTCGACCGCCTCGGCGCCCTCTATGGTTACGGGACCCGCGGCGCAAACGGAGGCGACGGCCGCCGCCATGACCATGCGGTGGTCATGGAAGCCGGAAGTCCGCCCGCCAAAAACGGTCTGCCCGCCGGGAACGGTCAGCGTGTCGGCGGTCTGCGTGCAGGAAACGCCGAGGCTTTGCAGCAGTTCGGCAATGGCCGCGAGCCGGTCGCTCTCCTTCAAGCGCAGCCGGCCGGCATTTTCCAGGCGCGTCGTTCCGGCCCGAGCGCACGCCGCCGCAACGGCAAAAACCGGCGCAAGGTCGGGGATGTCCGCCATATCCTGCGCAATCCCGCACAGCCGCCCCGGCGAAACGCGCACGGCGTTTTGGGACGTCTCGACCACCGCGCCCATGCGCCGCAAAAGGTCCAAGATTGCCTTGTCGCCCTGCGGGGAGCAAAGGTCCAGCCCCGTGACCGTGACCGGCGCGCCCAAAGCCCCCGCGGCGAGGAAGAAGGCGGCGTTCGACCAGTCACCCTCGACCGCGACGCGCCCGGGCGTGCGGTAGCGCTGGTTTCCGGGGATATGGTAGGCGTCCCCCCGCTTTTCGGCGCAAATGCCGAACCGCCGCAGCGTGGCGAGCGTCATTTCGATATACGGCGCGGATTCGACCGGCGGCAAAATGTGCAGGACGCTGTCGCCGGACAGCAGCGGCAGCGCAAACAAAAGCCCGGTGATATACTGCGAACTGACGTTGCCCGGGAGCGTGTATGCGCCGGGCAGCAGCGCGCCGGACGTATGGATGGGAAACGTCCCGGGCGCGGAGAACCGCACGCCGTGCGCCTCCATGGCCTTGCGCAGCTGCGTGACGGGACGTTCGGGCAGCCGCCCACCGCCCGTAAACACGCCGTTTTGCCCCAGGGCGGAAACGACGGGCAGCAAAAAGCGCAGGGTCGAGCCGCTTTCGCCGCAGTCGAGCGTAACCGCCTGTGCGGCGGGCTGCCGGCTTCCAATCGGCCGCACCAGAATGCGCCCGTCGGAAAATGTGACGCCGGCACCGAGCGCCGCAAGGCAGCGCGCCGTTGCACGGATGTCGTCGGACAAAACGTTGCAGGCGAGCTCGGTTTCCCGGTCGGCGAGCGCGGCGGCCAGCAGCAGCCGGTGCGCGTCGGATTTGGAGGAGATGGCCGGGATTTCCCCGGTCACGATTCGGTTTTGCAGGCGGACCATCATACGCCCGCCCCCGCTTGTACAATGGAAAGGAGGCGTTCGGCCGGCACGGGACACAGCACGCAGCGCCCGAGCTTTTGCGGCACGACAAGCGTGATGGTTTTCCCGCTCCGCTTCTTGTCGGACAGCGCCTTTTCGCAAAGCGCTTCGGGCGAATAGGGCGTTTCGGTCGGCAGGCCGTATGTTTGCAGCAGCGCCGCAATGTCCGGCGCGCAGTCGGCCTGCGTCAGCCCCGCTTTGTACGCCGCGCGGGAAAGCAGCACCATGCCGATAGCGACGGCGCTGCCGTGGGAGACCGAAAAGCCGCTGCACGCCTCGACCGCGTGGCCGAGCGTATGCCCGAAATTCAAAAGCCCGCGCACGCCGCGGTCCGTCTCATCCTGCGCGACAATGTCGCGTTTTATGGTTACGCAGCGCGCAATGACGTCCTCCAAGCGGTCGTGCGCGTCGTTTGCCTCGAGGAAGCGGAAAAACTCCAAATCAAACGCCGCGCCGTACTTAATGACCTCCGCCATGCCGTCCGCGAAAATGCGGTCGGGCAGCGTTTGCAGGGTCTCATAGTCACAAAACACCGCGTGCGGCTGATAAAACGCGCCGGCAAGATTTTTCCCGGCGGCCAGGTCGACCGCCGTTTTGCCGCCGACCGACGAATCCACGCACGCGAGCAGCGTTGTCGGGACCTGCACGAACGCTACGCCGCGCTGGTACACGGCGGCCGCAAAGCCCGCCAAATCCCCGACCACACCGCCGCCGAGCGCGACGATGCAGTCCGAACGTGTGACGCGGTTTTCCGCCAAAAATTCCAGCAGCGCGCCGAACGTCGAAAGGGTTTTCGACGCTTCGCCGTTTGGGAACACGAACCGCAGCGTCCTTAGCCCCTGCGCGCGCAGGTCGTTTTCCACCCGGTCCGCGTACAGCCCGTTTACAATGTCGTCGGTCACGACGACCGCCGTTTCCACGCGCGGCAGGCCGCGTACAAACGCGCCGACTTTTGCCAGGACCCCCGCGCCGATGTGCACCGTGTAGCGCCGGCTTGCGCGGACTTCAATCTGCTGCATAGCGTTTCCCCTCTTCCCCGTCAGTCGCGGTACATCCCGTCAATCTGTTCCTTGCGCGTGCTGCCCGCCTCGAGCAGCGCGTGCAGCGTTTCGCCGTCCCCGGCCTTGAGCGCGGCGGCGTACTGCTGCAAATTTTCTATCAGCCCCTCAAGCTCCGCCGCAAGGTTGTCGCGGTTGTCCAAAAACAGCTCGGTCCACATATCGGCGTTGAGCTTCGCAACGCGCGTTAAATCCTTATAGCTGCCCGCCGAAAAGCCCTTGTGCACCTTGGCCTCGGGGCTTTTGACATAGGCGTTGGAAACGACGTGCGCGAGCTGCGAGGTATAGGCGATAATCCGGTCGTGCTCGTCGGGGTTTGAGATTTGGATGTTCGTAAACCCGATGGACTCGAACAACGCTTTCAGCAGAGCGAGCGTTTCAATGTCGGCGTCGTCCGGCGGCAAAAGCACCATCGACGCGTTTTGGAACATGGTGACGGCGGAATATTCAAAGCCCGAAAAATGCAGGCCGGCCATCGGGTGCGCACCGTAGAAATGGAAGCCGTTTTCCTTAGCGCAGGCATACAGCGGGGCACAGACCGCGCGCTTGACGCCGCAGCAGTCGAGCACCACGGCGCCCTTTTTCAAAGCGGCGGCGTGCGCGCGGACCCAGTCGAGCGTGTCCTGCGGGTACAGCGCAACCACCACCAAATCGCAGGCGGGCAGGTCTTGCTCGCGCAGCTCCTCGTCCACCGCGCCCAAAAGCTTTGCCTTGAGCAAAACCCCGCGGTCCTTGTCCGTCCCGAGGACGGTGTGTTCGGTATTGTATTTCAGAGCCTTGGCGAGCGAGCCGCCGATAAGCCCCAGACCGATAATTCCTATCTGCATTGCTTAAAGCCCCCGAACCGCTTCCAGAATTTTGTTGACGCCGCTTGTCACTTCGGCGAATTCCTCGGGGTGCAGCGCCTGCGGGCCGTCGCACAGCGCGTGCGCGGGGTCGTTGTGCACCTCAATCATCAGGCCGTCCGCACCGCAGGCGGCCGCCGCGAACGCCATGGGCTTGACCAGCCGCGCGATGCCCGTCGCATGGCTCGGGTCGACCACGACCGGCAGGTGCGACATTTCCTTGAGCATGGGCACGGCGGACAGGTCGAGCGTATTGCGCGTCGCCGTTTCAAACGTGCGGATGCCGCGCTCGCAGAGGATGACCTTTTCGTTGCCCTCGGCCATGATGTACTCGGCGCTCATCAAAAGCTCCTGCAGCGTCGCCGCAAGGCCGCGCTTTAAGAAAATGGGCTTGTCAAGCTTGCCAAGCTCCTTCAAAAGCTCAAAATTCTGCATATTGCGCGCGCCGACCTGGATGATGTCGACGTCCTCAAACAGCGGCAGGTGCGACGCGTCCATAATCTCGGTGACGATGGGCATACCGGTTTCCTTTTTCGCTTCGAGCATCAGCTTCAAGCCGTCGCCGCGCATCCCCTGGAAGGCGTAGGGCGACGTGCGCGGCTTAAACGCGCCGCCGCGCAGAATCTTCGCGCCCGCCTTCTGGACGTCCTTTGCAATGGAGATAATCTGGTCGCGCCCCTCAATCGAGCAGGGGCCGGCGAAAAACTGGAAATGGCCGCCGCCTATCTGCACGCCGCCGACGTCAATAACGGTGTCGTCCGGATGGAACTTGCGGTTCGCATTTTTGTACGGCTCGGAAATGCGCTTGACGCTGTCGACAATGTCGAGCCCCTCGATGAGGTCGATGTCCACCTTGCTCGTGTCGCCGATAAGCCCCAGAATCGTCTGGTACTGGCCGACGACCGAATGCACCGACAAGCCCTGGTTCTCCAGCCAGTCGGTCAGGTTCTTGACCTTTTTCTGTTCTGCGTGGTCCTTTAAAATGACTACCATGCTGTTTCGCTCCTTACCTGTTCATAAAAAAACTCCGCAGTGCGTTCACTGCGGAGTCGCTTTACAGAATCCCAAAACGAAAGCTCACACATTTACAGCGAACGCCGAAGAAACCCTACCGAAAAAGCCGGTAAAGTAAAAGTAAAAGTATTCCGCTGCAAACGAAAACTTCGACATTACGCTGTTCCTTTCTCAGAGCTTTGGAAATCCGCCGGCAAAACGCCGCCGAAATTTCCGACGCAAGTATAGTAGCACCGCTTTGCCGGTTTGTCAACCCTTTTTTTGCCGTCTTGCGGCACGGTCGCCCTGTATGGCGCGCAGCAGCGCCAGCGGCTTCGGGGGCTTGCCGTACAGCAGCACGCCCACGCGGTACACCGCGGCGCACAGTGCCCCGAACAGGAACGTGCAGAGAACAAGCAGCGCAACGCAGACCGCAATCTCCCACGGCGCGACGCTGCCCATGCAGATGCGCGTAAACATCGCCATGGGCGCGGTCAGCGGGAAAAAGGAGGCGGCGCGCATCAGGGCGCTGTCCACGTCGCTTAACATGGAAAACATCGAGACCATAAAGGCGAAAATCATCAGGAACGTCACCGGCGTGGCCAGGGTGTTGATATCCTCCAGCCGGTTTGCAAGCGACCCGGCCGCCGCGTACAAAAAGGCGTACAGGAAAAACCCGAGCACGAAAAACAGCACCGTGTAAAGCAGGATGGACAGCGGCATATTGAAAATGGACGCAACCACGCCGTCCGCCGCCCAAAGCCCGCTGTTGGCGCGGTACAGCAAAAAGGCCGCCGCCAAGACGACAGCAAGCTGCGTAAAGCCCGCCGCCCCGGTGCCGAGTACCTTGCCGAACATCAAATTCATCGGCTTTGAGGACGTGATAAGCAGCTCCATGGCACGCGAGCTTTTTTCCACGGCGACGCTTTGGGCGACCATCTGCCCGTAAATGAGAACCGCCATGTACAAAAGCAGAATGAGGACGTAGGTGTATACAAAGGTCTGCGACTGGTCCTTGCCGAGCGTGACGGTCTCGCCCGCGGCGACGGCGGACAGCGCCTGCGCCGATTCCTGCGGCGTCAGGCCGTATTGGGACAGGAGCTTTGCGCGGTACAGCGACGAGAGCGTCTCCTGCACGACGGCCGGCGTCATGTCGGTCATGCCCGCCGTTTCGGTGATGTAGCGGTACCGGCCCGCGTCCAAAAGCAGGACGGCGGCGTGGCACTCTCCCGCCAACACGTCCTCCCGCAGCGCGTCCGCATCCGCCGTAACGGCCGCAACGCGCATATCGGGCAGCGCCGCCTGCAAAGAGGCCGCGGCGCTCTCGGCCCCCTCGCCCGCTACGGCAAGGGTCTTTGCCTCCCCGCCAAAGCCCGCGAGAAAGCTGCCGTCGGAAAACCGCGGGAAGCAAAGCACCACCGCCATAACCGCTAGCAGCGCGACAGTCGTGGCGATAAAGGCCTTATTTTTGACATAGCCCAGGTATTCAAACGCGAAAATCGTCCGAAACTGCCTCATACCGACGCCCCCTTTGTGGTGTGTACGAAAATTTCCTCGAGCGACGGCTCGCGCACAGAAACCGCGTCCAGCGTGTCGGCGCAGGGCTCGAGCGCGCGGTACACCGCCGCCTTATTTGCCGGGTCACGAAGTCGAAGCAGGAACCCGTCCGGCGTTTCCCGCACGTCGGTGCAAAGCGCTTCGACCGACGCAAGAAGCGCGCGCACCCGTTCGCGGTCCCCGGCGCGCACCTCCAACGTGTCGCGCGGGAAGCTGCGCTTGATGTCGCGCAGCGCGCCGAACAGGGCGATGCGCCCCTCGTGCAGAATCGCGACGTCGTCGCAGAACTCCTCGATATAGCCCATCTGGTGGCTGGAAAGCAGCACAATCTTGCCGTTTTGGATGCACTCGTGCACGACGTCCTTCAAAAGCCGGGCGTTGACCGGGTCGAGGCCGGAAAACGGCTCGTCCAAAATCAGGATATCCGGGTCGGGCAGCAGCGTCGCCGCGAGCTGAATCTTCTGCTGGTTGCCCTTGGACAGCGTTTCGAGCCGCTTCGTCTTGCAGTCCTGCATGGCGAGCCGCTCCAGCAGCAAATCCGCGCGCTGCCGCGCCGTTTTTTTGGAAAGACCCGCAAGGCAGCCGAAATACACAAGCTGCTCGTACACCGGCTTTTTCGGGTACAGGCCGCGTTCCTCCGGCAAATATCCGATGCGCACGCGGTCCGTGCGCAGCCGTTCGCCGTCGAGCAGCACATCGCCGCCGTCCGGGAAAAAGACCTGCATGACGATGCGGATGGTTGTGGTTTTGCCCGCGCCGTTGCGGCCCAAAAGCCCCAGCGCGCGGCCGCTTTCAGCCGAAAAGGAAACGCCGCGCAGCACCTGCTTTTCGCCGAAGCTTTTTTCGAGGTTTTGCACCTCTAAGCGCATAGAAAATCACCTCTATACTTGATTGCAGCCGAAAACTGCTGTATAATAGCATAAAAGTTCGCCGGACCGCACGCGCCGGCAAAAACAGAGGACAAGAGGGTACGCATGGTTCGAGAGCTGACTGAAAAAAATCTAATCTACCAAATCCGGCAGTACCGCCTGAAGCGGCGCGTCCACTATTTTCCGGAGGTTGACTCCACCAACACGGCCGCCAAAGCGCTTTGCGAAACCGGCAAGGGCGCCGGTGCGCTGGTCGTCGCCAACACCCAGACCGCCGGGCGCGGCAGGCTCGGGCGCAGCTTCGTCTCCCCGCCCGACACCGGCCTTTACCTAAGCGCGGTGTACACGCTTTCCGGCGCGGAAAAGAACCTCGACCTGCTCTCGTCGCTGGTCGGACTCGCGGTGCGCGACACGCTGTACAATATGTTCAACGTCCAGACGCAGCTCAAATGGCCCAACGACGTGCTGCTGGAGGGACGCAAGCTTTGCGGCTGCCTGTGTGAAATCGTCAATGAGCAGGGACGGCCGAAATACGTTGTCGCGGGCGTCGGGCTCAATTTGTCGCGCGGGGCGTTCCCGGACGACGTGGACGGCATCGCCGCCGTTTTGGACGAGCATTTTGAAGGCGAGGTCGACCGCAACGAGCTGTGCGTGGAGCTTGTGCACAACATGGACCGCTACATCCTGCGCAGCGGCGCGCTTTTGGAGGACAGCAAGGAGGTCGTTGACCGCCTGAAGGCCTGCTCGGCGACGCTCGGGCAGACCGTGCGCGTACAGACGCCCGACGGCGACTACGACGCGCGCGCTGTGGACATCGCGCCGAACGGCGCGCTGGTGGTCAGCACCGCGGAGGGCGAGAAGCTGGTCACCGCCGGCGAAATCATCCATATCCGCTGACCGGGCGACAGCTTTGCGCCGTCTATTATACCATACTTTTTGCCCCGGCGCAAGCATAAAACAGAACGGCTTGCGCCGGTACTGTAGGTGTTACAATGATGTGTGACAAATAAGAAAAAAAGATAGCGAATAGAAAGAACCTGTGTTAAGGTAGAGTTGCACAAACAAAACCGAAAGGCAGGTATCCATCTATTCGCCATGAATAAGATAAC
>DVMW01000039.1 GCA_018714805.1 Candidatus Fimenecus excrementigallinarum
AGGCACAAAAGCACGCCTGGAACGGCAGATGGACAATTTGGATGTGAATGACCCGTATTATGACCGGAAAATTTCTGATTTGCAGCGCCGCTATGATGAGCAATATGGCGCAATAGATGAGATTGAAGTCCAGATTGACGATGTGCAAAGCCAGATACGGAGCATCCGGCAGGAGAAGATTTCCGGTGACAATATTTATCGCCTGTTGCTGGCGTTCGATCAGGTCTATGAAGCCGCCTCCGAGGTGGAGCGGAAGGAATTCATGCGGGCGTTCATTGAGCGAATCGAATTATTCCCGGAAAAGCAGCCGGATGGCAACTGGTTCAGGAAGATTATCTTCAACTTCCCCGTTCCTGTCAACGGGGCAGAAGTGAAAGAATTGCCCTTGGAAAATGAAACAATGGTCGAGACGGTGGCGCTCTTGGTTCGGAAATAAGGGCCGAATCAAAAAGGCCGTCCGGCTTCTGCGAAACGGCTTTGTGAAAAAAGCGGACAAAACCCCGTTTTGCGCCGTCTTTCTTTGCAAAGCCCAACGGCCCCGGCCGCATTTTTGCCACGAGGAACAGACGATGAAAGCACCTGAGCTTCGAGCCTTACACGACAACACGAAATACATGCTGCGCAACTGGTACCGATGGCACCGGCGCAGCTTTTTGTATCTTGCGGCGCGCATCCCGGCGCTGGTCGCCGTACCGATGCTGATGGCCTATGCGCCGAAGGTCATTTTGGACTGCGTGACGGCGCACGCGCCCGTTTCCGCGCTGGTGCTGCGCGTGGCGCTTTTAAGCGCCGCCATTGCGGCGGCGAGCTGGGTCGCGCCCTTCATGCAGCAAAAGCTGGAGGGCAGCTCGCAGATTTTGCGGATGCGCTACGCGGTGCTGTCGTTCCGCAAGACCATGACCGCCGACTTTGTGGACGTGGAAAGCCTGGCGGGGCGCGAGCGGCTCGAACGCAGCGCAACCTTTACCAATTCCGGCTCGCGCGATTTCTGCGAGGTGCTCTGCCTGCTCATGCAAAGCGTGTTCGGCATCATCACCTCCGTCGCGCTGCTGCAAAAGCTGCCCGCCTTGATGCTGCTGCTGTTGCTGCTGGCGTGCGCGGGCGAATTCCTCCTGTACCGGCTCGAGTACCGCGCCGACCGCAAAAGCCGCGAGCAGCGCAACCGGCTGCTGGTCAAATTTTCCTACTTTTACCGCACGAGCCACGAATTTTCCGCGGGCAAGGACATCCGCCTTTTCGGCCTCGGGGACTGGTTCATCTGCATGACGGCGGCCGCCCTGCGCGCGTACACCAAGGTTATCCGGCGGTATCTGGGCGTGTCGTTTTCCGTTTCGGCCGCGCGCGCGCTTGTTTCGGCCGCACGCGACGGCGTGGCGTACTTCTTTTTGATTACCTCGGTGCTCGACGGGCGCATTTCCGTTTCGGACTTCATCTTCCTGTTCGGCATCGTCACCGGCTTTTCGGGCTACGTGTCGCAGCTGACGGCGCAGTACAACCAGCTTATCCGCTGTTCTCTGGAATGCACGAAATTCCGCGACTATGTGGAAAGTCCCGAACGCGGGCAGATTGTGCTGCCGGCGCTCCCCAAAGCGGACGGCTATGCGGTGGAATTTCGCGACGTGCATTTTCACTACGCCGACAGCGACCGGGAGACCATCCGCGGGATGTCCTTTTCGGTGCGCGCCGGAGAAAAAATCGCGATTGTCGGCGAAAACGGCGCGGGCAAAACCACCGCAATCAAGCTGCTGTGCGGGTTGTATGCCCCGACCGGCGGCGAGGTGTGTGTAAACGGGCAAGTCCTTTCCGGCGTGTCGCAGAAAAGCTGCTTCGACCTTTACTCGGTCGTTTTCCAGGATTACCGCTTTTTGCCGGTGAGCATTGCGGAAAACGTCGCGCTGCGCCCCATGGCGGAAATCGACCGCACAAGGCTTTTCGACTGCCTTAAGAAGGCGGGGATGTATGAAAAGATTCAGTCTCTGCCCGAAAAAGAGGCCAGCAAAATGGACAAAAGCGTGTTCCCGGGCGCCGTGGACTTTTCCGGCGGGGAAAAGCAGAAGCTGCTGCTTGCGCGCGCGCTTTACAAGGACGCGCCCATCCTCATTCTGGACGAACCGACCGCCGCGCTCGACCCCATTGCGGAAAATGAGCTGTATTTGCAGTACAACGCGCTGTCGGCGCACAAGACCTCGTTTTTCATCTCCCACCGACTTTCCTCCACGCGCTTTTGCGACCGCATCCTGTTTATCGCCGACGGGCGCGTCGCGGAATTCGGCACGCATGAGGAGCTGATGCAAAAGCACGGGCGGTATTTCCGTATGTACGCGCTGCAGAGCTATTACTACCGGGAGGAGGCGAACGCGCTGTGATTCGATACATCCGCGCCTATCTGCGGGCCTTTGCCGAAACCGTGCGGTTCGAGCCGCTGCTCGTCCCCGTCGCCGTACTCCTGGCCGTCTGCATGGGGGCGAAGCCCTTTGTCAACATCTATTTTTCCGCGCGGATTGTCGCGGAGCTTTCCGGCACGCCCGAAACGGACGCGCTTGTCCTGCTCGTCGCCGTCTGCCTCGGGCTCAACTTCCTTTTGCAGCTTTTGCAGGACGCGCTGACCCCGACGTTTTATATGCTGCGCAGCCGCCTGTACGAAAAGGAACGCATGGCCGTCGAGCACAAGCTGTTCCGGCTCGATTTCGCTAAGCTGGAGGACAGCTCGTTTCAGGAGCTCGTCCATTTGCACACCGAGTCGATGGACCGCATTTTTTCGGCCTTTGTCCAGCTCTGCTGGATGTTCAAGGACTTTTTGACCGGGCTTGTGACGCTCGTCTGCGCCGCGGCGCTCATCTGGCCGCTTTTGCGGCTCGGCGTCACAAAAACGGGCGACGGGTTTTTGCACTCGCCGTGGTTTTTGGCGGTGCTGGGGCTCGGCATTGCGGTGTCGGTCGTCGTCATCCTGCACCTAAGCGGCAAAACCAGCCGCATCTGGTTTCACTCGAACGAACGCTACGGGCGGCTCAACCGGCTGTTCCGGCGCTACCGCGATTTGCTGGCGGATTACAACTCCGGCAAGGAGGTCCGCCTTTACAACGAACGCCCGCTTATCGAAAAAGAGGCGACCGAGCAGCTTTTGTCCAAGGGCGAGGTCATTTTGCGCGAGACCTCGCAGCAATCCGCGGCGGCAAGCGCCTACATCGCCGTAGTCGGGGCGCTGGTGGGCTTCGGCGTCTATACGTTCATCGGGGCGAAGGCGTCGCTGGGGCTTTTTGACATCGAGGCGCTGGTGCGCTACATCGGCGCGTTTATGCAGATGATTTCCGGCATCACCGCCATTGCGACCACGCTCGGCCGCCACGCGGAGCTGCTGCCGAACCTGGAATACTATTTCCGCATCGTGGACACGAAAAGCGACATGGTCTACGGCGACAAGGAGATTGCCCTGGACGCGGTCGAGGTGGAATTCCGGGACGTCTGGTTCAAATACCCGTCGGCCAAGGACTACACCCTGCGCGACATCTCCTTGAAAATCGGCCGGGGCGAGCGGCTCGCGGTCGTCGGGCGCAACGGCTCGGGCAAGACGACGTTCATCAAGCTCCTGTGCCGGCTGTACGACCCCGACCGCGGCGCGGTCTTCGTCAACGGCGTGGACCTGCGCGACCTTTCGTGCGAATGCGTCACGCGGCTGTTTTCGGTCGTGTTCCAGGACTTCAAGCTGTTTGCGCTGACCGTTTCGGAAAACGTCGCCTGCGGGGAGGACGCCGACGAAAGGAAGCTTGCCGAAAGCCTCAAAAGCGCGGGCGTCCTCGAGCGCATAGAACGCATGGAAAAGCGCGAGCACACCCCGCTTTACAAGGACCTGGACCGCGACGGCGTGGAGATTTCGGGCGGAGAGGCGCAAAAGCTGGCGCTCGCGCGCGCGCTTTACAAGGACGCGCCCGTCGTGGTGCTCGACGAGCCGACCGCCGCGCTCGACCCGGTGGCCGAGCACGAAATTTACAAGCAGTTCAACCGCTTTGTCGAGGGCAAAACCGCCATCTACATTTCGCACCGGCTCTCCTCCTGCCGGTTCTGCGACCGCATCGCCGTATTTCGCAAGGGCGCGCTGGTCCAGCACGGGACGCACGACGAGCTGGTCTGCGCCGACGGCGAATACAAGCGCCTTTGGGACGCGCAGGCGGCGTATTACATAGAGGAGCTTGCGCAGTAAGCTGCCGACCGAAAAGCAGAGCCCGCGCCGGGATTCCGGCGCGGGCTTTGTTTTGGTTGTGTGGGCGTTACGCGAACCGGCAAATGGAATTGAGCGGGAATTTGCCGTCGCTGTATTTTTGCGCGCCGGACTCGAAAATGCCGATGACCGCGCCGTCCTTCCAGTCTATCCCCTCCAAAAGCGGGGGCAGGCGCCGTTCTTCGTGCCTTGCGTCCTTCGTGAGCGCATAGACCGGCGCTTCCCCGCCGGGGACGGTCAGGTAATAGGCGGGCTCGCGGCGGGTCACGTCGTCGAACACAAGCAGGTGCGAGTCCGTGTTGCGCCCGTAGGACGTGCTCAAGGCAAAACCGCCGTCCGCGGTGCGCGCAAGCCCCTGCACAAGGTTCGGCGTGGTCAGCGCAAAGGCGGGGACAGGCACCGTGTCGTTGCCCGCCTGGAACGCGGCGTCGAGCGCGCCGAGGGCATACGCGTTGCAGCGGGAAAAGTGCAACTCCCGCATCGTCATCTGCATATGGTGCGTCGCGTCCGTACCGTAGCGTTCGTCGGGATAGTAGGTGTAAAACTCCCCGGCGTACAGGTACGTCCCGTCGCAATGGATGTAGGAGCAGCGCACGTCGGTCTGCACAAAGGCGTCGAGCGTGAGCGTCCCGCCGTCGGACAGCGCCCGCAGGGCCTCCAGCGCAAAGCGGTAAATCCGGTCGCCCGAGCAGAGGTACAAATACCGTTCGCTGTCGGCAAGCCCGCCCGCATGGCCGGTAAAATCGCTTCGGTCCGCGTTTTGCAGCCGCAGCGTTTTGGTGCGCGCGCCGGCGTCGTCCACAAAGCTCAGCACGGAGGCGCCGTCGTCGTGGTAATAGGACACCACGTGGCTTTCCAGCGCCTCGCAATAGCAGTAGCCCTGCGGCACATAGCCGTTTTCGACCTCCGGGATGTCGGCAAGCGGCGTGTAGCCCGTATAGTCGTTGTCGCTGTGTATGGCGCCGCGCACCCCGCGCACAATCGTTTCCGAAACGTTTGCAAGCGCCTTGCGGTACCCCGTCGCCGCCCGCGGCGCGTTTGCGCCCCCGACGAAATACGCGGCCGTGCCGACGGCCAGCAGCCCCGCAAGCGCAATCGCGGCGGCCTTTCCGAGCTTCCCCTGCCGGTTTCGTTTTTTCATAGCCGTTCCCCCCGGGAAAAAGAGGGGCGCGCCATCCGAAAACGGCACGCCCTTTTTGTAAAGCTTATTTTGCCAGCGCGGCGACCTCGAGCATATAGGTGCCCAGCTGCCCGCCGAATTCCGGCGCGCCGTCCATGATAAGACGGCCCTTCTTGACCGCTTCGAGCATATCGTCGGTGCCGAGCAGGATGCCCAGCGCGCTGTCGAGCGAGTCAAAGCGCAGCGTGAAGAACGGCATGGCGCGTTTGTACTCGCCCCTGCCCGCGCGCGATTTGCCCGCCTTGATGCGCAGGTACGCCGAGACCTGCGGATACCCGTTGACCGCCCAAGCGTAAACGCGGTCGGGGCTCTTGGAGGTCCAGCCGTGGATGTCCTCGTGCCCCATTTTGTTCAGCTGGCTGATGCCCGACGACAGCAGGTAAAAGAAGCATTTGACCATGAGCTCCTTCGTCGCGTCGTCCTTGGGCGCTTCGGTGGCGCCCAGCAGCGAGGACATTTTGAGCAGCGTCATCAAAAACGCCTTGAACGCGCCGAAATGCGAGAACACACCGCGCATTTTCGGCAGCGTGGCGGGCCCAATCTTGCCCTTAAAAAAGGCGTTCATCGCCTCCACGCTCTTAAATTCCAGCTCCACGTGCGGGTGCGGCTCGACCTTATTGAGGTGAACGAGCCACTCGTCGCTGTTGACGACGAAATGCATCCCGACCTTGCCGCCCTCGGCGTCCGGGTCCAGGGCGCTGACCTGAATGACGGCGTGGACCTTTTGGAACTGCTTTTTCAAGGAAGGTACGTCGGTCGCAATGACCTTCACCAGCGGCAGCGCGGCGTTGAAAAAAATCTTATTGGAATACAGCTCTTCTTTGGTATGCAAAGCTTTCACGCTCCTTTCTCGACTGCAAGGGGGACTTTAAACTTCGTCGTCCCAGTTGTCGTCGAGCTCGAAGTCCTTGTGCATGACCTCGCGGACGGCTTCAATGATGCCGTTGGCGTCGATGCCGACGATGGACATGATGTCCTCATGCAGGCCGATGGGCGCGAACTGGTCCGGATGGCCGAGCTTTTTGAACGCGCAGCCCTTGCCGGATTCCACCACGACCTCCGCGACGGCGGAGCCCAGGCCGCCGAGCACGCTGTGGTCCTCCACGGTGATGATGCGGCGCGTATCCTGCACCGCCTTGAGGATGGCTTCCTTGTCAATCGGCTTAATCGTGTGCATATTGAGCACGCGGACCTTTAAGCCGTCGGCCGAATCGAGGAACTTCGCCGCCTCGCGCGCCTGGAACACGCACGAACCGCAGGCGATAACGGTGATGTCGGTGCCGGGGTGGACCTCCACCGCCTTGCCGACCTCAAAGCCGTAATCCTCGTTGTCATACAGCACGCGGTCAAAGCCGCGGTTGATGCGGATATAGTAGGGGCCGAAATTCTCATACGCCGCCTTGACCGCGTTGGCGGTCTCGTAGCCGTCCGCCGGGCAAATGACCGTCAGGTTCGGCATGGCGCGCGTCACGGCCAAATCGACAATGGCGTGGTGCGTCGAGCCCGCCTGGCCGAACGACGTGCCCGCGTGGGTCGCGATGATTTTGGCGTTGACGTTCTGGTAGCAGATGTCGGTGTGCAGCTGGTCCGCCGCGCGCAGCGACGCGAACACCGAGAAGGTGGACGCAAAGGGCACAAGCCCCGCGCGCGCCATGCCGGCCGCGACGCCCAGCATATTCTGTTCGGCGATGCCGACGTTGAACACGCGCTCCGGGCAGGCGTTGGTGAAATCCTGCAGCTTCGTCGAGGTCGCAAGGTCCGCCGTGACGGCGACAATCTCCTTGTGCTCCTTGGCAAGATTTGCCAGCGTTTTGCCGTAGATTTCCGAGGTGGAAAGCTCGGGGGTCTCAATGACGTTGTAAACGAATCCTCCAGCCATTACGCAAACTCCTTTCCGCAGCGTTCGATGCGCTCGGCGCTGTACGCGTCGAGGTCCTTGGCCGCCTCTTTCGCCATTTCCTCGTCGATGGCGCCGTAGTGCCACTTGTAGTTGCCCGCTGTCAGCTTAATGCCGACGCCCTTGACGGTATCCGCCACAATGACGCTCGGCTTTTCGGTGCAGGCGTGCGCCTCGTCAATGGCGCGGCACAAATCCACAATGTCGTTGCCGTTGCAGGTGATGGTGTTGAGCCCGAACGCCGTAAACTTTTCGGGCAGGGGCTCGAGCTTCATCACGTCTTCGGTGTTGCCGTCAATCATGCAGTGGTTGCGGTCGACAATCGTAATGCAGTTGGTGAGGTTGTAGTGGCGGATGGTCATCAGGCCCTCCCAGTTGGAGCCCTCGTCCAGCTCGCCGTCGCCCGTCACGACGTAGGTCGTATAGTCCTTGCCGAGCACCCGCGCCGCAATGGCCGTGCCGGCGGCGATAGGGATGCCGTGGCCCAGCGAGCCGGTGGACGCGTCCACGCCGACGACCTTGTTGGAGTCGAGGTGGATGCCCATTTTGGAATTCGTCAGGTTAAAGGTTTTCAGCTGCTCGGGGTCGTTCCACCCCAGGTCGCACAGCACCGGCGCATAGGCGATGCCCGCGTGGCCCTTGCTGAGAATGAAGCGGTCGCGGTCCTCCCACTTCGGGTCGTCGAGCTTGAGGTTCAAATAGCGGTGGTACATAACGGTCAAAATGTCCATCACGCTCATACCGCCGCCGATGTGGCCGCTGCCCGCCCAGACCGTCGTCTGTAAGCAGAGATGGCGCAGGTCGTTGGCTTTTTTCTCCAGCGCCAGCCATTCGTCCTTGGTCAAAGGTGCTCTTTGCATGGTTTTCCTCCCTTATATCCTGCGGCAGACGCCGCAAACATTAGCCCTTAAGCTCCGGGTGCCGCTTTTCCACGACGGAAAAGGCGTCCTCGGCAATTTCGACGGCCAGCTTGATGTCCTCGTCGGTGACGGCGGCGTTGATGAAGTGGTTGTGGTGCGACGCCAGGAACAGCCCGCGGCTGACGCATTCGGCTATCCACTCCTGGTGCAGCATCAGGCTGTCGTCGTTCGCAATGCGCAGATAGAACAGCGCCGGCTCGCCGGTTACGACCAGGTCAAAGCCGTGCTCGGCCGCGGCGGCCTTGAAGCCCTCGGTCAGCTTCGTGCCCTTTTCGCGGAACAGCGTCGGGATGTCGAGCTTTTTCATCTTGTTGATGCACGCAATGCAGGCCGCGAACGGCACGGCGCTCATCCAGTACGAGCCCGTATAGGTAATGCCCGAGACGGTGCTCTTCATGTGCGCGCCGCCGCAAAGCGCCGACATATTGTAGCCGTTGGCAAGCGCCTTGCAGAAGCAGATAAGGTCCGCCTTGATGCCGTAGTAGTGGTCGGAGCCCTGCAAATCGAGCCGGAAGCCCGTGCGCACGTCGTCGAAAATCAGGACCATGCCCTTTTCGTCGCAGAACTTGCGCACCGCCTGCCAATATGCCTTGGAGGCGACTTCGTTGTCCTTGAAATTGCCGTGGTCATAGGGCTGGGCGATAAGGCCGGCCACGTCGCCGTCGCAGGCGTTGTACGCGTCCTCGAGCGCCTGCAGGTTAAACCACGGGACGACCACGTTGTTCGCGACGTCCTCGGGCAGGATGCCGGGGTAGTCGACCTTCTGCGCCCACTGGAAGTCGCCGTGGTAATAGCCCTTTAAGAAGAACATCTTCTTTTTGTGCGTATGCGCGCGCGCCGCCATAACCGCAAGGGTCGTGGTGTCCGAGCCGTTCTTCGCAAAAAACGCCCAGTCGGCCGACGCAACCGTGTCGACCAGGTTTTCGGCGCATTCCACCATGACCTTGGACGGCGAGGTGGTGCAGTTGCCCTTTTTCAGCTGCTTTAAGGCCGCGGCGTCGACGTCGGGGTCGTTGTAGCCGAGCACGTTCGGGCCGTAGGCGCACATGAAGTCGAGATACTTGTTGCCGTCAACGTCCCAAAAATAGGTGCCCTGCGCCTTTTCCGAGAAAAAGGGCCATTTCGAAACCGGCACCCAAAGCCCTTCGGCGGGGCCCAGGTGGCCGTAAATGCCCGAGGGGATAACCTGGATGGCGCGGTTAAAATATTCGCGGCTCTTGTCGTGTTTGTACTCCGGAAATTTGCTCATTCGAAACGCCCTCCTTTACGCCAGATACAATGCGACGCGGTCGAGGATGCGGTTCATGTTGTCGACCATGGACAGCATCCCGCGGATTTCCACCGTGCCAAGGCCGATGCACTCGAGCGCGTTGATTTTGCCCGTGAACAGGTCGTGCGCCAGCTGCAGAGAGTCGAACTGCATAATGGCGCGCGGTTTTTCGGGCGCTTTTTTAATCGCGAGCAGGTGGTGGTCCTTCACGCGCAGCGTCGCCGCGGGACCGTCCTTGATGAGGAACGCCACGTCGCCGTCGAGCATATACGACGCGCTCGCCCGGCCTATCGCGTCCTGGTTGCCAATCTGCGCTAGGGAAACGGCAATCGTGTAGAACGTCAGTTCCGTGGAAAGCCTGAAAAACGCGGGGTCCCGCAAAGCCTCCTCGCTCGGGCGCAAAAGCTCCGTCAGACGGTCGGTCAGGGCGACGAAGGTCTTGAGCAAAAAGCCGATTTTCGTAAAGCCCTTGACGGGGACGGGCGTGACGGTGCCGTCAATCATCCCGTTGAACTGCTTGCAGGAAGCGAAGGGAATGAGGATGTCGTGCGGCTGTTTGCCGTCCTCCATGCGGCAGCCCTTGCAGGTGAATTTGATGGTCGCCGTGGGGCCGTCCTTGACGTCAAAGCAGACGGAGACGGGCTTTTTCAGCTCGTACAAAATTTCCTTGGCTTTGGTGTCGAGCTCGCACAGATTCTCGAGCGTCCCGAGGACGCCGTACAGGTTGACGAATGCGAGGGTTCTCGAATCGGTCAATGGGATTCCTCCTTTGCGTTTGGGCAGCCGGCATGGGGTCCAAACAAAACTATGTAAAAAGTATAACAAAGTTTTCATGCAAAGTCAACGAAAACCGCCGCGTCCCCGCGGAAAAATCCGTGAAAAAGCGACGCGGCGCGATTTTCGCGCAATCCCCCAAAAAAACAGGTGATTTTTCCGCGCATATATGGTATAATGTGGACTGTATGTGGCCGTTTGCACGGCAAGCGGCAGGAAAGGACGAATTTCGATGTCATTTTTCAAAAAGATATTCGGCGACTATTCCTCGCGCGAGATTAAGCGCATCATGCCCCTGCAAAAGCAGGTGCTCGCGCTCGAGGACGAGTACGCCGCGCTCACAGACGACGAACTCAAGGCCAAGACGCCCGCCTTCCGCGAGCGGCTCCAAAACGGCGAAACGCTCGACGACCTGCTGCCCGAGGCCTTTGCGGCCTGCCGGGAGGCGGCGTCGCGCGTGCTCAACATGAAGCACTTCCCCGTGCAGATTCTCGGCGGCATCGTGCTGCACCAGGGGCGCATTGCCGAAATGAAAACCGGCGAG
Source organism: Candidatus Fimenecus excrementigallinarum (assembly GCA_018714805.1). Taxonomy (GTDB): domain Bacteria; phylum Bacillota; class Clostridia; order Oscillospirales; family Acutalibacteraceae; genus Fimenecus; species Fimenecus excrementigallinarum. The sequence goes on from DVMW01000039.1 coordinate 10,802, forward strand.
GGCAAAACCCTGGTTGCAACGCTCCCCGCCTACCTCAACGCGCTCGCCGGCAAGGGCGTGCACATCGTCACGGTCAACGACTACTTAGCCCGCCGCGACTCGGAATGGATGGGCAAGCTGTACCGCTTTATGGGGCTTTCCGTGGGGCTTATCGTCCACGAATGCTCCAACGAGGAGCGCAAGGCCGCCTACGCCGCCGACATCACCTACGGCACGAACAATGAGATGGGCTTCGACTACCTGCGCGACAACATGGTCCAGTACGCCGAGCAGCGCGTGCAGCGCGGCCACAGCTTCGCCATTGTCGACGAGGTGGACTCCATTTTGATTGACGAGGCGCGCACGCCGCTTATCATCTCCGGACAGGGCGACAAGTCCACCGACCTCTACAAGATTGCGGACACCTTTGCGAAATCCCTGAAAATGGTCACGGTCAAGGAGCTGGACACCAAGGTCAACGCCGAGGACATGGTCGACGCGGACGGCGACTTCATCGTCGACGAAAAGGCGCGCAGCGCAACGCTGACCAAGCGCGGCATTGCCAAGGCCGAAAAGACCTTCAACGTGGAAAACCTGATGGATGCGGAAAACAGCACCCTGCTGCACCACATCGAGCAGGCCATCCGCGCCATCGGCGTCATGAAGCGCGACGTGGATTACGTCGTTAAGGACGGACAGGTGCTCATCGTCGACGAGTTCACCGGGCGCATCATGCTAGGCCGCCGCTACAGCGAGGGCCTGCACCAGGCCATTGAGGCGAAGGAGGGCGTCAAGGTGGAGCGCGAGAGCCGGACGCTCGCGACCATCACGTTCCAGAACTATTTCCGGCTGTACAAGAAGCTGTCCGGCATGACCGGTACGGCGATGACCGAAAGCGACGAGTTCCGGGAAATCTATACGCTCGACGTGGTCGCCATTCCGACGAACAAGCCGATGATTCGCGTGGACGAGTCCGATGTGCTTTTCAAGACCGAGCAGGCCAAGTTCAACGCCATCATCGAAGAGATTCTCGCCTGCCACGAAAAGGGGCAGCCGGTGCTTGTGGGTACGGTCAACATTGAAAAGAGCGAGGCGCTTTCCAAGGCGCTGCGCCGCCGCGGCATCAAGCACGAGGTGCTCAACGCGAAGTACCACGAAAAGGAAGCCGAAATCATCGCCCAGGCGGGCAAGTACGGCGCGGTGACCATCGCCACCAACATGGCGGGCCGCGGCACCGACATCATCCTCGGCGGCAACCCGGAATACATGGCGAAGGCCGAAATGCGCAAGAAGGGCTATACGGAAGAGCTCATTGCCGAGGCGACCGGCTTTGCCGAGACCGGGGACGAGGAAATTCTCGAGGCGCGCCGGACCTTCCGGGAGCTGGAGGACAAATACAAGGCGCAGATTGGCAAGGAGGCCGACGCCGTCCGCGAGGCGGGCGGGCTTTACATCATCGGCACCGAGCGGCACGAGTCGCGGCGCATCGACAACCAGCTGCGCGGGCGGTCCGGCCGTCAGGGCGACCCCGGCCGCAGCCGCTTCTACCTGTCGGCGGAGGACGAGTTGCTGCGCCTGTTTGCGGGCGACCGGTTCTACACCATCCTCGATTCGTTCAAGTCCGTCGGCGATATGCCCATTGAGACGAAAATGCTCACGAACCTCATTGAGGGCGCGCAGAAAAAGGTGGAGGGCAATAACTTTGCCACCCGCCGCAACGTGCTGAAGTTCGACGACGTGATGAACAAGCAGCGCGAGGTCATTTACGGCCAGCGCAACCAGGTGCTCGACGGCGTGGATTTGCACGCGACCATCCAAAAGATGATGGACGACTACTGCGACGCGCAGGCGGCGTTCTACTGCCCGGCGGCGCTGCCGAAGGCGGAATGGAACCTGCGCGGGATGCAGGCGAAACTCGGCTGGCTTTTGGGCGCGGCGGACGTGTCCGGGCTCGAGAGCCAAGAGGCGTGCGCCGAGCTGCTTCGGGACCTCGCCGCAAAGCGGCTGGCCGCGCAGACCGAAAAGTACGGCGAAGCCGTTATGGCCGAGCTCGAGCGCGCCATCCTGCTAAGGAACGTCGATTTGCGCTGGATGGACCACATCGACGCCATGGAGGAGCTCAAGCGCGGCATCTACCTGCGCTCCTACGGCCAGCAGGACCCGGTGATTGCGTTCCGCCGCGAGAGCTTCGATATGTTTGACGAGATGACCGCCGCGATTCAGGAAGGCACGGTCACGGGCGTGCTGACCGTGCAGCTTCGGACAAACGAAGAGGTCAAGCGCGAGCCGCAGGTCAAAATCACCGGCACCTCCGGCGCGACGGACGGCAGCGAAAAGCGCCAGCCCGTGCGCAAGGCGAAAAAGCCCGGCCGCAACGACCCCTGCCCCTGCGGCAGCGGCAAAAAATACAAGCATTGCTGCGGCAAGGACGAATAAGAAAAACCGGCAGGAAGCCCAAAACCGCCCCCGTTTTTCACGGGGGCGGTTTTTCCGCGTGCGCGGCGTTCCGGCCGCCGGCGCGAGCGCCGTGAGCGCTTCGCCCATGCTCCATACACGGTCGCCGGTACGTTCAAAGTCCGTCCGCGTTTCCGAACGCATCACGCAGAGAGACATTTCGGACCGCAAAAATCCCCCGGCGTTTTGCACCGGGGGATTCGTCTTGCCTGTTTTTACACCAGCGACGCGACAAGGTCGCCCATTTCGGACGTGGAGACTTTTTTAAAGCCGTCCTCGTAAATGTCCGGCGTGCGCACGGTCTTGAGCGCCGCGTCCACCGCCGCCTCTATGGCGTCCGCCGCCTGCGGCTCGTCGAGCGAATAGCGCAGCATCATCGCCGCCGACAAAATCGTCGCCAGGGGATTCGCGACCCCCTGCCCCGCGATGTCCGGCGCGGAGCCGTGGATGGGCTCGTACAGGCCGAATTTGCCCTCGGCCAGCGACGCGGAAGCGAGCATCCCTATCGAGCCGGAAATCATGGAGGCCTCGTCCGACAAAATATCGCCGAAAATGTTCGAGGTCACAATGACGTCGAACTGCTTCGGGTTGCGCACCAGCTGCATGGCGCAGTTGTCCACATACATATGGGAAAGCTCGACCTCGGGGTATTCGGCGGACAGCTCGATGACCGTTTTGCGCCACAGCCGCGAGGAGTCGAGCACGTTGGCCTTGTCGACGCTGCAAAGCCTTTTCTGGCGCTTCATCGCCATTTCAAAGGCGGTTTTCGCAATGCGGCGGATTTCGGAAACCGAATATTTTTCGGTGTCGTACGCGTACGCCTCGCCGTTTTCCTCGCCCGTGCCGCGTTCGCCGAAATAAATGCCGCCCGTCAGCTCCCGGACAATGAGGAGGTCCATGCTGTCGCCGATAATCGCATCCTTAATGGGCGACGCGCTCTTAAGCGGCCCGAAAATCTTGGCCGGGCGCAGATTGGCGTACAGCCCCAGCGCCCCGCGGATGCCCAAAAGCCCCGCCTCGGGCCGGTTCGAGCCCGGCTGGCTGTCCCACTTCGGGCCGCCGACCGCGCCCAAAAACACGCAGTCCGCCGCTTTGCACGCGTCGACGGTCTCCTGCGGCAGCGGCACGCCGGTCGCGTCTATGGCCGCGCCGCCCATGAGCTGTTCGTCACAGACCATGTGAAACCCGAATTTCTCGCCGGCGGCGTCTAAAACCTTCAGCGCCTCGTCGACAATCTCGGGGCCGATGCCGTCGCCCTTTAATACCACGATTTTATGCTCTCTCATGTTCCATTGCTCCTTTTTTATGCAGGTTTTACCGCCTTGCAGCGCAGACGCACATAATCCGCCGTCCACACGCCGTTTTGATATAAGCGCAAACGCAGGTCCTCGACAGCCTCCCGGATAATTTCGTCCGCCTCGGCAGCCGGAAGCGCCTCGAACGGCGCTCGGACGAACATCCGAATCCAGTCCGCCATGCCCTGTTCCCCCGCAAGCGGCGTCGGGCGCGCAAACAGCGCCGCAAACGTCACGCGAAAGCCCGCCGCCTCCAACAGCGGCGCGTATTCGCCGACGGTGGGGAAGAAAAACGGCACACGGTAGGCAAGCCCCCGCCGTTCGAACGCCTGCCGCAGGGCGGCATGAATCTGCGCGCCGCAGCCCGCACCGCCCATTTCAAAAACGAACTGCCCGCCCGCGCGCAGCGCGCGGAAAACGCAGGCAAGCGCGTCCGGCTGGCGCTCGCGGTCAATCCAATGCAGCACCGCGTTGGAAAACACCGCGTCCACGGGGGTTTCCAGCGAAAAATCTGTCGCGTTGCCCCGAAAAAAGCGGATGTCCGGGTGCGCCCGCCGCGCCGCGGCAAGCTGCCCTTTGTCCGAATCCATACCGCAGACCGTATAGCCCGCCGCCCGCAGCCGCTCGGTCAGCGCCCCGCCGCCGCAGCCGAGGTCCAGCACCGTGCGCGCCGTTTCGGGGTCGAGCAGCGCAAGCAGCGCCTCCCCGTATTTCGGCACAAAGGCAAACTCCTGCGCGTACCTGTCCGCGTCCCATTGGATATTCATGTTACTTCGCGCTCTTCGCCGTGTCAAAGATAGGCGGCTGCTCGGCGCGCACGCAGTTTTCCAGGCAGCGGTTTATCGCGCACAGAATGCCCTTTAAGGACGCGTAGTTGATGTTGTGGGAAATGCCGATGCCGAACACGTCCTTGCCCGCCGGGTCCTTGATGTGGATATAGCTGACCGCCTTGGAATCGCTGCCGCGGGAAATGGCGTGCTCGCTGTAGTCGACAAACTGGTAGTCCTGCAGACCCACCTTGTTGAGCGCCTGGCAGAACGCGCCGATGGGGCCCGAGCCCGTGCCTTCAATCGCGACGGGCGCGTCGCCGTTGTATTGCAGCGTGCCGGTGAAGCGGACCTTGGTCAGCGCCTCGTGCTCCTCTTTTTCCTCGCTGAACTTGTGGTTCAGAAGCTTATACGGTCCGCAGACGTTGCGGTATTCCTCGATAAAGAGGTCGAACACCTCCTGCGCCTTGAGCTCGCGGCCGGTCCGGTCGCACGCCTCCTGCACCACGGCGCTGAATTCCGGGTGCATGGCCTTGGGCATTTTGAAGCCGAATTCCTGCATGATATACGCCACGCCGCCCTTGCCGGACTGGCTGTTGATGCGGATGATAGGCTCGTACTCGCGGCCGACGTCCGCCGGGTCTATGGGCAGGTACGGCACCTCCCAGCGGTCGGAATGCGTTTCCTCCATATAGGCCTTGCCCTTGTTGATGGCGTCCTGGTGCGAGCCGGAAAACGCCGTAAACACAAGCTCGCCGGCATACGGCTGGCGCGGGCCGACGGTCATCTTCGTCGTGCGCTCGTAAACGTCCTTGATGTGGTTGATGTTCGAAAAGTCGAGCTTGCAGTCCACGTTTTGCGTATACATATTCAGCGCCAGCGTCACCAAATCGACGTTGCCGGTGCGCTCGCCGTTGCCGAACAGCGTCCCCTCGATGCGGTCCGCCCCCGCAAGCAGGCCCAGCTCCGCCGCGGCGACCGCCGTGCCGCGGTCGTTGTGCGGGTGCAGGCTGATAATCGCGCTGTCGCGTCCTTTCAAGTGGCGGCAGAAATATTCAATCTGGTCGGCGTAGCCGTTGGGCGTGCTGCCCTCAACGGTGGACGGCAGGTTGAGGATAACCGGGTTCTCGGGCGTCGCGCCGAGCTCCTCGAGCACGCGCTGGCATATCTCAACCGCAAAATCCGGCTCCGTGCCCGTGTAGCTCTCGGGCGAATATTCATAGCGGATGCGGATATCGGACTGCGCCATCAGCTCGTCGGACAGCTTTTTGACAAGCCGCGCGCCGGAAACGGCGATGTCGGTAATGCCCGCCATGTCCTTTTTGAACACGACCTTGCGCTGCAGCGTCGACGTCGAATTGTAAAAATGGATGATAACGTTTTTCGCGCCCTCGACCGCCTCAAAGGTACGGCGGATAAGGTGCTCGCGGCACTGCACCAGCACCTGGATGGTCACGTCGTCGGGGATGTAATGCCCCTCGATAAGCGTGCGCAGGATTTCATACTCCGTCTCGGACGCGGACGGGAAGCCGACCTCAATCTCCTTAATCCCAATGTCCACAAGCGTCTGGAACATTTCGAGCTTTTCCTCGAGATTCATCGGGTCAATCAGCGCCTGGTTGCCGTCGCGCAGGTCGACCGAGCACCAGACCGGCGCTTTTTCAATCGTTTTCGAGGGCCAAGTGCGGTCGGGGATGTTCACGGGCACAAACGGGAAATACTTGTCTGTTTTCATGGCGGTTCTCCTTTTTTGTTCTGCAATAAAAAATCGCCCGCATTCTGCCGTTCGGCAAAACAGGGGCGAGGAAGCTTCCACGCGGTACCACCCTAATTCAGCGGCGAAAACGCCGCCCTCTTGACGACCTCCAACAAGGTCTGACCCGATAACGAGGTCAACCGTCCCGGCCTATGCTTTCAGCCGGGCGACTCCGGAACGAGCTATGCGCAAACCCTCCGTACTGCCTCGCACCACACGGCAGCTCTCTGAAACCCTCCGGTTTGCCTTATTTCCTTCACAGTCTTTGACAGGCGATATTCTATTGGTTCCTTCATTATATGCGCGCCGCGGTTATTTGTCAAGTAAAATTTCCTGCGGCTCTTCGATAAGCGCCCGGTTCTTGTAGGCGAAATGCTCCCATTTGCAGGGCACGCCCCGCGTTTCGAGCACGTCGAGCAGCGCTTTTTCCAGCACGGGGCTGTCCGTCCCGCAGGCCGTACACAGCGTCACCCGGCCGTTCAGGCCCACCGCCGAGGTATTGAAGCCCCGGTAGCCCGCGCCGAGATACAGCTCGAGCCGCTCGACCAGCTCGCCCGCCGCGCCGTCGAGCCGGTGCGCGCCGAGGTTCGAGAGCGTGGTGGTAATGGACCCGCCCGCCACGTGGCGGTACGCCTTGCGAATCGCGAATTCCCGCGCCGCCCGCGGCGAAAAGCGCGTCACGGGGTTGTTGGCGGCAAGGTAGGTCGTCGCGACGCCCGCGCGCACACCCGCCTCCCCGGCGGCCTTCCGCACGCCGTCGTGGGCGGTCTGCATGGCGCGCGCAAAATCCGCGCCGCACACGTCCCGGTCGAACCGGATGTTGGTGTAATAGGCGAAATTGCGCTGCGTGTGCGAGCCGAAAAACGCGCGCAAATCTATCGGGACGGAAAGCGACACGGGCAGGTCGCTTTTTCCGGCGTCCGTCGCGCGCAGGATTGCGAAATAGACCGCCGCCGAAAGAAAGTCGTTGATGGAAAAGCCCTGCGGCTTGGTTTGCCGGCGAAGGTCGGCGGCGTCCATCGTAAAGGTCGAAAAGCGTATGTAGTAGTTCCCGTTTTTCGGGGCGGGCAGCGGCCCCCAGAACGCCGGCTTTTCCAAAAGCTTCGCCGGCTTTACGGGCTTGTAGTAGAGCTTGTAGGGGTCTAAAAGGTCGCGTTCGGGCGGGACGACCGCCGGCAGGGCCGGTCTGCCTTTTTGCATATCGGCGTAGGCGGTCAGCAGCGCCTTCAAGAACGTGACGGCCGCCACGCCGTCGGCGTTCGCGTGGAACACGTCCATGGCAAGCCGCCTGCCGCGAATATACAGCCGAAAGCAGGGCTTGTCGGTGTCGAACATCTCGGGGTTTTGCACAGGGGGCTCGCCGAACGCGACGACGTCTAGGTCGCGCGCCGGGACGTGCCGGTAGCCGAAAAAGGTCTTGACAAGATGCGAGCACATCACGGGGAACTGCGGCGCAACGTGGCGCACCGCGCGCCGCAGGACGGCCGCGTCAAATTCGAGGCCTTCAAACAGCACCGCGCAAAGGCGGAACACATAGCCGCCCATGGCCGGATACATATTGGAAACGGAATCTATGGGGTAGCCTGCCGCCACAAAGCATCCTCCTTTCCCCATTCTGTTTAGAAAGACGGCCTAAAACCGGTTTTGTCCGCACGCATTTTTCTGTTATCATACGCCTTTTTTTCGGAAAGCGCAACCGAAAAATCCGGCGCCGCCGCCCGCTTTGCCGCGCAGAAAAAGACGACGGGCTTGTCCGCACGCCGAGCCGTGCCCGCCCCTTCGCACACCAGGTATTGCAAGCTCCCTAAGCTTTGGCGGCGGTACGGGGCGACGTAAAAGAGGGGCAGCACCAGCACGCACGAAAGCAGCCACGGCAGAAACCGCAGCCGCTCCCGCGCGCAGGAAAAGGACAGCGTGCGCGCCTGCGCGCGGCCCGCGCGCAGCGCCTCCGGCACGCCGCACGCCGAATCAAACAGCAGGCGTCCCGCAAACAGGAGATACCGCTGCGCGTCGGCGAAGCCGAAATACGCCCCGAGAAGCAGCGCGAGCGCGAGCGCGGCAAGCGCGCAAAAAAACAGCGGCGCGGGAAGTCCCTCGGCGCGCAGCGTCAGCCACAAGACGGCCGCGCCCGCAAGGCCGGGCGAAAGGTAGGCGAGCAGCCGGAGTCCCGCAAGCACCCGGCGCAGCCAGAAACTGTAAATATACACGCAGGTTTCCCGCAGAGAAAACCGGGCAAAATAGGTACGCACGCGCTGCGGGAAGCGGGCGTTTTGAAAGAACCAGCGCTCCGCGCACACGCCGGCGAGGGCGTACAGCGCCACAGAAAAAACCGTGCCGAGCGAAAACAGCGCGCACAGCGCGATGAAAACGGGCGAGGAAAACGCCTCCGGCGCCCGGGCAAGCTGCATAAGCATCCGCACGCTCACAACCGCGCCCACGGCGTTCACCGCGCAAAACAGCGTCCGCAGCAGCCACACCGCCGTCATCGCGCCGCGGTTTTCGTACAAGCGCCTCTGGGTCAGCAGACGCGCGCGCAGGATTACCGGCATAAGCCCGCCTCCTTTGTCCTTCTGTTTGCAGTATGTCCAGATTCCGGCCGGTTTAAACCGCGCTTTTCCAGGGTTTCCCGGCAGGTTTGACAAAAACCGTATGTTTCGCATATAATGCTTCTAAGCCCGCCCGGCATAAGCCGGCGCGCGGCAAAGCGCCGGCGGCACGCGTTCGCGGCCGGCAAAATCCGGAAGGAAAGGAGAAGGCCCTTTTGAAATTTTCGGGCGGAAACGAAAATAGCGCCGGGCCTGCGGCGGGACGCGCGTCCTTTTCGGCGCGCCGCAGGTGACGAGGAAGAAGTAATCGAAGGTTTCGGCGGATGCTTCTTGCCCCGGATGTGCGGGGGCAGGACCGTCTTGCGGGCGTTATGCGCCGCAGGACGTCCGCGCGTTTTGCAAAACCGGACGGCGACGTCCGGCACAAACAAAGCGCGGCGCGCAAATTTTTGAAATTTGCAAAGGAACGATATCTATGTGTGGAATCGTCGGATATATCGGCGCGCAGGACGCGGCGCCGATACTGTTGGATGGACTCGGCAAGCTGGAGTACCGCGGGTACGACTCGGCCGGCGTCGCGCTGGCGGACGGCGCGGGCATAACGGTCGTCAAAACCAAGGGCCGCGTGCAGGACCTGCGCAGCAAGCTGAAGGCCGCCGGCGCAATTGGCGGCACCGTCGGCATCGGGCACACGCGCTGGGCGACGCACGGCGCGCCCAACGACGTCAACGCCCACCCGCACACGAGCACGAGCGGCCGCGTTACGCTGGTGCACAACGGCATTATTGAAAATTATGCCGCCATTGCCGCCATGCTGGAAACGGCGGGCTACCGCTTTGTTTCCGAAACGGACACCGAGGTGCTCGCGCAGCTGTTCGACTACTACTATACCGGCGACGCGGTCGACGCGATGTGCCGCGTCATGCGGACGGTGCGCGGCTCTTACGCCGTGGCGGTGCTCACCGCCGACCGTCCCGACCGAATCCTTGCGGCAAAAAAGGACAGCCCGCTCATTTTGGGGCGCGGCGACGGGGAAAACTTCCTCGCCTCCGACATCCCCGCCCTTTTGCGCTACACGCGCGACTGCTATCTGCTCGACGACGGGGAAATCGCCGTTTTGACCCGCGATTCGACGGCCTTTTTTGACGCGTCGGGCGCCCCCGTGCAAAAGGAAATCTATCATGTGACCTGGGACGCCGAAGCGGCGGAGAAGGGCGGCTACGCGCATTTCATGAAAAAGGAGATTGCCGAGCAGCCCCGCGCGGTGCGCGAAACGCTGGCGGCGCGCATGGAGGACGGCCGCGTCTCGCTTTCCGACCTGCGCCTGACGGACGACGACATCCGAAAGATTGGCAAAATCCACATCGTCGCCTGCGGCAGCGCCTGGCACGTGGGCGTCGCGGCAAAATACATTTGGGAGTCGGCCTCGCGCATTCCGTGCGAAACGGACCTTGCCAGCGAATTCCGCTACCGCGAGCCGCTTGTGCAGCCGGGCGACCTGTGCGTCGTGATTAGCCAGTCCGGCGAAACCGCCGACACGCTTGCGGCGCTGCGGGAGGCGAAGGCGCGCGGCGCGCGGGTGCTTTCCGTCGTCAACGTCGTTGCGAGCACCATCGCCCGCGAGAGCGACGACGTGCTGTACACGCTCGCGGGGCCGGAAATCGCCGTCGCCACGACCAAGGCGTTTTCCGCGCAGCTTGCGGTTGTCTACCTTCTGGCGCTGCGCTTTGCGCGGGCGAAGGGAACGCCGTTTGCCGCGCGTGAGGCGGAGGTCTGCGCCGCGCTTTTGCGGCTGCCCGAGCAGCTGGAGGGTCTTTTGCAGCTGGATGACCGCATGGCGGGGCTCGCACGGCAGTTTGCCGCGGCGAAAAGCCTGTTTTTCCTCGGGCGCGGGCTCGACTACGCCATTGCGCTGGAGGGCTCGCTGAAGCTCAAGGAAATCTCCTACCTGCATTCGGAGGCGTATGCCGCCGGCGAGCTCAAGCACGGCACCATCTCCCTGATTGAACCGGGGACGCCGGTCGTCGCGGTGGCGACGCAGGACGCGCTGTATGAAAAAATGCTCGCGAACATCAAGGAGGTCTGCGCGCGCGGCGCGCGGGTGATTGCGTTCGTCTGCGGCGAGCACCCGGAGCTTGCCGGCCTTGCCGAAACGGTCGTCCAAATTCCCGAGACCGAGGCGTTCTTCAAGCCGTCGCTCGACGTTGTGCCGCTGCAGCTGTTCGCCTACTACATGGCGCTCGAGCGCGGCTGCGACGTGGATAAACCCCGCAACCTCGCAAAATCCGTCACCGTCGAATAAGCAAAGGCAAAGCGGACCCGTGCTTTTTGCACGGGTCCGCCGTTTTTCGCCTGTAAATTTTCTCTTGCGGCAGCTTAAGCCGCCGGATAGAGGCACAGCTCAATTTCGTAAATCGTCGCCGCGTCGGCCGAATAGACGCGGAAAACATTGTACGGGTTCGCCGCGTCGCGCCAAAGCACCGACGTGTACGCGCCGCTGTCGCTTGCGAAGCTGCTTTCCTCCTGCCCGTACACCGCCCGCAGCGCCTCCAAATCATACGCGCCGCCGACACAGACGCCGCCCGGGAAAACGATGTCCGCATACGGGTCGTCAAAGCTCCTGTCCGTCACGATGCCGACCACCAGGCAGTCCTTCGCAAGCTTCGAGCCGGCGTCCGGGTTAAAGAGCTTAATCTCTATTTCCCGGCCGCGCGCATCCTGCGCGTCGATTGGGGTGGTGGTGCTGTTTTCCCCGAGCAGCTCCTCCAAAGCGGAGGCCTCGTCGGGCTCGACCGCATAGCCGGTGCGCTGCGTGAATTCCGCATAGCTGCACGGCAGAGAGAGTTCCGTACCGTCCACCAGCAGCGTTACGCCCGACCAGCTGAACGCCGTATCGTTCGCCGCACCGCCGCCTGCCGCGCCGTCGTTTGCCGACGTCTGCGCGTCGTCGAACAGCCCGCCGGAGACCGGCTCGCCGTCCACTATCACCTGCTCGCCGTCGATGGTCAGGTCATCGAGCGCGCCGTCCTGATATGCCCGGTAGCCGACCCAGAAAAGCAGCGCATACGACGCGATGGTCACGACAAGCCCGACAAGAAACCCGGCCAGAGCGCTTTTTCCCATGGATTTTGCGCGGACGGGCTTTTCCGACTTGGTCGTCAGGTACAAAATCAGGCCCACAAGCGGGAAGAAAAAGCTGAGGACGTTAAGCCCCGCCGACTTTTTATCCACCACCGGCGGCACGGCCCCCTGCGCGTACGCGTAAGGCTGCGCGGCCGGCGGGACATAACCCGGCGCGGGCTGCCCGGCGGGATTGGGCTCTGCGCCCTGCGGCGCGGCGGCGGGCTCGGCGGGCGCGGAAGGCTCCCTGTAGCCGCACGCCGGACAGACCCCGTTTTGCAGTTCGGCTCCGCAATTTCGACAGAACATAGTATAGCCCCTTTCCGGCGTTCTAAAGCACGCCGTTTATGCTGCTTTCAGTATAGCATAGTGCGCGGCGGCTTGTCCAGTATGCGCGGAAAGTTTTTGCGCGGCAAACTTTGCGCGGCTTTCCGAATTTGCCTTTGTGCCTTGACAAACGGCGCAAGGGCGCGTATACTTTCCCGTATAAATTGAAAATGATTTTCATATTCATTTTGGGAGGCGTACCATGCCCTATAAAACCCGGCAAAGCGCGTCGATTGAACGCCTGCTTTCGGAAAACCGCGACCGCCACCTGACCGCCGAGACGCTCTACCGGCTGCTGCAGGACGCGGGCGAGCGCGTGGGACAGACGACGGTGTACCGCCATTTGGAAAAGCTGTGCGCCGAGGGGCGCGTGCGCAAATACACGCTCGGCGACGCGGGCGCGTGCTACCAGCTGGCCGAAGACGGCGGCGCGTGCCGCGCGCATTACCACCTGAAATGCACCCGCTGCGGGAAACTCATCCACGCGCGGTGCGATTTTCTGGACCGGCTCTCCGGCCATATTTTCGCAGAACACGGCTTTGCGGTGGACGGCTCCAAAACCGTGCTTTACGGCCTTTGCAAAGACTGCCGGGAAAGAGAGGAGGGCGACGGATGCTCGAGCACACCCACGAAATAACGGACGTTTTCTCCTGGGCCGGCGCCGGGCACGTCCTGCTCGACGCGCTCATCGACACGCTCAAGGTGCTCCCCTTTTTGTTCGCGGCGTTTTTGCTGCTGGAATTTCTCGAAAAGCACGCCGGGGAGGCGCTCAACCGCTTTTTCCTGCGCGCGGGCCGCGCGGGCCCGCTGGTGGGCGCGGCGCTCGGCTGCGTGCCGCAATGCGGGTTTTCGGTGCTGTGCGCCAATCTGTACGCGGGCGGCGTCGTCACGCGCGGGACGCTTTTGGCGGTGTTCCTTTCGACCTCGGACGAAGCGGTGATTCTGCTCGCCGCCGAGCCCGGGCGGTACCGGGACATTCTGCGGCTGCTGCTTTGCAAGGTCGGCGTCGCGCTGCTTGCGGGATACGCCGTCGACCTGCTCGCCGCGCGCGGCCGCCGGAAATCGCCCGCGCCGGACATCCGCGACCTTTGCGACCACGAGCACTGCAACTGCCACAAGCACAAGGGCATCGTGGTCCCCGCGCTTTTGCACACCGTGAAAATTTTTGCGTTCCTGTTGGCCTTCAGCGCCGTGCTCGGCTTTTTCGTCGCGGCGTTCGGCGCCGAGCGCGTCGAGCGGCTGCTGCTGACGGATTCGCCCTTCCAGCCGCTGCTTGCGGGGCTTGTGGGGCTTGTGCCGAACTGCGCGGCTTCGGTGCTGTTGACGCAGCTGTACTTGGACGGCGCGCTGAGCTTCGGCTCGGTGATAGCCGGGCTTTGTACCGGCGCGGGCGCGGGGCTTCTGGTGCTGTTTCGGGAGAACCGCCGCGTTAAAGACAACCTGCTCGTTCTCGGTCTCCTCTATGGCGTCGGCGCCGCCGCCGGGCTGCTGCTCCAGGCGGCCGGGGCTTAAAAACGGTACAGAAAAAACGGACCCGAAAAACGGGTCCGTTTTCTTTTTCCCGGATTATTCCATGGTGATGTCGACGGCGGCGCGGCCCTCGGTCACCTTGGCGACGAACGCGGCAATCTTTTGATGCGCCGGGTGCGTCTTGTACGCCTCCAGCGCGTCCGCATCCGGCACATAGACCTGCAGCATCGCGTCGAAATTCCGGTCGCAGTCGACCTCGTTTTCATAGAAATACAGGTCCTCGAGCACCGGCACGACGCCCAAAAGCGCCTCCAGCCCCGCGCGGACGGTCGCGAGGTTCTCGGCCTTCGACTGCCCCTCGGCGCTGTCCTTGAATTTCCACATGACGGTGTGCAAAAGCATGGATTCCCCTCCCTTTCTCACATATGCTCGGGCACGGTGATTTTAAACATGGTCAATACGTTCCAAAGCGTCTGCTTGACCGCCCGGCACAGCGAAAGCCGCGCCTGCATTAAGGACTCGTCCTCGGTCACGGCAATCTTGCAGGCGTTGTAATACTTGTGGAACCGCGTCGCAAGCTCCACGGCGTAGCGCGTAATGCCCGCCGGGTCAAGCGTTTTCGCCGCCTGCTCCACCTCGCCGGTCAGCGCGGCAAGATGGCGGATAAGCTCGTGCTCCTCGGGCGTTTGCAGCCGCATAAGCTCGTCGCGCGTGCAGTCGCGCGGCACAATGCCGTCGGCCGCAAGCTTTTTGAGCACGCTGCAAATGCGCGCGTGCGCGTACTGGCAGTAATACACCGGGTTCTGCGCGTTTTCGCTGACCGCAAGCCCTAAGTCGAAATCAATCGTCGAGCCCGGCTCGCGCAGGTTGAAGAAGAACCGCGCCGCGTCCACGGGGACCTCGTCGAGCAGGTCGTTCAAGGTCACGGCGTTGCCGGTGCGCTTGGACATACGCACGGGCTCGCCGTCCTTTACCAGATTCACAAGCTGCATGAGCACGACCTGCAGGCGGCTGCCGTCGAGCCCCAGCGCGTCGAGCGCGCCATGCATACGGGCGACGTGGCCGTGGTGGTCCGCGCCCCAGACGTCAATGGCGCGGGAAAAGCCGCGCGTTTCCAGCTTGTTTTTGTGGTAGGCGATGTCCGCCGCGAAATAGGTCGGGTTGCCGTTTTGGCGCACCAGCACGTCGTCCTTGAGCGCGAGCTTTTCAATCTGCTCGGGCGTTTTGCCCGCCGCCAGCAGCCGCTCGGTCTGCACCTCGATGTTTTTGTACCAGAGCGCGCCGTCCTTTTCATAGGTCTTGCCGCGCTTCGTCAGCTCCTCGACGACCGCCTGCACCGCGCCGCGGTGCAGCTCGCTTTCGCGAAACCACACGTCGTAGTCGATGCGGTACTTTTTGAGCGTGTCCTGCATATTTTGAATGTTTTTCGGCAGCGCGAAATCGACAAGCGCCTGCCGGCGTTCGGCCTCCGGCTTTTCCAGATAGCTGTCGCCGTACTGCGCGGCAAAGGCCTTGGCGCGCGCGGTGATGTCCGCGCCGTGGTAGCTGTCCTCGGGCAGCTCGACGGCGTCCTCGCCGAGGTACAGCTGGCGGTAGCGGACGTCTAAGGACAGGGCGAATTTTTCAATCTGGTTGCCCGCGTCGTTGATGTAAAACTCCCGCGTTACGTCGCAGCCCGCCGCCTCGAGCACCGCGGCAAGGCAGTCGCCCAAAGCGCCGCCGCGCGCGTTGCCCATGTGCATGGGACCCGTGGGGTTGGCGGAAACGTATTCGACGTTGACGCGCTCGCCTTTTCCCCAGTCGCTTTTGCCGTAATTTTCGCCGCATTCGAGCACGTCGCGCACGACGTCGGCGTAAAACCCGTCGTTTAAACGGAAATTGAGGAAGCCCGCCCCCGCCACGGTGCAGGAAGCAAAGGGGCTGCCGGTAAGGTCCATGTGCTTTTCAATCGCCTGCGCAATTTTGAGGGGCGCCATGCGAAAGGCGCGCGCGCCGGCAAAGGCGGCGTTCGTCGCGTAGTCGCCGTTGGCGCGGTCCTGCGGGATTTCGACAATAAACGCCGGCATTGACGCTTCGGGAAGCTCCCCCGCGGCTACGGCGCGGCCGAGCGCCTCGAGCACCCGGGTATACAGTTCCTGTTCGGTTTCCTTGACCAGTTTAGACATCGTTCTTTTCTCCTGTTCCCTGTGTTTCAACAAGCAGCCGCACGCGCGTGCGCACCGGCGCCTGCCCCGGAAAGGTCAGCGCGTAAGCGAAGCGCAGCTCCCCGCCGCCGTCGCCCCACGCGTTTTCCACGCTTTCGGTGAAAATGCGCAGCGGCAAAACGCCGTAGGGCGTTTCATAAGGCGTCTCGTGCGCGGCGCCGGCTTCAAAAACAAGCTCGCTGCGCACGTCGCCGCTGTGGCGCACGCGGACCTCCCGGCTGCCGACGGTCTCGACCGTCGTGCGCAAATAGGCGCCGTTTTCCCCGTGCGAATAGGTCACCCGCACGCCGGACGCCGTCTGTAAGAGCGCGCCGTCCGCAACAAGCTCGGTCGTCTGCGCGTCGCCGTCCATATCCTGCACGCTCAGCACGTGCACGCGCGCGCGCCGCAGGCGGCTCACGCTTCCTCGGCCAGCCTTAAAAGCCGGTCCAAAAGCGCCCCGTATTCGACGCCGTCATACGCTTGCAGCTTCGGGTACATACTGATGCTCGTAAAGCCCGGCATGGTGTTGAGCTCGTTGAACAGCACACGGCCGGTCGCCTTTTCGTAGAAAAAGTCGACGCGCGCAAGCCCCCGGCAGCCCATAAGCGCATACATGCGCAGCGCCGCCGCGCGGACCGCCTCGGCCGCCGTTTCCGGAATACGCGCCGGGACCTGCAGGTCGCTGCCCGCGTCTATGTATTTCGCCTCGTAATCGTAAAATTCAGCCGCGGGCGCAATGCCGCCGACCGCAGAGGCCGTCGGGGCGTCGTTGCCGAGCACGGCGCATTCGACCTCCAAAATGTCCTGCGCCGCCGCCTCGAGCACCAGCTTGTCGTCAAAGGCGAACGCCGCCTCGAGCGCCCCGGGCAGCTCGGACGCGCCGCGCACCTTGGAAATCCCGCGCGAGGACCCCGCGTTCGCGGGCTTGACGAACAGCGGCAGGCCGAGCTTTTCGACCGCGCCCGCCAAAAAGGCCGCGCCCTCGCGCCGATACTGCGCGCGCGTGACGGACAGCCACGCAGTCTGCGCAATGCCGGCGGTGTCCGCCAAAAGGTTCGTGACCGCCTTATCCATGCACATGGCGGACGACAGCACGCCGCAGCCGACGTACGGCAGCCCCGCAAGCTCGAAAAGCCCCTGGACGGTGCCGTCCTCGCCGTTTTTGCCGTGCAGCACGGGGAAGGCGGCGTCCACGCGGATGCGCTCGAGGCCGCTTTCGCGGAAAACCAGCAGGCCGCCCGCCTTGCGGTCCGGCGAGAGCGCCGCCGGGGTACAGGGGCCCGCCTCGAGCCAACGGTCGCCGGGCAAAGCAGATGCTTCGCCCTCATAAAGGTACCAGGCGCCGTCCTTCGTTATCCCAACGAGCACCGGCGTGTATTTGTCGCGCGGGAGATGCTCGACGACCGACTGCGCCGACACGCACGAGACCTCGTGCTCGCTCGACACGCCGCCGAACAGAACCAACACCGTTTTCTGCATACCGTTCACCTCACGGAAACTATACGCGTTCATCATACCATATACGCCTGCGTTTCGCAATCGCTATCCGAAAAAAAGTAATGACAAACCCGGGATTCTATGCTACAATGGGTACGATTTTGAAATAAGGCAGGTTTTCCTATGCTGACGTTTGACGACGCGCTCGCGCAGGTGCTGCACGGCACGGCGCAGGTCCTTGCGGACAACGGCTTTGCGGCCGTCGTGCCCGAGGGCACGAAAAAGGGCGAACGCCCCACGCAGAAAAACGGCGACGAGACCTTTGTCGACTTTGTCGGCGACAAGGGGCAGGTGCGCCTTTCCTTTGCGGACAACAAGGCGGTGCTGCTTTTGGCGGCCGCCGACGAAAACGGCGAGGTCCCGGAGCTCAAGGCCGCTTCCACGAACTTTTTTGACCCGGAAAGCTTTGACGAGCGCGACATCAAATCACTGTGCAACGAGATAAACGACACCATCGCCTCGAAATTCGGCGAGACGAAGGCAAAGGCGAAAAACGCGAAAATGCCCACGCCCGTCTCGCGCTCCGCGGCCAAGGCCGGCGCGCAGAGCTACGACGCCAACACGCTCGCGAACCGGCTGGTCGCCGTGTACCCCGAGCTCAAGGCGCCCTACCACGAAAATTACGAGCGGTACGGCGAATTTTTAGCCGAGGAATTTTTCACGCAGTACGCCACAGAGCGCATCATCGGCACGCTGCGCGAGGGCAACAAGCAGACGCTTTCCAAGCTTTTCCGCATTCTCAACGACATTTACGAAAACGGCACGAACGACACGCAGAGCCTCATTGCCGTGACCATTCTCGGAGAAATGCAAAACGACCCGGCGCTGCTTGGCACGGCGCAGGACTATATGTGCGAGGATATGTCGGAGACGGTGGTGCTTGTCAACAAGTTCCTGGCCTCCCCCGCCGGGCAGCGGGCGAAAAAGAAGATGCTCGACCCCCCGCCCTATAAGCCCAAAAAGCAGAAAAAGCCGAGCGCCTTTGCGCAGGCGCTTGCCGGCGGCGGGCAGGGTATGCCCCCAACGATGTGACGCAAAAGACGGACCGCCCCCGTACCGTATGGTATGCGGGGCGGTTTTTTTAGAAAAAAATGCCTTCCCGCTTGCAACGGTCTGCCGTCTTGCGGCGTCTATTGGGGTGGAAGGGCTTGAAAACGGAAAAAGGGGGCATGGGTATGGAAAAGACGCCGGCGCAGCTGCTTTTGCGCGCGCAAAACGGGGACGCGGACGCCTTCGGCGCGCTGTACGCCCTGTATGCCGACGAGCTGTACGCCTATGCGCTCTATGTGCTCGGACGCCGGCCCGACGCCGAGGACGCCGTGCAGGAGACCTGCCTGCGCGTCTACCGCTCCATTCGCAGCATCCGTAAGCCCGACCGCATCAAAGCCTATTTTTTCAAAGCCCTTTCCAATACAATCCGCACCCTGCGCCGGCAGGCGGCCCCCGCGCCGCTGCCGGACGACGCCGCGCTGCCCGACCCGGCCGATGAAGCGGCCGGCGCCGACCTGCGCGCAGACCTTAAGGCGGCGCTCGACGCGCTGCAGCCGGACGAACGGCAGGTCGTGCTGCTGTCGGCCGTGGCGGGGCTGCGCTCCGCCGAGGTGGGCGACGCCGTCGGCCTGACGGCGGGCGCGGCGCGCTCGAAGCTTTCCCGCGCGCTGCGGAAAATGCGGCCGTATTTGACCGAACCCGGGAGGGAAACCGAATGAGAAAACAGGAGAAAAATCAGGCGATTTTAAATCGCATAAAAGCAGAAACCAAAACGCCGCTGCCGAAAAGCCTTGCGCCCGAGCGCATTGCAGAGCGCGCCGCGCAGGAGACCGTCGCGCCGAAAAAGCGGCACAGCGCGCGCCTTGTCGGGGCTGCCGCCGCCGCAGCGGTGCTGCTTGCCGCCGGCGTCTTTGCCGCGGTGCATTTTTCCGCGCAGCCGCCGACGCTCACCGCGCCCGAGGCCACGCTCGAGGAGGCCGTCCCCGACGCGGGCGACGCGCACCTGCGCACGGCGGAGAGCTATGCCCAGGTGGAGGCGCGCTTCCTTTCCTTGCGCGACGAAGCCGCCGAACGCGCAAAGGCGGACGGCTCGCTTTTTGACCGGTTCAACACCGGCAGCAAGGAAAGTACAGACCTTGCCGCCGGGACCGGCAAAGACGCATCCTACGGCACGACAAACCTCCAGGTCGAGGGCGTGGACGAAGGCGACATCCTCAAAAACGACGGGGATTTCCTCTATATCGCCCGCCACGACGACGACGGCGCGTACGTGGACATTGTGGACATCCGCGACCGGCAGACGCTCAAGCGCCTTGCGCGCATCCCGCTGGCCGGCTCGGGGGTTTCCGGCGAGTCGCAGGACTGCCTTCTGGATTCGACGCAGCTTTTCGTAAGCGGCGACACGCTGACCGTGTACGGCTGCGAAACCGTTTGGCACACCGAAAACGCGCCCGAGAGCTACGACGGACTCGGCGCGGTGCAGAGCAGAACCTTTGTCGCCGTCTACGACATTTCCGACCGCACAAAGCCCGCGCTTCGCTTTGCGCAGGCGGTCGACGGACGCCCGGTGTCGGCGCGGATGCAAAACGGCGCGCTGCTGCTCGTCACCGAATACAGCGTCCCGCTTTATAAAAACGACGACGACTTAAAAAACGCGAGCATCCCCTGCTATTATGAAAACGGCGTGAAATACCGCTTCCCGGCGGGCGCGGTCTGCCTGACCGAAAACGACGACGCCCGGAGCTTTTTGACCGTCACCGTGCTCGATACCGCCGCGGGCGCCGTGCAGCACAAGGCCGTGCTCGGCGCGGGGACCGATATATACTGCGCGGACGATACGCTGCTTGTCGCATCGACCGAATACGCGCCGGCAGGCGACCTTGCCGACGCCGCCGACATGGCGGTGTTCCGGCCGGCCGACGCCGACACCCGGCTGTACGCCTTTTCGCTTGCGGACGGCATCCGCTACCGGGGCAGCGTGTTGCTTGAGGGCGCCGTCCTGGACCAGTTTTCCATGGACGCGTACAACGGCTTTTACCGCATCGCCACCACGACGCCGGACGGCTGCGTGGTCACGGTCTTAAACGAACAGCTCGAAACCGTCGGGCGGAAAGACGGCATCGCGCCCGGCGAGGATATCTATGCCGCGCGGTTCCTGGGCGACACGGCGTATCTCGTCACCTTTTACCAGACCGACCCGCTGTTCGTGCTGGATTTAAGCGACCCGGCCGCCCCCAAGATTACCGGCGAGCTGAAGGTGCCGGGCTTTTCGAATTACCTGCACCCGATAGGCGACGGCTGGCTTGTCGGTGTGGGCGCGCAGACGGATGAAGCGGGCGCCGCCGCGAGCTTGAAGGTCTCGCTGTTCGACGTGCGCGACCCGGCCGCCCCGCGCGAGGCGGATACGATTGTGTTTGACACTGCGCCATACACCTACAGCGCCGCGCAGTCCGACCACCGCGCCTTTCTGGAGCTGGCGGACGGCACGTTCGCCCTGCCGGTCTCCTGCAGCGGTGCGGCAAAGCTGCTGCCGAGCGGCGCGTGCCGGCTGTCGGCCGAAAACGGCAAGCTGCGCGTTTTGGGAAGCTTTACGCCCGCAGAGGCAAGCGGCTTTGAGACGCTGCGCGTCACATACGCCGGCGACGCGTTCTACACCCTGTCCGCCGACGCGCTGACCGCCTACGACCTGACAAGCGGCGCCGTTTACGACACGCTTGACTATCCTGATGCGGGAGGGATGCTGTCATGAAGCGCCGGTTCTGCTCCTTCGCCGTCTTTTTCGGCGTCTCGGCCCTTTCCTGGCTGCTTTTGAGCTTCTACTTTTTCCCGCTCGAGTCGGCGTCCCCCGCGGCGGATTTCCGGGCGTTTTTCCTCGCTTCGCTCACGCACATGGCGGCGCTCAAGGCCCTCTTTTCCCTTCTGTTCGCCGTGTTCGCCCTGTTCGTTTTGGACCGCCGCAGGGAAAAGCGGGAACGGGGCGAAAAAAATGGGGATTGACATTTTTTGTGGGCTGTGGTTTAATAGGCTAAACCGATGAAACGGAAGTAAAACTGCACGACGCGCATACAGAGAGCGGGCGGCGCTGAGAGTCCCGCTGCAAACGCGGCAGAAAATGGACCGGAAGAGGGCGCATTGCAAAGA
>DVMW01000040.1 GCA_018714805.1 Candidatus Fimenecus excrementigallinarum
CACAAATTGAAAAGTGCTATCCATTTGGAGATAAAACAATCACGAAGTATGCCGAACCGTTTGTAGGCGGCGGCGCCGTACTTTTTGATATTTTAAGCAAGTACGATTTGAAAGAAGTATATATCGGCGACATCAACGCAGAACTCATAAACACCTATCGCATGATTCGTGACAACATAGACGAGCTTGTTTCGATACTTGCCGGTACGCAAAGTGTGTTCGCCTCCATGGATACGGAACACCGTAAAGCGTATTATTTTTTGGCAAAGCGTGCGCGTTTTAATGATTTGAAAGTTCAAGAAAACGAGGGCGAAAAAATTGAAAAGGCCGCGTTGATGATTTTTCTGAATAAGGCCTGCTTTAACGGCTTATACCGCGTCAATCAAAAGGGCTTGTTTAACGTGCCTATGGGCGCTTATAAAAACCCTTTGATTTGTGATGCGGAAAATCTCCGCGCGGTATCGGAAAGGTTGCAAAATGTAACCATTGTGTGCGGGGACTACAGAGAATCAGCCGCTTTCATTGACGCCAACACTTTCGTTTATTTTGACCCTCCCTGTCGCCCCATAACAGATACCGCCAGCTTCACCGCATACACGGAAAACCTGTTTACCGACGAAGAACAGATTGCGCTTGCAAGCTTTGTGGATGCCATGCATGAAAAAGGCGCACGGATTCTAATTAGCAATTCCGACCCGAAAAATGCAGACGCAGAAGATGATTTCTTTGATACTCTCTATTCGGCTTATAAGATTCAAAGAGTGGATGCTGCCCGGATGATTAATTGCAAAAGCGAGGCAAGAGGGAAAATCAAGGAATTGCTGATTTCCAATTTTTAAGGGGTTTGTATATGGATATCAGAAAAGGGCATCACCTAATTGAAAACGGCACCAAAAAAGCAATCATAGAATTTATCTTTACAGATTATACTATCTATGTTTTTCAAGGAAGTTTGTCACAATTTGACATTGTAATCAAATACAAAAAAGGCAGCGCACGCATCCGCACGCCCAAGCATATTCATTGTCGGTAGATGTATTGATGAAAATGCAGGGTAATGAAGCGCTGACAAAAAGATATTTGCGGGCGATTCAAAATTGCTGGGAATCTTGTGTGCCGCTTGCCGGTAATGATTACGAAACGCTGAAGGCGCTTATCGTAAATGGCGAAAATGACATAGCTATTACGCAGTTTTTCAGCCTGAATGCTTTTGGCGAGTATGATGTCGAATTTCTTTATGTATTGATGGAACTGTTAGCGGTACAGGAAAAAACCAATCGTGCCGACGCCTATTTGTTTGGAAGTATTATCGAAGAACTGTTAAGCACAGACCGTGACATATTTAAAATCATATCTACAGCAGGATTTGGGGGAAGGAAGGGATAAATTTAACAAGCGTTTTTAACGAAAGACCCATGTAAATACGCCCTGTTAAGTTCCACAAGCCGACACGTTGGCGGGTAGAAAAACGGCGCCGCAAACAACTCCATATAGAGAAGCCCTTCGCTTTGGCTTGGGAGGCCGCAGCGAAGGGCTTTTGTCATTCGGTTTTGGGTGTCGCCTTTTTGCTTAGGTGCGGGAAGCTCGTTGTACACAGGCAAAAACAGCTTGTAAAGGAACGCTTTGTCGTCAGTATCCTTACCGAAAGCAGTTCCGCTCCGCCCGCATAGGGGGCGGTTGGCTTAAGCGTAAGGGCGGCGGGGCGGTTATGCGGCGGGCTCCAGCAGGATGCGGCGCAGCGCGTCGAGGTCTTCGGCGGCGACGCCGTTTGCGACTAAGCAGTTGTAGGTTTTTTCCGCCAGCGTTTCGCCGGGCGACGCCTGAATTGCCGCGTAATAGTCCGATTCGGTCAGGTTTTCAAGCGGCCGCTTGCCGCCGATGTCGCCGAAATTGGAGAACAGGTAGTCCCGGTACAGCGCCTCCTGCGGCACGCCGAGCAGGGCGTTGACAAAAAAGCTGAGCATGCCCGTCCGGTCCGTGCCGATGTTGCAATGGAGGAACACCGGGTAATTCTCCTCCTTTGCCAGGACGGAAAACACCCGGGCAATCTGCTCGCGGTTGTCCGCCAGCATCTCCCCGTCCCACGCCATCGGGCAATGGATATACTGCACCGTGTCGCCCAGCGGGCTTGCGGTGAGCGTGCCGTTTTCATGGTTCTCGCCCATGCGCACGTCGATTTCCGTCCGCACGCCGAGCGTTTCGAGCATGGTTTCCGCGCCCGCAGGGGTAATTTCAATCTCGACATAATCCACGTCGCTGACATTCAGCCGCCCGCAGCGGTACAGCATGCCCTGCCGCACGCGCCGGCCGTCCGCCGTCTGCCGTCCGCCGAGGTCGCGGGCGTTGGTGACCCCGTCGATATACAGGTTGCGCGGCGCTTCGTCTTCGGTCGAAAACGTATACACCCGGCTCGTCTCGCCGCCGGCGCTGACCGTCCAGTAGTATGTCGTCCCAATCTTCAGGTTGTACACGTCCAGGCTGCCGCCCTCTGCCGTAAAAACCTGGGCGTCTGCCATATCGGCCTGCTCGCTGATGCGCACCGTCGCCTCCCCGTCGGCGCCGTCCCAGCGGAATTCCACCGGCTTCGGCCGGCTTTTTTCGCGCTTGCCGCGGGCATAAAGGCCGATGCGCTCAACCGGGCCGTCCAAAAACGCGCTTTGCGAAAAGGTGTGCAGGGCCACCGTTTCGCCGTCCGGCGACAGCGCCGTGATTTCCCCCGCCGCGCGCGGCGCGGCGCAGCCCGCAAGCAGCAGCAGGACCGCCGCCGCGGCGAGCAGCTTTTGTATCCGTTTCATGCTTTTCGCCCCGTTTCTTTCTCTGTTTTTTACATTGTAGCAAATTTTCCCGTCCGCGGCAAGGCGAATGGAAAAGTTAGTCTTGACAGAAATTACCAAATCCTGTAAGATAGATTTATACGTTCTGCCTAAAAACTTGCGGGAATTTCTGCTTTTTCTGTTGGAAAAGATTTCCGTTTTGTTTTTTCGCAGGCGCAACGCCTTTTGGGAACACTATCAGGCGGAAAGCCTGTGGCGCGAGCGCGCCGGAAAGGAGCCTGCCATGCAGGAAGCGGTTTCCCTGCGTCCGTTCGGGATGCGCGACAAGATTGGGTACGCGTTGGGGGATTTGGGCTGCAACTTCTCGTTTTCGCTCATTTCCAACTATATGTTCCTGTTTTACACGCAGTGCGTCGGCCTGACGACGGAAAACTGGGCGTGGATTATTGTCGTCTCCAAGGTCTGGGACGCGGTCAACGACATTTTGGTCGGCGGAATGGTCGACCACAAGCACCTCGGCAAAAAGAGCAAAAGCAAGTTCATGCCGTGGATTCGCATCGGCTCGCTTTTGCTGTCGGCCTTTATGCTTTTGCTGTTTTTGCCGGTGGACAGCTTTTCGCAGGCGGGCAAGGCCGCCTGGTGCCTTATCGTGTACGGCCTGTACACGACGGCCTACACCATGGTCAACGTCCCCTACGGCTCGCTGCACTCGGTGATTACCGAGGACCCGAAGCAGCGCACGTCGCTGTCGACCTTCCGCAGCATCGGCGCGGGGGTCGCGGTGGTGCTTATCATGCTGCTGCCGCAGGTTGTGTATGTGGACAACGTGCTTTCCGGCAAGCGGATGTTTTTGGTCGCCGCGGTGTTCGCGCTGTTTTCCTTCGCCGCCATTTTCGCCATGCAGCGGATGGTGACCGAGCGCGCCGTGCGGACGGATACGACGGAAAAGGTCCGGTACGTTTCCACGCTCAAATCCTTTTTCACGAACCGCGCGCTGCTGGCCATCACCATTGCAACCTTCGCGGTCGTGGCGTTCCACAACTCGTCGGCCTCGGTCAACAACCTTGTGTTCCAGTTCTATTTCCGTGACGCGGGCAAATCGACGCTTGCCATGCTCGCCTCGTATATCCCGCTCGTCGCGCTGATGCCGTTCGCCTCGACCATCGTCGGGAAAATCGGCAAAAAGCGGTTCATCGTCATCGGCGGCTTCGGCAGCACCCTCGCGGGGCTTTTGATGCTGCTTCTGCCCATCACGCCCGACACCAAGGGCATGGTCCTGTACATTGCGGGGCTGATGCTCGTCAACATCGGCGGCTGCGTGTTCCAGGTGATTGTCTGGGCGATTGTCGCCGACTGCATTGAGCTGAGCTATCGCAAAAAAGGCGTGCGCGAGGAGGGGTCGCTGTATGCCATTTACTCGTTCTTCCGCAACCTGGCGCAGGGCGTGGGGTCGGCGGTCGTCGCGCTGTCGCTGAAGGTTGTCGGCTACAACGAAACCGCCGCTGTCCAGACCGACGCGGTCGCCTCGAACATCAAAACGCTGTATATCGTCCTGCTTATCGCGGGGCTTGCCATTCTGACGCTTGCCATGCAGTTCATCTACAACATCGACAAAAAGCAGGAGCAGGCGTTCGCCAAAGCAGAGTAAGGAGGGCTTTTATGCGCCAAATCAAAATCATAGACAAGGGCTGGCTGTTCCAAAAGGGAACCGGCTACACGCCGGGTATGGCGACGGACGGCTTTGCGCCGCTCGACCTGCCCTACACCTGGAACGGGACAGACGGACAGGACGGCGGCAACGACTATTTCCGCGGCAAGGGCTGCTTTTTGAAAACGCTTGCCGAAGCGGACCTGCCCGCCGGGGACGTGCGGTATCTGGAATTTGACGGCGTCAATTCGTCGGCGGAGATATATTGGAACGGCAAAAAGCTTGCCGCGCACGACGGCGGGTACTCGACCTTCCGCGTGCGGCTGCCGGAGATTGCGGCGGAAAACCTGCTCGCCGTGGTCGCCGACAACGCGCCGAACGACCGCGTCTATCCGCAGATGGCGGACTTCACCTTTTACGGCGGCATTTACCGCAGCGTAAAGGTCGTCGCCGTGCCGGAAAGCCATTTTGACCTGGACTATTTCGGCGCGCCGGGGCTGACCGTCACGCCGAAAGCCGACGGGGCGGACTACGACGTGCAGGCGCAGGCGTTTGTCACAAACGGCGCGGGCTGCACCGTACGGTACACGATTGAAGCGGACGGCGAAGCGGTGTTGACCACCGACGCCGACGCCGACGCCAAAGAAACCACGCTGCGCCTTGCAAACGCGCATCTCTGGGACGGCCGGCGCGACCCGTATCTTTACACCCTGCGCGCCGTGCTTTTGCGCGGGGAGGAGACGCTCGACGAAATTGCCGTGCGCTTCGGCTGCCGCAGCTTCCGAATGGACCCGCAAAAGGGCTTTTTCCTCAACGGCAGGCCCTATCCCCTGCGCGGCGTCTCGCGCCACCAGGACCGGCCGGGCATCGGCAACGCGCTGCATGACGAGCACCACAAGGAGGACATCGACCTCATCTGCGAAATGGGCGCGAACACGGTGCGCCTTGCGCACTACCAGCACGCGCAGGCGTTTTACGACCTGTGCGACGAGCGCGGGCTTGTGGTCTGGGCGGAAATCCCCTACATTTCCATGCATATGCCGGGCGGCTTTGAAAACACGCGCTCGCAGCTCACGGAGCTCATCTGCCAGAATTACAACCACCCGTGCATTGTCTGCTGGGGGCTGTCGAACGAAATTACCATGCACGGCGCTTCGGACAAGGGCCTGCTTGAGAACCACCGGATGCTCAACGACCTCGCGCACAAGCTCGACCCGACGCGGCCGACAACGCTCGCGGCGCTGACGATGTGCGGCATCGACGAGCCCTACGTCCATTTGACGGACATCCTCTCCTACAACCACTATTTCGGCTGGTACGGCGGGACGGTCGATATGTACGGGCCGTGGTTCGACCGCTTCCGCAAAAAATACCCGGACCGCGCGATAGGCCTCAGCGAATACGGCTGCGAGGCGCTCGACTGGCACACCTCAGAGCCCCAGCAGGGCGACTATACCGAGGAGTACCAGGCATACTACCACGAGGAAATGATTAAGCAAATCGCGGACCGCCCCTACCTTTGGGCGACGCACGTGTGGAACATGTTCGATTTCGCCGCCGACGCGCGCGCCGAGGGCGGGGAAAACGGCATGAACCACAAGGGCCTTGTGACCTTTGACCGGCAATACAAAAAGGACAGCTTTTACGCCTACAAGGCGTGGCTGTCGGACGAACCGTTCGTGCACATCTGCGGCAAGCGGTATGTCCGGCGCGCCGAGGACGTGACGAAGGTCACGGTGTATTCCAACTGCGACACGGTCGAGCTTTTGGCGAACGGCAAGAGCCTGGGCGTGCAGCAAAAGGGCAAATACCCGTTTTTCTATTTCAACGTGGAAAACGCGGGCAAAACGCAGCTAATTGCCAAAGCCGGCGCGTGCACGGACGAAGCGGCGCTGGAAAAGGTCGAGCAGTTCGACGAACGCTACCGCATGAAAGAGGCGGGCGGCGTGCTCAACTGGTTTGAAATTTCCGCCCCGGCCGGGTATTTTTCGGTCAACGACACGCTGGGCAGCATTATGGCGACGGCGCGCGGCAAGCTGTTCCTCATCTCGTTCGCGCGCGTGCTGCTCAAGGGCCTGAAGGGCGGCGACAAGCCGAAAAAGGAAAAGGGCGGTATGTCCGTTTCGGGCTTTGCGCTCAACCGGACGATGCTCGATATGGCCAAGGGCTTTACGGTTAAGCGGGTGTTTTCCATGCTCGGCGGGAAGTTCCAAAAAGAGGAAATTCTGGCGCTCAACCAGAAGCTCAACAAAATCAAGAAGCCGAAGACAAAGTAAAAAGACGCTGCCAAAGAAGCCGCGGACGCCCAAGACGGGCGCCCGCGGCCTTTTTGTATGGTTTTCGGGTTTTTTCTGTCGGACCCGGCGGCTTATGACTGCGCGGCGGCGGTTTCGTAGGCTTCGTACCGCGCCAGGATTTCATCCAGGTGCGTGTAATTCCCGCGCTGGCGCAGGAGCTTCTGCGCGTCCAAAAACGGCTGCGCGGCGCGGTAGTAAAGCGCGTGCTCGTCGGTCGCCTTCTGGATGTCGCGCTGCACCTTCGTTTTTTCGGCGCGCTGCGCCTTTATCTGCTGCCGCAGCGTTTCGACTTTGGCCTTGTCCTTTGCGGTCTTGGCGGCCTTCATGTCCATAAGCAGGTCGTGCAGCTTCTGCTCGGCGGCGTCCTCCGCGTCAAACAGCCGCTCCAGCACCGCGTTGTCAAACGGCACAATGCCGTTTTGAAAATGCTTGGCCACCGTCTTTTTCGCGGTCTCCATTTTGTCCGCAAGCGCGATGGCCTCGCGCCGGCGGGCTTTTTCCTCCGGCGTTTTGCGCGGCATGGCGCGCGCCTCGGCGAGGCTCTGCACCGGGACCTGCAAAAAGCCGTCCAGCCCCGCTTCGGCCATTTTTTCCGCATATTGCAGCGCCGCCTTGCCCTCCGGCGTGTCGAACCGGCGCAGCTCCTCTTTTACAAGCGCGGCAATCTCAATCTGCTCGCGCGTTTCGCGGACCGCCTTGTTATGCCGGCGCGCCGCCTTCTTTTCCGCGTGCGAGCCGCGCACCTTTTGAAGCGGCGCGGGCGTCATGCCGTCGTACCGGTCGGCGTCGCGCAGAATCTGGACGGCCTCGCCCATTTTGTCCTCGCGAAGCAGGCCGTTGCCGTAGTCCTCGAACAGCGCGCGGATTTTCAGCACCGCCACAATCGCCTTCTGCCGCGACTCGGTCAAATCATAGAAGAAATACGGGATGACGTTCATGATAGCGCCCACGACCGACGCGACGACCAGCACGGTGCTCACGCGCACAAAATAGTACGGGTCGTAAAGCACGTCGTAGACGTTTGCGCTTTCGGGGCGGACAAGCTGCAAAACGGTCTCGTTAAGCCCCGCGAAATCATACAGCGCGGGCAGCACGAAGCTCGTCGCCAGCGAAATAACCGTTCCGATAAGCCCCACGGCGGAGAACATCCCGTCAATCCGCTCGCCGGTGATGTACTGCTGGTAGTCGCGCACGTCGGCGTTGATGCCGGTGACCAGCAGGTTGCCGAACGTCGTGATGAAGTTGTTGGCAAACATACAAAGCGTCAGAAGCCAGATGATGTACCCGGAGCTGGTCTGCCGCACGATGGGCAGCATACACAGGAAAAAGCCGACGCTCATCAGGTTCGTGACAATCAGGATTTTGCGCTTGCCGAAGCGGCGGATGAAATACGGCGCGATAAGCATCGGCCAGAAGGACGCGTTGCCGGTAATCGTGACGATTAGGGAATACGTGCCGGCCGAGCAGACCTCCTGGTAGTTGTACATCCAGCCGATGATGCTGTTCGCCGTGCCCTCGAGGAAGCCCAGCCAGCCGGCCAGCGAAATGACCCAGAAATACTTGTTCCCCGCCACGGCCTTGAGCGCGTCCATAAACTTGACGCGGATGACGTGGGTCTTGGCCTGGACAATCTTTTCCTCGGTGTTCGTGTAAATGAGCATGGAAAAGACGAAGCCGAGCACAAAGATGACGGGATAGGCGGCGCGGTAGACGCGCAGGTCGTACAGCGTGTTTTCGCCGGTGATGAGCCTTGCGAACAGCGGCATGAAAATGCCGCAGATGGACGGCGAAAGGTTTTCGATAACCGCCTTAAAGGAGATGACGTCCGAGCGCTCAATCGTGTTGGGCGACAGGACGTTGATGATGCTCGTGTAGGCGTCGTTGAAGAAGTTGTAGAAAAATTGCAGCGCGATGTTGATGACCAGGATGAACACGTAGGAGACGAACACCGGCACGCGCTCATACGGGAACCAGACATACAAAACGCCCAGAATCGCCGTCGGCAGGCCCATCGTCAAAATGTAGGGGCGGTATTTGCCCTTCATGCTGCGGGTGTTGTCAATCATCTTGGCGCGCAGCGCCGTCAGCGGGAAGCTCGAGAGCACGCTCAAAAGCCAGATGACGTATACGGGCATGGGCCCGATGCCGACCGTGTTGCAGATAAAGGCGTTGCCCACGCTAATCATCAGCTGCGTAATGCCCCAGATGATGAACTTCGCGCCGAAGCCGCCCACGGAGAAGGACAAGATTTCCTTATAGGACATATAACGCCCTTTGGGCGGGGCCTTCCAGTAAACGGGAACCTTTTTGACAACTTCCTTTGCCTTTTCTATGACTGTCATGCGCGCCTGCCTTTGTCCTTGTATTGATATGCCCGCACATAATCGACCACGAAATCCGCGGGCAGCGCCCCGGGGGCGTTTTGCCGGATGTTGCCGGACCAGCCGTTGTCGGGATAGCCGCCGACGCCGTCGACCTCGACGGAAAGCATCATGTATTCCGGCCCCTGCGACACACCCCCGAAGGAGGACCGCGCCGTTTCAAAGCCGTCGATGTAAAAGATGTATTCGCGCGCGTTCCACTCGACGCCGTAGGTGTGGAACTGCGTGTACGGCTCGTCGACCCGGAAAAACCCGACGTTTTGGAAGCGGTGGCCGGGGCCGTAGCCGTTATAATGGAGATTCGTCGTGACAATGCCGTTGTCCTTCTGCCGGTACAGCGGCGACTCGAACACGTCGATTTCCATGCCGGCCGTCGGCGGCACGCCCGCCTTGACCGCGTCGGACTGCAGCCAGAACGACGACCACAGCCCCTCGGCGGCGGGCAGCTTGCAGCGGCACTCAAAATAGCCGTAGGTCTGCTGGTAGGTGTAGCGCGTGTCAAGGCACGCGGCGTAGTAGCCCGGCCCGTACGGCCCGTCGGGGCGAAAGACGGCGCGGATGTGCAGCTGCCCGTCCTCGACCGCCGCCATGTCGCGCGACCAGTAGCCGCCCTTGCGCATGGTGACCCTGCGCCCGTCGGGGTAGCGGCGGACGTCCCAGCGCGGCAGCGCGGGGTCGGAAAAGTCCTCTTCAAAAACCAGCTCGAACTTCGATAAGTCCAGCTTTGTCTGCCCGGCCGGGCGCGGCCGCCGGAGCTTGACAAACAGCGGATAGACCGCGCGCATCAGCGCGTTTTCGATTTTATGCTGTACTTGTGCCAAAGCGATACTCCTTTTTTGTGCAGAGAAGCACAGATACTCTTATTATATAGTTTTGATGAAAAAAGTCAATTCGTTCCGGCAGATTTGTGCAAAAATAAAATAAACGGTGAATTTGACCCCGCTGTTTTGACACGCCGCGCCGGGAACGGCAAAAAAAGCGCGGAAGGGAATACCCTTCCGCACCTCGCTGTCAGGTTTTTAAGACGGTTCGCGCGTCACCGTCTCGCCCAGGCGCACCGTGTCGGACAGCGCGTGCGCCGCGACGCGGACGGGTCCGTCCGCCGAGACCTCGGTCACAAGGCCGTTTTCCCAGGCAAAGGAAACGCGCACGCCGTTTACAAGCAGGTTTTCCGCCCGCCCCGACGCCGAAAACGCCTCGGGCAGCCCCGGCAGAAGCGTCAAAACGCCGTCCTCCTCGGTCAGCAGCAGCTCGTGTACGCCGGCGACGAAGCCCAAATTGCCGTCAATCTGGAACAGGAACGGCGGGTGGACGCAGAAAAGGTTGCGAAACACCGCGTGGCGCAAAAGCCCGCCCATGACCGCTTCGGCCGTTTTGCCGTCGCGCAGGCGGCCGGCCAGGCACACCGCCCATGCCGCCGACCAGCCGATATGCTGGCCGGAATTTTGCAGCCGGTAGGAAAACAGCCGCTCCACAAGCTTGCGCACCGCCTCGTCGCGCCGGTAGCCGATAACGCTGCCCGGGTAAAACCCGTAAAGCGGCGAAAAATGCCGGTGGCCGGGCTCGGGGGTCTCAAAGTCCGCGTGCCATTCGCAAATGCCGTTTTTCCCTGCGGAAAACGGGTAGAGCTTCGGCTCCTTTTCGCAAATCTCGCGCAAAAGCGGCGAATCCTCCGTTCCGAAAAGCTCCCGGAAATTTCGGAACGCCTGGCGCACAAGCCCCATGTCAAAGGCAGAGGCGTAGTCGAGCCGGCAGGTCTTGCCGTCCGTGCGGAACACGTTTTCGGGCGACGTCGAGGGGCAAACCACATAGTACCCGTCGTGCAGCACCAGGTAATCCGACGCAAACTGCGCCGCCTCGCGCACAATCTCGCGCACCCTGCTTTCCTGCCCGGGCGCACGCAGCGCGCCGTTTTTGTAGTGGGCGTAGACCTCGTTCGCAAGCCACACCCCGCAAAGCGGCGCGAACATATAGCTCGGGTCGCGCTGCACGGGCGGGGTCTTGCGCCACAAATCGACATTGTGGTTGCAGGCGAAGCCGCGGCACCCGTAGTTGATTTCGGCGGTCCTTTTGCCGTTCTGCATGGTTTCATACACCAGCTGCAAAAGCGGCTCGACGCAGGGCGCGAGCCCCGCGCGCGACGCGCCCCAGTAATTCATTTCCGTGTTGATGTTCACCGTGTAGTTGCTGCTCCACGGCGGGCGCACGGAATCGTTCCATATCCCCTGCAGGTTCATCGCCTGCCCACCTTCGCGCGACGCGCTGATGGTCAGGTATTTCCCGAAATTGTTAAACAGCTCGCAAAGCGCCGTAAATTCCGCACCGCCCCGACCCTTTTGCACGGCCTTTAAAAGCTTGTCCGTCGCAAGCGGGCTTTCTCCGTTCAAAGAGACCCTTGCCGCCCCGTAAAGCGCCGAAAAATCCGCCGTATGGCGGGCAAGCAGGCGCTCGTAGTCCAGCGCCGCGGCCTCCCGAAGCCGCCGGCGGCAGACTGCCGCCGCATTTTCGCTGGACGTGTCGGGCATTTCGGAAAAGCCGCGAAAACCCGTCGCCGCCGCAAAGCGCAGCGTGACGCGCGTCGCTTTGCGCACCTTGAGAAGACCGTCTCCGCTTATCACGCGGCCGTCGGTCTCGACCTCGGCGCGCAGGCAGAACGCCATGCCCTTGTTCTCGTCATAGCGGATGGGGTCGCGCTTCATGCGCAAATAGTTCGGCGCGGCGTAGTCCGGGGCGCTGCCCGTCAGCTCCAGCGCGCCGCCCGAGGCCGCACAGGCAAAATGCAGCTGCGAATCGGCGCGAACGGAAACGGAAAACGGTTTTTCGCTTTCGATATGGTACACGGCGACGCGGTCGGGGTTCGAGCAAAACGCCGTCCGCCGCAAAGCGGCCGTCTCCACCGTGCAAACGCCGCTCTCAAGCGACAGCCGGCGGCGGTACGCGCGCGGGGACGTGCCAAAAAAGCGCAGATAGACGTTCCCGAGCGGCATAAAGGCCTCGCTGTAATCCCCGGCCATCTCCTTTGTGCAAAGCGCGTCCGCCTCGCTGTTTTTCCCGGCAAACACCAGCTCGCGCACACGCTCGAGCGCGGCGCGGCTTTTCGGGTTGTCGTAATTTTTCGGGTAGCCCGACCAGAGCGTGCCCTCGTTGAAGCACAGCTTTTCGGTGCGGCGGCCGCCGAAAACCATCAGCCCCATAAAGCCGTTGCCCAAAGGCAGCGCCTCGCGCCAGCGGCGCGCGGGGGCGGTATATCGCAATTCGTCCATCGACAGGTTCCTTTCTGTTCCTTGCGGCAATGCGCTTTCGGTTGACTTGCGGACTGTTTTGATTATATAATGAAGCGCGGGCTTTTACAATCCGCATCGCACATATTTTTTGAAAGTCGCCGCCGCGCGGCGCAAAAGAGAGGAAACCCATGCAAAAATCCAAAACCGTCAAACGCCTGAAAATCGCCGTATGCGTCCTGCTGGCCGCCGTCGTCCTCGTGCTCGGCGTGCTGTTTTTCCCGCTGACCGGCGAAAAGCACGTCGAAATCTGGGGCGCGGGGCAGGCCTTTGACCTCGGCGCCGTGCAGACCGTCGAGAAAACGCGGACGGACTTTAAAATTCTTATGCTGACGGACACGCAGCTCTGGTCGAATCTTTCCGACAACGCGGCGTGCTACGCGGAAATGGATGCGCTGGTCGAAAAGACGCAGCCCGACCTTATCGTGATGCCGGGCGACAACGTTTCCGCCTTTGCCAGCCGTTTTTCGCTGCAAAACCTCATTGACCGCGTGGAGAGCTACGGCATTCCCTGGGCGCCGGTCTTCGGCAACCACGACGCCGAGCTGCCGACCAACTCGAAAAACTGGCAGGCCGACCGGTACATGGAAGCGGCGCACTGCCTGTTCCGAAAGGGGCCGTCCAACCTGTACGGCTGCGGCAATTACGCGCTCAACATCACCGAGGACGGCGCACCCGTGTACACGCTGTTTTTCTTCGACAACGGCGAGTACGGCGAATACGACGACGGCTCCGTTTCCGAGGTTCCCATGGGCGCCGGGCAGATTGCCTGGTACGAATGGAACGTCCGGGGAATTGCCGAGGCGGCGGGGCGCACCGTGCCGTCCATGGTCTTTTCCCATTTCGCCCAGCCGCAGTTCCGCGAAGCGATTGAAACCCTCGCCGTCCAAAATGCGGACGGCAGCTACACGGTGCCGGAGGAATACGGGTTCGGCACCTGCGCGTACCTTCCGGGGGCGGCGAAGGTCGATTCCGGCTTTTTTGACGCGTGCGCGGCGCTGGGCTCGACGAAATATCTGTTTTGCGGGCACGACCACGAAAACAACGCCAGCATCACCTACAAAGGCATTACGATGACCTACGGCTTAAAAACCGGCCCCTCCCCCGCGCCCTGGAACGGCGCGGCAGAAACCGGCGGGACGCTGGTGACCATCACCGGCAGCGGCGAACAGCAGACGGTCGAAATCGAGCACCTTGTGCAGACGCGCGTGGGCGCGTAACCGCGCATTTGCAATTTTACAAGGCTCGCCATGCAAAAAGCAGGCGCCCGCGCGTGCGGACGCCTGCTTGGTTTTTCTGCATGGGACGTATTCTTGTTTTGCAGCGTTAATAGTTGCGCAAAAGCGCGACGACGCGGCCGAGGATAACGACCTCCTTGGTGAGGATGGGCGCATACGCGTCGTTTTCCGGCTGCAGGCGGAAATGCCCCTTTTCCTTATAGAACCGCTTGACGGTCGCCTCGTCCTCCAGCATGGCGACGACAATCTCGCCGTTCTGGGCGGAGGGGGTCTTTTCCACAATGACGATGTCGCCGTTCAAAATCCCGGCGTTCACCATGCTGTCGCCGCGCACGCGCAGCGCAAACAGAACCTTATCCTTCGCGCCGCGGCCGCTGTACGGCAGGTAGCTTTCAATCTGCTCGACCGCCAAAATGGGCGCGCCGGCCGTGACGGTGCCGAGCAGCGGGACGTTGGTGACGTTTTCCGCCTCGCCGAGCACGCGAATGGAGCGCTTGAGCATCGGGTCGCGCTCGATGTAGCCGGCCTCCTCAAGCGCGTCGAGGTTCGCCTGCACCGACGAGGTGGATTTCAGCCCCACCGCCGCGCCAATCTCCCGCACCGAGGGCGGGACGCCCAGCCGGCTGCGTTCCATCAGGTATTCGTAAATCTTTTTTTGCGTCTTGTTGATGGTGTTCATGGAAAGCCCCTTTCCGAAAACTTGGCGCCGTTCCGGCGCATGGCAGGCTTCTTCGACGCTATTGTAGCACAAATGTTCTGAAAATGCAAACATTTGTTTGCATTTTTTGCAAAAAAATTGCGTGTGCAAGGAATTATGGACAAAAATTTTCGTATTTTTGCAAATTTTTGTTGCTTTTTCCGATTTGTTCATAATTTATTCATATTTTTCCGGTAAGATAAACCTGTACTCAACAGAAGGGGCGCCGCAACCCGTTCGACCGAGTACTTACCCCTCCTCACAAGCACAACCCTAAAATAGGAAAAGCTCCGGTACCCGCCGGGGCTTTTCCTATGCCTTTTTTTGGCGTTTTTGCGCGCGGCCGCGCGGCGCAGGGCGAACCGCGGCGGGCGTTTCGTCGTTTTACACAAAAATTTTTCTTTTGTCTATTTTGCATTTTTCAAAACTGTTTCTTGCATTTTTTGCTTTATTTCGGTAAAATGGTGAAGTAGTTTTTTATTGCGGGGCGCGTACCGTCCCGCGGGGAGGAGCCAGCCAATGAGTTATGTCAACGACGTGTTGGAGCGCACGACCGCGCGCTACAACTACCAGCCCGAATTTTGCCAGGCGATTACGGAAGTCCTGCATTCCATCGCGCCGGCGGTCGAAGCGAACCCGCAGTACGAAAAGGCGGCGCTGCTCGAGCGCCTGGTTGCGCCGGAAAAGGCAACCGTGTTCCGCGTGCCGTGGGTCGACGACAAGGGCGTTGTCCATGTCAACCGCGGCTACCGCGTGCAGTTCAACAGCGCCATCGGCCCCTACAAGGGCGGCCTGCGCTTCCACCCCTCGGTGACGATGAGCATCGTCAAGTTCCTGGGCTTTGAGCAGATTTTCAAAAACTCGCTGACCGGCCTGCCCATCGGCGGCGGCAAGGGCGGCGCGGACTTCGACCCCAAGGGCAAGAGCGACAACGAGGTTATGCGCTTCTGCCAGGGCTTTATGACCGAGCTGTACAAGGTCATCGGCCCCAACTCCGACGTGCCTGCGGGCGACATCGGCGTCGGCGGGCGTGAGATTGGCTATCTCTTCGGCCAATACAAAAAGATTACGGGCCGCCACGAGGGCGTGCTGACCGGCAAGGGCCTTTCCTACGGCGGGTCGCTTGCGCGCACCGAGGCGACGGGCTACGGCCTTGTGTACCTGACCGAGGAAATGCTGCGCCGCCACAACGACTCGCTCGAGGGCAAGACCGTCCTGGTCTCCGGCTCGGGCAACGTCGCCATCTACGCCATTGAAAAGGCGCAGGCGCTCGGCGCGAAGGTTGTGACCGCGAGCGATTCGTCGGGCTACGTCTACGACGCGGAGGGCATCGACCTCGCCCTGCTTAAGAAGGTGAAGGAGGAGGAGCGCGCGCGCATCGTCAAGTACACCGAATACAAGCCCACGGCGAAATTCGTCCCGGGCAAGCGCGTGTGGGAGGTTCCCTGCGACGTCGCGCTGCCGTGCGCCACGCAGAACGAGCTGGACGTCGAGGCGGCGCGCACGCTGGTCAAAAACGGCTGCATCGCCGTGGCCGAGGGCGCGAATATGCCCGCCACGATTGAGGCGACGGAATGCTTCCTGCAAAACAACGTCCTGTTCGCACCCGGCAAGGCGGCGAACGCCGGCGGCGTAGCGACCTCGGCGCTGGAAATGAGCCAGAACAGCGCGCGCATCGTCTGGACCTTCGAGCAGGTCGACGAAAAGCTCAAGGACATCATGGAAAACATTTATTTCCACATGGCGTCCGCCGCGAAGGAATACCACGCGGAGGACAACTTCGTGGTCGGCGCGAACATCGCAGGCTTCTTGAAGGTCGCCGACGCGATGATGGCGCAGGGCATCGTATAAACACCGCCCCGCCCGCACACAAAAGCTCGCCCCGCAGCGAAATGCTGCGGGGCGTTTTTGTTCTGCATCGTTTTGGAAGCCGCTTTTACGCCGTCGTCGCGGCGCCGGTGATTTCGGTCTTGCCGCTGTTGTCCGCCGGGACAAAGCCTATCCAGGATTTGCCGGTGTTGAGCTCGAGCGCATTGCCGCTTTCATCGGTCAGCTTCAGCGGCGCGGACGCGTTCGAGGCGCTCCCCTTGGACCAGCGGATGTTCTGGTAGGTGCCGTTCGAAACGTACACGCCCGACCCGCCGGTGAGGTCCCAGTCGCGGTGGCCGCTCGAGGAGCCGCTGACCGCGGAAACGTCCGTATACAGGATAAGCACGTTGGAAACCGCCATCGTCTTGCCGTTCGCGTCCTTCATTTCCGACTTGTTCATATAGTTATAATACAGGCCGTCGTCGGCGTTGTAGCGGAAGGTGTGCGTGTAGCTGCCGGAAAATTCCGCATATACGCTTGTGCACGCGCCGCCGGGCAGCGTGCGCTTTTCCGCCGAAAAGGCGAAGGGCGACGCGTACCCGCTTTTGAGCGTTGTACGGAACCCCTTGTCGGCAATGGCGGCGGCCAGCTTCGTCCCGGTCGTATAGGCGGTGTGCTCGGTAGAGACGTTGCGGGACTTGTCCCGCGCAAAGTACGAGCCGTCGGTGATGCCGTCGATGTCGTCGACGTTGTCCTTTTCAATCCTGTCATACGCATAGCCGCTGCCGCCGAAATGGACGTAAACGGCGTCAAAGCCTTCCGCAAGCTCCACATAGTCGTGGCGCGCGCTGCGCGTCGGGCCGACCTTTTCGGGGATGTCCGCCGTGTCGGCATACAGCCACATCATGCGCGTAATGCCGCCCTCGACCACACCTTCTATGACGATGTCCGGCGTGCTTAAGCCCCATTGCGGGCGGGCCTTCGGCGAATTTTCCACCATGACCGCCACGGGGCGCTGGCCCACGGCCTCCTGCCGGATAGGCTCGCCGGTCAGCGGGTTCGCGGGCGGCGCCGCCGCCTCGGTTGCGGGGACGGTCGTCGTGGGGGCTGCCTCCTGCGTTTCCCCGCCGCAGGCGGAAAAGGCGGTCAGCACCAGCACGGCGCTCATAAGGCCGGCGGTCAGTTTCCATGCAAATGTTTTAGCCATATCGTTTCTGTTTCCCTTTCCTCTTCCGGCAGCCGCGCTGCCTGTACTGTCCCGTATAGTGTAGCACATTTGCTCGAAAAAGGCAAAAGGAAATCCCAAGAAACTCGAAAATATGGGAGCCGGCACAAAGCCGACCCCCATATCTTGTTAAAACTATCCAGTTTCCGCGCTTATTCCGCCCGCTCGGCGGCGCGCTCGGCGATAACCTTGTCGGCCACGTCCTTGGGCGCCTGCTCGTACCGCGCAAACGACAGCGTATAGCTGCCGCGGCCCGCGGTCACGGAGCGCAGCACCGTCGAGAAGTCGCCCATCTCCGCCATCGGCACCTCCGCCGACAGCTCCTGCATTTTCGGCTCCTCTGCCGGACCCATGCCGAGCACCCGGCCGCGGCGCTTGGTGATGTCGCCCATAATATCGCCGAGGTTGTCGTCCGGCATGACGGCCGTCAGCGTGCCGATTGGCTCCAAAATGGCGACGTCGGCCTTGGGCATCGCGTTTTTAAAGGCCAGGGACGCGGCGGTCTTAAACGCCATTTCCGAGGAGTCCACGGGGTGGTACGAGCCGTCGTACAGCGTCGCCTTGAGCCCGACCATCGGGTAGCCTGCGGCAAAGCCCTTTTCGACGCACTCGCGCAGCCCCTTTTCGACGGCGGGGAAGAAGTTTTTCGGCACCGAGCCGCCGACAACCGCGGTCTCGAACACCAGGTCGTCGCTGTCGCAGGGCTCGAACTTGACCCAGACGTCGCCGTACTGGCCGTGGCCGCCGGACTGCTTCTTGTGCCGGCCCTGCGCCTCGACGGTCTTGCGGATGGTCTCGCGGTAGGCGACCTTCGGGACCTCGAGCGTCACGTCGACGCCGAATTTGTTCTTAAGCTTGGAAACAATCACGTCCAGGTGCTGCTCGCCGAGCCCCGACAGCACCTGCTCGCGCGTTTCGGTGTTGTTCGCGTAGCGGATGGTCGGGTCCTCCTCCATGAGCCGCTGCAGGCCCGCGGCGACCTTTTCCTCCTCGCCCTTTTTGGCGACCTTGACCGCCATGGAAAGGCAGGGCTCGGGGAAATCGACGCCCTTGAGCACGCGAACATTTTTCGCGTCGCACAGCGTGTCGCCGGTTTTGACCTTGGCAAGCTTCGTCAAAACGCCGATGTCGCCGGCGATAATCTCCCTGGCCTCCTCCTGCTTCGCGCCCTTGACGGTGATGATTTTGCCAATCTTTTCCGGCTCGCCCGTGCGCGGGTTAAAGGCCGTGCTGTCGGCGGTCAGGCGGCCGGAAACGACCTTGAAGAACGACATTTTGCCGACGAACGGGTCGGCGACGGTCTTAAAGCACACGGCGGCCAGGGGCCCTGCGACGTTGCAGGGGAGGATTTCCTCATTGCCCGCCTCGTCCTTCGCCATTTCGCCGGCGTACCCGTATGCGCCGGGCGCGGACCACGCAAGGCCGTACAAAAGCTGGTCGACCGCGGCGGTCGTCAGCCCCGAAACCGCATAGACCGGGTAAATGGAGCCGTCGAAAATGCCGATGCAAAGCCCCTTGAGAATCTCCTCGGGCGTAAAGGCCTCGCCCTCAAAGAATTTTTCCATCAGCGCGTCGTCCGTCGTGGCGACCGCCTCCATAAACGCGGAGGTCATTTCGTCAATGACGGGGTCCTTGGGCATTTCGACCTTCGTCGCCTTGCCGCCGTCGTAGGCGAACGCCATGCCGGTCATCAGGTTGACGTAGCATTTGACAAGATTGCCCTCCATATAGGGAATAATCGTCGGGCACAGCTTGTTGCCGTAGACCTCCTTGAGCGCCTCAAACGTCTTGTAGAAGCTGCGGTGGTCGGAGTCGGTCTTGGTAATGGCGAAAAACTTCGCCGCGCCGCGCTTTTCGGCCGCCTTGAACGCCTTCATGGTGCCGACGTCCACGCCGGAACCCGCCGACGTGACGATAAGCACGGCCTCCGCCGCGCGCACGGCCTCCGCCGCGCCGCCCTCAAAGTCGAACAGACCGGGGGCGTCGATAATATTGAGCTTGGTATTGTCCCATTCTATGGCCGCCATGGCAGAGGAAACGGAGGATTTGCGGCGCTTTTCCTCCGCGTCAAAGTCGAGCACGGTGTTGCCGTCCGCCACGCGCCCGAGCCGGTCGGTTGCCCCCGCGACGTACAGCATCGCTTCGCACAGCGTGGTCTTGCCCTTGCCGCCGTGCCCGACAACGGCAATGTTGCGGATGTGTTCGGATGAATAGGCTTTCATGAAAACGCCTCCTGTTTCAAATTCCCTGCCGCTTATTATATAAAAACAATAACAATTTCGACAAGCATGGGAAAATTGTAGCATATCTGCCCAAAAATAGCAATACGCTTTTTTCGGGATTTCGCAGGAAAATTTTCTGCGGAATTTGCCGCCCCGCCTTGCAATCGGGCGCAATCCTTCGTATAATAAGAGGATAAGGAGGGTGCGTATGTCCACCGCTCGTTTTTTGGAGCTGCAAAAGCAGTATCCCGTCTTTTCCTATGACGATTTTTCCATTGTGCAAAACGGCACGCGCCTGCGGCTGACGTTTTCGTTTTCCGTAAACGGGCTTTGCCGCTTTGCGCCGACAACCGAAATTGAAACCGAAAACCTGACGCTCTTAAACGACCCGCAGGGCCCGCTTGCGCGGCGGTTCGTTTTCGCGCTCGGGCTCGTGGAGCTTGTCAGCTACTGGAAGGCCGCCTGCCCGCGCCGCGTCGAGGTGCGCGCCGGCGCGCTTACAGAGGAGGACGTGCGGTTCTGGAAAAAGCTGTATTTCCGCGGGCTGTCGGAATTTTTCTATCGCAACGGCATCCAGACGAACGAACGCGATTTCATGGAGCTTGTGTCCTGCCCCCGGGCAGAGGACGCCGCGCCCGATGCGGCGGCGTTTCGCACCGCGGGGCTGCGGCTTGTGCCCGTCGGCGGCGGGAAGGACAGCTGCGTGACGGCGTCGCTGCTTGCCGACGCGCCGGAAAAAAATCTGTTTTTTACCGTCAACGACCAGAAGGCGCGCACCGACACGGTGCTGGCCGCGGGCTATACGCCCGACGCGGTGGTGCGCACCTACCGGACCATCGACCCCGCGCTTTTGGCGCTTAATGCCCGGGGCTTTTTCAACGGGCACACGCCGTTTTCGGCGATTGTCGCCTTCCTGTCCGCATACTGCGCGTACCTTGTCGGCGCGACGGACATTGTGCTTTCCAACGAATCGAGCGCCAACGAGGCCAACATCGCGGGGACCGAGGTCAACCACCAGTATTCGAAGTCCTACGCGTTCGAGCGGGATTTCGCCGCGTACTGCGCGCGCGTCCTCACGCCCGACCTGCATTATTTCAGCCTGCTGCGCCCCTTCAACGAATTGCAGATTGCAAAGCAGTTCGCCGCGCTCGGGCAGTTCCACGACACCTTCCGCAGCTGCAACCGCGGCAGCAAGCAGAACGTCTGGTGCGGCAAATGCTCGAAATGCCTGTTTGTGTTTTCCATCCTGTCGCCGTTTCTCGACTACGACCGGCTGTGCGGCATTTTCGGCGGCGACCTTTTGGACGACCCGGCGCTTGCGGCCGATTTTGACGGCCTGTGCGGGTTTTCGCCCGTCAAGCCGTTTGAGTGCGTCGGCACGCCGTCGGAGCTTTGCGCGGCGCTCTTTATGACCGCCGACCGGTTCCGAGAAGCCGGGCGCGCGCTGCCCTGCCTGCTGCGGCGGTTTACCGAAAAGGCCGTGCGCACGGACGACCGGCCGCTGCTCGACTGGAACGACGAACACAACATACCGGCGGCCTTCCTGCCCGCCGTAAAGGAGATGTACCGCTTTGTTGCCGCCGATTGCCGCCTATCTGCAAAATAAAACCGTTCTGCTCGTCGGCTTCGGCCGCGAGGGGCAGTCCTCCTACCGCTATCTGCGCCGCTTTTTCCCGGAAAAGCCGCTTGCCGTCGCCGATAAAAACGAAATAGCCGTCGACGACCCGCACCTAACCGTCTTTTCCGGCGCGGACTATCTTTCCGCCCTTTCGCAGTTCGACGTGGTGCTCAAAAGCCCCGGCATTTCCTTTAAGAACGTGGAAAACACCGGGGACGCCGAAATCACCTGCCAGGTCGACCTGTTTTTGCGCTTCGCGCCCTGCCGCAAGGTGGGCGTGACCGGCTCGAAGGGCAAGACGACGACCTCGACGCTCATCCACCTGTGCCTGCAGGAGGCGGGCTTCGACAGCCGGCTTATCGGCAACATCGGCGTGCCGGTCTTTGAAGCGCTCGAAACCGTGACAGAGGACAGCGTCGCGGTCATCGAAATGTCGTCGCACCAGCTGGAATTCACCCACGCGTCGCCCG
Organism: Candidatus Fimenecus excrementigallinarum; assembly: GCA_018714805.1. Taxonomy (GTDB): domain Bacteria; phylum Bacillota; class Clostridia; order Oscillospirales; family Acutalibacteraceae; genus Fimenecus; species Fimenecus excrementigallinarum. The sequence goes on from DVMW01000040.1 coordinate 21,661, forward strand.
AGGCTGCGGTGCTGACGAACCTGTTCGAGGAGCACCTGGAGCACTACCGCGGCGGCTTTGCGGGCTATGCGCGGGCAAAGTCGCACATCGGCCTGTACCAGGGGCCGGACGACCTGCTTATCTACAACGGCGACCAGGGCCTGGCGCTTTTCCCGGGGCTTTCGGACACGCCCGCGAAAAAGCTGGCGGTCTACAAAGACGACCCGCTGCCGTTCCCGCTGCAAAACGAGCACCTGTTGGGCGCGCACAACCGCCAGGACGTGCTGTTCGCGCGCGCCGCGGCGGCGCACTTCGGCGTGACGGACGCGCAGATACAGGCCGCCGTACACAAATACCGGGGCATTGAGCACCGCATGGAAAAGGTCGGCACGTTTCAGGGCATTACGTTTTACAACGACTGCATCGCGACCATCCCGCACGCCGTGCTGTGCGCGGTGGAGGCGCTCGGGAACGTCGACACGCTGCTGGTCGGCGGCATGGACCGCGGCATCTCCTACAAGGGCTTTGAGGCGGCGCTCGCAGAAAGCGGCGTCCGCAACATCTTCGGTCTGCCCGACACCGGCCACACGGTCGTCGCCGCCGTCCGGGCGCTTGCCCCCGAAAAGAACGCCGTCGCCGTCGCCGACTTGGACGAGGCGGTGCGCCTTGCGTACCGCTGCACCGCGCCGGGCAAAGTCTGCCTGCTGTCCCCGGCGGCGTCGAGCTACAACGTCTACAAAAATTTCGAGGAAAAAGGACGGCACTACAAAGCGCTCGTCCGAAAATACGGAGAAGGGGGAAACCCATGAAAAAGCTTTTGTCCGCGCTGACCGGCGGCGTGCAGGACGCCGCGCCCGTGACCTTCTCCATTGCCGCCGACGCCTGGAAGACCGCGCCGGTCGGGCAGTACCGCACGACGCTGACCTATACGGCCGCCGTCGTCTGACGGCCGCGCACCGCTAAAGCAGCGCCGCCAAAAGCAGCGCCTCGCGCACCGTCTGCCAAAGCGCCTGCGGCGGCTGCGAGCCGGGAACGGCAAGCTCGAACGCCGGGGCGTGCAGCGTTTCCGCAAACCAGGCGGGGAAGCTGCCGCGAAGCAGCGGCTCGCCCTTTTTGGAAAGTGTAAAGTCCCCCGCCGACGCCAGCACGCGCGCCATTAAGGGGGCGTCGGTAAGGTCTTTCGGCGCGCTCCAGAAGAGCCTGCCGCCCTCGCCCGACAAAAGCATCGCCTGCCGAAACGGCGTGCGCCGGCAAAGCCGCGCGAGCGCCGCGGTTTCCGCCTCGCTTTCCGGCGCGGGACCGGCGTACCGGCCGGCGTGCGCGCCGTCCTTTTCGGACGCGGAAAACGGGTGCGGCGCGTGGCGGTAATCGAAATTGTGCGCAAGCGCCACGCCGCGCGCGTTACAGGGCCAGGCCGAGAGGTCTTTTGCGCCCGCGCGCCCGACGAGCCCCGCGTAAACCCCCGCGCCGAAGACCCCCGTGCGGCAAATTTCGACGCCGTCGGGGTTTAGGCACGGGACGACGACGAGCCGCCTGCTTTGCAGCGTCCGGCGCAGCTTGACCCCGCAAAGCGTGGTGTCGCGCAAAACGGCGCGGCAGGCGCAGTCGAAAAACCGGTACAGGGCCTCGCTGCCCGCGGCGTCGCGCCCCGAAAGCCCGGATACATACAGCACCGGCGCGCCCGCCGGTGCGCCGACGTGCAGCGCGAAAATCGCGCGGCCGGCCGCCGTGCGGCCGAGCACCGAAACGGCGGCGAACGGATACCTTGCAAGCAGGTGCGCGCAGCAGCGCTTGGCCTGCTCATGCGAAAACGGCGCGCAAAAGCTGTTCATTTTGCCTCTCTCCTCTGTTCCCGAAAACCCGTGGGCAAGTCCCACACTGCACCTATATGCGCGAAAGGACGCGGATAGTATGAACTTAACGGAAAAAACGCTGCGGCAAACGTACAAGTACAAGGGGCGCATCCTCAACCTGCGCGTGGACGACATCGAGCTGCCCGACGGCAAGCCCGCCCTGCGCGAGGTCGTCGAGCACCCGGGCGGCGTGTGCATTGCCGCGCTGACCGAAACGCAGGAGCTGCTGTTCGTCGAGCAGTTTCGTTACCCGTACCGGGAGGTTGT
>DVMW01000041.1 GCA_018714805.1 Candidatus Fimenecus excrementigallinarum
TGGTAGGGCGGGGGCTTGCCCTGTCAGAATTCAGAGGTCAGAGGTCAGAAGTCAGAACGCGTAGTGGCGGGCTTCCATGCCCGCCCGAGCACAGTCCGATACGGACACACGTTTTGGCCGTGATGAAAATAAATCCATACAGCCGTAGGGGCGGGACTCCGTGCCCGCCCGAGCACAGGTCGACACGGACACACGTTTCGGCGGTGATGAAAACCAAAAGTCAGATGTAACCTTTCCTCCCTCTGAGGAGGGAGGTGGCACGCGCGCAGCGCGTGACGGAGGGAGAGAACCTTCTCGCCGTTCGCAAGAACGGCGCGTAGCACGCACTTAGTTCAAATTCATCTCTCCCCCAGTCTCGCCTCATTGCATTCGGCTCGCCAGCCCCCTCGTCAGAGGGGGCAAAGGGTAACTACTGATTTTTGAATATCTGGATAGCCGGAAACAGTTTGGTAAACCTTCCGCCATTTTCACGGCGGGAGCAAGCCCCCGCCCTACGCGTTCTGACGTCTGACCTCTGAATTCTGACCGGGCACGGAGTCCCGCCCCTGCTTTGGTTTCTGCAAATTTTAAACGTTCTGCACAGACGGGAGCAGCTTGGTTAACCAGACGCCATTTTTCTGGCGGGCGTGGAAGCCCGCCACTACGCGAGCTAACATCTGACTTGCCTCTCCCTCCGGCTCGGCGGCAAAACCGCCGACCCACCTCCCTCGTCAGAGGGAGGAAAGGCGGAAGCTGACTTTCGGTTTCATCATTGCTGGGACGTGTATCCGTATCGAACTGTGCGCGGGCAGGCATGGAAGCCTGCCGCTACGCGGTCTAACATCTAGCATCTAGCGTCCAACATCTAATATCTGACCTCTGACCTCTGCCCGGGTAAGCCCCGCCCCGCCCCATTTCGGTACAAGGCGGATTTTTTCACAATATACCTTGACAATCTATGTATTCCGTGCTACTCTATACATAGATACAAAAGGTATTGTCCCGGACGCCGGGACGCGAAAGGAGGCTTTTCCATGAAGATTCGCAAGGAGCTCGCAAAGGGCAGCACACCGCTTCTGGTCTTAGGGGTGCTCGCGCGCGGGGAGATGTACGGCTACCAAATCATCAAGACCGTGGAGCTGGAAAGCGAACGGGTCTTTCAGATGAACGAGGGCACGCTCTACCCCATTTTGCACGCGATGGAGCAGGAGGGTCTGCTGTGCGCGCGCTGGGAGCAGGTGGAAGGCAGCGCGCGGAGACGCAAGTATTACCGCATCACCGACAAGGGCCGCAAGGCGCTTGCCCGGGAACGCGCCGCCTGGGACACCTACCGGACGGCGGTCGACCGCGTGTTGGGAGGGGTGCAGGATGTTACCGCGTGCGCTTACTGACTTTGCCCGGGACGCCGTAGCCCCGATTCGCGCGCGCAAGCTGCGCCGGGAAGCCGAGGAGGAGCTTGTAGACCACATGGCCGAAATTTATGCGCAGGACCTCGCCACCGGGATGTCCGAGGAGGACGCCGCCGGCGACGCCGTCGCGCGCATGGGGACGCTGCGCCTGCTGCAGTCGCGCTACGCCGACCTGTACGGCAACGCCGAGCCGCGGCCGATGCACGTGGCGATGGACTGTGCTTTGTGGGGGCTCTTGCTGTCGCACCTTTGGCTGTTCTCTTCGCCGAATTCCGATTTGCTTTTCCAGGCCGGCGGCGGGCTTTTTCTGCTGTTCGCGCTCGGGCGGCTGCAGGCCGTCAGCTCGCGGCTTAGGAAAATCTATTTTTTACAGCCCGCGACGCTGCTTTTGCAAATTGTCGCCTACGGCGTGTCGCTCTATTTCGGGCTTTCCTCTTTGCCCGCCATGCTCACGCATATGGCCGCGTGGCTTTTAGACGGCGTTTTTCTTTGCGCGCTGTACCCGGCGCTGTGCGAAATCTACAACGCCGCCTGTGAACCCGGGGATTCCATGACGCCCGGCATATTCCCCGCGCTTTTTCTCCTGCTCTTCTCGGATTATTTCGCCATGATGGGCTGGTGGTATAATGCAACCGACACGCCGTACCTCGTAACGCTTCAGAATGGCTGGGGCAGCACGATGCCCGTTTTCATGGTGCTGGGCGCCGTGCTGTTTGTCGCGCTGTTTTCGCGCGTGCGCCGCGTGGTTTGCAGCGGCGAGCCGCAGGAGACGCGGCTGGACCCCCTGCCCAAAAAAGCCAAACGCCGTTTTCTGGCGGCGGCGCTGGCGTTTCTTCTTTTGCCCGGCGTCGGGATGCTGACCGCCGCGCTGCGCGCGCCGCAGACCGAAGCCTATGTGCAGGCGGACGTGCAGAGCCCGGGTGCGGACGCTGCACGCGAGCATCTTGTATCGCTCGGCCTGCCCGCCGAAATCGCCGCCGACCTGCCGGACAGCGAGGCGCTGCTGTATGCGGATACGGCGACCATGCAGGTCATTTTGGACGGGTACAGCTCGTCCGCCGGGAATGCGGACGACCCCGTGGTGCGCGGCTATCAATTTTGGGGAACGGACATGACCGAACCCGTGCGGACGCTGTTTTGCTTTACCTACCCCGAAACGTATGACGCGCCGTTTTCGGAGGCCTTTTACTTCTGCATGGACTGGGACGTGTTTTCCTGGCATCAAAGCGAAGAAGCGCCGCCGGACTTTGCTTTAATCTTAGCCGAGCAAAACGGCGAAACGGTGCGCTGCGCCCCGCTGCAAACCAGTCTCGTTGAGCGGGAGGATTTCTCGTTTCGGGACAGCGGCATGATTGGCGCGACCTATGCCTTTCCGCGCGCGAGCACCGGCCGGCGGGCCTATTTTGCCGCCTCCCGCGACTTCATGGGCGGCGACGGCTGGGGGAAAATATCAGGCACAGACGGCGTTTACACCTCGCAGCGCCTGCCGTTTTCCGCGGACGGGCTGGACCCCTGGACGCGCTCGGCGCTCTATTTTTCCGACCGCAAATTCCAAAGCTCCGTGTTTTTGAAGCAGCGGCAGATATACGGCTACGCCCAAAATCCCATCGACGCGGAACACTTTACCGACCCGCAGCCGCCGGTATTTTAAGGTTTTGGGCGGCTGAACGAAAACCCGCCCCGCACAGCAAAGCTTGTGCGGGGCGGTATTTTATTTGTCCGTTTCACCCGTGGTGACAAGGATTTTGCGCTTTTTTACCCAGCGGCGCCGATAAAAGCTGTTCCAGCGGAAACGGTCGCCGACCGCCGCCATTTTTTCGTACATTTCCGCGCGCAGGGCGTTTGCGGTATCGGCAAGCGCCGGGTCGCGGATTCGGTTGTGCATTTGGTAGGGGTCTTTCAGGTTATCAAACAAAAATTCCTGCCCGCCCGCCTTGTAAACGGCATAGGTGTAGCGTTCGGAGCGGATGCCGCGCCACTCGGTCCCGTTGCCGTAAATGGCGGTGGGCCCCGTGCCCATCAAAAGGCAGTCGTTTTTTCGGAACGTTCCGCTTTGCACCGCGTCCGAGAGGTCCGTCCCCTGCGCCCCCTCGAGCGCGGGCAGCCCCATCAAGGCGAGCAGCGTCGGGGCGATGTCCACGGTATTGACGGGCGTCGCGTTGCGCCCGGCGGGCAGGCGCTCGCCCCACTTCAAAAGGAACGGGACGCGGACGGCCTCGTCGTAAAAGATATTTTTCGCGTGCCGCCCGTGCGCGCCGAACAGCTCGCCGTGGTCGGAGGTGAACACAAAAATCGTGTCGTCGGCAAGCCCCTCCTCCTCGACGCACGCCCACAGCCGCCGCAGGTTGTCGTCCAGATTGGCGACCATCGCGGCATAGACGCGCCGCCAGTCCGGCAGGCGCTTGCGTTTGCCCGGCAAAAACCGCGCCCAGGCGTCGGCGTGCGGGTCGTTGCGCGCGCGGTAGTTCGGCGGCGGCGGGAAATCGACGCCGGAAAACAGGTCCAGATACGCTTGCGGCACGTTTTCCGGCGTCCAGGGGTCGTGCGGCGTGCCGTAGGACAAAAACAGCGCGAACGGCCGCCCATCCGCCTTGTGCGCGCGGATGCGCTCCATCGCAAGGTCGGTCTGGTCGTCGGGCTCGTAGCCCTTGCAGTAGATTTTTTCGGGCGAATCGAGGTGGTAATACGCCTTCGGCGCGTAATATTCGTGGTGGAAATTGTACGCCGCAAAATATTCGTCGAACCCGAGCCGGTTTTCCCCTTTCGGGATGTAGGAATTTTTCGTGTCGTAGTGGTTGCCCAGCTGCGCCGCGTACATATGCCACTTGCCGATGTACGAGGTGCCGTAGCCGTTTTCCGTGAGCACGTGCGCCATGGTGCGGTGCGCGGGGTTGACGCGCAGCTCGTTAATCACCATGCCCGTGCCGCCGGTCGTATATTTGCCGGTCAAAAGCGACGCGCGGTACGGCGCGCAGACCGGGTGGCCCGACACGGCGTTTTCGAGGTTGACGCAGCCTTCGGAAAAGCCGTCCAGAAACGGCGTGCGGGCAGGCTCGCCGCCGTTGAAGCCGACGCTTGTAAAGCGCAGCTGGTCGGCGAACACATAGATGAGGTTCGGCCGCTTTGCCATTTGCTTACCTCCTTCGACAAAGCCTAATCCATTTCGTTTAAGCGCTGTTCTCTGTCGTATCGCGGCGCTTTTGATTATTGGATGTGTCCATATTATCCTGTCTATATGGGCTAATGCTGTTAGTTTGTTATTGGGGCTGACAACACTTGCCTTCCTTAGCGTGGACAATACCATTTTCTCCGAAAATATTGTAGCAGATTTCAAGGTGTATTGCAATAAACTTCAAATTTTAATTTCACAATATTTTATATTTGTGTTTTTAAAATTGTTGATATTGGGACGCTTCTGTGGTACAATATTTTCCGAACACAGTATCAATAAGCTGTGGCTTGAAAGTTGGTGAACAAGTGGACAAAAAGGAAACCATAAAAAACATAATAAATCACAACGGCGGCATTGCGAAAACCGCTGATTTCGTTGCCGAAGGGCTTACCAACTATGATGTGGCCAATCTGTGTAAAGAGGGCTATATCATGCGCGTCAGACATGGTTATTACCAGCTCGCCGAGCAAGAAGATATAAAGGAAGAACAGATGCTTGCCTCTCTTCTTCCCGAAAGCATCGTATGCGTGGAATCGGCGCTGTTTTATTACGGTTACAGCGACTTTTCGCCCCGGCAATGGTCAATCGCTGTCCCCCGTACCTTCTCACGGACAAGGCTGCATATCGATTCTCTGGCGACAAAGGTGTATTTTGTACAGCCTGCCTTGTTTGGAATCGGAAAAACAAGCGGGGATTTTAACGGAGTGCAGCTTGCGGTTTACGACCGGGAACGCACCATTTGCGACTGTTTCAAATACCGCACAAAGCTGGACAACGAGATATTTAATAAGGCGCTCAATGCCTATGCTGCCGATGAAAAGAAAAACCTGCGCAATCTTTCCAGTTACGCAAAGAAAATGCGGGTTTATAAAAAATTGACGGAGGTGATGGAGGTGCTGCTGAATGGCTGATATTGCTGCTTCCGTGCTTGCACGGCTGAAAAACAAAGCTGCCGAAAGCGGCAGGAGTTATCAGCTCTGCTTGCAGCTTTTTTGTCAGGAAGAATTTCTCCGTCGTTTGGAGAAATCCAAATATGCTGAAAATCTTGTGTTGAAAGGCGGGCTGTTTCTTTATTCCTTGACTGACTTTGACAGTCGGGTAACGGTGGATGTGGACTTTTTACTCCGGCAAGTACCAAACACGCCGGAACAATTAAAGTCTCTTCTGGAAGAAATCATAACAGTTCCTACCGGCAATGATTTTGTAACCTTTGAGATTAAGGATGTTGCGCCTATTGCCATCGCTAAAAAGTATGCGGGAATCGGTGCATCTATCGTTGCCCGTATCAAAAATACAAGAACACCATTTACCATTGACTTTGGCGTAGGAGATGTCATTGTTCCGAAACAGGAAAAGCGCCAGATACCAACGCAGCTTCCGGAGTTTGAAGCACCAACGGTAAATACTTACTCTATTGAAACCACCGTTGCGGAGAAACTTGATGCCATTTTAAGCCTGATGGAGTTTTCCAGCCGGATGAAAGATTACTACGATATTTATTATATCGCCAACAAGTTTGATTTTGATGGCGGAGTGCTTACTGAAGCACTTCGAAAAACCTTTTCGAACCGTGAACACAGCTTCTCGCTGGAGCAATTCAAGCAGGTCATGAGCTTTGCCGATGATGCTGCTATGCAGAAAAAGTGGAAAGCCTTTATCCGCAAGCTCAATACCAAGACGGACGATTACGGCACCGTTTTGAGAACAATACAGAATTTTCTTGAACAGCTGTTTACGGCGGCAGCGGAAAATGAAACATTTACCGAGCGTTGGTCTGCTGCCAACAGCGAATGGATATAGACGGAACGAAAATTATCCGAGCAGATATGATTTCGACCATTGGCAGAGAATATCTTACCAGCCATATGGAGAATGAGGATTATATCTAAGGGCAAAGAGGCTTACGAGCTGCTGCAAATGCTCCATGCTTGGAAAGAGCAGGCGGACAAGCTCTCTGCCGGTGAAATCAGCAAGGACGATTACGACCGCTGGCGTTACGACTATCCGAAATACGATACCACGCAGCTCTGGGCGAAAGTGCCTTCACAGGAGTTAAGCGACGCATGAATCGAAGCTTCAAGAACCAACTCAAAACAGACGATTGAAAACGGGTGCATAATATGATAAGAGAAGCAACAGACCGAGATTTGTCAACACTTTCAAATTTTGCGGTTGAATTATTTGGCGATACACTTGAAGTGCAAACCGATGAAATAAAAATTCTTTTGCAGTCCGAGGATGCACATTTCTTTATATATTTTGACCATGACATACCGATAGGTTTTGCACAAGTTCAATTACGATACGATTATGTAGAGGGGACTTCTTCCTCACCTGTAGGATACTTAGAAGGCATTTTCATTGAAAAAGCATATCGTAAAAAAGGCTATGCGAAGGCACTGTTGTCTGCCTGCGAAGCTTGGGCAAAGGGAAAAGGTTGTACAGAGTTTGCAAGTGACTGTGAAATCGACAACGAAACAAGCATACAGTTTCACTGCGCAATGCAATTTCAGGAGGCAAATCGAATTATCTGCTTCAAAAAAAATCTTTAAAACTCCGCACAGCACATCAATTGAATTTTGCTTTTTACTTGTTGAGCATCTTCTTCCTACAATCTGTTCTCTTACGAAAGGCGAAAATAACCTCAAAGAATCATGACAAAAAGCCCTTAGCTATGCGTGATTACCCACAGCTAAGGGCTTTGTAATATGGATTTTTCCACCATACAAACCGCCTTTTATCATTGTGTAACCCGTAAACCACCGGACTGCAAGGATAACGGCTCTTGTATGGCTGTTATCAAATTGTTATCAAAAGACCTCTCCGAACGCCGCAAACCCGCATAAACACTGGGGTTTTACGGTGCTTCGTTTTATTCGAATTCCATCGTACCCTGCGGCTTACACCGTTTCAATCTGCTGGGTTTCGTGAAGCTTGGCAAGGTCCTTGTGCATCGCTTCGGTCGTCTTTTTGTTGAGCGGATACAAAATGGCGAGCACCAGCATCACGGCAAAGAGCACCACGGGGACAAGCGTCGCGATGTCATACATACCGGACAGCACCGCTTCGCCCTGCGAAACGCCGCTGCCCGCCTTGGTGCTGTCGTAGCCCGCAAGGCTCACGAACCACGGCGCGAGCGCGGCGAGCGCCTGGCCGACCTTGCGCATGAAGGTGAAAATCGCGTAGTTCGACGCTTCCTCCCGCCGGCCGGTGACCCATTCCTGGTGGTCGATGATGTCCGCCGCCATCGCCCAGACCTCGAGCGTCAAAAAGCCGATGCCGAGGTTGACGAACACCGCAAGGCCGATAAACAGCCAGACGTTGTCCATGCCAATCTTCAAAATGTAGGTGAGAAAGCTTGCGACCGTTGAAACGGCGAGCCCCGCGACGCAGATTTCCTTTTTGCCGAACCGCTTGATTAGCTTGTTGACGAACGGCATCATCAGCACCATCGGCGCGTAGGAGACGATGACGTAGACCGTATTCATCGAGCTTTTCTGGAAATAGTCCTTGAACAGGTACAGATTGACGGTGTTCGAATACATCTGCACGGCCATCAAAAGGCAGCCGAGCACGCTCATGACGATAAAGGCGCGGTCCTTGAAAATGTGGCGCAGGACCTCGCGCACGCTCGTTTTGCGCCCGTCCGGTTCGACCAGCACGCGTTCCTCAATGCAGCGGTAGGAACCAAGGTAAATCAGGCACATACAGGCCGCGATAACGACCATCGCCCAAAACAGACGCGTTTCGTCCATCTGGTTGCCGTCCGCGCCGGCCGACATGACGACGATGGGGAAAATGAAGGTCGGCAGATTGCCGATGCCCGCGCCGATGGACCGGCAGACGGAGAGCAGCGAGCGCTCGTTTTCCTTCGTGGTCATTACGGAGGCCAGCGACCCGTACGGCACCAAAAGGACGGTGTAGAGCATCCCGTAGGCGATGTAGAACACCGCGACCCAGACCGTGTTGAACAGCACGCTGTCGCTGATGCGGGTAAAGACCAGCACCGACACGACGGCGAGCGGCAGCCCGCCCCAGAGGATGAACGGCTTGTATTTCCCGGTTTTGCCGGGGCGGCGGCGCTGCGCCAAAAAGCCCATCATCGGGTCGTTGACGGCGTCCCAAATGCGCGCAGCGATAAGGATGGCGCTGATAACCGCGCCGGACATCCCGAGAATATCCGTGCAGTAAATGGTTAAGTACGCGCTCATCACGCAGAAGGCCAGGTTGTTGGCAAAATCCACCAGCGTGTAGCCGACGTAATTTTTGAAGGCGAGCTTTTTCTCCATGGCGTTTCCTCCGGCAAAAGCCCTATTGCGTTTCCTCGGTCGGATGTATGGATGCGGTTTTTAAGGTTTCCAAAAGCCTGCGGTCGTCGTCGCCCAGCGGCGCGTGCTCGAGCAAATCGGGCCGTTTTTCGGCGGTTCGGCGCAGCGCCTGCTCGTGCCGCCATTTTTCAATGTTCTCGTGGTGGCCGGACAGCAGCACCTCGGGCACCGCGCGGCCGTGCCAAACCGGCGGGCGCGTATACTGCGGGTATTCGAGCAGCCCGTTGTAGTGGCTCTCGAGCGCCTTGGCTTCCTCGTTCGGCAGCACGCCGTCGAGCATCCGGCAGACCGCGTCCGTGAGCACCAGCGCGGGCAGCTCCCCGCCCGTGAGCACGTAATCGCCGACGGAGATTTCCTCGTCCACAATCTCCTCGAGCACGCGCTCGTCCACGCCCTCGTAATGCCCGCAGAGCAGGACAAGCCGCGGCAGGGCGCTGAGCGCCTTAACCCTTTCCTGCGTGAGCGTTTTGCCCTGCGGGGACAAATAGATAAGGTGCGGTTTTTCGCCCGCGCCGCAAAGCGATTGGTAGCAGTCGTATATCGGCTGGGTCTGCATGAGCATCCCCATTCCCCCGCCGTAGGGCGCGTCGTCCACGCGATTGTGCTTGTCGGCTGTAAAGTCGCGGATATTGACACAGCGAATCTCCACCGCGCCCTTTTGCCGCGCGCGGCCGAGGATGCTTTCCGAGAGCACCGCCTCGCACATTTCGGGGAACAGGGTCATAATGTCAATCCGCATCGCGCACCTCCACCGCCTCGCCGTCAAACAGGCCGCGCAGGGGGCGGATGCGCACAAGGCCCGCCGCCACGTCGGCTTCGCACACGACGTCGGGAATGGCGGGCACCAGCACCGTCTCCCCGCCCGGCCGCCGGACCGCCCAGACGTCGTTGGCGCCGGCGCCCGGAATCACCTCGCTAAGCGTGCCGTATTCCGCACCGCTGTCAAAGTCCACAACTTTACACCCGAGCAGGTCCTGCACGAACCACCGCCCCGCCTCCAGCGGCGCGCTGCGGCGGTCGATATAGACAATTTTGCCGCGCAGTGCTTCGGCCGCCTCCAGGGTGTCCACGCCCGCAAACTGCCCGAGCACCTGATTTTTGTGGACGCGCAGCCGGCTTGCGTGCAGCGCGGACCTGCCCTCGGCGTCGAGATACAGCGTGTCAAACCCGCACAAAAACGCGGGGCTGTCGCACCAGGGGTCGATTTTAACCTCGCCGCGCACGCCGTGCGTCCCCACGCACCGGCCCGCCTCTAAAAATGGTTTTTCCATCCTGTCGTTCCCTGCTCTCCATGCAAAAAAGCGCGCGAATGCCCGCGCGCTTTTTCTCAGTCGATATCCACCTGTACGCGTACGCCCTCTTTGGTCGCGCGCGCCTTCATGACCGTGCGAATCGCCTTCGCAATGCGGCCCTGCTTGCCGATTACGCGGCCCATGTCGTCCTCTGCCACGTGCAGATGGTACACGACGTTGCCGCGCGCATCGGGTTCGTCCGCCGTGACTTCCACGGCGTCGGGGTTATCCACAAGCCCTTGTGCGATTGCTTTTAAAAGTTCTTCCAACGCTCAGAGCCTCCCGGGTTTACTGGATTGCGCCGCACTTCTTGAGCAGCGCCTTCGCCGTATCGGTAGGCTGCGCGCCGTTCTTGAGCCACTGCTGCGCCTTTTCCACGTCAATCTTGATTTCGGCGGGTTCCTTCATCGGGTCGTAGGTGCCGATTTCCTCAATGAACTTGCCGTCGCGCGGGGACTTGGAATCCGCCACGACCACGCGATAGAACGGTGCACGCTTTGCGCCCATGCGGCGCAGTCTGATTTTTACTGCCATTGTTTGTTCCTCCAAACTGAATATTGACAAAATTTATACCAAACACAAAATTTGTGTGCCGGATACGGTATCAGCCGAACAGCCCGCGCCCGAAACGGCGGCGCGCGCCCTTGGAATTGAGCTGCTTGAACATTTTCTGCATCTGCTTATGCTGGTTGAGCAGCCGGTTGACGTCCTCCACCTTAAGCCCGCAGCCCGCGGCAATGCGCCGCTTGCGCGAGGGGTTGATGATGTCGGGGCGGCTGCGCTCGGCGGGGGTCATCGAATAGATGATGGCCTGAATCCGGTCAAACTGGCCCTCGTCCACATCCACATCCTTCAATTTGCTGCCCACGCCCGGAAGCATCCCCAAAAGGTCCTTCATCGAGCCCATTTTGCGCACCTGCTGCAATTGGTCGAGCAGGTCGTTCAGGTCGAATTTGTTTTTGCGCAGCTTCTTTTCCAGCTCCTGCGCCTTTTTCTCGTCGAGCGCGGTCTCCGCCTTTTCAATGAGGGAGAGCACGTCGCCCATGCCGAGGATGCGCGAGGCCATGCGGTCGGGGTAGAAATACTCGAGCGCGTCGAGCTTTTCCCCCGTGCCGACGAATTTGATGGGCTTGCCCGTCACGGCGCGCGCCGAAAGTGCCGCGCCGCCGCGCGTGTCGCCGTCCATCTTGGTCAGCACAATCCCGTCGATGCCCAGCGCCTCGTCAAAGGAGGAGGCGACGGTGACGGCGTCCTGGCCGGTCATGGCGTCGACCACCAGCAGGATTTCATGCGGATGAATGGACGCCTTGATATTTTTGAGCTCCTGCATGAGCGTCTCGTCAATGTGCAGACGCCCGGCAGTATCCAAAAACACATAGTCGTAGCCGTGGTCCTTGGCGAGCTTCACGGCGTTTTCGGCAATGACGACCGGGTCGCCCTGCCCCATTTCAAAAACGGGGACGTCCACCTGCCCGCCGACGACCTGCAATTGCTTGATGGCGGCGGGGCGGTACACGTCGCACGCGACCAGCAGCGGCCGGTGCCCCTCGGACTTTAGCTTCCGCGCAATCTTCGCGCAGTGCGTCGTTTTGCCGGAGCCCTGCAGGCCGCACATCATCACGATTGTCGGCGGATGCGACGCGTACGCCAGGCGGCTGTTGGTGCCGCCCATGAGCGCGGTCAGCTCCTCGTTGACAATCTTAATCACCATCTGCGCGGGCGTCAGGCTCTCCATCACCTGGGCGCCGATGGCGCGTTCGGTGACCGTGTTTGTAAAATCTTTTGCAACCTTATAGTTGACGTCGGCTTCCAAAAGCGCCAGGCGTACCTCGCGCATGGCCTCCTTGACGTCGCTCTCGGTCAGGCTGCCCTTGCTGCGCAGCCGCTTAAAGGCGGCTTCGAGCCGGTCGGATAATCCTTCAAATGCCATACTGTGCGCCCCTGCTTACTCGATAATGTCCAGCGCAAGCGATTTGATGCGCACGGTGGTTTCGTTGATTTCCCGGGACAGCCCGTGGTCGAGGTTGTAGGCGTTGATGCTTTCCGCGCAGTCGATAATCTGCCGCAGATGGTCGCGGATGCCGTCGATGCGCTTGGCAAAGCCGAGCTTGCTTTCCATTTCATACAGCAGCGTCTCGGCGCGCTTAATCGCGTCGCGCACGCCCTGGCGCGTGATGCCCTCGTTCTCGGCAATTTCGGAAAGCGAGAGGTCGTCGTTGTAGTAATAACTGAGGAAATCGCGCTGCTTTTGCGTGAGCATTTCCCCGTAATAATCCAGAAGAATTGTGATTTCCACATTGTTCGCCATTGCAGGAACCCGCCTTTCCGACAAATAAGCCCCTCTGTAAATGCAGAAGCCTTTACAGAGGGGTATTATACTAAAGTTTGCCGCCCTTGTCAAGCGGTTTTTTGCCGAAATCCGGCAGCTTACCAGACGATGACCGCTTCGCGGCCGCCCTCCGAATCGGGGGACGCGTTGCCAATCTCGATGCCGCCGCCCGGCGTTTCGCTCGTTTCCCCGCCGCTGCTGCCGCTCGTCGGGACATTCGTCTGCGCGCTGCCGGTCGTACCGGCCGTGGCGCCCTCCAGACGCTCCACGTCCTCCTGGACCTGCTCGGCCGTCTTGGTATACAAATCCTCCAGCAGCTCCATGGAGCCGTCCGTATCCGTCGTCACCGGGATAAGGTCGCCGTACACGTTCGTGACATAGCGCCCGCCCTCGGCGTCGGTTGTGTATTCCACAGGGGTATATGTTTGTTCCTCTTCGCCGCACGCCGTCGCAAGGCACGCGAACGCGAGAATCGCCAATGCCGCCGCGATGATTTTTTTCTGCATACAAAACGCCTCCGAAACTCTGTTGGGTTTGAACTACTTTTATGTAGCGAATATAAAGAGTATAGCATACTTGCGCATATTTTGCAACAAAAAACCTTATTTGAGCTCGGCGATGGTCACGCCGTCCTCGCCTTCGCCGTAAACGCCCAGGCGGAACGACCGGACGTTCGGGTGGCGGCGCAGGTGCGCCTGCACCGCCTTGCGCAGCACGCCGGTGCCCTTGCCGTGGACGATGGTGACCGTTTCCAGCCCCGTGCGCACGGCGCGGTCGAGGAACATATCCAAATCCAAAAGGGCCTCCTCGGCGTTTTTGCCGCGCAGGTCCACGCGCATCGCCGTGTCCGCCGCCGCGGCGCGGCTGCCCTCGGAAACGGGCCGCCGGGGCGGCTGCTGCGCTTTCGGCCTACCCTTGAGAAGCCGCAGGTCGCCGACGTCCGCCTTGAGCTTCATCGCCCCCGCCTGCAGCTCGACGCTGCCGCCCGGCAGCACGGCAAGCACCGTCGCCTGTACGCCGAGCGTTGTCAGCAGCACCGTATCGCCGGCCTGCAGCGCGCGCGGGAGGGTGTATTCCCCGTCTTTTTCCACGCCGAGCGTTTCGGCGGTCAGGTCGTCGAGCTCGCCCAGCTTCGCCCGCATGGCCGCGCGCGCCTTGCGCGCGAGCGCGGCGGCGTCCTTTTCCTTCGCCTGCTCTTTTTTGAGCCGGTCAATCTCCATAAGCAGCCCGTTGGCGGCGCGGCGCGCCTGCTCGGTAACGGCGGCGGCCTCCCTGCGGGCGCGTTCCAGCGTCTGGCGGCTTTTTTCCTCGGCGTTCTGCTGCGCGGTCTGCACCTTTGCGCGCAAAGCCTCGACCTCCGCCTCCCGCTTTTGCACGGCTTCGCGCTCGTGTTCCAGCGCGGTGCGGGACGCCTCGAGCGTATCCACCACGTCCTCAAAGCGCCGGTCCTCCGCCGAGACCATGGCGCGCGCCTCCTCGAGAATCGCCCGGGGCAGCCCCAAGCGCTCGGAAATGGCGAACGCGTTGGACCGGCCCGGCACGCCGATAAGCAGCCGGTAGGTCGGCGACAGGGTCTCCACCGAAAATTCGCACGAGGCGTTTTCGACCCGGTCGGTGTGCAAGGCGTAGGCCTTAAGCTCCGAATAGTGCGTCGTCGCCGCAAGGCGCGCGCCCTTTTTGCGCAGCGCTTCGAGAATCGCGACGGCCAGCGCCGCCCCCTCCACCGGGTCCGTGCCCGCGCCGAGCTCATCGATAAGCACCAGCGTGTTGGGGCCGGTCTCGCCGTAGATGCGCACCAGGTTCGTCATATGCGCCGAAAAGGTGGACAGCGACTGCTCGATGCTCTGCTCGTCGCCGATGTCGGCAAGCACACGGTCAAATACCGCCACGTGAGAATTTTCCGCCGCCGGAATGAAAAGACCGCACGCCGCCATGCCCGTCAAAAGCCCCAGCGTCTTAATGGAAACGGTCTTGCCGCCCGTGTTGGGGCCGGTGATAACCAGCGCGTCGAAATCGCGCCCCAGGCGGATGTCCACCGGCACGACGCGGTCGGCGGGGATAAGCGGATGGCGCGCTTGTTTCAGCTCGATAACCCCGTCGGCGTTTAAGACCGGCGGCGACGCGTGCATGGCGTACGCCAGGTTCGCCTTGGCGAAAATCAGGTTAAGCTCCACCGCGCTTTGGCAGCTTTGGCGGATGCTTTCGGCAAAGCCCGCCGCCTCGGCGGACAGCTCGGCAAGAATCCGCTCTATCTCGTCGCGCTCGCGGCTCTCGAGCACCTTAACGGCGTTGTTCGCCTCCACGACGGCGGCAGGCTCTATGAACACCGTCGAGCCGCTCGACGACGTATCGTGGACAAGCCCCGGAATTTCGGCGCGGTGCTCGGCCTTGACCGGCACGACGAACCGCCCGCCGCGCTGCGTCACAATCGCGTCCTGCAGGCTGTTTTTGTAGGCGGACGAGCGCACCAGCCGTTCGAGCTGCTCGCGGACGCGCGCCTCCTGCGCTTTTATCTTGCGGCGGATGTCGCGCAGCGCGGGGGAGGCGTTGTCGGACATTTCCTCTTCCGTTACAATGGCGCCGAAAATGCGGTCCTCCAGGTATTTGTTCGGATAAAGGCTCGAAAAGCGGTCGTCCAGGGCCCCCCGCACCCCGGCGCTTTTCCCGCGCCAGTCGGCAATGCCGCGCACCGCGCGCAAAACCGCGCCGATATCCAGCAGCGCGCGCATGGACAGCGTCGCGCCCGCCTCGGCGCGCCGCAGCGGCCCGTCCACGTTTTGCAGCCCGCCGAAGGACGGCGCGCCGAACTGCGCGATAAGCCCGTGGGCGGTCTTCGTCTCCTCCAAAAGCCGCTGCGCTTCGTAAAAATCCGTCTGCGGCGTAACGGCAAGCGCCGCCGCACGCGCGTCCGCACAGGCGGTGTGCCCCGCGAGCATTTCTAAAATTTTCGGAAGCTCCAATGCTTCAAAATGCTTGTTCATATCTCGATTTCCTTTATGCAAAGCCTTTCTGCCGGGCTTTATTGTAGCATGGCGCGAAAAAAAAAGCAACGCGGCGGCCGGGCGAAAAAATTTCTTGCGGGAGGTTTTCTTTCGCGGGAAAGTCTGGTATACTTAGAACGATTAAAAAAAGGAGTAAAACGCATATGTTGGAAATTTTGAAGGCCTTTTTTTTGGGGCTTGTGGAAGGCATTACCGAATGGCTGCCCGTCAGCAGCACCGGCCACATGATTTTGGTCGACGAATTCATCAAGCTCGACGTCTCCGACGACTTTCGCAGCATGTTCCTCGTCGTCATACAGCTGGGCGCGATTTTGGCGGTTGTGGTGATGTTCTGGAAGCAGCTTTGGCCGTTCGGCACACAGGAAAAGAAGCTGCTTATCAAAAAGCCCATTTTCACCATGTGGTTCAAGGTCGTCGTCGCCTGCATTCCCGCCGCCGTGGTCGGCCTGCTGTTTGACGACAAGCTCGAGGAATGGTTTTACAACTGGCAGACGGTGTCCGTGATGCTCATTGTCGTGGGCGTCTGCTTTCTCATCATCGAAAACTACAACAAAAAGCGGCAGCCGAAAATCAATTCCATTGCCGACTTAACATACCCCATCGCGTTTTACATCGGCCTGTTTCAGCTTATCGCCGCCGTCTTCCCCGGCACCTCGCGCTCGGGCGCGACGATTGTCGGCGCGCTGCTCTTGGGCGTGTCGCGCACCGTTGCCGCGGAATTTACGTTTTTCCTCGCCGTGCCCGTGATGTTCGGCGCAAGCGCCCTAAAGCTTGTGCAATACGGCTTTTCCTATACCGGGCAGGAAATCGCCATCCTGCTTGTGGGGCTTATCACGGCGTTTGTCGTGTCGCTGTTTATCATCAAATTCCTGATGGCCTATATCAAAAAGCATGACTTCAAGGTCTTCGGCTGGTACCGCATTGTGCTCGGCGCCGTCGTGATTGCGTATTTTGCCATCCGGTCGTTTGTCCGGTAAAGAGGGTGCGAGCATGGAAACGCAGGTGCGAAACGCGTACCGCCCCGACGGCGCGGTAGACGAAGCCGCCGTTGACGCCGCGGCGGCGCTGCTTAGAGCGGGCGAGGTCGTCGCCATCCCCACGGAAACGGTCTACGGCCTTGCCGCCAACGCGCTAAACGAGGCGGCGGTCGCCAAGATTTTCGCCGCCAAAGGGCGGCCGCAGGACAACCCCCTGATTGTCCACATCGCCGCCATGGCGGATTTGCAGCCGCTGGTGACGGCTGTTCCCGAAGCGGCGAAGCGCCTTGCGAAGGCGTTTTGGCCGGGGCCCTTAACCATGATTCTGCCGCGCAGCGCCCGCGTGCCCGCCGCCGTTTCGGCCGGGCTTTCCACCGTGGCGGTGCGGATGCCCGTCCACCCCGTAGCGGCGGCCGTCATCCGCAAGGCGGGCGTGCCGCTGGCCGCGCCGAGCGCGAACCTCTCGGGCAGCCCCAGTCCCACGAACGCGGCGTATGTATTCGCCGATATGCACGGACGCATCCCGCTGATTTTGGACGGCGGCAGCGCGGCGGTCGGCGTGGAATCCACGGTGGTTTCGCTGGTCGGCGCCGTGCCGCGCGTGCTGCGGCCGGGCGGCGTGACCGTCGAGCAGCTGCGGGCGGTTTTGGGCGAGGTCGAGGTGGACGACGCCGTGCTGCACAAATTGAAGGACGGCGCGGTTGCCGCATCGCCCGGCATGAAATACAAGCATTATGCCCCGCGCGCGGATATTACGATTCTAAAGGGCACGTTCGAGCAGTTTTGCGCCTATGTGGACGGGAAAGACGCGACCGTCCTCTGCTTTCAAGGAGAGGACGCGCATTTCCCGCGCGCCGTGACCTACGGGAAGGCGCACGACGGCGCATCGCAGGCCGCAAGGCTTTTCGACGCGCTGCGCGAGCTCGACGAGCAGGGCGCCAAAACCGTGTATGCGCGCTGCCCGGACCTTTCCGGCATGGGGCTTGCGGTCTATAACCGGCTTATCCGCGCGGCGGGGTTTCATTTGGTCGATTTGGAAAATCCGGAAAAATAAAATACCCAAGCAAAAGGACGGGAGGAAGCCAAGGCTTTCTCCCGTCTGTATTTGCAAACCGAAGTCCCGTCCGTCTGCCGTCAATCCTCCATCTGCTTGCCGAGGAAGGACGCCGCGACCTGCATGAGCTTGGTTTCCTCGGCGGTGGGCATGGAGCCGTCCTCGCGCAGCATCAGCACCACGGCGCCCGAAACGTCGCCGCTGCCGATAATGGGAAGTGCCAGCGCCGCCTCCTTTTCGTAGCCCGTCACCGGGTACAGGGGCGGGATGTCGGGCGCGGCGGTGTAGGTTGCGCGCTCGGTCATGAGCGCCTCGAGCTCCTCGCTGACGCGCCGGTCGGAGAGCTCGCGCTTCGGCGCGCCGGACACGGCGATAACGTGGTCGCGGTCGGTAATGAGCACGGGCAGCTGCATGGCGCGGTTGAGCACCTCGGCATACTGCGCGGCCGTCTGCGACAGCTCGCCGATGGGGGAATACTTCTTAAAAATGACCTCGCCGTCGGGCGCGGTGTAAATTTCCAGCGGGTCGCCCTCGCGGATGCGCATGGTGCGGCGAATCTCCTTGGGAATCACCACGCGCCCAAGGTCGTCAATCCTTCTGACAATGCCGGTGGCTTTCATATATGAAATCTCCCTTTCCAAATTCGTTCTGTGCTATTGTCTGTTTGATTGGAGATTTTATACCGGGCCGCCGGGAAATTTTTTGTCGAATGTACAAAAGACCTTTACGCCTCTGCGCACGGCGCTGCAAAAAAAGATTCCGCCGCCTAAGCCTCCTGCCTTCATTGAACGCTGTACACGGTTTTGTTTTTCATTTTTTGTGCGTTCAGCAAGCCTAAATCCGCAAATTTCAGCACAAAGCTGCGAATGGTCGCATAGGCAGCGTCGCCAAAATCTTTTTCAAGCTGTTTGGTCGTAAAGCTTTCGTTCGCATAGGCAGACAATACAAATTGCCAAAGCTTGGCTTCTTTTTCCGTAATCTTGCCCGCCGTGAAGGCATGGCGATAGTTTTGCAAGGTGTCGGACGAAATCGAATCCGCAGTCATTTTTTCATAAACCTGGTGAATGAAATACACCAGAAACGGCGTAATATCAACAACGCCGGAAAGCTTGCGGTTCTCCTCCACAAGCGTATACGCATCGTAATATTTTTTCCTGCTTTTTTCTATATAGCTGGAAAAAGGCACAAACAGCGTACTTTCATAGCCGTTTTGAATCAAAAACCACATATGAATCAGACGCGCCATTCTGCCGTTGCCGTCAAAATAAGGATGGATATAGGCAATGTAAAAATGAAGCATAACGGTTTTCAGCAAATCGTTCAATCCGTCTTTTGCATTTGCAAACTGCACAAACGCCTGCATATATTCCGGTAATTTTGAATAATCGAGCCCGCTGTGCTCCACTCTGTCGCTCATAACGAAAACGGAATCCTTCCGGTAATAACTCCCCGGCTCCAGCTTGTTTTCCTCGCTGAGGAAATTGCCGATTGCCATCCTATACAGCTTGTAAATATTGTCTTCCGTAATTTTATTTTCCTTGTTGCTGATAAAATCAAGCCCCTGCTTTAATCCGTATATTCTGTTTTCTTCCTCATCCCGCGGGGCGAGCCCCCGCATAATATTGCGCACGCTCTCTCTGCTGAAATCTATGCTTTCAATCGCGGAGGTCGCAATTATCTCATTCTCCAATGCTTTTGCGCCGTAGGCGGATTTTTGAGGACGATACAGAAGCTTAACCGCCTCCAAGTTAATGCCCGTGCAGGATTTTAAATACACAAGATTGTTCCCCTGAAAATCCCGCAGAGGCAGCGGCGTATAAAAGGATGCCTTCAGCACCGAAAGGAAATCGTCAAAGCAGTCCGGATATTTATATTTCAATTTTTTCAAATCCAGTATATTTTTATCAGAAAGCATTTCCGAAAACTTGAATGCATCCATATTCTCACCGCTGATACTAATTGATACTAATTGATATCAGTATATACCGGCTTATTCTTTTTGTCAATAGGCCGCCCGTAAAAATTACAAACCAATTTTCCGGAACGCAAAATGCGTAAGCGCAAGCGCTTTTGAGAACCTTGTTTTTCGTATTCGCAGGCAGAAAGCTTGCGGCAAACAGAAAAGCCCTTTGCTTTTGCGCAAAGGGCTTTTGCTTTGGTGCTTTATGCGTTTGCGTTTAAGTAGTCGCACGCGGCAAGGGCGGCGACGCTGCCGTCGCCTGCGGCGGTGGTCAGCTGGCGCACGGACTTTGTGCGGCAGTCGCCCGCGGCAAAAATACCGGGTACGTTCGTTTTGCACGATTCGTCCGCTACGATAAAGCCGGCGTCGTCGAGCCTTACCAGGTCACGGCAAAAGTCGTTTGCGGGGACCTTGCCGATGGAAACGAACACGCCGTTTACCGGGAGTTCCGAGGTCTCTCCGGTCTGCGTATCGCGCAGGGTGAGCGCCTGCAAAAGCGGCTCGCCTGAGAGCGCCGCGACGGTTTTGTTGAGGACGGGCTCGATGTTCGGCCTTGCCTCCATGGCGCGCACGAC
Source organism: Candidatus Fimenecus excrementigallinarum (assembly GCA_018714805.1). Lineage (GTDB taxonomy): Bacteria > Bacillota > Clostridia > Oscillospirales > Acutalibacteraceae > Fimenecus > Fimenecus excrementigallinarum. The sequence goes on from DVMW01000041.1 coordinate 20,078, forward strand.
GGCCTCCTCGGCACGGTACTGCGCGCGGCGATGGATAAGATAGACCTTTTCGGCGACGTCGGAAAGGTAAACCGCGCTTTGCAGCGCGGCGTTGCCGCCGCCGACGACCGCCACGGTGCGGCCGCGGAAAAACGCCCCGTCGCACACCGCGCAATAGGACAGCCCGCGCCCGAGATACGCCGCTTCTTCCGGCAGCCCCAGATTGCGGTGCTTGACGCCCGTCGCGAGGATAAGCGCGCGCGCCGCATACGACGAGCCGCCGGTCTCGACGGTGAAGCCGCCTTCCGCCTGCCGGACGGCCTTGGCGCGCTCCAGCTCGACCGAAACGCCCAGCGCCGTCGCCTGGTTGAAAAGCCGGTCGGAAAATTCCGCCCCGCTGATGCTTTCAAAGCCGGGGTAGTTTTCGACCTTCGGCGAGGTGGCAATCTGCCCGCCGACGGCTTCGTTTTCGAGCACGGTCACGGTCTTGCCCGCGCGGGCGGCGTAAATGGCGGCCGTCAAGCCCGCCGTGCCCGCGCCGACAATCAGGATATCCTGCATAGGTTATGCCCTTTCCGCAAACGCCTTGATGTTGGAGGCGTTCGCAAAGGTCTCAAAGCTGTCACCCGAAACAGAGACGAGCGTCGGCGCCTGGCGAACGCCGTATTTGTCCGTCAGGTCCGCGTTTTCCTCCGCGTCAATCACGGTATACGCAACGCCGGCCTTGTCGAGCGCCGCCTTGGCAAGCTTGCAGTTCGGGCAGGTCTTGGTGGTGAACAGCAGCAGCTCGCCCGCCTTTTCCTGCGGCGCGGCGGCAGGGCCCTCTGCCGTCTCCGGGTTCAAAACGCCGTTGTGGCGCAGGTGGGAATTGGCGATGTCGTAAAGCTTGCGGTGCTTGAATTCCTCGGCCTTGCCGTCGTTCCAGTTCTGCACCGGGCGGTAATAGCCGGTGATGCGGCTGTAGACCTCGGTCACGCCGCCGCACTCGGGGCAGGTATAGTGCTCGCCCGTGATGTAGCCGTGCTCCTTGCAGACCGAATAGGTCGGGGACATGGTGTAGTAGGGCAGCTTGTAGTTTTCGGCGATTTTGCGCACCAGGTTCGCGGCGGCCTGCCAGCTCGGCAGCTTTTCGCCCAGGAAGGCGTGGAAGACCGTGCCGGAGGTGTAAAGCGTTTGCAGCTCGTCCTGGATGTCGAGCGCCTCAAAGATGTCGGCGGTGAAGTCCACCGGCAGGTGCGAGGAATTCGTGTAGTACGGCGTGCCGCAGTCGCCCGCCGCGGTGATGATGTCGGGATAGCGCTGCACGTCGTGCTTGGCAAGGCGGTAGGTCGTGGACTCCGCCGGGGTCGCCTCCAGGTTATAGAGGTCGCCGTACTGCTCCTGATAGTCGGACAAGCGCTCGCGCATATGGTTGAGCACGTCCTTCGTAAACTGCAGCGCGTGCGGGTGGCTCAAATCCTCGCCGACCCAGTTGGCATTGAGGCACGCCTCGTTCATGCCGATAAGGCCGATGGTCGAGAAGTGGTTGTTAAAGGTGCCGAGATACCGCTTGGTATAGGGGTACAGGCCCTCGTCCAGAAGCCGGGAGATGATGTCGCGCTTGACCTTCAGGGAACGCGCGGCAATGTCCATCATGCGGTCGAGCCGCTTGTAGAACTCCTCCTCGGTCTTGGAAAGGTAGGCGATGCGCGGCATATTGATGGTCACAACGCCGACGGAGCCCGTGCTCTCGCCGCTGCCAAAGAAGCCGCCGGATTTCTTGCGCAGCTCGCGCAAATCGAGCCGCAGGCGGCAGCACATGGAACGCACGTCCGAGGGCTCCATGTCGCTGTTGATGTAGTTCGAGAAATACGGCGTGCCGTACTTCGCGGTCATCTCAAACAGAAGCTTGTTGTTCTCGGTTTCGGACCAGTCAAAGTCCTTGGTGATAGAATAGGTCGGGATGGGGTACTGGAACCCGCGGCCGTTGGCGTCGCCCTCGACCATGATTTCGATGAACGCCTTGTTGACCATATCCATTTCTTTTTTGCAGTCTTTGTACTTGAAGTCCATTTCCTTGCCGCCGACAATCGCGTTGAGCTCGGCAAGGTCCGCGGGAACCGTCCAGTCGAGCGTGATGTTCGTGAACGGCGACTGCGTGCCCCAGCGGCTGGGCGTGTTGACGCCGTAGACGAAGGACTGGATGCACTGCTTGACCTCTTTGTATGACAGGTTGTCAACCTTTACAAAGGGCGCCAGGTAGGTGTCGAACGAGGAGAACGCCTGCGCGCCCGCCCATTCGTTCTGCATGATGCCCAAGAAGTTGACCATCTGGTTGCACAGCGTCGAAAGGTGCGACGCGGGCGACGAGGTGATTTTGCCCGGGATGCCGCCGAGGCCCTCCTGGATAAGCTGCTTTAAGGACCAGCCCGCGCAGTAGCCGGTGAGCATCGACAGGTCGTGGATGTGGATGTCGGCGTTGCGGTGCGCTTCCGCGATTTCATTGTCGTAAATCTCCGACAGCCAGTAATTCGCCGTAATGGCGCCGGAGTTGCTTAAGATGAGGCCGCCGACCGAATAGGTCACGGTGGAATTTTCCTTCACGCGCCAGTCCGTCAGGTGCACGTAGTTGTTGACAATCTCCTTGTAATCGAGCACCGTGGACTTCATGTTGCGAATCTTTTCGCGCTGCTTTCTGTAAAGGATATACCCTTTCGCCACGTCGGCGTAATCCGCCGCGATAAGCACGGCCTCGACGCTGTCCTGGATGTCCTCGACGCCGATGAGCCCGTCCTTGACCTTTTTCTCAAAATCCGCCGTAACCTTGAGTGCGAGCAGCTCGATGATGTCCATGTTGTACTGCCGTTCCTGCGCCTCAAACGCCTTGCGGATGGCCTCGGTGATTTTGGACAGGTCGAAGTCTACGCGCTTGCCGTCCCGTTTGATGACCTGATACATTCCTTTTCCCTCACTTTTTTTAATTTCTATCGTTTGACCGGTCGCCCGTTCATTTCCAAAAGAAGGATGCAAAAATTATTATACTATGCCGCCGTGCGGCTGTCAAGGAAATTAAACAAGATATTGTTTGTGATTTTTAAACACACACAATATATTGTGGCCATACGCGGCGTCAATCCACGCCGCGCAGCTCGGCCTGCGGCAGAACCGCCCGCACGCGCGCGAGCAGGCCGCGCATCTCCTGCGGGGAGTAGGGGTGCAGCCCTGTCCCCAAAAGCGCGCCGGAATCGCGGAACCCCTGCAGAAAATAGCGTTTTGCGCCCCGCAGCCATTCGGCAATGGCCGTCAGGTTGCCGGCGCGGTGCAGCTCGCGCACGACCGTGGTGCGGAACTCGTACTCGACGCCGCAGGTCATCAGGTACTGCACGCTTGCAAGAATCGGCTCCGTCGGGAAATCGGGTATCCCGACGGTCTCGGCATAGCGGCTCGGGTCGTTTTTTACATCCATCGCCACGTAATCGACCGCGCCGCTTTCCACGGTCTGCCGCAGCCGCTCGGTCAAAAAGCCGTTGGTGTCGAGCTTCGTTGTAAAGCCCATTTCCTTTACGCGCTGAAAGAACTCGATAAGCCCCGCCTGCAAAAGCGGCTCGCCGCCGGTGACGCAGACCCCGTCGAGCAGCCCCTGCCGTTTTTGCAAAAAGGCGAAAAACGCCTCCATGGACATTTCCTCGGGCGCGTCGGGGGACAGCACCAGGTCCGCATTGTGGCAAAACGGGCAGCGCATATTGCAGCCGGCCGTGAACACCGTGCAGGCGACCCTGCCCGGGAAATCGAGCAGCGTCAGGCTTTGCAGCCCGCAAATCTTCATATGCATCTCCCCTTTTTTCAGACAAAGCAGTCCGCCCGACCATGCCGCCGGACGGAAAGTGCCTTTATTATAGCACCACAAAACTTAGTATGCAATCGGAAAAGCGGCGAAAATTTTCGCAATATATTGTGCAGTTTGTCGAAACCCGCACAGCAGCGCGCTTTTCCGCTTTTTTCGTCGTTTTCCCGCTTTTGCACAAAAAACGGGCGGACACGTCGTGTGTCCGCCCGGTCGTCCCGCGCCGGTCCCGTCAGGCGCTCAGCTGCTGGAGCAGCTCGTGCAGAATCTCGGCCTTGCCCGCCGGGAATTTGTCCAAGAATGCCGCAATGCGGTCGGCGACCGCCTGCTCGCGCTCCAGAAAATACTGCTCGCCCGCGTCGGTCAGGCGCAAAAGCACGTTGCGGCGGTCGTTCTCCGTGCGCACGCGCGCCGCAAAGCCGAGGTCCTCGAGCTCGTTCAAAAGCTTGGAAAGCTGCTGCTTGGTCACCTGCAGCTCCGTCAGCAGGAAGCTTAACGACAGCCGCTTTTCGTGCGCGTGCATAAGCAGATACAGCACGTGGAAGGCGTGGGTGTGCACCTTCGGGCCCGCGCTGACGCGCGGCTGCCGCTGCCCGGCGCTGTAAAACCGGAACAAAAGCTCCGTGAGCATCTCCGCAGTTTCCTGCCGTACCGTTTCATCCATACATACCGCCCCTTTTCTGTCTATACTATAAACGTTTGCATAAAAACTGTCAATAGAAACGGTACAGTTCATACAATGTTTACAAATTAAACATTGACGCACGCCCGGTTTTCCGCTATCATTAAGATTGGAAAGTCACAGGCGGCGGGCGTTTGCCCGCGGCCGGCAAAGGAGGAATTCGATATGCGCAAAACCAAAAGCGAGGTTTTGGAATACGCTGCCAAAATGAGCGAGCAGAACATCGCGTGCAGCGCGATTGACCCCGCGCTGTTCGACGCCTATTCCGTCAAGCGCGGGCTGCGCGACAAAAACGGCGTCGGCGTTTTGGCGGGGCTGACGACCATTTCCAACATCAAGGCCTATGAGGAGACCCCCGAGGGGCGCAAGCCCTGCGCCGGGGAGCTGCGTTACCGCGGCATCAACGTCACCGAGCTTGTGCGCGGCTGCATTCGGGAGCAGCGCTTCGGCTTTGAGGAGGCGGCGTACCTGCTGCTGTTCGGGAAGCTGCCCGACAGCGGGCAGCTGGCGGAATTTTGCGACGTGCTGGCGACGCTGCGCTTTCTGCCGCGCAACTTTGTGCGCGACGTGGTAATGAAGGCGCCGAGCAAGGACATCATGAACAGCCTGACGCGCAGCGTGCTGACGCTGTCCGCCTACGACAGCAACCCGACCGATATGACGCAGGAAAACGTCCTGCGGCAATGCCTGTCGCTTATCAGCCGGTTCCCGATGCTCGCGGTTTACGGGTACCAGGCGTACAACCATTACCTGTGCAACGACAGCCTGTACATCCACCACCCGGACGCCAGGCTTTCCGCGGCGGAAAACATCCTGCGGCTGCTGCGGCCCGACAAAAAGTACACGGCGCTCGAGGCGCAGGTGCTCGACATCGCGCTGATTCTCCACATGGAGCACGGCGGCGGCAACAACTCGTCGTTCACGACGCACGTGGTCGCTTCGTCCGGCTCCGACACCTTCTCCGTCATGGCGGCGGCGCTCTGCTCCTTAAAGGGCCCGAAGCACGGCGGCGCGAACATCAAGGTCGTCGAAATGTTCAAGGACATCAAGCGCCATGTGCGCGACATCCGCGACGAGGACGAGGTGCGCCGGTACCTGGAGGCGCTGCTCGAGCGCAAGGCGTTTGACAAAAAGGGCCTGATTTACGGCATGGGCCACGCGGTCTACTCCATTTCCGACCCGCGCGCCGAAATTTTCAAAAGCTTTGTGGAAAAGCTTGCAAAGGAAAAGGGCCGCGCCGAGGATTTCGAGCTTTACAGCCTGATTGCCCGCCTGGGGCCGGAGGTCATCTCCGCGCGGCGGCGCATCTACAAGGGCGTCAGCCCCAACGTCGATTTTTACAGCGGCTTCGTATACAGTATGCTCGACATCCCGCCGGAGCTGTACACGCCGATTTTCGCCATGGCGCGCATTGTGGGCTGGAGCGCGCATATGCTCGAGGAGCTGACGAACGTCGACAAGATTATCCGTCCCGCCTACAGAAGCGTTTCGGGCGAGCAGCCGTATTTGCCGCTCGACGAACGGTAAGCTTCAAAAAAACGCATGAAAGGACCCGGCTCCCAAACGGAAGCCGGGCCCTGTTTTTTTATCAGAAGCCGCGCGAGCTGCCGCCGCCGGAAAAGCCGCCGCCCCCGCCGGAGAAGCCACCGCCTCCGCCGCCGGAAAACCCACCGCCGCCGGAAAATCCGCCGCCGGTAAAGCCGCCGTAAAACCCGCCGCCGGTAAAGCCGCCGCGGCGGCGCAGCAGAACCAGCACAGCCAGAATGACCACAAGGCTAATCGGCGCTAAAATGACCGTCGTGCGGTTTTCATTCTCCTCCGGCCCGCTTTCCACCGGCTCATAGCCGGATTCCGGCTCCAGCCCGAATTCCAGATAGACCTCGTTCACAATCGATTTATAGGCTTCCAGAAGGCCGGTCGAAAAATCGTCCGCCTGTAAGTACGGCATGGCGTAGGTGTCGAGGATACGGCCGGTTTTGCCGTCGGTCAGCTGCCCCTCCAAGCCGCTGCCGACCTCGATGCGCACCTGCCGGTCCCCGGTGGAAAGAAGCAGCAGCACGCCGGAATCCCGGTCCTCTGCGCCGATGCCCCATTCGTTTGCAAGGCCGTAGCCGTAGTCCTCGATGCTCGCGCCGTCCAGGGATTCGACGGTGACGACGACCGCCTGCGCCCCGGTCGCGCGGTACAGCGCTTCGCCGCGCGCCTGCATTTCCCGCGCGTCGTCCGCGCGAAGGCAGCCGGCAAAATCATTGACAAAAAAGTCGTTCGTCGGCTGCGGGTAGTCCCCGCGCGCCGCCGACGCGGGCAGCGCCAGAAGCGCGGCGCAAAGCAGCCCCAGAAAGAGCCCTGCGAACCGTTTCATACTGCTCCTCCGCGTTGTATCAGTCAAAGTTCACCTGCGGCACGGTCTGCGATTCCGCAGACGCTTCGAAATAGGCCGACGCCTCGAAATTCCCAATCCCCGCAATGATGGAGGTCGGGAACCGCTGGATGCGCGTGTTGTAGTCGCGCGCCATTTCGTTGTACTTGTTGCGCGCCTGCGCAATGCGGTTCTCCGAGCCGGCGAGCTCATCCTGCAAATTGAGGAAGTTTTCGTTGGATTTCAGCTCCGGGTAGTTTTCCACAACCACAAGCAGCCGCGAAAGCGCGGAGTCAAGCGCGCCGTTCGCCGCGTTGAGCTCGTCGACGGTATTCGCGCCCGACAGCGCGGCGCGTGCGTCGGCAAGCGCGGTGAAGACCTCCTCCTCATGGTCGGCGTACGCCTGCACGGTGTTGACCAGGTTCGGGACCAGGTCGGCGCGGCGCTGCATATAGACCTCCACGTTCGCCTGCGCGGCGGTTACCTCCTCGCGTGTGGACACAAGGCCGTTGTAGCTGGAAACGCCCCAGCCGACGACGGCGATAAGGACGAGCGCCACGACGGCGAGCACGATAAAGAGCGTCTTTTTGCTTTTCATAGGATTCCCTCCCGCGGCAAACGCCGCTGTTTGTTGCTTTGGGCTTATTCGTACCCGTTCGGGTTCTGCTTCTGCCAGCGCCAGGCGTCCTCGCACATCTGGGCAAGACCGCGCTTTGCCTGCCAGCCGAGCACCTCCTTGGCCTTTGTCGGGTCGGAATAGCAGGTGGCGATATCGCCCGGGCGGCGGTCGACAATCTTGTAGGGCACGTGCACGCCGGTCGCCTCTTCAAACGCATGGACAAGGTCAAGCACGCTGTACCCGACGCCGGTGCCGAGGTTGAAAATCTGCACGCCGCAGGGGCCGGACAGGATATTGTCGAGCGCCTTGACGTGGCCCTCGGCGAGGTCGACGACGTGGATATAATCGCGCACGCCGGTGCCGTCGGGGGTGTCGTAGTCGTCGCCGTACACCGAAAGCTCGGGCAGCTTGCCGACGGCGACCTGCGTGATATAGGGCATGAGGTTGTTGGGGATGCCATTCGGATTTTCACCGATTCGCCCGCTTTTATGCGCGCCGATGGGGTTAAAGTAGCGCAGCAGCGTGACGTTCCAGTCGTTGTCCGCTTTATTAAGGTCTTCGAGAATAATCTCAATCATGTATTTCGTCGTGCCGTACGGGTTCGTGGTGCCGCCCGCGGGCATGGTCTCCTTCAGCGGCGAGACGTTGTGCATCCCGTACACCGTCGCCGACGAACTGAACACGATGTTCTTGCAGCCGAAATCGCGCATGACCTCGCAAAGCGTCAGCGTGCCGCCGATGTTGTTGTCGTAATACTCGAGCGGCTTCTGGCAGGATTCGCCGACCGCCTTGAGTCCCGCAAAGTGTATCACCGCGTCAATGCGGTTCTCGCGGAACACGCGGGAAAGCCCCTCGCGGTCGCGGATGTCGCATTCGTAGAACTTCAGCTCTTTCCCGCAAAGCTCATTGACGCGGGCAAGCGCCTTGGGACTCGAGTTGTAAAAATTGTCCACCACCACGGCGTCGTAGCCCGCCTCGGTCAGCGCAACGCACGTGTGCGAGCCGATAAAGCCCGCGCCCCCGGTCACCAAAATTGACATATTGCATTCCTCCCGGAAAAATGAAAATCAAACCGTCAGCTGCGCGCCGCTGTAGTAGCGCGACAGAATCTCGGTATATTCCGCGCCCGTGGCCGCCATGCGGTCCGCGCCGCGCTGGCTCATGCCGACGCCGCACCCGACGCCGTAGACCTCAAACAGGAATTCGTTGGTCTCGGGCTGGTAGGTGACGGCAAAGCACGGAGACGGCAGGTTTTTGCCCGCCATTACGGTGTCGATAAAGTCCAGCCCGGAGACGGAACGGTCGCCGACGCGGATGGTGTGCACGTAGCCGGTGCCGGTATCCACCGCGCCGTCGTGTTCGGTGACCTCCAGCCACGTCGCGGGGTCCTCCCCAAGGACAATCGCGGCGTCATAGGCGTTTACCATGGCGCGCACATCGTCCGCCGAAAAGATAAGCTCGGTCACGTACCCCTCCTCCGTGCGGTCGGAAATGCTGTCCGCCGCGCGCAGGTACGCGTAGCTTGTGCCGAACACCGTTTCGCACGCGGCGGTCCGCCCGGCGGAGAGCCGGAAAAACGGCGTAAACGCCGGGGCGCCGTTGAAGCTCAAATATTCGCCGAACACCGTGCGCACCGCGTTGTAGACCTCGTCGCTGTAATCCTCGGCAAGGGTGACGCCGGTGATTTTCCAGTTCGTATTGCGGTATTTCAAATAGGTATAGATGGCAACCGTCTGCGCCTTGAGCGCCTCGGTGTTGTAGGTGCTGTCGAGCTCCGCTTCAATCATGCGGGCGACCGCCTCTTTGGCGTCGAGCAGCCGGCCGTTGACAAGCATTTCCGACGGAATCTCGTCGCCCGCGGCCGTGCTCCCGGCGGTCGTGTCAATGGCGACGCCCGCGCCGGAGGCGGTTGTGGTTTCCGCCGGCGGTTCCTGCACGCCGGTGCGCATCTCCCGGTATATGAATTCCGAAATCGGCACCGTATCCTCCAGGACCGGCGCAATGGTCGTGTTCACCGGCTGCGTTGTGGCCGGCGGCTGCGTGGCGCTTTGCGCGTCGCGCTGGCGGCGGTTCTGAATCAGGAAAAAGCAGCTGACGCCGACCGCGGCGGCAAGCAGCACGATAACCACGGCAAGGACCGCCTTGCCCGCCGGGCGCGACAGGAAGCCCGGCTTGCGCGACGCGCCGGCCGCGTCGGCAATTTCAATGCCGACCATGCCCTTGCCCTCCGCCTTTTCGCCGATAAGCTCAATGAGCTCCTCGGCCGCGTCGTGCAGGAAGCTGTTTTCGGTCTCGTCGTCCTCCTTATACAGCTTGCGCACGACGGCGGTCGTGTCGTCCGCAACCGTGACGCAGGCATACGCGCCGTTTTCGCTCTCGCAGACGTCGGAAATGCACGCGCCGAACGCCGCGCCGGAAAGCTCCTTGGCCGATTTTGCCAGCAGGGCGGCGTAATCCGTCACGCTGTAGTCGCCCTTGTCCTCAACGTGGGGCGTAAACAGAAAGCAGTCGTCAAAGCCCGCCGTACCGGCGCCGAGCGAGCGGATAATCTGCGCGCCGGGCGTGCTGCTGACGGCGACCTTTGCGCCGTTTTCACGCAAGAGGTTCACCGTGCGCTGCACCACCGCGTTGGGCGCGGCGTCCGGCTCCGGCGCGGTGCGCGCCTGCGCCTTCGGCTTCTCCTGTACGGAACGGCGCATGAAATACGGCACGAGCCCGTTTTTGAGCACGGCGGACAGCGCTTCCTCCTCAAGGGGCAGGAACACAATGGTCTGCCTGCCCTTTTCCACGGCGACGCCCGTATACAGGCCGTCCGCATTCGGGAACAGCGCCGCGCCCCGCGGCACGCGGGCAAGCTTTTCCGCCTCGGCAACCGGCAGCGCGGTGTTCGCCGTCAGGCGTTCGTAAAGCCCGCGGTCCGTCGCCTGCGGCAGCGACAGCGCCGCGCAGAGCTTTTCACGCGTCGCGTTGTACCGCGCCGCGTCGACGCCCAGCACAATCACGTCGTGGGCCTTCAGCGCCTCTACAAAGGCCGGCAGCAGCGCCTTGAGCGTCGGGTACTCGGAAAACGCCGTGTCCGCGTCGCAAAAGCCGCTGAGCGTCCCGGAAATGCGCACCAGCAAATGGGCGTGCGCGTCTCCTTCGGTCAGCGCCAGCAGTTTCATATCCATCGTCTTTCATCCATCCCTTGTATTCAAATCACGGCATCCACTTTTCCGCCCCGGCGTAGGGGTTCGTCTGCCCGCGCTTGTCGTACCACGCCTGCGGGTAACGCGGCGCGGGGTTTTCCACCGCCAGGTTCGTGTCCACCGTCGTGCTTTCGCCGTCGCGCACCAGGCGGCCAACCACCACAAGACGCGCGTCGGAAAATTCGTAGGTGCAGGTCTGCAGCGTCAAAAGCTTGTCGCCGGGCTGCACATCCACCCCGGTCGTGTAAAGCTTGCGCTCATCCACCGCCGCGATGTAGGACATGAACGCCTCGTCCGAGGCAAAATTGGTGACCGTGTAATTGAAAATGTAATCGTTGTCGTCCTCGGCGCGGCTGTTCGAAATGAAAACGGCGTAGACCTTAAAGGTATAGCTGCGGTACAGCGTGTCGAACTGGATAAGCGGCGATTCCTTAAAGCCGTCTATCGTCTTGTACTTCGTCAAATCCGCAAACACCAGGCCGTCGCTCATGTGATGGCCGTAGAGGATGGTGTTGTCGTCGAGGTACTTCGGGTCGTTGCGGTAGTCCATATACGGGCAGCCGTACCGGCTGTAATTGCCGTAAAAGTCCTTTTTCAGGTAGTCGCCGTTCTGCTCGCTTTGGACGACCTGCACGTCGATAATGGAATTCGGAATGCGCACCCAGCCGACCAAATCCTGGTTGATGGCGTACAGGTACGCGTATTTCGACATCATCCCCTCGGGCAGGCGGATGTTCGGGTATTTCGCGAAAAATTCCGCCCAGACGTCCGTGTCCGTGCTGCCGGTGTCTTCGGTGATAATCTGCCCCTCAAGCTCCTCCTGCTGGGACTTGGCCGCGTAGCTCTGGTACGCGTAAATGCCGAAATACACCCCGCAGGCGACCAGCGCGAGCACGGCGATGTCCGCCACCGCCTTGCGTATGCCCTCGCCGACGGTGTCGCCGCGGTTCGGGAAAATCTTGCGCAGGCCGCTTTTGAACATCTCGTTAAACGTGCGGTACTGCTTTTCCTCCTCGTCGTCCGCCGGCGCCTGCTTTTCCGTGTCGGGAAGCGCTTGCGGCGCCTCCTCTTTCGGCTTGGTCAAATCGGCGAAGCCCTCGTAGCGGTCGGTCACGTCGACGAACTGCCCCGCCTCCGGCGAAAACTTCGACCGGCGCGAGGTGGACTCGCTCGTTTCGGTGTTCTGCATAACCGAATTTAGAACGTCCCGGTAAATGCTTTTGTAGGTTTCCGCCTCGGTGGGCGCGGGCGGCGCTTCCGGTTTCGGCGGCGCCGGCGGCTCGTGCTTCGGCGGCTCGATGTCGCGCAGGCTGTCGAGCAGCGCGGCGACCTCGGGGTCCTCGGTCTCGTCGCTCGCCTGCACGCGGTCCTTCAGCTCGTCAAAGGACAAAATGCCCTCGGGCTGCTGCGGGACGTCCGGCGGGCCGCTCTTTTTCTTTTTTCCCATTACCCCTCACCTCTCGGGTACCACTTTTCGTCGTTGCGGTACGGGTTTTCCAGTCCGAATTTGTCATACCAAAGCTGCGGATATTTCGGCTCCGGGTTCACCGTCGCCTTCGACGTGTCCACCGTTTCCGATTCGCCCGCGCGCACCAGCCGCGCCATGACGACGCAGCGCGCGTCCTCCTGCTTTCTCGTGATGTCCATGTCGCGCGTGCAGGTGGACAGCGTCAGGATTTTGTCGGTCGGCAAAACGTCGACGCCGGTATCGTAAAGGCTGCGCTTCGCAACCTCGGCGATAAACTCCTCGGTGCTCGACTCGGTCATGAACGGATAAATATAGTTGAACACATAGTCGTTGTCCAGCTCCGGGGACGCCGTCGTCAGGAACACGGCGAAAACCTTCCACTTATAGTCGCCGTAGATGGTGTTGAACTCAATGACGGGCGCGGTTTTGTAAAATTCGATGTCCTTGTATTTTTCCAAATCGGAAAACATGGTGGAATCGAGATAGTTGTGCCCGTACAGGATGGTGTTGACGTTCAGGTTTTCCGGGTCGTTGCGGTAGTCCATGAAAATGGTGCCGCGGCGCAGGTACTGCTTGTAAAAATCGCGGCGCAGATAATAGCTGTTGTCCTCGCCCTGCACGACCGGGTGGTTGATGGCCGTGTTGGGCACGGTAATCCAGCCGACGAAATCGTTGTTTTCGTTGTACAGCGAGCGGTACTTCGGCTGCACAAAGGCGGGCTCTGCCGGGTACGTTTCCTCCGACTCCGTCACAAGCGCCGCCAGCGCGTCGTTCTGGTTCTTGCTCTGGTAAAATTCCACGAAATATTTGATGCAGAACGCGCCTGCAACCACCAGCACCAGCACGGCGATGACCGTAATCACGATGTTGGCGGTCCGGCTCAATTTGGAATGCTTTTTCTGCCTGCTCATTCTGTCAAAAACCTCCCAAGCTGCAGAAGCGCCCGTTCTGTAGAGGCGCGGCGGTTTTGCGCCCGCACGTCGCCGGTGTATGCGCTGCGGTATTCCTGCACGTCGGTCCGTTCCCCGTCCGTTACGGCGATGTAAACGAGCCCGACCGGCTTTTGCGTATCGTCGGACGCAGGTCCCGCAATGCCCGTGACGCTGACCGCCACGTCCGCGCCGGACGCACGCAGCGCGCCGAGCGCCATTTCCCGCGCGGTCTGGCTGCTGACGGCGCCGAAGCTTTGCAAAGTCTCCTCGCGCACGCCCAGAAGCGCGTGCTTGATGCGGTTCGAATAGCAGACGAAGCCGCACTCAAACACCGCGGACGCGCCGGGCACGTCGGTGATGCGCTTGGCGAGCCAGCCGCCGGTGCACGATTCCGCCGTGCAAAGCGTTTTGTGCTGCGCAAAAAGCCGTTCGACAATCTCCTGCTCCGGACGCATCAGCCATCGTTCCTTATCAATTCGAATTTCGCGCCCTTTGCGGCGCGCGAAACAAGCGCTTCCACGTCGAGCTTCTGCTCGGCCGCCTCCACCAGCGGCAGCGACGGGCGCGTGCGCGGGTGGCGCGGGGTAAAGACCGTGCAGCAGTCCTCATAGGGACGAATGGAAATGTCAAACGTTTCAATGTGCCGCGCGCGGCGGATAATCTCGTCTTTGTCCATGCCGATAAGCGGCCGGAACACCGGCAGCGTCGCCGCGGCGTCCGTGCAGCCGAGCGCCAGGATTGTCTGGCTCGCAACCTGGCCGACGCTCTCGCCCGTGATAAGCGCGGCGCAGCTTTCCCGGCGCGCTATGCGTTCGGCAATGCGCATCATAAAGCGGCGCATCACCAATGTAAACAGCGCCTCGGGGCAGTGGTCGCGAATCTGCTCCTGAATTTCGGTAAACGGCACGGTGTAAAGCCCGATGTCGCCCGAATACCGCGCAACCTGGCCGAGCAGGTCGTGCACCTTCTGCTCCGACTGCGGCGAGGTGTACGGCGGCGACGCGAAATGCACCGCGTCCAGCACAATGCCGCGCTTCGCCATCATCCAGCCGGCAACGGGGCTGTCTATCCCGCCGGAAATGAGCAGCATCGCCTTGCCGCCGGTGCCGACGGGCATACCGCCCGCGCCTTTTATCTGGTCGCAATGGATAAACGCCGCGTGCTCGCGCACCTCGACGGTCACGGTCCTTTCCGGCCGGTGGACGTCGACGCGCAGGTGCGGATACCGCGCCAGCAGCGCGCCGCCGACTTCGCGGCTGATTTCCGGGGAGGTCAGCGGGAAGGTCTTATCCGACCGCTTGGACTCCACCTTGAACGCCCGGATGCCCGACAGCTCCTCCCCCAGGTACGCGCAGGCGTCCCGCAGAATGGCGTCCATGCTTTTTTCAGTCTCGCACGCGCGCTGGAAGGCGGCGATGCCGAACACGCGGCCGAGACGGTCGACCGCCTCGTCCACGTCGAAGCCCTCGTCCGTCGGTTCTATTGTAATCGTGGATTGTGAACGGGTTATGACGAAACGGCCGAGATTGTGCAGCCGCCGCTTGATATTTTTTACCAGGACGCTTTCAAACGTCGCCCGGTTCAGGCCCTTAAGCGCCAGTTCTCCGTTTTTAATCAGTATGATTTCCCGCATATGGTTTACCTTTTTCTTCCAATCGTAGTTTGTACGTCCCGCACCGCCGCGGCGCACCGGTCTATCTCTTCCGCGGTCGTCGTGCGCGAAAGGCTCAGGCGCAGCGCGGTGTCCACCCGCTCTGCGGGCAGCCCCATGGCCGTGAGCGCCGTGCTGCGGTGCCCGCGCGAGCACGCCGACCCCGCCGAAACGGCCACGCCCCGCTCGGACAGCGCGTTGACCGCCACCTGCGACGGTACGCCGCGCAGGGAGATGTTGAGAATATAGGGCAGCGCGTCGGGCGGGGAATTGAGCGCCACGCCGTCGATTTGCAAAAGCTGCTCGCGCAGCCGGCTGTGAAGCGCCGCCAAGTCGGGCTCGCCCCACGCGCGCACCGCCGCCGCGAACGCCGCGATGGCCGGCATGGGCTGGGTGCCCGAGCAAAGACCGTATTCCTGGCCGCCGCCGAGCAGGTGCGGCTTTATGCGCACGCCCCGGCGCACATACAGCGCCCCCGCGCCCTTTAAGCCGTGCACCTTGTGCGCGCTGACGCTCAACAGGTCGATGCCGCACGCCTTCGGGCGGATGGGCAGCTTCAAAAAGCCCTGCACCGCGTCCACGTGCACCAGCGCCGGCGCACGCTTTTCGCGCACAATGCGCCCGAGCTCGGCAATGGGCAGGACGCTGCCGACCTCGTTGTTGACCGCCATCAGGCTTAAGAGCACCGTTTGCTCGTCGACCGCCTGTGCAATCTGCCCGGCGGTGATGCGCCCGCACCCGTCGGGCTTCAGGCGCACGACGGTAAACCCGCGCGTCTCCAGCGTGCGCATACATTCCTCCACGCTCGGATGCTCCATGGCGGTCGTCACGATTTTGCCGCCGCGGTAGCGCGAGACCGCGCCGAAAACGGCGGTGTTGTTCGCCGCCGTCCCGCTCGGGGTAAAGACAATCTCGCTTTTTTGCGCGTGCAGGGGCGCCGCAACGGCCGCGCGCGCATCCTCCAGGAGCCGTTCGGCCGCAAGACCCGCCGCGTGCAGGGAGGAGGGGTTGCCGAACGCCTGCGTCATCGCGTACACAGCGGCGTCCACCGCCTCTTTGCAGGGCTTCGTGGTCGCGCTGTTGTCCAGATAGCATTCCATGCCCGGCGCCTCCTTTCCGATAGATGACGATACCATATCAGTTTTTTATTATACACGAGGAAAACGGTTTTGGCAAACAAAACCGCACAATTTCCGCGTTTTTTTCGTATAAATCCAAAAGCCGCTGCAAAATCTATGCGCGAGGTGACCAAAATGGGAAAAACCCACTCGCGGCGCAGCCGCATCCGGCTGTTCTCCTTCCTTGCGGCCGTGCTGCTGACGCTTTCGGCTTTTGCGGTTTCCGGCGCCGTGCGCGCGGCGCGCTACGAAAGACAGCTGCGCGTTTCCGGCGAGCGCGCGCTCGCCACGCTCGATGACGCGCTGCGCAGTATGCAGGCCGACCTGCAAAAGGGCGTGTATGCCAACACCCCGCCGATGCTCGGGGACACGGCGACCCGTCTTTCGCTGGAATCCGCCGCCGCCAAAAACAGCCTGGCCGCCCTGCCGCTGACCGACGCGCAGCTTTCGACAACCTATAAATTTCTATCGCAGGTCGGCGATTTCGTCCTCGCCCTGAGCCGCAAAACCGAGGCGGGCGAAACCGTTTCGAGCGAGGAGCGCGAAACCATGCTGACGCTTTTGCAGTTTGCCGACACGCTGACCGCGCAGATTTCCGCGCTGCGCGAGCAGCTGTACGACGGGACGCTGCTGCTTGCCGAAGAGGCCGAGCAGCTTGACGAAAACGCCCGGCTGCTCGCCGCGCTGGACGCGAATTTTGAGGATGCGGAGCAGGCGCTGACCGAATACCCGACGCTGCTTTACGACGGGCCGTTTTCCGACCACATCAACGCGCTGGAATCCAACCTGCTGCAAAACGCCGCGGAATGCTCGCAGGCAGAGGCCGCGTCGCGCGCCGCCGCATTTTTAGAGCTTCCCGAGGACGCGCTGGCCTTTGAAGGGACCGAGGAGGACAACACCGCCGCCTACGTCTTTTCCGCCGACGGCAGCACCGTTGCCGTCACCAAGCGCGGCGGGTACCTTTTGTACCTGCTGTCCGACGCCTTTGCGGGGGAGGCGCAGCTGGACTACGAGGCTGCGCGCGAGCTTGCCGCCGCCTTCCTTGCGCGGTGCGGCTTTTCGGGGATGGAGGCGACCTATTACACCACAGACGACGGCATTTGCACCATCAATTTCGCCTTTGCAGACGCGGGCTGGATATGCTACCCGGACCTTATCAAGGTCAGCGTCAGCCTTGCGGACGGCGCGGTGCTGTCGGCGGACTGCCGCGGCTACGTAATGAACCACAAAACGCGCGCCTTCCCGACGCCCGCCGTCGCCCGCGAAGCGGCCGAGCAGAACCTGAGTCCCCTTTTGACGGTCAAGGACGCGCGGCTGGCGGTCATCCCGACGGACGCGGGCGGTGAGACGGCGTGCTACGAATTCCATTGTGCGGACAGCGCCGGGCAGGAGTGTCTTGTGTATATCGATGCGAGCACCGGGAACGAGGCGGAAATCCTGCTGCTGTTATACAGCGACAACGGCGTTTTGACCCGATGAATCGTTCGGGAATTTTTGCAGACAATAGATGTGTCCGAAAAAAAGAAAGAAGGCATTTTAAATGAAAAAACGGGTCCTGTACCTTGCCGCGGCTGCGTTTGCGCTGTGCGTCTTTTTGGCGGCGTGCGGCGGCGATGCGGACGACGGCGTCAGCGACAACAACGTCGTAACCGAAGCGCAGGAGGCGCTGACCGACTCGGGCGACGCCCTGAAGGACGCCGGGGAGGCGCTGTCCGACGCGGGCGACGCGGTCGGCGACGCCGTAACCGGCGCGGGGCACGCGGCCGAGGACGCGGTCTCCGACGCAGCCGACGGCGCGCGCGAGCTGGTCACGAAGGCGCGCGACGCGATGCGGTGACAAACGGAACACGGGAGGCGTTTTCGCCTCCCGTGTTCCTTCCTTGTTTAAATTTGCAGCGCTTCAAAAATCTGCCGCTTGTAGTGCAGAAAAGTCTCCCCCAGCATAAAGTCGTGCGCGCGCGGGCGCGGCTCCTCCACCGGGATTTCCGCAAAAATGGTCCCGGGGCTGCCGCCGAGGATACATACGCGGTCCGACAGCTTGACCGCCTCGTCGACGTCGTGCGTAATGAACAGCGTCGTCAGCTCGATGTCGCGCATGATGTCGAGATACCATTCGTGGATGGCGCCCTTTGTGATGGTGTCGAGCGCGCTGAACGGCTCGTCGAGCAGCGCGATGCCGTCGGACGCAAGATAGGTCCGCAAAAGCGCGGCGCGCTGGCGCATCCCGCCCGAAAGCTTGTCCGGGTATTTCTTTTCCGTCCCGGCAAGCCCGAACCGCGCAAAATGCGCGGCGGCCTGCTCGCGCGCCTCCTTTTTGGGCGTCCCGCGCAAGATAAGGGGCAGCGCGACGTTGTCGAGCACCGTGCGAAACGGCAGAAGCAGGTCCTTTTGCAGCATATAGCTGATTTTCCCCGGCACGCCGGTAATCTCCTCGCCGTAGGCGTACACATGCCCGCCGTCCGGGCGCATAAGGCCGGACAGGATATTGAACAGCGTCGTCTTGCCCGCGCCGCTTATTCCCAAAAGGCAGACAAGCTCGCCCTTTTGCAGCGTCAGATTCACGTCGGACAAAACCCGGTTGCCGCCGAACGACTTGGAAATGCCCTCCGCGCGCAGCACGGCGTCAGGAGAGGTAGGCATTCGTATATCCCGTGCCCGCAGGCAGCTCCTTTTCCACAAGGCCGTTTTCCCAAAGCCAGGCGTAGAACGCGTCCCAGCGCGCCGGGTCGATGTAGCCCCACTGCTCGACCTCGGCCTTGTACTGCGGTGAAATCCACTTCTGGCTCGCGGTCACAAGCTCCAGCGAGTCGCGCAGGGAGCCGGTCGTGTCGCCGTCCACCAGAATCTGCGCCGCCGCCTCCGGGTTCGCAATGGCGTATTCGTAGCCCTTCTTAAGCGCAGAAAGGAACGCCTTCGTCTCGTCCGGGTGCTCCTCCAAAAACGCATTGTTCGCGATAAGCACCGGCGTGTAGTAGTCGAAGACGGGGTCGATGTCCTTGAAATAGAAATAGTCAAAATCAAGCCCGGTCTGCTCGGCCGCAATGCCGCCCCAGCCGTAGAAAATCCAAATCGCGTCCGTCAGGTGCTCGCGCAGCGCGCCGGCTTCGTCGGTAATCGTGTTCGGGATAAGGTTCACCTTGTCGAAATCCCCGCCGTCGCGCTCGACGACCGCCCGCAGCGTCGCAAGCTCTATGGGCGAATCCCAGGTCGAATAGGTGTGGCCCTCCAAGCCCTTGGGCCGGTCCATCCCCTCGCCCGCGCGGGAAATAATACCCGATGTGTTGTGCTGCAGCAGCGCCGCAACCGCCGTCACGCCGAGCGGCGCGTCGGAGACAAAGGCCGCGGCGAGCGTGTCCTGCGCGTCAATGGCGAACTGCGCCTGCCCCGCCGCGCACATGGCGGCGGCGCCCGCCTCCGGCGGCTGGACGACGGTCACGTTCAGGCCCGCCTCTTCAAAATACCCGTTGGCGAGCGCAACGTAAATGCCGGTGTGGTTGGTGTTCGGCGTCCAGTCGAGCGACACCGTGATATCCGTTTTGCCGGTGCCCTCCCCGCCGCAGGCGGCTAGGGATACCAGCAGGACGGCGCAGAGCAAAAGCGCGCCGAGCTTTTTAAGCGTTTGTTTCATACGGTTTGTTTCTCCTTCCTTTCCCAGGGCATGACAAGATACCGCAGCAGCGTCACGCCCCACATCAAAAGCAGGCTGATAAGCGTGATAAACAAAATCACGGAAAACATTTTGTCGAAGGCGTACGCCTTCTGCACGCGCGTCATGTACACGCCAAGCCCCTCAAAGCCGCCCAGCCATTCCGCCACCACCGCGCCGACCACCGCGTAGGAGGCCGAAACCTTGAGCCCCGCAAAAAAAGAGCCGAGCGCAGAGGGAACGAGCACGTGGCGGAAAATTTTGAACCGCCCCGCGCCCATGCTCCGAAGCAGATTGACCGCGTCCGCGTCGGCGCTGCGAAAGCCGTCCAAAAGACTGACGGCAATCGGGAAAAACGTGGTGATAACCACGAGCGTCACCTTGGGCGCCATGCCGAAGCCCATCCAAAGCACCAGAAGCGGCGCGACCGCGATGGTCGGGATGGTCTGCGTGATGACGAGCACCGGGTACAGCGCCTTGTAGAGAAACGCGAAGCGGTTCATCAGCGACGCGAGCACAAAGGCGAGCGACACGCCGAGCGCGAGGCCTAAAAACGCCTCGCACAGCGTCACGCCGGCATGGCTGAGCAGCAGCGGGAAATCCGCGGCGAACGCCCGGACGACCGCGCCGGGCGTCGGCAGCATAAACGCCGGGACCCATTGGAAGCCCGTCGCCGCCGCCCACAGCGCAAGCACAACAAGCAGCGCCGCAAGCGGGGACGCCTTACTTGTGATGCTTTGTAACTTTTTCGTCAATGGTCAGCACCCCGCCCTCGGGCTTGTAGGAAATCTTGACATACGCCGAAACGGACGGCGTGCCCGCGCGCACGGCGACGTGCTGGCATTCCTTGACAATGTCCAGCAGCTGGTCGTAGTCCTCGCCCTCAATGGTCGTCTCGAACGGGCCGACATAATAATGCAGCCCCGTGGACGCGATGTAGGCGATGACCTCGTCGACAATGCGCACGACTTCGTTTTTGTCCTGCACGCCGGGCAGGACCTGGATGGCTACGCTTGCTTTCATGACAGGTTCCTCCTTTGGAACATAAAAAATAGAGAAGCCTTACGACACCGCAGTCGTAAGGCTTCTGATTTTTCCGGTGAAAAAACGGCTCCCTACGGCGGCATTACCCGCATCAGGTCATAGGGTCAAAGGCGCGCTGCATCCCTTCTCTCAGCCGGCTTGCCGCCAGCTCCCCTGTGTTCGGTTGTCCTAAAGCTTCGTATGTAGTATACGTCCGCGCCCGAATTTTGTCAACCCGGAACGAGAAAAAAACCGATGGCCCCGCAGGCCGCGCCGAGCCCCGCCCCGCAGACCACGTCGCGCGGGAAATGCACCCCGCCGACCACGCGGATGACGGCGAGCAGCACGCCGAGCACGGTCAGCACGACGCCGGCGGGCGCAAACGTATAATAAAAGGCAAACGCAATGACAAACACCGAAAACACGTGACGGCTCGGGAAGGATTCGCCGGGCTTGTCCTTTTGCAGCAGCGGCGAAAAGCCGAGCTTGGCGAACGGACGCGGGAAATTCAGCGCGCGGCGCAGCGCGCTGACCGCGACAAAGGAAACGCCCGGCACAAGCACGCACCGCAGGAAGCGGCCGTCGCGCGAAAAAAGCAGGGCGGCAAGCAGCGCCGGGTACGCAAGGTACACAAGCGCCGTAATGGCCTTATCCGCGCCGCGCAGCGCCCGCAGAAGCGCGGGGCGCGCCAAAAACGGCTTTTGCAGCCTTTCAAACTGTTCCCGCGTCACACCGCGCCCCCTTTTTTCCGTCTTCTGCCTTCAGTATAGCAAAACCGGCCGCCGCGCGCAAGGGCGACGCGAAAAGCCGCCCCGCAAGGCGCAAAAAAAGCGGGGACGCCGCCGCGTCCCCGCCGAAGGTCTGTTTGCTTACGCAAGCTCCGCGAAATACTTGATGGTGCGGACCATCTGGCTCGTGTAAGAATTTTCGTTGTCGTACCAGGAAACGACCTGAACCTCATAGAGGTCATCGGCAATCTGCGCAACCATGGTCTGGGTCGCGTCAAACAGCGAGCCGTAGCGCATACCGATAACGTCGGAGGAGACAATCGGGTCCTCGTTGTAGCCGAAGCTCTCGCTCGCGGCAGCCTTCATGGCGGCGTTGATGCCTTCCTTCGTGACGTCCTTGCCCTTGACGACCGCGGTCAAAATGGTGGTCGAGCCGGTCGGAACGGGCACGCGCTGCGCCGAACCGATGAGCTTGCCGTTGAGTTCCGGGATAACCAGGCCAATCGCTTTCGCAGCGCCGGTGGAGTTCGGAACGATGTTGGCAGCGCCCGCGCGCGCACGGCGCAGGTCGCCCTTTCTGTGCGGGCCGTCCAGAATCATCTGGTCGCCGGTGTAGGCGTGGATGGTGCTCATGATACCGCTCTGCACGGGCGCGTAGTCATTGAGGGCCTTCGCCATGGGCGCCAGGCAGTTCGTGGTGCAGGAAGCGGCGGAAATGATGGTGTCGTCCGCCGTCAGGGTCTTTTCGTTGACGCTGTAGACGATGGTCTTCAGGTCGTTGCCCGCGGGCGCGGAAATGACGACCTTCTTCGCGCCGGCGTCGATGTGCGCCTGGCTCTTCGCCTTCGAGCAATAGAAGCCCGTGCACTCGAGCACAACGTCCACGCCGATTTCGCCCCACGGAAGCTCCGCGGCGTTGGCCATCGCGTAAATTTTCAGGGTCTTGCCGTCGACAGTCAGGGTGCCGGCTTCGTCATCGGCGGAGATGGTGTGCAGGTTCTCGCCAATCTTGCCGCAATAGCCGCCCTGGGCGGTGTCGTACTTGAGCAGGTGCGCAAGCATGGAGGGCTTGGTCAGGTCGTTGATTGCGACGACCTCATAGCCTTCCGCGCCGAACATCTGACGGAACGCCAGACGGCCGATGCGGCCGAACCCGTTGATAGCAACTTTAACAGACATGGAAATTACCTCCAAATATAGTATTTTTCCTTGTGCGGCTAA
Organism: Candidatus Fimenecus excrementigallinarum; assembly: GCA_018714805.1. Classification (GTDB taxonomy): domain Bacteria; phylum Bacillota; class Clostridia; order Oscillospirales; family Acutalibacteraceae; genus Fimenecus; species Fimenecus excrementigallinarum. Next base: position 42,515 of record DVMW01000041.1, read on the forward strand.
CATTGTATACCGATTTTTGGAAATTTGCAAGTTGTTTTCCAAAATTCCCTGCGGCTTGTGAAAACTTTGTCGTACTGCCTAAAATTTCGTATATCCAAAAAAACAGGGTATGCTATTCGCACAGCCGCGGCGCAGTTCCAGTATGCCCCGCCGCGCTTGAAAACATTCGGGAGAGGCGGAAAACGATGGAAACAACCGAGGTGCGTCTGCGCGCGCTGCTGCGGCGGGCCCAGGCGGCGGACAGGCAGGGCCTTGCGGGGCGCGAACGCTTTCAGGCCTATTTTGACGCGCTGTTCGACGCCGCGGCGCGCTGTGAACGCCAAGAGGCGCTGCCGAAGGCGTACAACGACGGGATGCGCGCGCTCGGGGCGTTTTACGACGCGCAGGCGCCGCGGGCCGCCGGCGCAGTTGACCTCGCCGCCCTGCTGTCGGACGTGGGGCTTTGCTGCGACCTGCTTTTGGGCGAGGGGCGCGTACAGCTTTCGCCGGCGCGCCCTTTGTTTGTGCGCGCGAACGGGCGCGCGCTGCTTTGGGCGGTGCTGCGCGCCGCCGCCGGGGCGCTGCAAAGCGGCCTTCCGCTGACGCTGCGCGCCTTCGGCGCCGGGGCATACGGCGCGGCGTCCCTCGTCTCGCCGGCCTTTGACGGCGCGTTCGGAGGAGCGGCAGAAGCCGTGGCGGCGCGGGCGGTGCAAAAGCCCGGCGGGCGTCTTTTGCGGGAGGCGGGGCGAAACGGGTCGGGGCTCCACCTTGTCCTGCCGCGCTGCGTGCCGCAGGAGAATGCCTTCCCCGGCGCGCTCGGCTTTGCCGACTGGCTCTCCGACCGCATTTCGCCGGTCTACGCCGCGTTTTGCGGCCTGTATGTGCCGCCGGACTTTAGAAAAATATAACAAAAAGACGCTTGCTTGTCCGTTTGTTTTTGTGGTAAAATGCAGGGGTAAGAACCCGGCCGGCGCGTGTGGCTGCGCCTATGCATTATGGAAAAGAGGTTTTTCCCGTGAAAAAATTTTTCCGCGCCCTGTTTTTCGGAAAGGTCACGGCGGTGCTGTTCCCCGTGCTCGCGCTTTGCGCCGTGCCGGTGTACTACGCCTTCCGCAACACCTTCTATTTCATTGACGACGCCATTTTCCGCGGCTTCACCATGACGCTGTTCCTGCTAATGGCGCTCAACGCCTTCCAGCTGTTCCTGCTGTCGGGGCTGCGGCTGCGGGACCGTACATACCTCACGCGCAAATGGGTGCGCGCGCTGTATGTCGTCGGCGGCGTTTACGCGGTCGTCAGCGCCGGGGTGTGCATCGGCTTTTTCTTCGGCAACAGCGCGGAGACAAACACCGTGACGCGGCGCTGCCTTTTGGAAATCCTGCCGTACTGGGCGGCGGCCGCCGCGCTGCTGCTGGCGCTGTTCATTCTGCCGAATTTGCAGAAAAAGAAGCTGCGCGCCGGGCTTTGCGCGGCGCTGTCTGCGGCCCTGCTTGTCTCATGCGCCGCGGCGCTGTTCCCCTTTACGCCGTACCGCTTCACCTCGGGCCCGGTCGTGTTTGACAACGGCACGGATTATTCGGTCGTGTTTTCGACCAGCGGCAAGGGCACCGGGTACGTCACCTACACCTACGGCGGCGAGACGGTCACGCGCTATGACGAGGCCGCCGGGCGCAAGGCCGGCGACAGCACCATCCACACCGTGCGCGTCCCGTATGCGGAGCTGCAGAACAACACCTATACCGTCGGCTCCGTGCGCATTTTGGAGGACCGCAGCTACGGCGGCAGAAGCGGCAAGGCCATTGAATCCGAGCCCGTCGAATTCGGCGGCGTCTTCGGCGAGACGGTGCGCGCGCTGACCGTTTCGGACTGGCACACGCACACCGACCTTGCCAAAAGCACGGCGGCGCAGCTCGGCGGCTATGACGCGCTGCTGCTGCTGGGCGACAGCGCGCCGGGGATGATGTTCGCCTCCGAGGTCGTCGACTATATCCTGCAATTCGCCTCCGACCTCGGCGGCGGGTCGATGCCCGTGCTGTTCGTCCGCGGCAACCACGAAACGCGCGGCCGCGAGGCGGGCAAGCTGCCCGAATACCTCGGCTTTGACAGCTTCTATTTCACCGCGCAGCTCGGGGACTACCGCTTTGTCGTGCTCGACAGCGGCGAGGACAAGGCCGACGACCACCCCGAATACGGGAACATGGTCACCTACAGCGAGAGCCGCGCGAATATGGTCGCGTGGCTGGAGGGCCTTGAGAACCCGGACGGCGCAAAAACCGTCGCGCTGTCGCACGCGGACTCCGTCTGCATCGAGGAGGATTTGTCCGCCGCCGCGCACGAGAAGCTCGACGCGCTGGGGGTCAGCCTCCTGGTCAGCGGCCATGCGCACAAAACGGAATTTAAGACCGAGCACGCCTACCCGACGCTTATCGACGGCGGCTGGACGGCGAACGGCGCGGGAACGTATGTCGCGTCGATGCTGGTTTTCTCGCCCGACGGCATTGCGCTGCGCTCGGTGGACAACGCCGGGGTCGTAACGGTGGAGGAATCCGTCGCCTGGCGGTAACGCAGCAAACAGAAGGGCGGGCGCCGAAAGGCGTCCGCCCGTTTGTATCACGCTTTATGCGCCGAGCATTGCGGGTATCTCCTCGGGCTCGACGCCGAGCACCTGGGCAAATTCCCGGTACAAAAGCGCCTCCGCCTCCTTTAACGCGCGTTCGTCCGCCTGGTGGAAGCGCTTGCCCTCGGCGGTGCGCTCGCGCCGGCGAATGTGCAGGCTTTTTATCATCTGCATAAGCGCGCGGTGGTCGCCCGTATGCAGAACCTGCGCCTGGGCGGTGTGCCGCTTTGCGTCGTTCTCAATCCATTGCGCGGGCAGCTGCGGCATTTCGCGCAAAAGCGAGCGGACCTCCCGCTTGTCCAACAGCGCGCGCATGGAAGCCGGCGCGCTGTCGACCGGGCAGTAAATGGTCGTATCCTCCCCGTAAAGCGGGTGCAGCACGTAATATGCCGCCGTTTGCCTGCCGAATTTCTTTTGACAGATTTCGGTGATTTCGCAGACGCCCGTCTGCCCGTACATGACTTTGTCGTGAATCGCGAACACGCCGTTCCCCTCCTTTTGTAAGGACAGAAAAACAAAGAAAAAGCACGCCCGCGAAACCGAAGCAAAGTGCGCTGGGCGTTTCGGACGGCGGCGTGCTGTTGTTTGTTTCTATAGGGAATTATACCGCAGAAAAGCAAAAAAGGAAATAGGCTTTTTCCACAAATTTCACGGGGTTTCGCGCGGCGGGCTTTCGTCGTTTTTCGAATCCGGCACGCCCTGGCTTATCGCCGGGAAGGCGTTTTTCGTGTCGGCGGTCGGCTGCACCTCGTAGGTGCCGTATTTGTTCAGCAGCTCGAACACGTCCTCCGGCTCGCCGTGGGAAGCGCGCACCGACACCTCCGAATCGACGGCCCCGGCCGGCTTTTTCTTTTGCTTTGGCATAGGCTTCATCTCCGCTAAAAGCTTGCCCGGAACCGGCCGGTTTTATGCCCGTGCCCGCTTTCCTGTGCACAGCGGCACAAACCCGGTTGAATTTGCACCTATTTTTTTGCAGCCTGCACTTTGCGCCGCGCGCTTTACACCGTTTTCAAAACATGATAAAATGACATAGAAACTATCGGTTCCAAGGAAAGGGGTTTTCCAAAATATGGCAACTCGCACGCTTTCGGACCTCCGCGCCGAACAGAACCTCTGGCGCAGGGACGTCGCCGAGGTTCTGGGCATACCGGAAAGTGAAGTGGAACGCCTGGAGATGACCGGCGAGGTCCCGCAGGACGTCGCGCAAAAGCTTCTGGAGGCCTACGCGCTCCCCGCCGACTACTTTACGGTCGACATCGACGCGCTGCGCGCCGCCGAGCGCGCCGCCGAACGCGTCACGCCCAAAAAGCCGTTCTGGTACCTGTTTGTCGTCGTGCTTGTCTGGCAGTTTTTGTGCAGCCTTGTCATCGCCCTTTTGGACCTGCCCGCAAGAATTGCGGATATGCTCGGCGCGCCGGTCAGCGTGCTCTATCCGATGGTGTCGGACGTGTGCGGCACGGTCGTGACCATTTGCTCGGGCATTTTCTTAGGCTCCTACCTCATCAAAAAAAGCAACCTGCGCGGGCGGGTCGCGGAATTTGAGTTTTTGTATCCGTTTATGAACGGCTCCGTCACCGCGTGGCTCCTGCTGCCGTTTGCGCGGCAGGTGCTCAACAACGGCACGGCTTCTGGCTGGTTCGCCGCGCAGATGGTGCTGACCTTCGTGTGCCTGTTCGCGGACGTCGTTTTCCTGACCTTTTTCGTCAAGGCAACCACGGAGGAGGCCTCCGAAAAGGGGCGCAAAACGCTGCGGATTCTGTTTGCCGCCGCGCTGGCCGCCAAGCTGCTGTATTATGTGCTCTGGTTCGCGCTCGGGTTTTTCCGGGACGCCGAGGCGTATGACCTCGCAGGCGTCGCGCTCCGCATTGTGTTCAGCCTCTGCATTTTTTACGGCGCGGCGTTCGGCATATACCGCTTCCCAAAGCTGCAAACGCTGTTTTTGACGGTGCTGCCGATATTGTACTTCGCCGTACCCACAGCGATTTCCACCATTTTCATGCTGATAGCATAACGCCGTCGAGCCGCCCTTATAAGGGCGGCTCTTTTTATGCCCCGGCAAGCGTTGTGCCGGGATAGTAATGCGACAGTATTTCGCGGTAATCCGCTCCCTGCCGCGCCATGTAATCCGCGCCGTACTGGCTCATGCCCACGCCGTGGCCGTTGCCCGTGCAGGTGAAGGTGAACCGCCCGTCCGCAAACGAAACGGTAAAGGCGGGCGAGCGAAGCCCCAGAAGCGTGCGAAACTGCTGGCCGGTCATCGCTTTGCCGCCGACGGTGACGGACGCGACGACGCCGGTGCCGTTTTCGGAAAGCGTCAGCCCGGTAATCCAGGCGGCCGGGTCGTCGGGCAGCGTTATGCCGCTTTGCGCCGACAGCTTTTCGCGCACCTCGTCGGCGGTCAGCGCCGTGCTGCTCGTAAAATCGGGCGAAAGGCGGTCGCCGGGGCTCGTAACCGACCGCAGGTACGGCACGTCCGCGCCCCAGACGGTTTCGGCGCTTTCCGTGCGTCCCGGGCAAAGCGCGCAGTAGGCCGCGGTGATGTATGCGCCGTCGTATGTCAGCGCCTGTCCGAACACCGCTTCGACCGCCGCGCGCAGCTTTTCCTCATAGACGTCGAAATTGGCGCCCCATTTTTCGCGCCGCGCGTTTTCGTCCAGATACCCCTGGTGGCGCGCCGGGTCGTCGGAAATATCCGCGCCGAGCAGCGCCGGGTCGTCCTCGCCCGCCTGCAGCCGGCGCACGTTTGTGTAAGCCGCGACCGCCTGCGCCTTGAGCGCCTCCGGCTCGCTTTGCGCGGCCATCTCCGCCGCGACGCAGCCGACCAGATAGTCCGCCGTATCCATTTCGACGACGTTCCCGCTTGCCGCCTGCAAAACGGCGACGGAATCGGGCGCGCCGGCCGGCTCTCCTGCGGCGGCGGTCTGCACGGCTTCCCCGAACAGCGCCTGCCGCGCGGTCTCCACCGAAAAGCCGTGCAAATCGAGCGCGGCGACCGGTGCGGCGAACATGGCGACGGCCAGCAAAAGACACAGCGCCGCATACGTTTTCATACGGACCCCTTCCTTTCGTTTTTTCCGCTTCGCTTGGTTGACTTTGCCTGCGTTTTGCGATACAATATATTATCTATTGCGTAAAGTGAAGCAGCCGTCTGACACGGCGCACAGCGCTCTGCGGCGCGAAAAGGAGCACAGAACCGATGTCCGATTACATTTCCCCGATTTCCAACGACGCTCTTTCCAGCTTATGCGAGGAGCTCGCCAAAAATAACCGCATCCGCCCCGAGGATTACAGCCGTTTCGAGGTCAAGCGCGGGCTTCGCAACCCCGACGGCACCGGCGTAATGGCGGGGCTGACGCGTATCTGCTCGGTGGAAGGGTATTATATTGAGGACGGCGAGCGCGTCCCGAAGGCGGGGCGGCTGACCTACCGCGGCATTGACATGAGTGAGATTGTCCGCGACTGCGAGGAGAAAAACCGCTTCGGCTTCGAGGAGGTTGCGTGGCTTTTGCTGTTCGGCGATTTGCCGACGCAAAGGCAGCTTGACCGCTTCTGCGAAATCCTGGCGGCGTGCCGGGAACTGCCGGACGAATTCATTGAGGACATGATTATGAAGGCGCCCTCGCCCAATATCATGAACAAGGTCGCGCGGTCCGTTTTGGCGCTCTATTCCTTTGACGAAACGCCCGACGACACCGCCGTCGAGAACGTCCTGCGCCAGTCCATTCAGCTTATCGCGCAAATTCCGACCATCATGGCGTACGCCTACCAGGTCAAGCGGCGGGTCTACGACCACAAAAGTATGTTCATCCACCAGAACGACAAGTCCTTAAAAACGGCGGAATCCATTTTGCACGCCATCCGTCCCGACCGGAAATTCACGGACGAAGAGGCGAAGCTGCTGGATTTGTGCATGATTATCCACGCCGAGCACGGCGGCGGCAACAACTCGACGTTTACGACGCGCTGCATCACCTCCTCGGGGACCGACACTTACTCCGCCATTGCGGCGGGCATCGGCTCGCTCAAGGGCCCCAAGCACGGCGGCGCCAACATCAAGGTTGTCGAGATGGTCGAGGATATGCGCGCGCACATCGCCGACCCGACCGACGAAGGGCAGGTCGCCGATTATCTCGCCAAAATCATCCGCAGGCAGGCCGGCGACGGCACGGGGCTCATTTACGGCATGGGCCACGCGGTCTATACGCTTTCCGACCCGCGCGCCGTCATTCTGCGCGAGCGCGCCCGGACGTTTGCCAAAGCGCACGGCTTTGAGGACCGGTTCCGCACGCTGGAGCTTATCGAGACGCTCACCCCGGAGCTGTTTGCCAAATACAAGGGCGAAAAGAAAAAAATGTGCGCCAACGTCGACCTCTATTCCGGCCTCATCTATGAAATGCTGCACATCCCGCACGACCTGTTTACGCCGCTGTTTATGGCGGCGCGCATCGCGGGCTGGTCGGCGCACCGGCTTGAGGAGCTCACCTCCGGCAGCCGCATCATGCGCCCGGCGTATAAAAACGTTTCGCTGCCGCGGAAATTCGTCCCGCTTGACGAACGCACGCCGGACCATGTGGTCCAGACCGAATACATCCCGCCGGAGGAGCGGTAAACCGGGCGTTCGGCCCGTTGAACACGAGGAAGGGTACCTGCCATGAAGCTGAACATTCAAAAGACAGACCAAATCGACCTGCGCCTTTTGCTGTGCGTCTTCGGCGTGACGACGGCGCTCACCGCGATTTTGCGCACGGTGCAGCTGTTTACGAACATCGAGCCGCACACCGGTTTTTTTGCGGCGGTGGACTGGTCCGTTTATGTGCTCTACGGGCTTGTGCTGCTGTCGGCCGCGCTGCTTATGCTCCTGCCGTCCTTCAGCGCGCGCATTCCCGCCTCGCGCGCGGTTGTGCGCCGGGACCCGGCGCTCGCCGTCACGAGCGGCCTGTTTGCCGCGGGGCTTTTGTATGACGCGGCGCTCGCCGTACTGAACATTCCCGTGCTCCTGTCGGAAAACGGCAGTCTGCCCGTCGGGGCGCTGCTGTTTTCCGAGGGCCTGCTCGCCGAGGTGCTGCGCGCGGCCTGCGGGCTGCTGGCCGCCCTGTACATGGTCTTTACCGCCGTTTCCTACGCCAAGGGAACCAGGCAGTTCGCCAAATTCCGGCTGCTTGCGCTCATGCCGCTTTTCTGGGCGATGTTCCGGATTGTCCTGCGCTTTATGACAAAGATTAGCTTCACCATGGTCTCCGAGCTGCTTTTGGAGCTTGCGATGCTCGCCTTTATGATGCTGTTTCTGCTTTCCTTCGCCCGCATTGCCGCCGCGGTCAACCCGAAGGGCGAAATGCGCAAGGCGGTGCGCTTCGGCCTGCCGGCCGCCTTCCTGGCGGCGGTTATCGGCCTTTCGCGCCTCGTGTGCACCGTCGCGGGGAAGGGCGAGCTTCTGGCGGACGGGTTCCCCTTCTCGTTCGGGGAGCTGGGCTTTGCGGCCTTTGCCGCCGCATACGTCGCCGAGCAGCTGCGCTTCGGCCGCCCCGCTTCGGAGGAGCCCGATATGGCGCAGGACGCAGAACCCCCTGAAACGGACAGCGCGGACGCATGACCTTTTTGCAAAATGCCGGGGCCGCGGCCGGGCAGGTCGCGATTCTGTATATCCTGGCGGCGGTGGGCTTCTGCTGCGATAAGGCGGGGCTTTACACCGAAAAGGCGGCGCGGCTCTGCAACGATTTGCTGTTTTACATCGTCACGCCCGCCGTGGTCATACAGGCCTTTGCCGGGATGGAGCGTACCGACGCGTCCGTGCGCGGGCTGCTGTTCGCCATGGTCGGCGGGCTGGCGCTGCACCTGCTGGCCATCCTGCTCTCGCTGCCGCTGTTCCGGAAGTCCGGCGAGGACGCCCCCGTCTACCGCTTCGCCTGCATTTATGGCAACGTCGGCTACATGGCGCTGCCGCTTGCACAGGCGGTTTTGGGCGGCGCGGGTGTGTTTTACTGCTCGGGCGTGCTGGTCCCGTTCAACCTGCTTTCCTTTACGCACGGCGTTTGGCTGATGTCCGGCAAAGACGGCAGGGGCGCCTTTCGGCCGTCGCGGCTGCTTTTGAACCCCGGCGTCGTCTCCGTCCTGCTCGCGTTGCCGCTGTTTTTTTCGGACGTGCGCCTGCCCGCCGTCCTTTCGGAGCCCGTGCGGCTTTTGGCACAGCTCAACACCCCGCTTGCCATGCTGATGTTCGGCACCTACCTTGCGCACACAAAGCTGCGCTCGATGTTCTGCCGCCCGCAAATCTATCTGGTCGCGGCGTTCAAGCTTGTGTTGTTCCCGACCGTCGCGCTGCTTGCCGCAAAGCTCTGCGGCGCGTCCGGCGTGCTGCTGACCGCGCTGCTCATCTCGGCCTGCGCCCCCACGGCGAACAACACCGTGATGTTCGCCGCCAAATACGGCAAAAGCACGCAGACCGCCTCGCAGACGGTCGCCGTGGTCAGCCTGCTTTCCATTGTCACCATGCCTGTGTTCATCGCGCTCGCGCAGGCATAACCAGAATTTGGATGCGCTGCATCCGGGAGGAATCACTATGAAACTCATCATCGCCATCGTCAACAACGAGGACGCCTCCGCCGTTTTGTCGGAGCTGACGGGCAAGGGCTTTTCCGTGACGCGGTTGTCCACCTCCGGCGGCTTCCTGCGCGCGGGGAACGTCACAATGCTCATCGGCCTCGAGGACGAAAAGGTCGCCGAAGCGCTGGCCGTCATTGAGGAATTCAGCTGCCAGCGGCAGCAGCAGGTCCCCGTCAATTCCGGGTACCTCGGCGATTCCATGCTGTCCATCCCCGTGGAAATCACCGTGGGCGGCGCGACGGTTTTCGTGCTGGACGTGGAGCAGTTCCACAAGCTATGAGCGGCACGCTGCCCCTAACGCCAAGCGACCGGAAATTTGTGGAAAGCCGGCTTCTGTCGCGCACCTTTCCCCAGACCGTCCTTTTGGAGGGCGGCAGCGACGATGCGCGCCGGTCGCTGGCGGATTACCTTGCCTGCGCGCTGGTCTGCACCGGGTCGGGGGCGCGGCCCTGCGGGGCGTGCGGCGCCTGCCGCAAGTGCGCATCGGGCAGCCACCCGGACATCCGGCGGCTCGGCCCGGAAAAGAAAAACGGCACCTTTAAGGTGGAATTTTGCCGCTTTGTCCGGCAGGACGCCTTTGTCGTGCCCAACGACGGCGACACCAAGGTCTATATTTTGGACGACTGCCAGACCATGAACGACAGCGCCGAAAACGCGCTGCTGAAAATTCTGGAGGAGCCGCCGGCGGGCGTCTATTTCCTTTTGACCTGTCCGACGAGCGGCGCGCTGCTGCCCACAATACGCTCGCGCGCCGTAGCGCTGACGCTCACCGGCGCCGAAGAAGCGTTCGGCGAGGAGACATTGGGAACGGCCCTTTCGCTTGCAAAGGCGCTGAAAACGTCGGAGTGGGCGCTCCTGCAGGCGACCGCCGCGCTCGAACGCGACCGAACGGAAACGGGGAACGTCCTGCGGTGCCTTTGTGCCGCGCTCGGGGAGGCGCTCTGCCGCCGGGCGGGCGCAAAGGCCAGGCCGGCGCTCGGCGAAACGCCGGCGCTGCTGTCCGCGTCGTTTACGACGCCCCAGCTGTACGCCCTGCTGAAAGAAGCGCAGGCGCTGACGGCGGAAAACGACGGCTATGAAAATGCAAATCTGCTGCTGACGGCGCTGTGCTATCGCCTGTACCGTGCGGCACATCAACATACCTGACCCGCAAAGGCGGGCCCGGAAAGGAGCACCTATGGCCCAAGTAGTCGGCATTCGATTCAAAGACTCCGGGAAGGTCTATTCCTTTGACCCCGGCGAGCTTTTCTTTCAAAAGGGCGACCACGCCGTGGTGGAGACCGCGCGCGGCGCCGAGTGCGGCGAAGTTGCGCTCGGCAACCACGAGGTCCCGGACGAGGAGGTCGTCAAGCCCTTAAAGCGCGTGCTGCGCGCCGCGACGACGGAGGACCTGCAAACGGTCGAACGCAACCGGGAGCGGGAGAAAAAAGCCTTTTCCGTCTGCGAGGAAAAAATCCGCGCGCACAAGCTCGACATGAAGCTTGTGGACGTGGAATACACCTTCGACGGCAGCAAAATCCTGTTTTACTTTACGGCGGACGGGCGCGTGGATTTCAGAAGCCTTGTCAAGGACCTGGCAAGCACCTTCCACACGCGCATCGAGCTGCGGCAAATCGGCGTGCGCGACGAGTCCAAGATGATTGGCGGGTTCGGCATCTGCGGGCGGCCGTTTTGCTGCTCGACCTTTTTAAACGATTTCCACCCCGTGTCCATCAAAATGGCGAAGGAGCAGGGGCTGTCCTTAAACCCCGGCAAGATAAGCGGCACCTGCGGGCGGCTGATGTGCTGCCTGAAATACGAACAGGCCGCCTACGACCACCTGCTGCGCCACACGCCGAAGGTCGGCGCGGTCGTGGAAACGCGCGAGGGGCGCGGGGTCGTTATCGACAACAACCTGCTGACCGGGATGCTCAAAATCCGCCTGGACCGCCGGCCGGACGCCGCGCCGCTGCTTATCGAACGCCACGAGGTCCGGCTGGTCCGCGACGCGCAGGTGCGCTTAAGCAAGGCCGAGCTCGAGGCGCTGAAGGGGATTGAGTAAAAAAGGCTTGCACTTTTCTGAATTTGTGTTAGAATGAAACTACATTGTATAAGGGAGGTCAACGTACATGGCATATCATATCACCGACGACTGCATCGCTTGCGGCGCTTGCGCTGCGGAATGCCCGGTAGAGGCGATTTCCGAGGGCGACGGCAAGTATGAAATCGACGCGAACACCTGCATCGACTGCGGCTCCTGCGCCGGCGTCTGCCCGGTGGACGCGCCCCAGGCCGAATAAGCCTGTAAAGCAACAAAAAGACCGCTCTTGCAAGGCAGGGGCGGTCTTTTCTGTTTTTTCGAAAAGCGGTTGACAAATATATATCGCAGTGCTATACTAACAGTGCGATATATCGTAGTACGATTCATGAGAGGAGGAAGCTGCAATGGACGCCCACATTCGCAAGGTCTATGTGCCGATGACGGAGACCGGCTTTTACATCCTGCTGTGCCTGCGCGAAGAGGCGCACGGGTACAGCATCGTCCGGCAGGTGGAGGACATGACGGACGGCGCCATCCGCATCAGCCCCGGGACGCTGTACGGCAGCCTGTCCAAAATGGAAAAGGACGGTCTTATCGGCTTCGTCCGGGAAGTGGACAAACGCAAAATCTATCGCATCACACCGCTCGGGCAGGAGGTGCTGTCGCTCGAGATGCACCGCATCGAACGGCTCTACCGCAACATGAAGGAGGCGCAGGACGCATGAAGGACCGCAAAATTGCCTGGAGATTTTTTACCATAGCCGCCTGGGACAAGGAACAGGCCTATCTGCGCCGCGAGCATCAAAAGGGCTGGAAGCTCGAGCGTATCGACGGCCTGACCCTTTACCATTTCACCCGCTGCACGCCGGAGGACGTGGTGTACCAGCTCGACTACCGCCCGGAAACTGCGGAAAAGGCGTCGTATGTCCGGATGTTTGAGGACTGCGGCTGGACATATATCCAGGATTATGCCGAATACAGCTACTTTCGCAAGCCTGTGTCCGAAATGAACGGCCGGGAGGAGGAGATTTTCTGCGACGACGCGTCGCGCCTTGCGATGCTGCGCCGGGTGTTCCTGAAACGGATGACTCCGGTGCTCGTCGTCCTGCTTTTGCTTGTCATCCCATGCCTGCGGGAGCTGCGCGCCGTCCCCTCCGTCGGAAGCGTTGTGCTGCTGGTTCTCTATCTGCTGCTGTGCGCGTTGAGCGCGGCGGTGTGCATCCAGTTCCTAGTGCGGTACCTGCGCCTGCGCGGACAAAAATAGAAGCGGCCAAAAAAGGGCCTGCTGCCGGCTGTTTTGCAAAGCGGCCCGGTCGGCGGGCGCTTTTTGCTTTGCATTTTTTCGTTTTTATGGTAAAATGCCCCTATGGAACTGACAAGCCTTCCGAACGAGCACCTGGAATATTTGGAAAACGGCGTCGCCGTCGTCGTGTCGCCCGCGCACACCTTCGGCACCGACGCGCTGCTTTTGGCTGATTTTGCCGCGCCGAAGCAAAACACCCGCGCCTGCGATTTGGGCACGGGGTGCGGCATTTTGCCCCTGTACTGGAAAAGCCGCGGGCTTTGCAGCCGGATAGACGGCGTGGAGCTGCAGGCAGACGCCGTCTCGCAGTTTGCGCGCGGGATTTTGCACAGCGGCGTTTCCGGCAGCGTATTCGCGCACCACGCCGATTTGCGGGATTTAAAGGGCGTGCTGGCGTTCGGGGCCTACGACCTTGTGACGATGAATCCGCCGTACACGGCCGTGAACGCCGGCCTGCAAAGCCGGGAGCCGGCGGCGCGCCTTGCGCGGCACGAAACGGCCTGTACGCTTGCGGACGCCGCCGCGGCGGCTTCCCGGCTGCTGAAAAGCGGCGGGCGGTTCTGCCTGTGCCTGCGGCCCGAGCGCCTTTGCGACGCCATGGACGTCCTGCGGCGCGCCCGGCTCGAGCCGAAGCGCCTGCGCCTGGTCTCCAAAAACGCGCAAAGCGCCCCGTGGCTCTGCCTTTTGGAGGGTCGGCGCGACGGCAAGGCGGGGCTGCAAATTTTACCGCACCTGTTTTTGTATGATACAAACGGCGCGCCCGGCACGTACCGGCGCGGGCCGTCGGCGTAAAGGGAGGCGTTTCGATGGCAGGCGTCTTATATGTGGTCGGCACGCCCATCGGCAATCTCGGCGATTTTTCGCCGCGGGCGGCCGAGGTGCTTCGGACCTGCGATTTTATTGCGGCCGAGGACACGCGCGTCACGCGCAGGCTGCTTAACCATTTTGCAATTCCGACCCCGGTCGTCAGCTATCATGAGCACAACAGCCGCACGGCGGGCGAAAAAATTTTGGACCGCGTGCTCGCGGGGGAAAGCTGCGCGCTGGTGACGGACGCGGGAATGCCCGCCGTTTCAGACCCGGGCGAGGCGCTCGTCGCCCTGATGCACGCGCACGGCGTGCGCGTCGAGGCGGTCCCCGGCCCCACGGCGTTTGCCACGGCCGTCGCCGTTTCGGGTCTGCCGTCGCGCCGGTTTACGTTCGAGGGCTTTTTGCCGGTGCAGAAGGCACAGCGGCGCGCGCTTTTGCAGGCGCTCGCGTCGGAAACGCGCACGCTGGTCTTTTATGAGGCCCCGCACCGTCTTTTCAAAACGCTCTGCGATTTGCTGGACGCCTTCGGCGACCGGGAATTGGCGCTCGTCAAGGAACTGACCAAGCTGCACGAAACCGTCGAGCGCACGACGCTGCGCGAAGCGGTGGAAGCGTACCGCGGAAAAGAGGTACGCGGGGAATACGTGCTTGTCCTGCGCGGCGCCGAAGCGGAAACGACGACCTGGTCGCTGCCGGACGCCGTCGAGCGCGCACGGGCGCTTGAACAGGCGGGCATGGGGAAAACGCAGGCCGCAAAAACAGCCGCCCGGGAGAGCGGCTTGAAAAAAAGCGAAATCTATAAAGCGCTGACCGGGCAGGACGGAGGGGTATAATGGAATACTGGTATTTGTGGGTCCTGCTCGCCGTGCTTTGCATAGCGACGGTGCTTGTGCTCATCAAGGCCTCGCGCGCAAGCGCGCGGCACAGCCGGGAAACGCGCCGTGCGTATGCGGAAATCGAGCGGCTGGCCGCCTGCAAGGCGGAATTCCGGCACGCCGCGGCCGAAACGGTACGGGCGGCCGACCCCGCGCGCGCGCTCGACGGGGCGTTTGCCGTTTTGCAGTCGAAGCTGGAGGCCGCCGAAGACAGCGACCGCTGCTTTGCCGAAATGCACGCGGCGCAGCAAAACGTCTACACGCTGTACTGGCTCCTGCAGGACGCCGAAACGTCGCTTTCCGCCTTTTTCAAGCGCAACGGCGAGCCGCTGCGCGCCTTTGCGCCGCGGGCGCTCGAGGCTGTCGGCGCGGCCGACCTGTTTCAAACGGCCAAGCAGATGTACGCCATGTTCGACGAAAAAAACGAAGAAGCCTCGCTCGACAAAGCGGCCGTGCAGGCGCTGGACGACGCGTTTCGCAGGGATTTTGCACGCGATGCGCTGCTTAAGCAAATCCGGGAATACGAAGCGGCGCACGCCGCGGAAATATTTTAATCACGCCGGATTTCCCCTACGAATGCGGCGGCGGCTTCCCGCAGCAGGCGTTCGCCGTTTTCCATAACCGTGTGTACGCAGACCGGCTCGGCGGGCTTCGCGTCCGCCCCCTCGCCGCTGCGCAGCCGCCGCAGGAGGCCGTCCATGAGCGCGGCGCTGCCGTACTCCGCCGTGTTTGCGGGCAGCGTAGCCCAATCGGCGGGCAGCACCCCGTCCGCACAGGCGCGCAGGGCGACGCGGTAAACGGCAAGCGCAAAATAGCTGCGCAGCAGGACGGCGGCGTCCGGGTCTGTGCTCGCAAGCGCGTCGCCGAGCATCGTCGCGGCGCGGAACAGCGTGCCGGTTCGGAATTCCCGGTCCTGCTGCGTATCGCGCTCGTCGTACTGCTCGTTAAAGGCGCGGCGCGTGCTGCTCACGCCCAGCAAATAGTCGCAGCTGACGTCGTAAAACGATGCGGCGGCGCACAGGAATTCGAGCCCGCACTCGCGGATGCCCTTTTCGTAGTGGGACAGCAGCGCGCCGGAAATGCCCAGCGCGGCGGCCGCTTCTTTTTGCGTGAGGCCCCGTTCGCGCCGCAGCGCATGGAGCCGCGCGGGGAAGGTTGCGTTCATAGCCTGCCTCCGAAATACAGTTTGTAGGAAAAGCATACCACAAAATTTACAGTTTGTATATTCTTTCTTTTGGGACGGTGAATCTTTTGAAAACCGCACAGCTGCATTTGATTCGCAACGCCGCTGAGGGCAATGACGAGGGGCGTTACATCGGGCAGACCGACCTGCCCGCCACCGAAGAGGGGCTGCGCCAGCTTGACGCGCTTATCGAGGAATACGGCGGCTTTCCGCAGGTGGAGGCGGTCTTTTCAAGCCCGCTTTCGCGCTGCCTGCAAACCGCCCGGCGCATTTACCCGGACAAGGAGCCCATCGTCATGCAGGAGCTTGCCGAATACGATTTCGGCGAGTTTGAGGGGCGCACCGCCGACGAGCTGAAGGACCTGGACGCGTTTCGGGTCTGGCTGTCCGGCGCAGAGCCCGAAACCCCCGTCCCCTTCGGGGAAAGTCAGGTGGACTTCAACCGGCGCATCTGCGCGGCGTTCACGCGCATTGTGCAGGGCGTCCTGCAGTCCGGCGTGCGGTCGGCGGCGGTCGTCACGCACGGCGGGGTCATTATGTCGCTGATGGCGGCGTTCGCCCTGCCCGAAGCCCCCATGCACGAGTGGCTCACGCCCAACGGCTGCGGCTATACCGTGCGGATAGACCCGTTTTTGTGGTCGCACGGCGGAAAGGTGGAGGCCATTGCGCAATGCCCCGCCGAGCCCGTTTCCGAGGACGACGAACGCGCGCTGTGGGACTATTATCCGCAGGAGCCCGCAGACTGAGGGGAAGCTATGGAAGTCGATATTTACGATTTTGACAAGACCGTCGTCCCGTTTGACAGCGGCTCGACCTTTTTGCTGTTCTGCGTGAAGCGGTACCCGTATCTGCTGCTGCTTTTGCCGTATTATCTGGCGCTCGGGCTGCTGTACGGGCTGCGCATTTTCACGCTGGACCGGTTCAAGCGCCATATTTTTATCGCCGTGCGCTTTATCCCGCTGCAAAAGGCGGTCCGCGCCTTTTGGGACCGGCACGAGCGCGACGTGTTCCCCTGGTTCTTGCCGGAAAACCGCGCGCGGCACACGGTCGTCATCAGCGCAAGCCCCGATTTTCTGCTGCGGGAGATTGCCGGCCGGCTGCAGGTCGAAACGCTGCTTTGCACGCGCCACGACCCGAAAACCGGCACGCTTTTGGGGCACAACTGCCGCGGGGAGGAAAAGGTGCGCCGCTTTCATGCGGCGTTCGGCAAAGACGTGCGCGTGCGCGACGTCTATTCCGACTCCTACCGCCACGACCGCCCTATTTTTTCGCTCGGCGAGCGGTGCTTCCACATTGAAAAGGACGGCGCGCAGACAGAGTTTCGCTACGGCGAGCAATACGAACAATAAACGCACAAGAAAAAAGCAGCCCGGTAAAAACCGGGCTGCTTCGCTTTATCCGCGCGGTTACGCCTCTTCCTTATAGAGCCTTGCGCGTTCAAATTCGTCCTCAATCTCCTTGCCCGGTTTCTTGGTGAGCAGCGAGACGACGACAATCGCAATGCACGACAGCACGAACGCCGGGAACAGCTCGTAGATGTCGAAAATCCCGCCGAGCGGCCGCACCAGGAGGTTCCACACAAAGACCATCACGCCGCCCGTGACCATGCCCGCCACGGCGCCCGCGCGCGTGGTGCGCTTCCAAAACAGGGAGAACAGCATAATCGGCCCGAACGTGGCGCCGAAGCCCGCCCACGCAAACGACACGACCGTGAAAATGACGCTGTTTTCATCCCAGGCAATGGCGATGCCGATAAGCGCAATCACAAGCAGAATGATGCGCGCGACCCACATAACCTGCTTGTCGGTGGCGTTCTTTTTGAGCACGCCGCCGAACAGGTTTTTGGAAAACGCGGAGGAGGCAATCAGCAGGTAGGAGTCCGACGAACTGATGGTGGCCGCCAGGATGCCCGCCATCACCACGCCCGCAAGCACGGGATGGAACAGCGCGCGGCTGATGACGATGAAAATGTTTTCCGCGCCGGACGCCGTCGAGAGCGTTTCGTTGACCGGGAACATGGCGCGGCCCATTAAGCCGATGTATACGGCGGCGGTCAGCGAAATGACGACCCAGACCGTCGCAATGCGGCGCGAGCGGGTCAGTTCCCGGCGCTTGCGGATAGCCATGAAGCGCAGAAGCACCTGCGGCATACCGAAGTAGCCGAGCCCCCAGGACAGCGTGGAGATAATCGTCAGCGCGCCGTAGCTGCTCGCTTCGCCGAACAGCGGCGAACCGTTCACCGCCTGCTGCACCCCGGCGGCGTCCACCGTGGGCGTGGCGGTCGCCGTCAGCGAGAAAAAGCCCTCAATGGCCTGCGCGTTTTCAAGCACGGCCGAAACCCCGCCGGCGTTGACCGTACCGACCACAAGCACGACGAGAAGCGCCAAAAACATGACGATGCTCTGCATGAAGTCCGACGCGCTCTCGGCCAAAAAGCCGCCTAAGAACGTATAGACAAGCACGAACACGGCGCCGACAATCATCATCGTATGATAGGAAAAGCCGAACAGCGTGCTGAACAGCTTGCCGCAGGTCACAAAGCAGCTTGCGGCGTAGACCGTGAAGAACACAAGGATAAACAGCGCCGAAACAGACAGAATGACCTTTTTCTTTTCATGGTAGCGGTTGCTTAAAAAGTCCGGGATGGTAATGGCGTCTCCGGAAACGACCGAATAGCTGCGCAGCCGCTTGGCGACGACCAGCCAGTTGATGTAGGTGCCGATGGCGAGCCCCGCCGCCGTCCAAAACGCGTCGGCAAGCCCGCACCAGTACGCGACGCCCGGCAGCCCCATCAAAAGCCATCCGCTCATGTCGGACGCCTCGGCGCTCATGGCGGTGACCCACGGGCCTAAGGACCGGCCGCCCAAAAAGTAGTTGTCGGAGTTTTTCTGCGAACGCTTGGCAAAGTACACGCCGATGCCGATGACAATCAGCATATACGCGCACATGGCGATAAGCACCTTTACGGTGTCGGCAGACATAGTTTCTCCCCCTTAGGAAAATTTTACCGTACTATTATAAAGGAAAACGGCGCTTCTGTAAACCTTTTCTTTGCGGGCCGCAAAAAAGGCAAAACAGGGCTTGACAAACGCACGCCCGTTTTTTATGATAGTTGCGTTTGCGGGCCGCTTTGCAGCCTGCGCGCACAGCAAAAAAGGAGAAACAAACACAATGGCATCCCTTCTTATCGCCGTCATTTACCTCGCGTTCGTGAGCCTCGGCCTGCCGGACTCGCTGCTCGGCTCCGGCTGGCCGACCATGCAGCTGGATTTCGGGGTCCCGTCGTCCTACGCGGGCTACATTTCCATGACCATTTGCTGCATGACGATTCTCTCGTCGCTTGTAAGCCCGCGCCTCATGCGCAAAATGCACACCAAATGGATTGTCATTGTTTCGACCCTGCTGACCGTGTTCGGGCTTATCGGCTTTTCGTTTTGCGACCGGTACGCGACGCTCTTTCTGTTCGCGGTGCCCTACGGCCTGGGGGCGGGCTCCATTGACGCGGCGCTCAACAACTACGTCGCGAACCACTATTCCTCCTCGGTGATGAACTTCCTGCACTGCTTTTACGGCTTAGGCGCGGTCATCAGCCCGAACATCATGGCGCTGGCGCTGCAATATGCCCGCTGGAACGACGGCTACCGCTGGACGGCGTATCTCCAGGCGGGCATCCTCGTCGTCTGCATCCTTTCGCTGCCGCTTTGGAAAGCCGAAAAGGACGCGCAGCAGACAGACGCCCGGAAAAAAACCGCCGGCATTTCGGAAACGCTCCGGCGCCCCGGTATGCTGCCGACGCTCATCGCCTTTTTCGCCTACTGCGCGGGGGAGGCCACGTGCTTTTTGTGGACGTCGAGCTACTTTGCCGGGACAAGGCCCTGGATGGACGAAAAGCTCGTCGCGTCGTTCGGCTCGCTTATTTTTGCGGGGCTGATGCTCGGGCGGCTGATTTCCGGCTTCATTTCCAACCGGCTCGGCGACCGGCAGCTTATCCGCATCGGCATTTTGCTGGAATTCCTCGGCATTGCGCTGATTGCGCTGCCGCTGGACGGCTATCTCGCCGCGGCGGCCGGCTTCCTGCTTGCCGGGACGGGCATGGGGCCGGTTTACCCGGCGATTCAGCACATGGCGCCCGCCAATTTCGGCAAGCGCTACAGCGCGGCGGCCATCGGGCTGCAAATGGCGTTCGCGTATATAGGCAGTATGTGTATGCCGACGGCGTTCGGCAAATTGCAGCAGGCCGTCGGCATTTGGGTGCTGCCCCTATACCTCGCGGTGTTCGCGGTTTTGAACCTCGTGCTGCTGGAGGTCGCCTACAAGCGGATTGCAAAGGCAGGCCCCGGAAAGAACGCTTGACGGCAAAAACGAACCGGCGCAGTCTCTTGCGGGACTGCGCCGGTTTTTTATGGGGCATGTTATTCCGCCGACATCATGCGGATGTAGCGCTTGAAAAACTTGAGCGCGTCCGCCATGCAGGAAATCGGGATGCGTTCGTTGGTGCCGTGCGTGGTCAAAAGCAGCTTTGTGTCCATGACGAACGGCGCGAAGCGGTAGATGTTGTCGCAGACCTCTTCGTAATGGTACGCGTCCGTACCGCCCATAACCAGATACGGCGCGACAATCATCGTCGGGTCGGCGCGCGTGCAAAGCGACTCGAAAATCTTAAAGGAGCGGCTGTCGGTCGGCGAGACCTTGGAGGCCTCCTTGCCCTTCAGGTATTCGACCTCAATGTCCTTGTTGCGCACGCTCCTGCGGATGTGGGCCTCCACGTCCCGAATCGTCGTGCCGGGCATCATGCGGAAATTGACCGTGACGGAGGCCTTTTGCGGCAGCACGTTCGCCGCCGGGCTGCCGGAGGCCATGGTGACGGCGGTCGTCGTATGGATAAGCGACGCGGCGGGCGGAATCTTGGTCATGACAAAGGTAATCAGCGGCTTTAAAAGCCACAGGTTGCACATGACGATGCGCGCCGGGTAGCTGCAATTTTTGCCAATCTTGCAGAACAGGTCATACACAAAATCCGGCATGGTCGCGCGAAACTGGTGCTTTTCGATGTCCCGGATAACGTCGGCAAGCTGCCCGACCGCGGTGTGTGCGGGCGGCTGGGAGGAGTGCCCGCCCTTGGCGCTGACGGACACGCGGAAATCGGCGTAGCCCTTTTCGGCAATCCCCACGCCCGCCAGGCGGTTGTTGAGGATGGAGCCGACCTTCAAATTCAAAATCGCGCCGCCCTCGTCAATGACGCTGTCCAGGTGTACGCCGCGCGCCTTCAGCGTGTCGGCAATCGCGCCGGCGCCGGAGGTCTTGGCGGCGACAATCTCCTCGTCGTGGCCGAAGCACAGATAGACCGTACGCGTCGGCCGGAACCCTTCTGCCAGCAGCGTCTCCACGCTTTCCAGCACCGCGATAAGGTGGTTCTTCATGTCGAGCGCGCCGCGGCCCCAGACGAATTCGCCGTCGTCAAAGCCGTCGAAGGCGGGGTGCGTCCAGTCGTCCTCCGTTCCCTCGGCGACCGGCACAACGTCCTGGTGCGCGAGCAGCGCAATGGGCGGAAGGTCCGGGTTTGTCCCCTCCCAGGTGTACAAAAGGCTCGCCAGCGAAATTTCCTCGCGCTTGAGGTTCTTGTGCACCAGCGGGAAGCGCTCCTCAAAAAGCCGGTGCAGCTTTTGGAACTCGCCCCAGTCCACCTTTTCAACGTCCACATTGGAAACGGTTTTAATCCGAATCGCATCGCTTAAATCCCGGCGGTACTTGTCGACGTCCACCGCCTCCTCCTCGAGCGGCTCGGTGTCCGGCGTTTCCGGCTTCCAAAAGGCCGCGCGGATAAGCGTCACAACCAAGAACAAGCCGATAAGTCCCAGCACTGTCCATAAGACCCACATCGTTTTTGCCCCTTTCGAGCGTTTCGCTCAGGTATTTTTATCGACCTTGTGAAAGGTCTTCAGGTTGCCCTCTTTCCGGTGGCGGCGCGCAAGCTCCGCTTTGACGTCGTCGGGCGTAATCCCCTCGTTCGCCATCATCACGACCAGGTGGAACAGCAGGTCGGAAATTTCGCCGACCGTGTCCGCCTTCACGCCGTTTTTGGCGGCGATTACGGTTTCGGCGGCCTCCTCGCCGACCTTCTTTAAAATTTTGTCGAGCCCCTGCTCAAACAGGTAGCAGGTGTAGGACCCCTCCCGCTTTTCCTGCCGCCGGCTTTCGGCGACGGCGTAGAGCTCGTCGAGCACGTCGTTCATGTCGTCTCCTCCCAGATTGTATCAAAAAAGCAGCTTTTTTTGCCCGTGTGGCAGGCGGGGCCCGTCTGGACAACCGTCACCAACAGCGTATCCGAATCGCAGTCGCCCGCAATGCGCACGACCCTTTGGA
The DNA here is from genome assembly GCA_018714805.1 of Candidatus Fimenecus excrementigallinarum. Taxonomy (GTDB): domain Bacteria; phylum Bacillota; class Clostridia; order Oscillospirales; family Acutalibacteraceae; genus Fimenecus; species Fimenecus excrementigallinarum. The sequence goes on from DVMW01000041.1 coordinate 64,265, forward strand.
CGTGGCCGGAGGTCTCGCCCTTGTGCCAGAGCTTACCGCGCGAGCGGCTGAAAAACCAGGTGTAGCCGGTTTCGAGCGTCTTTTGCAGGGATTCCCGGTTCATGTAGGCGAGCATCAGCACCTCGCCCGTCCCCGCCTCCTGCACGACGGCGGGAACCAGCTCGCCCTTTTGAAAGAATTTGTCCAAATCCATTGCTTCTCCCCTATTCTGCCGCCGCAATCGCCTCTGCCAGCGACAGCGTGCCCTTATAAACGGAACGCCCGCAAATGGCGCCGTACAGCCCGGCCGCCTTCAGCGCGCGGATGTCCGCAAGGTCCCGGATGCCGCCGCTTGCGACCACGTCGCAGGAAACCGCGTCGTTCAGCGCGCAAAGCGAGTCGAGCGCGGGGCCGGACAGCATACCGTCGCGGTCGATGTCCGTGAAAATAAGCGTCTGCACGCCCGCCTGCTCCATCGCCTTTGCAAGCTCCAGATACTGCACGCTGCCGGTTTCAAGCCAGCCCTGCGTCGCGACGAAGCCGTTGCGCGCGTCAATCCCGACGGCAATGCGCGCGCCGTACAGCGCGCACGCGTCACAGACAAGCTGCGGGTCGTTGACCGCCGCGGAGCCCAAAACGACGCGGGCGATGCCGCGCGACAGGTAATATTCCACGTCGTCCATGGTCCGAATGCCGCCGCCGACCTCCACGTGCAGGCCGGTCTGCTTTGCGACCTCCAAAAAAACATGGGCGTTTTTGCGCGCGCCCGCGCAGGCGCCGTCGAGGTCGACCATATGAATCCACTTCGCGCCGGCGCGCCGAAACGCGTCCGCCGCGGCAAGATAGCTGTCCGCGACCTGCTCGGCGGAATCCATCTCGCCGCGGTACAGCCGAACGCAGGTCTCGTTTTGAATGTCAATCGCGGGAAAAATCAGCATACCGTTCTCCTGAAGCTCAGTCCAAGGCGCCCTTGGTCGAAAGCGTTCCGCCCGCGGTTTGCGCGCAGGCGCCCGCCAGCGCGTGGCCGAACGCCTTGAAAAGCGCCTCTAAAATGTGGTGCGTATTGTCGCCGTAGGGCGCGCGCAGGTGCAGCGTAACGCCGGCCCTGCTCGAAAAGGCGCGGAAAAATTCCTTCGCCATGCACGCGTCGAAATCCCCGACGCGCGCCTCGGGCAGCTGTGCTTCAAACACCAGAAACGGCCGGCCGCTGACGTCGACCGCGCAAAAGCCGAGCGCCTCGTCCATCGGGACGAAAAAGCTGCCGTAGCGCGCAATGCCGGCCTTGCCGCCGAGCGCTTCGGCGAACGCCTGCCCGAGCACCAGCCCCGTGTCCTCGACGGTGTGGTGGCAGTCGACCTCCAAATCGCCCTTGCAGCTAAGCGTCAGCCCAAAGCCGCCGTGGACGGCGAAGGCCGTGAGCATATGGTCAAAAAAGCCGACGCCCGTCTGCACCGACACCTCGCCGCCGTCCAGGGAAAGGCGCGCGGTGATGTCCGTCTCCCGGGTCTTTCTTAAAACCTCTGCCGTTCTCATGCATCTGCCCCCTTCAAAAAATCCTCTGCCGCGCGCAGGACCGCCTCGTTTTCGTAATTGCGCCCCGCCGTAATGCGCAGCGCCCCGTCAAAGAGGCGGACGATAATCCCCGCCGCCTTGAGCGCTTCGAAAATCGCCCCGGCCCGCGGCGTCCGGATATACAGGAAATTCGCCGCCGGCTCGCAAATCTCCAGCGCCGCCGCCGGAAAGGCGTCCGCCAGCCTGCAAAAGCCCGCGTACAGCTCGTCGCGCGACTCCAAAATGCGCTGCACCGACGACGCAAGATAGGCGGGGCTTAAAAGCACCGCGGTCCCGACCGCCTGCGAGAGCGCGTTGACGTTGTACGGGGATTTGGCCGCCTGCAGGGCGTCTATGAGCTTCTGCTGCCCGACGGCGAAGCCCAGCCGCAGCGCCGCCATGCCCAGCGCCTTCGAGCAGGTCTTGAGTATCAGCAGATTGTCGTAGCCCGCAAACTCCGACAGCATACTCTGGTCGGAAAAATCCATATACGCCTCATCCAGCACCACAAGCGCGGAAACGGACGAAACGATTTTGCGCACCGTCTCGCGCGCGAGCACCAGCGACGTCGGGTTGCAGGGGTTCGAAAACACCAGCATCCGCGCCTTTTCCCGCCGGACGGTCTCGATAACCCGGTCGGCGTCCACGGTGCAGTCCGCGTTTTTGGGCACCGCGACCGTTTTGCACTCCACCAGCGACGCGTAAAAGCCGTACATGGAAAAATCCGGCGCGAGCGTCACGACCGTGTCGCCCTTTTGCAAAAACGCGTTCATCACGACCGTAATGACCTCATCCGAGCCGTTGCCCGCCATCACGCAGTCGCGCGGGACGCCGTAGAGGTCGGCAAACGCCTGCCGCAGCTCCACGGCATACGGGTCCGGGTACCGGTTGAAGTGCAGGTGGCAAAGCGCCTCGTCCATCTGCTCGCGCAGCGCCTGCGACGGCGTAACGAACGACTCGTTGGCGTCGAGCCGAATCTGATAGCTCCCCGTCACCGGGTCATAGGGCTTAAGGTTCCGGATTTTTTCATTGAGTTCGAACATAAACGCAAAAACTTCCTTAGTTAAAAATTGACTGCTCCGTTTCCGGGCGCGCCGCCGTAGTTAAAATCTGACTTTCACCGCATTGGCGTGCGCCGTAAGCCCCTCGGCCTCGGCAAGCGTGACGATGTCGTCCTTCGCCTTTTCGAGCGCGGTCTGGGTGTAGTAAATAAAGCTCGATTTTTTGACGAAGCTGTCCACGGAAAGCGGCGAGAAGAACCGCGCCGTGCCGCCGGTGGGCAGAACGTGGTTCGGGCCCGCGTAGTAGTCGCCGAGCGGCTCGGGCGCATACTGCCCCAAAAAGACGCTGCCGGCGTTGTCAATGCGGCCGATGTATTCGAGCGGGTCCTTGACCGCCATTTCCAGGTGCTCGGGCGCGAGCAGGTTGGCAAACTCGACCGCCCGGTCCACCGTGTCGCAGAGGATTATCGCGCCGAAATCCCGCAGCGCCTGTTCAATGATGTCGCGGCGGGACAGCGCCTGCACCTGCCGCTCCAGCTCCTCGGCTGTGCGCGCGGCGATGCGCTCGCTGTTGGTCAAAAGCACCGCGGACGCCATTTTGTCATGCTCGGCCTGGCTCATCAAATCGGCGGCCAGGCATTTCGGGTCGGCCGTTTCGTCGGCGACAATCAGGATTTCCGACGGGCCGGCAATCATGTCGATGTCCACCGTGCCGAACAGCAGCTTTTTCGCCGTAGCGACGTAAATGTTGCCCGGGCCGACAATCTTGTCGACCTGCGGGACGGTCTCGGTGCCGTAGGCAAGCGCGGCGACCGCCTGCGCCCCGCCCATCAGAAACACGCGGTCCACGCCCGCAATCTTGGCGGCGGCCAGAATATCCGGGTTCGCCGTGCCGTCCTTGCGCGGCGGCGTGACCATGACAATCTCCTGCACGCCCGCAATCTTGGCGGGAATGGCGTTCATCAGCACGCTCGACGGATACGCCGCCGTACCGCCGGGCACATACAGCCCCACGCGCCGCAGCGCGCGCACGCGCTGCCCCAGAAGCACGCCGTCGGCCTTCGGCTCGAGCCAGCTTTGCTGCTTTTGGCGGCGGTGGAAATCGCGGATGTTGTCCGCGGCCTTGTAAAGCGCGTAGATAAAGGTGCTGTCGCAGCTTTCGACCGCCGCGTCGAGCGCCTCGGGCGGAATTTCCGCCTGCTCGGGCAGCGCGCCGTCAAATTTCATGGTGTATTCGCGCACGGACGTGTCGCCGAAGCGCCGCACGTCGTCCAGAATCTGCGTGACCGACGCGGTCACCGCACGGTCGATTTCGCCGCTGCGCGCCTTTAATTCGCGCAAAAGCTTCTGCTCGGACACACCGTCCGCTCGGACCATACGAATCATATGCTCGCCTCCCGGGATGCCTTCCCAATCTGTTCTACAAACGCGTCGATTTCGCCGCGGCGCAGGCGCATACTCGCCGTGTTGACGATAACGCGCGCGGAAATCGGCATGATTTTTTCGTAGACCTCCAGCCCGTTTTCCCGCAGCGTCGTGCCGGTCTCGACGATGTCGACAATCGCGTCGGACAAATCGAGCAGCGGCGCAAGCTCCACCGAGCCCTCAATCTTGATGATGTTGACGTCCATGCCCTTGCCCTGGAAATAGGCGCGGGCGACGTTGGGATATTTGGTCGCAATGCGCTTGACCGCGTACCCGTCGTAAAACGGCACGCCCTTTTTGCCGGCCAGGCAGAAATCGCACCGCCCGAGGCCCAAATCGCAGACCTCGTAAAACCGCTTGCCGTATTCCACAATGGTGTCGCGCCCGACCACGCCGATGTCGCACACGCCGTGCTCGACGTAGGTCACAACGTCCGGCGCTTTGGCCAGCACCGCCTCGTAATCGCCGACCGGCAGGATAAGCCGCCGGCCCTTGTTGTGCAGCGCCGTGCAGTCGAGCCCCATGCGCTCGAACAGCGCAACCGTCTGCTTTTCGAGCCTGCCCTTTGTCAGGGCAATGCGCAGCTTCCTCATACGCGCACCTCCCGCACCCCGTTTTCCCCTGTCACGTACACGACCGGCACGCCGCGGGCGCGCGCATCGGCCAGGGCTTCCGTAAGGCTCTGCGCAACGCTGTTTTCCGCCCGTTTGCCCGCGCAAAGCAGGTCCTCGAGCGTTTCCAGCGCCGCCGTTTCATAGCCGGTTTCCCCGAACACCAGCGCTTCGGGCGCTTCGGGCGGGGTCTGCTCCCCGCGGCGCAGCTTCAGCCGCGCAAGCAAATCTGTCTGCACGCCGAAGCCGACCGCCGGCAAATTCTCGCCGAATTCCGCAATGAGCCGGTCGTACCGGCCGCCCGCAAGCACCGGCTCGCCGCTGTCCGCAAGATAGCCGCGGAACATCAGGCCGGTATAGTAGTTCGTGCGCTGCACAAGGCTCAAATCCAAAATGATATGCGGCGCAAGCCCCGCTTTTTCGAGCCGTGCGTACACGTCCGCCAGGTACGCGAGCGCCGCGTGCGTTTCGCCGTCGGCAAGCCCGGCGGCCTCGGCCGCTTTTTGCAGGACGGACGCGTCGCCGAACAGCTGCGGGAGCTGCCGCATGGCGCGCGTCTGCGGCGTGTCGCCGAGCCGGTCGAGCACCGTCCCGAGCGCGACGAAATTCTTGCTTTCCACACAGGCGTAAATTTCCGAAACGGTGTCGCCGTCCGCGTCCAGCGCGTCGCAAAGCGACTGGAAATACCCGGCGTGGCCAATCTCAATCTGGTAGTCCGCCCCGCCGCAGCGCTCAAGCACGCGCGCCGCGAGCGTCAGGGCCTCCAAGTCCGCGCGAAGCCCGCCCGCGCCGATAAGCTCTATCCCGCTTTGCGTGGTTTCGTCGCTGTAGCCCGCAAGCTTCGGCCGGCGCGAAAAGACGCTCTGGTTGTAGTAAAGGCGCAGGGGCAGCCGCGCCGTGCGCAGCCGCGTGGCCGCGACGCGCGCAATCGGGAGCGTGGAATCCGGCCGCAGCACCAAAAGCCGCCCGGCGTTGTCCGTCATGGTGTACAGCGACTCCGGCAGCGTCCCGGCGCTTTCCCGGTTGAACACATCGTAAAATTCCACGGTCGGCGTCACGATTTTGCGGTAGCCGCGCGACAAAAACAGGTCGCCGAGCTGCCGTTCCACCGCGCCGAGCGCGTCGCTTTCTTCAAACAGAAGGTCGCGCGTACCCTCGGGGGTAAGCTTCGCATAGGTCTTCATGGTTCGTCCTTTCCGGCGGGGCGCCGCAGGGCATACCGCCGCCGTTTGCTTTAGCGTGCTAATAGGATAGCACACTAAAGTGAGTCTGTCAATCCCGAAAATCCGCCCCGGTCCGGGAAAACCGGTCAGAACAGCGAAATCTGCGCCGTCTTGGGCATATCGCCGAACGCGCCGCATTTGTCGAGCAGCTCGATAAGGCTGTTGCCCGCCTTCGCGCGCCGGGCGAAATCATCGACCGAAATGAACGGCCCCTCGCCGTCGCTGCGCGCGGCCTCAAGCGGATACGCCGCGTTTTCGCCCACGCCGGAAAGCGCGGAAAACGGCAGGCGTATTTTGCCGTCCTCCAGAATATAGGTCGTCGCGCGGGACTTGTAGACGTCCACGCCGAGCAGCTCTATGCCGCGCGCCATCATTTCGTTGACGACCTGCATGGCGGTGTACTGGTCCTTTTCCTTGGCGGTGGCGGTCTTGTCCTTGATTTTCGCCTTCAGGGAGGCAAGCCGCGCGCGCACCGCCTCGTGCCCCTGCACGATGACCTCGGCGTCCAGGTCCCCGCCGCGCACCGTCAAAAACGCGGTGTAATATTCAAGCGGGCGGTAAATCTTGTACCAGCCCAACCGCAGCGCCGCAATAACGTAGGCGGCGGCGTGCGCCTTCGGGAACATATATTTGATTTTCCGGCAGGATTCCATATACCAGTCCGGGACGCTGTGGGCGCGCATGGCCTCCTCCGCGCCCTCGGGGAAGCCGACCTTCGCCACAATCCCCTTGCGCGTTTTTTCCATGATGTTAAACGCCATGCTCGGCTCCAGGCCCTTGTGCAAAAGGTAGGTCATAATGCTGTCGCGCGTCCCGATAACCTCGGAAATGGTGCAGACCTTGTTGTGGATAAGGTCCTGCGCGTTGCCGGTCCACACGTCCGTCCCGTGCGAGAGACCCGAAATCTGCAAAAGGTCGGCAAAGGTCTTGGGCTGCGCCTCCAGAAGCATCTGGCAGACAAACGACGTGCCCATTTCGGGGATGGACAGCGTCCCCGTCGGCCAGTCAATCTCCTCGGCCGTCACGCCCAGCGGCTCCGGGCTTGTGCACAGGCGCACAATCTGCGGGTCGCAGACGTCCACGTCCATGACGTTGACGCCCGTCAGGTCCTCGAGGTGCTTATACAGCGTCGGCACATCGTGCCCCAGAATGTCGAGCTTCAAAATGGTGTCGTGCAGGGAGTGGAAGTCGAAATGCGTCGTTTCCATATCGCTTTCGACGTCGTCGGCGGGGAACTGCACCGGCGTAAAATCGTACACGTCGAAATTGCCGGGCACGACGACCATGCCGCCCGGGTGCTGGCCCGTGGTGCGCTTGACGCCCGTGCAACCGTCAATGAGCCGCTGCTCCTCGGCGCGGTTGACGTGCAGGCCGCGCTCCTCGAGATAATTTTTTACAAAGCCGTAGGCTGTTTTTTCGGCGACGGTCGCAATGGTGCCGGCCTTAAAGACGTTCGCCGAGCCGAACAGCTCCTCCGTATAGCGGTGCGCCTTGCCCTGGTATTCGCCGGAGAAGTTCAAGTCGATATCCGGCGCCTTGTCGCCGTGGAAGCCCAGGAAGGTTTCAAACGGAATTTCGTGCCCGTCGCGGACCATATCCGTCCCGCAGTGCGGGCAGGCTTTTTTGGGCATATCAAAGCCCGAGCCGTATTCGTTGTGCGTGTAAAATTCGGAATACCGGCATTGCGGGCAGCGGTAGTGCGGCGCTAAGGGGTTGACCTCGGAAATGCCCGCCATGGTCGCCACAAACGACGACCCGACAGACCCCCGCGAACCGACGTGGTAGCCGTGCGCCTCCGAGTCCCAGACGAGCTTCTGGGCGATGATGTACAGCACGGCGAACCCGTTTTCGATAATGGAATCGAGCTCGCGGTTCAGGCGTGTTTCCACAATTTCGGGCACCTTGCCCGCAAATTCGTACCAGTCGCGCGCCTTGTCCCAGCAGATTTTGCGCAGCTGCTCCTCCGAGCCGGGAATGGAGGGCTGGTATGTCCCCTCGGGGAAGGGGGGCATGGTTTCGACCATGTCCGCAATGCGGTTCGGGTTTTCAATCACGATTTCGCGGGCGGTCTCCTCGCCGAGATACCGAAACTCGGCGAGCATCTCCTCGGTGGTGCGGAAATAGAGCGGCGCCTGATGGTCCGCGTCGGCAAAGCCCTGCGCCGCCATCAGGATTTCGCGGTACTTGGCGTCGGCGGGGTCGATGAAGTGCACGTCGCAGGTCGCCACGACCGGTTTGCCGAGCCGGTCGGCAATCGCGATGATTTGGCGGTTGATGTTTTCGATATCCGCCTCGCACGTGATGTTGTCAAACTCGCGGTTGCGCTCCGGGTTCTTGCTGTTTTCGTCGGAATGCGCTTCAATCATAAAGCGGTTGTTGCCCGTCGGCTGGATTTCGAGGTAATCGTAAAACTGCGCAATCTCCAGAATTTCCGCCTCGGGACGGCCCTCGAGCACGGCGCGGTACAGCTCGCCCGCCTCGCACGCCGAACCGACGATAAGCCCCTCGCGGTGCTTGATAAGCTCCGACTTGAGCGTGCGCGGCTTTTTATAGAAATATTTCGTGTTGGACAGGGAGATAAGCTTGTAGAGGTTTTTAAGCCCCGTCAGGTTTTTGGCCAGCAGAATCTGGTGGTACGAGCGCAGGGACTTGAAATCCTTGTCCGGCTCCTTTAGGTCGTCCACAAAATACGCTTCCACGCCGTAGATAATCTTGATTTTCCCCTTCGCGGCGCTCGCCGCCTCCGGGAACGCCTGCACGCAGCCGTGGTCGGTTATCGCGACGGCCCTGTGTCCCCAGCGAATGGCGCGCTCCACCAGCGTTTTGGCGGGCGTCATGCCGTCCATCTGCGACATATTGGTGTGCAAATGCAGCTCCACGCGCTTTTCGGGCGCGCGGTCCTCTTTTTCGATTTTTTCGGTCAGGCTTACGGCCTTTGGGTCGAGGATATAGTCGCGCTGGAAATTGTCGTACTTCACGTTGCCGTGCGCGAGAATGTAAACGCCGTTTTTCAGCGCGCCGAGCAGCGCCTCGCTCTGCTCAATCTTGACAATCATCGAAACGGGGAAGGAATATCCGCCGTCGGTCATGTTGAAATGAATCAGCTTGTGCTTGCCCTTTTTGCTGGTGCGCTCTTCAAAGGAGAACACCCGCCCCCAAATGGTCGCGGGGACCTCCTCGCGGTCGGTCTCGGGCAGCTCCACGTCGGCAATGGGGATGGGCTCGCTGCGGATAACGTTGCCGAAAATCGGACGGACGCTCTCCAGGTAATACGGAATGCCCTCCCGGACGATATGCTCGACCGGGGCCTTGTCCGCCGGGCCCTCCGCCTTTTGCACCTTCGCGCCCTTGCCGTATTTCTGCTCCTTTGCGGCGGCGGCTCTTGCGGCGCGGTCGCGCGCGTCAATATCCCGCTGCGCGCCGGCAAGCGCTTCGGCGACGTCCACCTGCGCCTGTGCAAGCACAACCTCGGGCAAAACGCCGAAGCGCGCCTCGCAGATTTTCTGCAGCGCGGCGGCGAACTGCCCCTGCTCCAAAATGTCGCGGCCGCCGTGGTGCAGCGTGAGCGCAATGCGGCCGGCGGAAATTTCCCATTCGGCGTCGTCCAAAAAGCCGTTGGCGACGGCAACGCGCTTTTTCAGCTCTGCCGTAAATTCCGGCGCATAGGCCGCCGACAGCGCCTCGGGCGCAAAGCGGGGCACAAGCTCCACCTGCGCGTCGGCGCCGAGCGTCTCGGCAAGGTGCGCGGCAACCTCCCGCAGCGTCCGCGTAAAAACGAGCTGCGGAAAACGCACCGTCACACAAAGGCGACGGTGGGCGCTGTCCAGCTTCAATTCTTCGATTTGCGCGTCGGCAAGCGCCGCCGAATACGGCTCGAGCGCGCCGGCGCAGTCCGGGAACAGGTCAAAAAAACGGGTCATGGGAAAAATCCTTATGTACTGTGATTCGTTTACAGGTTTTCAATTTCGGCCAGCAGCGTTTCGACAATCTCCTTTTCCGGGACCTTGCGCAGGATTTCGCCGTGCCGGAAAATGAGCCCGCAGCCGTCGCCGCCCGCCACGCCGATGTCCGCCTCACGCGCTTCGCCGGGGCCGTTGACGATGCAGCCCATCACGGCGACGGTAATCGGCTTTTTGCAGCCGCGCAGCGCCTCCTCCACCCGGTTCGCAAGCGCGATAAGGTCGATTTTCGTGCGGCCGCACGTCGGGCAGGAGACAATCTGCGGGCAGTCGGTCTTCAGCCCCACCGCCTTGAGAATGTCGAAGCCCGCCGCAACCTCGCGCACCGGGTCGGCGGTCATGGAAACGCGAATGGTGTCGCCGATGCCGTCCAAAAGCAGCGCGCCGATGCCGGCGGCGGATTTGACGAGCGCCATGTGCTCGGTCCCCGCCTCGGTGACGCCCAGGTGCAGCGGATAGCTGCAAAGCTGCGCCATGCGCCGGTAGGCGGCGACCATGCGCTGCACGTTGGAGGATTTAATCGAAATGACAATGTCGTCGAAATCGTACCGCTCCAAAAGCGCCGCGTGGCCGAGCGCGCTTTCGCACAGCGCCTCGGGCGTGGGCGAGCCGTATTTGGCAAGCAGCTCCTTTTCGAGCGAGCCGGAATTGACGCCGATGCGAATCGGCACGCCCTTTTGCCGGCACGCGTCCGCAACCGCCTTGACGCGCTCCGGCGCGCCGATATTGCCGGGGTTGATGCGGATTTTGTCCGCGCCGGCCGCCACGCTTTCGAGCGCGCATTTGTAGTCGAAATGGATGTCGGCAACCACGGGGATGGAGACCGCCTCCCTGACGGCGGCAAGCGTTTTGGCCGCCTGTGGGGTCGGGACCGTCAGGCGCACCATTTCGCAGCCCGCATTTTCGAGCGCCTTCGCCTGGCGCACGTTGCCCGCCACGTCCTCGGCCGGGACGTTGAGCATGGACTGCACGCTGATTTTCGCGTCGCCGCCGATAACCAGATTCCCGGCGCGGACCGCCTTACAAGCTCTTCGCTTCGCCATAACAGGGACGCCTCCTACCCGCGCGCAATGCGCAGAATGTCGTTCAGAGAAACCACAAGCATCAAAAGAAGCAGCAGCACCATGCCCGCCGCGTGCACATAGCCCTCGTATTTCGCGGGAATGGGCTTGCGCCGTATCCCCTCCAGCACCAAAAACAGCAGCCGGCCGCCGTCGAGCGCGGGCAGCGGCAAAAGGTTCGCGACGCCCAGGTTAATTGTGATAAAGGCGAGCAGCATCAAAAGGTCGCCCGCCCTGCCCTCGGCCGCCGCCGACGCGGTCACGTCGGAGATGATGTCCATGGTGCCGATAGGCCCGGCAAGCTGCGACAGGCCGTACCGCCCGGTCACAAGGTCAAAAATACTCAGCCACACCGTCCGCACGACGGACGCGGATTCCGTAAAGGCGTGGACGAACACGTTGCAAAAATTCGGCTCCTCGCCGACCACGGAAAAATCGTAGTGGACAAGCGTGATGCCGTCGACCTCCTCGGTCGCAAAATGCACGCCGGGCAGCTCTACGGTTTCGCCGTCGCGCTCGACGACAAAGTCGAACACGCCGTCGTCGCTTCTGGACAAGAGGTAGGTCAGGTCCTGCGGCGACCAGAGGCGGTGCCCGTCAATCTCCACTATCCGGTCGTCCGCCTGCAGCCCGTACTGCGCGCTGACTGCGCCGTCGTACATCGAGTAGATGACGTTCGTGCCGACCAGCTCCCCGCTTGTGGCAAGCAGAATCGCCATGAGCACAAGCCCCAGGACCAGGTTCATCGCCGCGCCGGCCACGACAACGACCATGCGCTGCCAGACCTTTTTCTTGCAAAAGGCGCGGTCGTCCTCGCTGTCCGTATCCTCGCCCTCCATCGCCGTATAGCCGCCTATCGGCAGAAGCCGCACCGCATACAGCGTATCGCCGCGCCGCCGCTTCCAAAGCGCCGGGCCCATGCCGACGGAAAACTCGTTGACGCGGACCTTGAACAGCTTGGCGGCGGCAAAATGCCCGAATTCGTGCAGCAGAATCATCAGGCCGAAAAACAGAAGCGCAAGCGCGACGGTCCAAATCTTGTTCCAGACGCCCGACGCCGTCATTTCCAAAAGCAAAGGTTTCATCAGCCACCCTGTACCGTTTCCCGTGCGAAACGGTCCGTCTCCAAAATATCTTCGTACGTATACGCCGGTTTTTCCGGCGCGGCCTCCAGCACGCGCTCCACGCGGTCGGCAATCTCCAAAAATCCAATCTCGCCGCGGCGGAACATCGCGTTTGCCTGTTCGTTGGCGGAGTTGACCGCCGCCGGGTACAGCCCACCCTTATGTATGGCGCGCCGGCATAGATTTATGCATCGGAACGTCTCATAGTCCGGCTCGTAAAACGTCATGCGCCCGAGCTTTGCAAGGTCCAGCTCCCCGACCGGGGAGGGCAGGCGCTCGGGATACGTCAGCGCGTACTGGATGGGAATGCGCATATCCGGCAGCCCCAGCTGCCCGATGACGGAATTGTCGTCGTACATGACCGCCGAATGCAGGATGCTCTCGCGGTGGACGACAATCTGCACGTCGTCGGGCGAGACGGAAAACAGCCATACCGCCTCGATAAGCTCGAGGCCCTTGTTCATGAGCGTGGCGGAATCCACCGTTATCTTCGCGCCCATCGACCAGTTCGGGTGGCGCAGCGCGTCGGCGGCGGTCACGTTTTGCAGCTCGGCGGCGGTTTTCCCGAAAAACGGGCCGCCGGAAGCGGTCAGGATAAGCTTTTTGAGCGCGCGGTTCTCCGACGCGCCCTGTAAGCACTGGAAAATGGCGGAATGCTCGGAATCAACCGGTAAAATCGGCACGCCGTTTTGCTTCGCGGTCTCCATAACCAGCTGCCCGCCCGCCACAAGCGTTTCCTTATTGGCAAGCGCGAGCCGCTTTTTGGCGCGCAGCGCCGCGAGCGTGGGGGCGAGCCCCGCCATGCCGACCACGGCGTTGAGCACGGTGTCCGCGCGGCTTTCGGCGGCGCAGTACGCAACACCCTCGGGCCCGGAGAGCACCCGCACGCCGGTGTCCGCCACACGCGTTTTCAGGTCCGCGGCGGCCGCTTCGTCCGCCATGGCGGCCAGCGCCGGGCGGAATTCCCGGATTTGCGCTTCCAGCGTTTTTACGTCCGAATAAGCAGTCAAAGCCTCGACGGTATACCCGCCGAGGCGGGCAACGTCAAGACTTTGCGTGCCGATAGAGCCGGTCGAGCCGAGTATACACAGCGACCTTGTCATCCCGATACCGTCCTTGTCAGTAAAATCAGGGCGTACAGCGCCGAAGAGACGAACAGCAGGCTGTCGCAGCGGTCCATCACGCCGCCGTGCCCCGGAAAGAGCTTCCCGAAATCCTTGACGCCGAAGTTGCGCTTGACAACCGACGCCGTCAAATCGCCGCACATCCCGACGACGGACAGCACCGCCGCGAGAAGGACGACCTCGAGATAGCTTATGGAATGCACGGTGAAGAAATAGGTGTCAAACACCGCAAAGAGGATGACGCTGCTCAGAACCCCGCCGACAACGCCGCCCACGGCGCCCTCCACCGTCTTTTTGGGGCTTATCTTCGTCAGCTTGTGCCTGCCTAAGAATTTGCCCGTGAAATAGGCGAAGGTGTCGGTAATCAGCGCACAGAACAGCGCGAACAGGATGAAGAACAGGCCGTGGCGGCCGTCGAACTCCGCGGGGAAGCGCGCGTCGATGTTGGAAAGCAGGGAAAGCGTGGAAAACGCCCACGGCACAAAGATGCTTGCGACAAGCACCGCCGCCACATCCTCAAATTTCGTGTGCTCGTAGTTGACGAGCATCAAAATGAACAGCGCCAGCGTGTAGAGCGCGACCAGGGCCGTCACCGGCAGCGTCACGCCCGCGTCGGCCAGGCGCGGCGCGTAGGTGTAGTACAGCGGCACCAGCGCCGAAAAGACAAGGCTGACGGCCTCAATCGCTTTGTTTTGGAAGCGCACGCATTTTTCAATTTCATAGGTCGCAATGCACGACAGCAGCGCCAGCACAATGGGCATGGCGGGCGTGTCGCGGAACACGATGACCGTAATGGCCAGCGCCGCCGCAATGACGCCGACGACAATGCGTTTGAGCATAATGGGTCCCTCCACAAAAGTCCACACAGGTTCCGGCGGGTCAAACGCCGCCGAAGCGCCGGTTGCGGTGCTCGTACGCCCGCAGCGCTTCTACAAAATCCTCTTCGGTAAAATCCGGCCACAGCGTATCCGTGAACCAGAGCTCGGCATACGCCGCCTGCCACAAGAGGAAGTTGGACAGCCGGTATTCGCCGCTGGGGCGGATGATAAGGTCGGGGTCGGGCAGCGCGGCGGTGTACAGGTGGTCGGACAGCATCTGTTCGGTGATGTCCTTCGCGCGCAGGCGCCCCTTTTCCACCTCGTGCGCCAGCGCCTGCACGCCGTGCAGAATCTCCTGCCGGCTGCCGTAGTTGACGGCGATGTTCAAAAGCACGCGGTGCTTTTTGCGCGTGATGCGCTCGCTGTACTGCATCATGCGCTGGATGTCCTTCGGAATGGCGCGCCGGTCGCCCAAAAAGCGCACCTGGATGCCCTTTTCCTCGTTTTCCGCCTTGCGCGCGTCGAGCTCGCGCAGGTATTCGCGGAACAGGTCCATGATGGCCGCGACCTCCTCGGGCGGGCGGGACCAGTTCTCGGTCGAAAAGGCGTAAAAGGTCAGGCACTCGATGCCGAGGTCGCCGGCAAATTCGCCGATTTTCCGAAAGGTCCTCGCGCCCTCAATGTGGCCCTTGTAGCGCGGCAGGCCGCGGCTTTTGGCCCAGCGGCCGTTGCCGTCCATAATGATGCCGACGTGGCGCGGCAAAACGGAAAATGTCGGCAGATTCGCTTTGTCCATACTGCTGCTCCTTAAAAAGCGGCGTCAAATGGCCATGATGTCCTTTTCCTTTTCCGCAACCATCTCGTCGATGCGCTTGATGAACTTATCGGTAATCTTCTGCATCCGGTCCTCGCCGTCGTGCAGGTCGTCCTCGGTGATTTCGCTGTCCTTTTTCAGCTTCTTGAGCTTTTCCATGCAGTCGCGGCGAATGGAGCGCACGGCGACCTTGGACTCCTCCCCGAGGCGGCTGACGTCCTTGGCAAGCACCTTGCGCTTTTCCTCCGTCAGCGGCGGGAAAATCAAACGGATAACCTTGCCGTCGTCCTGGGGGTTGACGCCGAGGTCGGACGCCTGGATAGCCTTTTCAATGGTGGAAATGGTGCTCACGTCCCAGGGCTGGATAACAAGGATGCGCCCCTCGGACACGGAGACCGCCGCCATCTGCTGAATCGGCGTGGGCACGCCGTAGTAGTCGACCGAAATGCGGTCGAGCAGCGACACGCTCGCGCGGCCGGCGCGCATGGTTGCAAATTCATTGTGCAGCGCGGTCAGGCTTTTTTCCATTTTTTCGTTGGCTAAGTCAAAAATTTCCTGCATGGTAACGCCTCCTGATGCTGATTATTTTACAATCGTGCCGATGCTTTCGCCCCTGGCGGCGCGCACGATGTTTTCCGGGTCGGAAAGGTTGAACACAAGGATGGGGATGTCGTTGTCGCGGCACAGCGAGGCCGCCGTCGCGTCCATCACCGCAAGGCCGCGGCTGAGGACCTCGGTATGGCTTAAGGTGTCGTACTTCTTCGCGTCGGGGCAGCGGTTCGGGTCCTTGTCATACACGCCGTCGACGTTCGTCGCCTTAAAGATGATGTCGGCGTCAATCTCCGCCGCGCGCAGCGCCGCCGCCGTATCGGTCGAGAAGAAGGGGTTGCCCGTGCCGCAGCCGAAAATCACCACGCGCCCTTTTTCAAGGTGTCGAATCGCGCGGTTGCGGATATAGGGCTCGGCGACCTGCCGCATTTCAATGGCGGTCTGCACGCGCACCTCCAGCCCGTACTGCTCGAGCGCGTCGGCAAGCGCGAGCGCGTTCATCGCCGTCGCAAGCATCCCGATGTGGTCCGCGCGGGTGCGGTCCATATCTCCCGAGCTGCGGCCGCGCCAGAAGTTGCCGCCGCCGACGACAAGGCCAATCTGCACGCCGAGCTTCGCGCATTCGTTGACCCACCGGCAAATTTCCTGCATGGTGTCAAAATCAATCCCGTGCTTCCCCTGCCCGGCGAGCACCTCGCCCGAAAGCTTGAGCAAAATGCGTTTGTAAACCGCTTCCATCCCTGGTCCTCCGTTCCAGTCGTTATCGTATTTATTTTAGCCTATAAACGGGTTCCTGTAAAGAGATTTTTTCGCCCGCGCGCGGATATTGACGAAACCGGGAAACCGGTTTATAATGTAGAGAAAGTATTTGCCGCGCGCCTTTGTGCCGCGGCAAAAAAACAGCCGAAAGGGTGTCCGTATTGGAACAAAAAGCGCTTGACCCGCTGTTTATACAGCAAAGCTTTTCTCTGCCGGGGGAATACGACACGTTTGAAGCCCTCAACGACGGGCATATCAACACGACCTACCGCCTGCGTTTTCGCGGCCCGGACGGCAAGGCGGAAACCTACGTCGTCCAGAAAATCAATTTGAACGTCTTTCACGACCCGGACGTGCTCATGCAGAACATCGTCGGCGTGACGACCCACCTGCAAAAGAAAATTGCCGCGCGCGGCGGCGACGTCCGGCGCGAAACGCTCAACTTCCTGCCGGCCGCGGACGGCAAATACTATATCCGCGACGGCGCGGGCGACTGCTGGCGGTGCTATTACCACGTCGGCGGCGTGTACACCTGCAACACCATTGACAGCGAGGCCGTCTTTTTCAGCGCGGGCGAGGCGTTCGGCGCGTTCCAGAACGAGCTGGCCGACTATCCGAGCGAGCAGCTTTCGGAAACCATCCCGAACTTTCACAACACCGTTTCGCGCTACCGCGACTTTGAGCGCGCCGCCGCAGAGAACCTGTCCGGCCGCGCCGAACAGGCGCAGGCCGAAATTGACTTTGTCCGGGCGCGCGAGCGCGACGCGCACGTGCTCGTCGACCTGCTCGAAAGCGGCGAGCTGCCCCTGCGCGTGACGCACAACGACACGAAGCTCAACAACATCCTGTTCGATAAAGAGACGAACAAGGGGCTTTGCATCATCGACCTCGACACGGTCATGCCGGGTCTTGCGCTCTATGATTTCGGCGACAGCATCCGCTTCGGCGCGAACACCGCAAGCGAGGACGAGCCCGACGTTTCCAAGGTCTCCCTGAGCCTGCCGCTGTACGAGGCGTATGCGCGCGGGTATTTGAAATCCGCCGGGCAGAGCCTGACGGATGCGGAAATCCAGTACCTGCCGTTTTCCGCAAAGCTGATGACCTACGAGTGCGGTATGCGCTTTTTGACCGACTTTTTAAACGGGGACACCTACTTTAAAACCGCTTATCCGGAGCACAACCTGGTGCGCTGCCGCACGCAGCTTGCGCTGGTTGCGGACATGGAGAAGAAGGCAGAGGAGATGCGCGCCGCCACCGCGCGCGCGTGCGCCGAGGCCGGGCGGTAAGGCCGTTTTTCGCAGAGGCAGAGCGCAGGGCTTTGCCTCTTTCTCTTTTTTCGGCGTTTGGAGGGGAACGTATGCAGTTGAAGGACGCACGGGTGGGCGACGTCTGTACGGTACAGACCATTGACCTGCCCTTTGAAACAAAGCGCCGCCTGGAGGCGCTGGGCATGACCACGGGCACGCCCGTTCAGGTCATAAACCGCAAGGGCCGCGGCATTTTGATTATCCGGCTGCGCGGCACGCGCTTTGCGCTGGGTTACAACATCACGCGGAACATCGGCGTGCGGGAGGCGGCGTCCCATGCGTAATGAAATGACCATCGGCTTTATCGGCAACCCGAACTGCGGCAAGACCACGCTGTTCAACGCCTATACCGGCGCGAACCTCAAGGTTGCGAACTGGCCGGGCGTCACGGTGGAAAAGGTTGAGGGCGCCATTTCCGACCACGGCGAGACGATTCACCTGGTCGATTTGCCCGGCACCTACAGCCTGACCTCCTACACCATGGAGGAGACCGTTTCGCGCCGCTTTATTTTAAGCGACGAGGTGGACGTCATCATCAACGTCGCCGACGCGTCCGCCCTGGAGCGCAGCCTGTATCTGACCTTGCAGCTTCTGGAGCTTGGCAAGCCCGTGGTGCTCGCGCTCAACATGATGGACATCGTGGAAAAGCGCGGCATGGAAATTGACCTGCACCGTCTGCCGGAGATGCTGGGCATCCCGGTTATCCCCGTTTCCGCGCGCAAGCGCCGCGGCTTGGACGCGCTGCTGCACGCCGCCGTCCACCACAAGGACAGCGCCGCGCCCGACCGGCTCATTCACGAGCACAAAACCGCCTCGCACCACGCGCACGACCACCACGCGGAATACGCGATGGTCTATTCCGACAAGCTCGAGGACAAGATTGACTGGCTTATCCCCGCGCTGCGCGAGCGGTACCCGAGCCTGCAAAATTACCGCTGGCACGCCATAAAGCTTTTGGAGGGCGACCGGGAGATTACGGAAAAATATCCGGTTGACCTGCCCGCCGTGCTCGACCGCAGCTATGAGTCGGACATCATCAACGAAAAGTATGATTTTATTGACGAAATCATGGACGAGGTGCTTTTGCACCGCCAGCGGCAGGACAAGCTCACCGACCGCGCCGACCGGGTGCTGACAAGCAAGGTCTGGGGCATCCCGGTGTTTTTGGCGGTGATGGCGGTCGTCTTTTTCCTGACGTTTACCGTCGGCGACTTTGTCAAGGGCTATTTTGAGCTCGCCGTCGGCTGGCTGTCCGATTTGGCCGTGACGGGGCTTGCCGCCGCCGGCGCCGGGGAGATGCTCACGTCGCTGGTTGTGGACGGCGTTATCGCGGGTGTCGGGACGATTATCACCTTTTTGCCGAACATCCTCATCCTGTTTTTGTGCCTGGCGCTTTTGGAGGACAGCGGCTACATGGCGCGCGTCGCCTACGTCATGGAGGGCGTCATGAGCCGGCTCGGCCTTTCGGGCAAGGCGTTTATCCCGATGCTTCTGGGCTTCGGGTGCACCGTCCCCGCCATTATGGCGTCGCGCGCGCTCGAAAGCCGGCGCGACCGGCTGAAGGTCATGCTCGTCACGCCGTTTATGAGCTGCAACGCGCGGCTGACCATCTACATTTTGTTCGCGGAAATGTTTTTCGGCGACAACGCCATGCTCGTCGCCTATTCCATGTACCTCATCGGCATCCTCGTCGCCATTCTCGTGTCGGCCGTTCTCCACCTGCTCGACCGCAAAAAGAGCGTCAACTACCTGCTCATTGAGCTGCCCGAATACAAGGCGCCCGACGGGCGAACCGTCGGCATCTACGTCTGGGAAAAGGTCAAGGATTACCTGGAAAAGGCCGGCACGACCATTTTTCTTGCGACGCTGATTGTCTGGGCGCTGCTGAATTTCGGCGCGCAGGGCTTTGTGACCGATATGTCGCAGAGCTTCGGCGCGACGGTCGGCAAATGGCTCGTGCCCGTGTTCGTGCCGATTGGCCTCGGCTTCTGGCAGATTGCCGTGGCGCTTATCGCGGGGATTTCCGCGAAAGAGGTCGTCGTCTCGAGCTGCGCGGTGCTGTTCGGGATTGTCAACGCCAGCTCCCCCGCGGGGATGTCGGCGTTTTCCGACGCGCTCGGCGCCATCGGCTTCGGCCCGCTCAACGCCTTCTGCCTGATGGTGTTCTGCCTGCTGTACATCCCCTGCGCGGCGGCGCTCGCGACCATCCGCAAGGAATCGAACAGCTGGGGCTTCATGGGGCTTGCCGCGCTCTTTCAGCTCGCGGTGGCGTGGGTCGTCACCTTCGTCGTGTACCGCGTGGGCCTGCTGGTCGTGTAAGGAGGGCGGCGATGAAAGTGTTCCTTATCGCGCTGCTCCTCGCGGCGCTTCTTGCCTACACCGTCTGGGCCGTTTGCCGCGTGGTAAAACGGCGCAGGAAAACGCGCTGCGCGGCCTGTCCCTTTGCCGCGTCCGGCTGCGCGGGAAATAAGACACCCGCCACTACGCGTTCTAGCATCTAGCATCTAGCGTCTAACATCTAATAAAGACACAAAAAAAGCGCACCGCAAAGCACGGTGCGCTTTTGGTTTGGGTTTGGATTTTTACTGCATCAGCTTGCAGACCGCTTCGGAGAAGGCGACGGGGTCGTCGACGGACAGGCCCTCCAGCAGGCACGCCTGGTCGTAGAGGAGCTTGGCGTATTCCCCGACCTTTTGTGTGTCGCCCGCCTCGAACGCCGCCGTAAGCGCCGCGTACACGGGGTGTTCGCCGTTGAGCTCGAGCACGCGCTCGGCCTTCGGCGCGTTTTCGGCGTTGGGCATGGCGGCAAGCACCTTTTCCATTTCGATGGACATCGCGCCCTTGCTCGACAGGCACACCGGGTGCGTTTTTAAGCGGGTCGAGAGCTTTACCTCGCCGACCTTGCCGTCGAGCGCCTTTTGCATGGCTTCAAAGAGGGGCTTGCCGGCTTCGGCCTTTTCCTCGTGTTCCTTTTTCTCCGATTCGCTTTCCAGCCCCAGGTCGCCCCCGGAAATGGAGCGGAATTCCTTTTCGCCGTGCGCATGGAGAATCTGCATCAAAAATTCGTCCACGTCGTCGGTCAAAAACAGGATGTCGTACCCGTGGTCGCGCACCGTTTCCGCCTGCGGCAGCATATGGAGCTTTTCGACGCTTTCGCCCGCGGCGTAATAGATGTATTTCTGCCCTTCCGGCATCGCGCCGCAATATTCCTGCAGCGTGCAGAGCTTCGAATCGGACGCGCGCGTAAAGAGCAGCAGGTCCTCGAGCAGCTCGCGCTCGCCGCCGAAGGTCGAATACAGCGCGTATTTGAGCTGCAGGCCGAACGACTTCCAGAACAGCTCGTACTTGTCGCGGTCCTTTTCGAGCATATCGGCAAGCTCTTTTTTGATTTTCTTTTCGAGCGCCCGGGCAATGACCTTGAGCTGGTGGTCCTGCTGGAGCATTTCGCGCGAGATGTTCAGCGACAAGTCCTCGGAATCGACGACGCCCTTGACGAAGCTGAAGCAGTCGGGCAGCAATTCGGCGCACTTGTCCATGATTTTCACGCCGCTCGAATACAGCGCCAGACCCTTTTCATAGGTCTTGGAGTAGTAGTTGTAATCCGCCTTTTCGGGGATGAACAGCAGCGCCTGGTAGCTCGTCGTGCCCTCCGCCTTCTGGTGGATGACGCGCAGGGGCTTGTCGTAGGCGTGGAAGCGCTCCTGATAAAACTTTTCGTAATCCGCTTCGGCAATCTCGCTTTTCGCCTTTTTCCAAAGCGGAACCATGCTGTTGACGGTCTCGACCTCGGTGTAGGTCTCGTACTCGTCCTCGCTGCCCTCTTTTTTGCGCGAATGCTCGAGCGCCATGCGGATGGGGTAGCGGATATAGTCGGAATATTTTTTGACAAGCGCTTCTACGCGGCAGCTTTCCAAAAATTCGTCGTAATCCGTCTCCGGCGTGCTTTCGCGGATGTGCAGAATGACGTCCGTGCCCGCCGCGCCGCGTTCGGCGTCGGAAATCGTATAGCCGTCCGCGCCCGCCGACTGCCAGCGGTGCGCCTGCGCCTCGCCGTAGGCGCGCGAAACGACCTCGACGCGGTCGGCAACCATGAACGCCGCATAAAAGCCCACGCCGAACTGCCCGATGATGTCCACGTCGCTTTTTGCGGTCTCGTTTTCCTCCGAAAACTGCCGCGAACCGCTTTTCGCAATGGTGCCGAGGTTCTTGTCGAGCTCCTCCTCGGTCATGCCGACGCCGTTGTCGGACACCGTAAGCAGACGCTTTTCTTTGTCAATGGACAGGTCGATGCGGAAGTCGTCGCGGCCGAGCGCCACGCCGTCGTCCGTCAGCGAGCGAAAATACAGCTTGTCTATGGCGTCGCTCGCATTGGAGATAAGCTCGCGCAGGAAAATTTCCCGGTTCGTGTAAATGGAATGAATCATGAGGTCCAGCATCCGCTTGGACTCGGTCTTGAACTGCTTTTTTGCCATGTCGCAAAGCCTCCGATAGTTTTAGCACTCAATGCTTTTGAGTGCTAATCTATACTATATACCTGTTTTCCGCATTTTGCAAGGGAGGCGCGGCGGAAAAATTTGAATTTTCTGTAAACTTTGGAAAAGCCGGGCAGCCTGAAGCGGCCGTCCGGCTTTTGTTCCGTCTTTTGCCTTATACCCGCGTGTAATTCGTCACGTCCCGCAGCAGCACCTCCTCGCGGCGGGTGTCCGCGCGCGGCGTGACCGCAAAGCTCTCCACCGTGAGCGTGTCGGCGTACCGCGCAAACAGCCCGTAGGCGTTGAGGTTGCGCATCCGGTTGCATTCGGGGTAGGTGTCGTCGTAGGCGGGCACAAACGGGCGGTAGTCGTAGTAGTCCTCCCCCGGCGCATAGGTGAGCGCAAAGTCGCGCAGCGTTACGTTTTGCACGGTCAGCTTTTTCGTGCCGGTCACAATCACCGGAATCTCCACGCCCTCGGCGCGGATGTTTTCGACCGTCACGTTTGCAATCGCGCCCGCGTTGTCCCGGCCGCCCTCCGAATTGCGGTTGTTGAGGCTGATGAACAGCGGGCAGGTCTCCCCGCGCATCTCTATGCCGCGCACCGTGACGTTCTCGACCCGCGCGCCGTCGGCGGACTCAATGGAAATGCCCGACACGCCGCCCGGGTAGATGTCGTCGAGGAAAAACTCGCAGCTTTCAACCAGCACGTCCGCAATGTCGAAGCTTGTTTCGGTGCCAATCTTAAACGCGTTCGTACACGACGTCACGCGGCAGTCGCGCACCGTGACGTCGCGCATCGCCTCCCCGCGCCCGAGCTCCCCGCTGTTTTTGAGCACGATGCCGTCGTCGCCCGTCGAAATAAAGCAGTGTGCAATCGTCACGTTCGACGAGCCCGCCACGTCAATGCCGTCGGTGTTGGCGACATGGCGGTTGTTGTCAATAACCAGGTCGCAAATATCCACGCCGGTACAGCCGTTGAGCTCCAGCGTCCAGGCCGCGGAATTTTCCAGCTCGAAATTGTCAACGCGCACGCCCTCGCAGCCGACGAAGCGCACAAGATTGCCGTATTTGCTCTCATGCGCAAAGCGGATGCGCCTGCGGTAGGCCTGGCGCAGCTCCCAGACCCCGAGCGTTTCGGCAAACGGCTCGGTCTGCGGCGGTTCGGCCGGCGCGAGCGAATACCACTCCCCCTCGCCGCAGAGCTTGCCGCCGCCGGTCAGGCGGATGTCCCGCGCGTTTTCGGCGTACAAAAGGCAGCCCTTGTCCATATCCGCCGCATTGCGGGAGGCCGTAAGCGCGCTGCCGCGCTCCACAAAAAGCGTCACGCCGCTTTTGAGCGTCAGGCTGCCCGTCGTGAAGCTGCCGCCCGCAACATACACCACGCCGCCGCCGTGCGCATAGACCTCGTCTATGGCCGTCTGCACCGCGTCGCGGTTGTTAAAGTCGTCCCGGTCGGGCACAGCGCCGCAGTCGCGGATATCCACCGTATACGCACCCTCCGGCAGAGGCTCGGCGCGCAGATAGTCGTCATAGGGGATATTCGGGTAAAAATCCCCCTCGTACACCTCCGTAAAAATATCGCCGGAGGTCACCTTGAAATCCTTTGTATACACCCCAAAATACCAGCCGGCACCCGCCCCCGCAAGCAAAGCCGCGCAAAGCAGGCCCGCAAGTATTCTTTTCGCTCGCCGATTCGTACCGACCGCCTCCTTCCTTTTTTCCGTTGCCGGGTTCATCCCCTTAACAATACCATGCTCTGCAAAGCTTGTAAACCGGAATGTGGCGATTTTGTAAACAATTCGGGCTGCCCGCGGATTTTATTTGAAATGCGCGGCGGTTCGTGATATGATAGAACGGTATTGAAGCAAGGAGGGATTGCCTTGGACGAAACCAAAAAGACCGGCGGCGCACCGCAGCCGGAAGGGGCGGACAGCGCCCCCGCGCAGCCGGAAGGGACGCCGGACACGGCCAAAGCGGACGGCGCGCAGGCGCTGCACGACGAGCTGGAGGACCTTGCCCGGGTCTTTCAGGAGGAGCTCGACCGCGCAAAGGAGCAGGCGGCAAAGGCGCAGGAGGAAGAGGCCGGAATGCTTATCCAGTCGCTCGACGACCTGCCCGACCGGCCGCAAGCGCCGGACGAGGAAGCCGACGCCGCCGAAGAAAAGCCGCTTTGCGCCTGCTGCGGCGAGCACCCCGCCGGGACCAAAAAGGACCCGGATTCGCCGTACTGCCCGGCCTGCGACGAGGGCCTGCGGCACTATCCCTTTGATTTCCTGAACATCCTGCTCGCGCTTGTGCTCGCGGCGTTCGTGTTTTACGGCGGGTACCGGTTCGCGGACCATACCGAGGTCTTCACCAAGGCTGCGCAGGCCGACCGGCACGCGCAGCAAAACGAGCTGTTTTCCGCCGCCGACGCCTATATGGAGGCGCAGACCGCTCTGGACGACAGCCGCATCGGCGGCGAGCTGGTCGCCAAGCGCGCCATCTTGACGACCTACAAGCTCGGCTATATGTCGAACGTCCTGGATTTTGCCGAAAACCTGCGCAGCTGGGAGCTGCAGCTGCCGCACCTGCGCGCCGCGAAAACCGCGATTGACCGCGCCGAGCAGTTTTTGGTAAGCGGAGACGCGGCCATGGAAATTTTGTCGCCCTATATGTCGGCCGCGGCGGCAGACATCCCGTATGACGACGTGTTCGCGCAGCTTGAGGCGCTGAAAACCGCCGAGCCCGCGGCGCCCGAGGCGCTCGAAAACGGCTATGTGCCGCAGTTTACGGGCTACAACGCCGGCATGATTACGTTTTATGAATATTACCTTGCGCTCATTTCGAACCAGCCGCTCGAGACGCAGCTGGCGCTCGTCGAGCAGATTCGGGAGCTGGAGCCGGAGGAGACGTGGATTTACGCCACGCTGCTCGGGGAGCTGTACGCCAAAACCGGGCGCGACGTGGAGCCCATCTGCACGCTGATGCAGGAGACCAACGCCGAGGACGACACCCCCGCGCTGCTGCGCGTCATTGCGCTGCGCACGGCCGGCCGATATGACGAAGCCGTCGCCGCGGCAGACGACGCGATTGCGGCGGAAAACGAATACGCAAGCGAGCTGTACCGGCAGATTGGCATCTGTTACCTTTTGCAGGGCGACTACGCCAAGGCCTACGAGCAGGTCAACGAGGGCTTCCAGTCGACGAACCCCTCGGTCCAGCTGGTCAACACCCTCGCGCTGTGCGCGGCCGCAGCCGGGGAAACCGACGCCTACAACGAAGCGGTTGAAATGCTGGAGGGCAGCGGCTACGCCGTCTCCGCGGACGTGACCGATTACCGCGCGGGCGCCGTGACGCTGGAGAGCATCTTTACGGAAGGGGATTTGGACGTCACATGAAAATCATCTACCTGATTGTCAAATACCTGACGCTGCCCGGCACGTTTTTGCAGGCGTTTTTCGAGCACCTGACCTGCCGCGCTTACGAAGTGCTTGTGGAGGACGGGCGGTACCTGCGCGCCAACGAAATGTGCGGGCACATCCAGCACGAGCTTGTGCGCAAGCGCGCGGTCTCCTTCGGGCTCTGCTTTTTCCCGTTCCTGTTTAACCTGCTGGTCGGCCTGGTGCTGACGGCGGCGGGCGCCGTGCCCGTCCTGTACCTCGGTGAGTGGTTCACCGCCGGCGGGTCGGTTCACTTGCTCAACTTCCTGTTTTTGTGGGTGGGCGTTTCGGCGCTGACAAACCTGTTCCCGCAGACCGAGGACGCGCTCACGCTCAAGGCTCTGCTGTACGGGAAAGGAACGCGGCCGAACCTCTTTCTGCGCATTCTCGCCTCCCCGCTGTTCGCGGTGCTGTACGCCGGGTCGTACCTGCAAAAATGGGGCGTCACGCTGCTGACCTCCGCCGCGTTCGCCTGTCTGTACCCCTACCTCCTCTCCACCTTCCTGCCGCAGCTTTACAACGCCGTGCGGTAAAAACCGCCCGCCGTATTTTGCTAAAAAGCGGCGGCGGGCACAAAGCGACGCACCCTCTTGAAACGACACAATACCCCGCGCGTTCCGGTTGACATCCCGCGCGGGGTATTGTATAATATTTTTTGGTTTGTTTGCAAAGCCCGCCCGCGAAACGGGCGGAGCTCAGAGGAGGTCACGGCACTATGGTCAAAGCAATCGTCGGCGCCAACTGGGGCGACGAAGGCAAGGGGAAAATCACCGATATGTTCGCCGAGAAGGCGGACATCGTCGTCCGGTTCCAGGGCGGCGCGAATGCGGGACACACCATCATCAACGACAAGGGGCGGTTCTCCTTTCACTTAATGCCCAGCGGCGTGTGCTACGACCACACCACCTGCGTTATCGGCAACGGCGTGGCGCTCGACATTGAAAAATTCTGCAAGGAGCTGCAAAGCATCCGCGAGGCGGGCCTCGACCCGAAGCTGCTCGTTTCCGAGCGCGCGCAGATTTTGATGCCGTACCACATCCTGTTCGACGTCTATGAGGAGGAGCGGCTCGGCAAAAACGCGTTCGGCTCCACGAAAAGCGGCATCGCCCCCTTCTTCAGCGACAAATACGCCAAAATCGGCCTGCAGGTCAATGAGCTGTTTGACGACGACACGCTCAAAGCGAAGCTCGAAAACATCTGCACGCTCAAAAACCTGACCTTGCAGCACGTCTACCACAAGCCGCTTTTGTCCGAGGCGGAGCTTTATGAGACGTGCCTGCGCTACCGCGACATGATTGCGCCCTATGTCTGCGACACGCGCGCCTTCCTCAACGACGCGCTGCAGGCGGGCCGGGAAATCCTGCTCGAAGGGCAGCTCGGCACCTTAAAGGACCCCGATTTCGGCATTTACCCGATGGTCACCTCTTCCTCCACCCTCGCCGCCTACGGCGCGGTGGGCGCGGGGCTGCCGCCGCAGTCCATTTCCGAGATTATCGCCGTCACCAAGGCGTATTCCTCGGCGGTGGGCGCGGGCGAGTTCGTCTCTGAAATTCTGGACGCGGACGAAGCGCAGGCGCTGCGCCTGCACGGCGGCGACAAGGGCGAGTTCGGCGCGACGACCGGCCGCCCGCGGCGCGTGGGCTGGTTCGACTGCGTGGCGACGCGCTACGGCATCGCCTGCCAGGGCGCGACAAAGGTCGTCATGACCGCGCTCGACTGCCTTTCCTACCTCGAGGAAATTCCGGTCTGCGTCGGCTACGAGCTCGACGGCAAGACGATTTCCGACTTCCCGACCACGCCGCTGCTCAAAAAATGCAAGCCCGTTTTGAAGGTGCTGCCCGGCTGGCACTGCGACATCCGCGGCATCCGCGACTACAACGCCCTGCCCGAAAAGGCGCGCGCCTATGTGGAATTTATCGAAGCCGAGCTCGGCGTGAAGATTGACATGGTCTCGAACGGGCCCGAGCGCGAAGCCATCATTTACAGATAAAGGATACCACCCGCAAGACGAAAGGAGGCCGCCGCATGGAAAAAATTCTGGTTCTGGATTTCGGCGGGCAGTATAACCAGCTCATCGCCCGGCGCGTGCGCGACGCGCACATCTATGCGGAAATCCTCCCCTACACCACGGACCTTGCGAAAATCCGCGAGCAGGGCTACAAGGGCATTATTTTTACGGGCGGGCCGAATTCCGTTTACGACCCGGCCTCCCCGCACTATACGCAAAACATCCTCGACCTCGGCGTGCCGGTGCTCGGCATCTGCTACGGCTGCCAGCTGATGGCGTGGATGCGCGGCGGCAGGGTCGAGACCGCGCCGGTGTCGGAATACGGCAAGATTGATTTGCACATAACCGGGGAAAGCCCGCTTCTTGCGGGCATACCGGCCAACAGCGTCGTCTGGATGAGCCACACCGACTACATCGCCGAGGCGCCCGAGGGCTTTACGGTCGTCGCCGAAACGGCCAACTGCCCGTGCGCCGCGATGCAGAATACAGCGGAAAGCCTCTACGCCGTGCAGTTCCACCCCGAGGTGACGCACACCGCCTTCGGCCGGCAGCTGCTGCACAATTTCCTGTACAATATCTGCGGCTGCAAGGGCGACTGGGTCATGGACAGCTTCCTTTCGGACAGCGTCCGCGCGCTGCGCGAGCAAATCGGCGGCAAGCAGGTCATTTTGGGTCTGTCCGGCGGCGTGGATTCCTCCGTCGCGGCGGCGCTTTTGTCGCGCGCGGTCGGCAAACAGCTGACCTGCGTTTTCGTCGACCAGGGCCTTATGCGCAAGGACGAGGGCGACTTCGTCGAGCGCACCTTCACCAAGCTGTTTGATATGCAGTTTGTCCGCGTCAACTGCGGCGGCGCGTTTTTGGAAAAGCTGAAAGGCGTTACCGACCCGGAGGAAAAGCGGCGCATCATCGGCGCGGAATTTTACCGCGTGTTTTGGGACGAAATCAAGGCCCGCGCAAAGGGCGACGCCTACTTCGCGCAGGGCACGATTTACCCCGACCGCATTGAAAGCGGCAGGGGCGCGACGGGCGGCGGCGCGGGCAGCGCCGTTATCAAAACGCACCACAACCAGAGCGCCGTCCCCGCGGACGTCGACTTTTCGGGCATTCTCGAGCCGCTCGGCGACCTGTTTAAGGACGAGGTGCGCGCCGTCGGCGAGATTCTCGGCCTCCCGCGCGAGCTTGTCTGGCGGCAGCCCTTCCCGGGGCCGGGCCTCGGCGTGCGCATCGTCGGCGAAATCACCGCCGAAAAAATACGCTTCGTCCAGGATTCCGACGCCGTGCTGCGCGACGAAATGGCGAAAAACGGCTATGAAAAGGAGCTGGCGCAGTTCTTCACCGTGTTCACGGGCGCAAAGGCGGTCGGCGTCATGGGCGACCACCGCACCTATGAAAACGTCATCGCCATCCGCGCCGTCACGACCGACGACTTCATGACGGCCGACTGGGCGCGTATCCCCTACGACATTTTAGCGGCGGTCTCCAACCGCATTACGAACGAGGTCGAGGGCGTCAACCGCGTCGTCTACGACATCACCTCCAAACCCCCCGGCACGGTGGAGTGGCTGTAACAAAGCGCCAAGCCCGTGCCGCGCGGCGCAGAGCAAACGTGCAAAGGCCTTTCGCCGCGTTTTGAAGCGAAAGGCTTTTTCATTTGCAGTCCCTGCCCGAAAAAACGCGCCGGCGGGGCGAAGGGTTCAGCCTATGGGAGTGGCCATGAAAATTGTTGCAGTAAAAAACCGGACGCCGGAACAGACAGGCCGGCTGCTGGAGATATGGGAGGGCGCCGTGCGCGCGACCCATCTGTTTTTGTCGGAGGACGAGATTCAAAAGATGAAAGCCTATGTCCCGCAGGCCCTGCAAAGCGTTGCCTGCCTGTTCGAAGCACGAGACGACGCCGACAGCATAGCCGCCTTCATGGGGATTGCGGACGGCACGCTGGAAATGCTGTTCGTCGCCCCGTCCGCGCGCGGCCGGGGCTTTGGCAAACGTCTGCTGCAATACGGCGTGGAACGCTGCGGCGTCCGGCGGCTGACGGTCAACGAGCAGAACCCGCAGGCAATCGGCTTTTATAAGCACATGGGCTTTGAGGTTTATAAGCGGACGCCCCTCGACGAGCAGGGGGACCCCTACCCCCTGCTGTATATGCGGCTGCCGGAAAGCAGCCCGTGAAACACCAATATTCGTATACGGAGCAATGGCAGCCGAATAATATTTTGGTGACGTTTCGACTGTACCAGCTGAACCTAGACGGCTGTGAAGGCCGCGTTTGCCGAAAATATTGGGACGCTTCGTCCGTCCGCTTCATAGAGCCGAACGTATAGCCCGGCGCGCGGCAAAGCGCCTGTCCGGTCCGGCACGCCGGAGCCGCCGCATCTCTGAAAACGGACGCACGCCGCCCGTTTTTCTTTTTCCCGGGAAAACATTGCCATTTGTCGAAAAAAAAGGTATACTATGGGCAGGTCAATTTTTGCTTTACAAACCGAAAATGGAGGCTGCACCCTTATGGAAAACAACAAACGTCCCGAATCCCTCGCGCGCATTACGACCGCCGAAGCGGCGCGCGCCTTTATTGACGAGCAGGTGGCCGAGGTCCGCAGGACCGTCGGGGACAAAAAGGTCCTCTTGGCGCTGTCGGGCGGCGTCGACTCCTCCGTCGTCGCGGCACTCTTAATCCAGGCCATTGGCAAGCAGCTTGTGTGCGTCCACGTCAACCACGGGCTTCTGCGCAAAGGCGAGCCCGAGCAGGTCGTCCGCGTTTTCCGCGACGAAATGGATGCAAATCTCATCTACGTCGACGCGGCGGACCGCTTTTTGGACAAGCTTGCGGGCGTCTGCGACCCCGAGACCAAGCGCAAAATCATCGGCGCGGAATTCATCGAGGTCTTTAAGGAGGAGGCGCAGAAGCTCGACGGCGTCGAATTCCTGGCGCAGGGCACCATCTACCCCGACATCCTCGAAAGCGAAAAGGGCGTCAAGGCGCACCACAACGTCGGCGGCCTGCCCACCGAGCTGGGCTTCGCCCTTGTCGAGCCGCTCAAGTTCCTTTACAAAGACGAGGTCCGCGTCGTCGGCGATGCGCTGGGCCTGCCGAAAAGCATGGTCTACCGCCAGCCGTTCCCGGGTCCGGGCCTCGGCGTGCGGTGCCTGGGCGCCATCACCCGCGACCGGCTCGAGGCGCTGCGGGAAGCCGACGCCATTCTGCGCGAGGAATTCGATAAAAACGGCCTGGCAGGCAAGGTCTGGCAGTATTTTGTCGCCGTGCCCGACATGAAGAGCACCGGCGTCAAGGACGGCAAGCGCTATGAGGGCTGGCCGGCAATTCTCCGCGCCGTCAACACGACCGACGCCATGACTGCGACCATCGAGGAGATTCCCTATCCCCTTCTGCACCTTTTGGCCGACCGAATCACAAAAGAGGTCCCCGGCATCAACCGCGTCCTCTACGACCTCACCCCCAAGCCCGTCGGGACGATTGAGTTTGAATAAAATGACCCGCTGTAAAAACCCAGTATTTATGCGGGTTTGCGGCGTTCAAACAAGTCTTTTGATAACAATTTGATAACAGCCATACAAGAGCCATTATTCTTGTAATCCGGTGGTTTGCGGGTTACAGAATGATAAAAGGCGGCTTGTATGGCAAAATGAATCCATATTAGAAAGCCCTTAGCTGTGGGTAATCACTCATAGCTAAGGGCTTTTGTCATTCTTATTTATCTTTTTTGAGCTTATCCTGAAACGCCTCCACCAGCGTATCGCTTAACTCTTGCGAAGGAACTTTCGTCCAGAGCTGCGTGGTATTGTATTTCGGATAGTAGTAACGCCAGCGGTCGTAATCGTCCTTGCTGATTTCACCGGCAGAGAGCTTGTCCGCCTGCTCTTTCCAAGCATGGAGCATTTGCAGTAACTCGTAAGCCTCTTTGCCATTGTCCTTGCTGACTTTCAGACAAACTTCTCCGTCTGCTTCGCTGACGGTCAGCCCATAAACATCTTCAAGGGTAAATAAGGTGTGCATAAGACCGATCTGACTGTCAATGTCGGGAACA
This sequence comes from Candidatus Fimenecus excrementigallinarum, assembly GCA_018714805.1. GTDB lineage: Bacteria > Bacillota > Clostridia > Oscillospirales > Acutalibacteraceae > Fimenecus > Fimenecus excrementigallinarum. The sequence goes on from DVMW01000041.1 coordinate 95,517, forward strand.
TCAAGAGCCTGCGGGGAAACATCAAGCACCTGTGCCAGTGCAGCCGTTAAATCCGCCTTCGGTTTGCGGGAGCCGGTTTCATATTGTGCCAAACGCACATCGGCGCTCCTTTCGGGAAAGCCGACAGCCGTACCAAGAT
>DVMW01000042.1 GCA_018714805.1 Candidatus Fimenecus excrementigallinarum
CGGTGGCGGAAAAAGCGAGGCGAGGGCGGCGAAGCGGTCAAAATTTGCCGTGCGCTCCAAGCCGGCAAATTTTGGGCACCGCGAGAGGGCCTGAGGTGGCACGCGCGCAGCGCGTGACGGAGGGAGAGACAAAATCAGATATGACTTGCAACTTTTTCTCTCCCCCAGTCTTGGCTCGCCTTGCTCGCCAATCCAGCCCCTGACGGGGGCCGTCCCCTTTGTCCGCTGCGCGGACATTTCCCCGCACCGCGGGGAATCACCCTCGTCAGAGGGGGCAAAGAGTGCGTTCTTATTTCTGACTTCTAACATCTGTATTCTGATTTCTGCCCGGGGAAGCCCGCCACTACGCAGTCTAGCATCTAGAATCTAGAATCTAAAATCTAGCATCTAGCATCTAAAATCTAAAAAGCCTGCCCGAAAAATCGGGCAGGCTTTGCTGTGTCGCCGGAAGCGTTTGGTTTTTTTTGGCGTTTATTTTTTTCTGTGCTCGGCGCCGTAGCCGTAGCCGTACCCATAGCCGTAGCCATAGCCGTACTTGCCGTAGCCGCCGCGCTGCAGGCCCGCGGTCTTGGCGTCGTTGTAAACGCAGCCGACCACCTCGGCGCCGGAGTTCTCGATGTTCTCAAGGCCCCGCTGAATCCGGCGGATGGGGGCGCTATCCTGCCGCACGACCATGACGACCGCATCGGCGTAGCCCGCAAGAATCGACGCGTCCGCAACCTCGCCGCAGGGGGCGGTGTCGATGACGATATAGTCAAACTCCGCGCGGATGCTTTTGAAAATCTCCTCCGTCTTTTCCGCGGACAGCAGCTCCGCCGAATCGGCGGTCGCCGGGCCGCTGAGCAGAAGGTAGAGGTTGTATTTTTCCGAATACCGGATGGCCTCCTGCAATTCGCGCGTGCCGGAGATGACCTCCGTCAGGCCTGGCGCGTCGCCGGAGATGCTCAGGGACTTGGCGACGGCGGGCTTGCGCAGGTCGCCGTCGACCAGCAGCACCTCCTTGCCGTTTTTCGCCATGGCGAGCGCGATGTTGACCGCCGTGGTGGTCTTGCCCTCGTTTTCCAGCGTAGAGGTCACGACCAGGACCTTCTGCCCGTGGCGCTGCAGGATGTTGACCAGCTTCGTGCGAATCATCTTGAACGCCTCAATGAACGCAAAGCCGCTGCGCCGGTCGGTGATGAGGATGCTCTTTTTCTCGCCCTTTTTGCTCTTGGACGGGACGTGCGTAACGTTGCCGATAATCTTCAAGCCGAGCTTCTGGCGGATGTCGTCGGCGTCGAGCACCGGGTTTTTCAGCACCATCGCCAGCAGCAGCACGCCGGCCGCCGCAACCGCGCCCAGCAGGAACCCGAGGGCCGTATACAAAAGGCGGGAATTGTCCGCGTTCGGCATATCCGCCCGGCGCGGCGGGTCAATGGCGCGCAGGGTCGTCGACGGGAAGGCGTTGGTGATGGCCTCCTCGTAATACTGCATATAGGCGTTGGCAATCGCGAAGGAAACGTCCGGATTCGTCGTCGTCACCGTAAGGTAGAGGATGGTCGTGTCCTCGACCGCCTCGACCGAAACAAACTGCTGGATGTCGCGGGCGGTGATGTCCTTATACCCGCAGTTGTCGGCGACGCGCTGCGAAAGCTCGGTCGTCGTCATGACGTAGCGGAAGTTCGCGGCAAGCGTGACCGCCGCGGTGATGTCCGACGAGCTCTGGCCCGAGGAGACCAGCGACGAATTGCGGTTGCTTGCGGAGAACATAATCTGCGACGAATAGGTCGGCACATACGTCAGCTGCGCCGCCGCAAAGCCGGCCGACGCGCAGACGACCGCCGCAAGCAGAATCACCCACCAGCGCCGCAGCAGCTTGCGCGCGTAGACCAGAATGACCTCCAGGCTCAGCCCCTCGTCCGCCTGTGTTTTGGACGAGGCGGAATAGCCGTGCTCCATGTCCATTGAAAATACCCCTTCTTTCGTCGGCGGTCCGCCTGTTTGCAGCCGCATTCCTCTGTATTTTAGCACAGATGCCGAAAATACGCAATAGAAAAATCAGACAGCCACAAGCCGCCCGTCCCGCAGCGTAAAGCTGCTGTCGCACAGGTCGAGCGCGGCCGTTTTGTGCGTGATAAGCAGGCAGGTCCTGCCGCTTTGCGCGCGCAAATTGGCAAGAAGCCGCCGTTCGGTCTGCGCGTCGAGCGCGGAGGTCGCCTCGTCCAAAAGCAGCACCGGCGCCCCCGTCAGCAGCGCGCGCGCCACGGCAAGGCGCTGCATCTGCCCTTCGGAAAGGCCGTAGCCGCCCTCGCCGAGCCGGGTGTCCAGCCCCTCGGGCAGCGCCCGCAGGAAATCGTCGGCGCAGCTTATCTCCAGCGCGCGGGCAATGTCCGCGTCGGACGCGTCCGGCGCGCCGAGCAAAAGGTTCTCGCGCACCGTGCCCGAAAACAGCAGATACCCCTGCGGCACATAGGCGAAAAGGCCGCGCGTCGCCCGGCTTGCGGGGTACGCGCCCGCGTCGGTTCGGACCGTCACCGCCCCCGACTGCGGCTGCAAAACGCCCAAAAGAAGCTTGAAAAGCGTGCTTTTGCCAATCCCGGAGGCGCCGGAAACCACCGCGAATTCCCCGCGCCGGACCGTCAGGCTCGCCCCGGCAAGCACCGGCGCGCGCCCGTAGGAAAAGCCGACGTTTTCCACCGCAAGCGCCGAAAAGCCCGCGCGCAGCGCCGCCGTGTCCGGCACGCCGTCCGTCTTTTCGGGCAGGGCGTCCGGCGGCAGGGCGTGCAGCTCCATCAGCCGTTCGGCGGAGGCGAGCATCGCGTAATACTTCGGCAAAACGCCCGACAGCCCCGAAAGGGGGACCTGCACCTGGTTGACCAGCTGCAAAAGCGCCGTGAGCGTGCCGAAGGTGATGCTCCCCGCGCAAAGGCGCGCGCCGCTCCACAAAAGCGCGAACAAAAACCCGCCCGAGAACACGGCGGAAAAGCCGGTGTTCGCCAAAATGGACCAGCGGTTGCGCCGGAGCTTCGCCGTGTAATTTTCCCGCCCGCGCTTCTCTGCTTCCCCGTTCGTCTGCCGGTACGCGCCGAACGCCTGCACGGCCAAGAGGTTTTCCAGCGCCTCCTGCAAGAAGGCGCGCAGGCGGCCGTCCGATTCCTGCACGTCGCGGTGCAGCTTTTTAAGCTTCCCGCGGAACAGCCGCGCGCACAGCAGCAAAACCGCCCCGGCCGCCAGCAGCACCGCCGCAAAGCGGAAATCGAGCGCGGCAATCACGAAAACGGCGCACAAAAGCCGCGCGGCCATCGACGCGACGGAGGGCAGCAGCGTCGCCACGCCGTCCGTCACAACGGTCACGTCGGTCGTCAGGCGGGTCATCAGCTCGCCGGTATGGCGCGCGCTGACCGCGGCGTAGGCGGACGAAAGCAGCGCGGAAAACGCGTCGTTTTTCATCCGCATTTCAAGCCGGCCCGCGACGCGCACCTGCAAATCGCGGTTCCAGACGCGCAGCCCCAAATGCAAAAGCACCACGGCCGCCGCAACCGCGCCGGCATGGAGAAGCCCGGCCCGGTCCGCCGCAACCGCAGCGTCCACAACATATTTTGCGCAAAGCGACAGCGCCACGGCAAGGACGCTGTCCAGCGCGCTGCACAGAACGGACAGCGCGATAAGCCCCCGGTGCCCGGCGGTGTTTCGGAGTATCCAGTTGCGCGCGTCTTCCCGTTTCATCGGTGCAATTTCCCCCGCAATGCCACAAGATAGCGCCGGACGGGCCAAAGCAGCGCCCAAAGCCGGCAATACGCCCGGTAGCGCGCCGCCGTGACGGGGAATTCCCGCCCCCTGCGGCAAATGCGCTCGACGCGGCCGATGAGCTGCGCCTGCCGCACGCCCGGCTCCTTGACCCACTGGTTGTCGCCGCACATCGTGTAAACGCCCGGCTGTTCGACCGCGACGACCCGGTGCAGCACGAACGCGCCGTCCGCCCGGCGGTACAGCGGCAGGTCGTATTTTTGAAGCGGACCGCCGACCGCGCCGAGCACCACGGTGTCGCGCCCGGCGACAAGCAGCGGCAGCATACTCGTGCCGGTTATGGGCAGGCGCACCGTCCCGCCGCCCGCCAGGGTCTGCTCGATGACCGGCAGCAGCTCTGCCAGCCGGACCTGCTTTTTTTCCATCGTCAGGACTCCAGAAGCCCGTGGGCGCGCAGCTTTTCGAGGAACGCGTGCACGTCGCGGCGCGCGGTCGCCTCGTCCACCTCGTATTCCGCAAGGACCGCCTTTGTCAGCGCGTCCTCGTCGGTGTCCGCCTCGAGCTTTTTCCATAAAAACGCCCCGACCGGCGTGAGCGTGAGCATCCCGCCGAAATCGACCTGCGCTTTCCCCAGCGGCACGGCGACAAAGCTGCCGGCAACCTCGTGAAGCATGAATCCGTCCTTAACCTTCATGGCGCCCATCCTTTTCTTTCGCCCTGCAAAGGCGTTCTATCCCCTCGTATGCGGCGGCGGCCGCGCCGGGGTCCATATTGCATTGCAGCCGGAACGCCGGGACCGCCTTAAGCAGGTCCCCCAAAAGCGTCAGCAGCCGCGCCATTCCGTCGCGCACCGGCGGGCGCAGCGTCTGCGACAAAAACAGCGGGATGGCCTGCTCGGGCGCGAGCGGCTCGACGCGGTTTTCCGCGCCGCGCTCCAAAAACACCAGCGCGCGCACCGGCACGCGGGCGTTGACGCTCTCGTCCGTCTTGCCGGAAAACGGCGTGCCGCAGGCGTAAAACTTCCCGTCAAATTTGCGCAGGGCGGGCTTGTCGTCGTTGATGATGCGGCTGCCCTCGAAGGCCTTCAGCCACAAATGCGTGTGGGTGGACTTCCCCGTGCCGCTTTTGGCCGAAAACAGGTACGCCCGGCCGTCCTTTTCAATACAGGAGGCGTGCAGAAGCATCCCGTCGTACCCGAGCAGCTTCGCATAAAACGCCTCGCCGACCCACATATATTCGCATTCGTCCTTCGTCAGCTGCGGGTAGCGCGCGTGCTTTTCCTCCAGAAACGCGTCCGGCAGGTCAATGGTAAAATCCGGCGCCGCCCCGGGCGGCGCAAGGTACGGCCGCGTGCGCGAAATAAGAAGCTGCCCGCGCGGCGCGAACTGCACGCAAAGCCCCGCGATATCGAAAAGCTCCATCCGGTTCCTCCTCACAGCCCGAACAGCGTCCGGGCGTTCTGCGCGGTCTGCGTGAGCAGCGCCTGCGCGTTTGTCCCCCGCAGCGCCGCAATGCGTTCGGCCGTCGCGGCAATCATGCGCGAGTCGCAGCGCTGCCCGCGGTAGGGCTCCGGCGCCATATAGGGCGCGTCCGTTTCCAGAAGCAGCCGGTCGTCGGGGACCATGGCCGCGACCGCGGCGGGCTTTTTGGCGTTGCGGAAGGTGACCGCGCCGCCAAGGCCGATATACATCCCGAGCTCCAGCACCTCCCGCGCCAGCTCCGGCGCGCCCGAAAAGCAATGCACCACCCCGCGCGGGCGGTACTGCCGCAGCAGCGCCAGCGTGTCGGCGTGCGCCTCGCGGTCGTGCACGATAACGGGCAGACCGTGCGCGTTTGCAAGCTGCAGCTGCCGTTCAAACAGCGCCAGCTGCGCGCCGCGCGACTCCTTTTCGTAGTGGTAGTCGAGCCCAATCTCCCCGACCGCGACCGTTTTCGGGTCCTCCAAAAGCGCCTCGAGCGCCGCACCGGGGTCGTCCGGCACGTCCGCAAGGTTCAGCGGGTGGAAGCCCGCCGCCGCATAGACGAAATCGTACCGTTTTGCGAGCGCCTGCGCAAACCGCGTCGTTTCGGCGTTGACCCCGCAGGAAATCACGCCCGTGACGCCAAAGGCCTGGAAGCTGTCCAAAAGGTCGAAGACGTCGCCGGCAAAGCGCGCGTCGTCGTAGTGGGCGTGGGAATCGAAAATGCCGTGCAGCATCAGCGCACCCGCGCCCCGACGGGGACCGCGTCGTCCACAAAGACGACCTGCACGTCCGTCTCGCCGCAGTCGGCGGCCAGAATCATGCCGCGGCTTTCCACCCCGCACAGCTTCGCGGGGGACAGGTTCGCCACCAGCAAAACCTTCCTGCCGACCAGCGCCTGCGGCTCGTACCACGGCGAAATGCCGCTTGCGACCGTGCGCGGCGTGCCGGAGCCGTCGTCGAGCGTGAGCTTCAAAAGCTTTTTCGAGCGCTTGACCGGCTCGCACGCCGTAATCTGCGCGACGCGCAGCTCGGTTTTCATAAAATCGTCGATGGAAATCTCCGCAGCATCCCCGGGCGCCTGCGCCGGTTCGCCGGAGTCGCCCGCGCCGGCCGCTTTTTCGGCGGCCGCCTTTTCCGCGGCCTGTTCGCGCTGCTGCTGCGCGAGCAGCTCCTCTATTTTCTTTTCGCCGTCAATGCGCGAGAACAGCGGGACGGGCTTGCCGACCGCGCCGCCCGCGAGCAGCCCGCCGAACGCGGACAGCGACGCGTAATCGCGCACGTCGGTGCCCAGCTGCGCAAAAATCGCGTCCGCCGTCGACGGCATGAACGGCGTCAGCAGCACGCCCAAAAAGCGGATGCCCTCGAGCAGCGTATACAGCACCGTCCCGAGCCGCGCGCGCTGCGCCTCGTCCTTCGCGAGCGCCCAGGGCATGGTCTCGTCGATGTATTTGTTGAGCCGCCGCGCAAGCGCGAGCACCGCGGCGACGGCGTCCGCAATCTTGTATTCCGAGAAGCACCGGTCGACCTGCGCCACGGTTTCCAGCGCGAGCGCGCGCACGTCGGCGTCAAACTCGCCGGGGCAGTCGGGCGCCTGCACCACGCCGGCAAAATATTTCTGCTGCATGGCGACAGTGCGGTTGACCAGGTTGCCTATGGTGTTCGCAAGGTCCGTGTTGTACCGCTCGATAAGCGATTCGTAGGTGATGGAGCCGTCCTGCGCGTGGGGCATTTCGGCCAGCAGGTAATAGCGCACCGCGTCCACGCCGAATTCGCGGCAGAGGTCGTCGGCGTAAATGACGTTGCCGCGGGATTTCGACATTTTATCCTCGCCGAACAAAAGCCACGGGTGCCCGTAGACCTGCCTGGGCAGCGGCTCGCCGAGCGCCATGAGCATAATCGGCCAGTATATCGTGTGGAAGCGGACAATGTCCTTGCCGATAATGTGGACGTCGGCCGGCCAGTATTTTTTGTAGAGGTCGGAGGCCCCGTCCGGGTCGTAGCCCAGCGCGGTGATGTAGTTCGACAGCGCGTCGAGCCAGACGTAGACGACGTGCCGCTCGTCGAACGACACGGGAATCCCCCAGGTAAAGGACGTGCGCGACACGCACAGGTCCTGCAGGCCGGGCTTTATGAAGTTGTTGAGCATCTCCCGCTTGCGCGCCTCGGGGTAGATGAAGTCCTCGTGGCTCTCGATGTAGTCCTCGAGCTGCTTCTGGTACTTCGACAGGCGCAGGAAGTAGGCCTCCTCCTTCGCCTTTTTGACGGGGCGGTGGCAGTCCGGGCAGCAGCCGTTTTCGTCGAGCTGGCTCTCGGTCCAGAACGATTCGCACGGCGTGCAGTAAAGGCCCTCGTACTCGCCCTTGTAGATGTCGCCCTGGTCGTAAAGCTTTTTAAAGATTTTCTGCACGGCTTTTTCGTGGTAGTCGTCCGTGGTGCGGATGAACTTGTCGTAGGACGTGCCGAGCGTGTCGCAGACCGCGCGGATTTCCCCCGCGACTTTGTCCACATACGCCTTGGGGCTGACGCCCGCCGCCGCCGCGTACTCCTCAATCTTCTGCCCGTGCTCGTCGGTGCCGGTCAAAAAAAACACGTCGTAGCCCTGCAGCCGCTTGTAGCGCGCAATGGCGTCGGTCAGCACAATCTCGTAGCTGTTGCCGATGTGCGGCTTGCGCGAGGTGTAGGCGATGGCGGTGGTGATATAAAACTTCGGTTTTTCGGCCACAAAAAAGACCCTCTTTCCGTTGGATTCTTCTACCCTGTATTGTACCAGATTTTCCGCAGAAATTCAACCGTCCGAACGCGCCGCGTGCCACGCGAGCGCCTCGCGGTAGCCGTCAAAGCCCAGGCCGATGAAATGCGCCGCGCAGGCCCGGCCGGCGTAGGAGATGTGCCGGAACTTTTCGCGGGCGTTGACGTCCGACAGGTGCACCTCCGCGGCGGGAAGCCCCACCGCCTTGAGCGCGTCCAAAATCGCGACGGAGGTGTGCGTGTAGGCGGCCGGGTTGATGACGATGCCGTCAAACACGCCGTAGGCCGCCTGAATCCTGTCGACCAGGTCGCCCTCGTGGTTCGACTGGTAGCATTCGACCGCAAGCCCCAGCTCCTTTGCCCACGCGTCAATCTGCTCGAGCAGCGCCGCGTAGGTCTGCCGGCCGTAAATCTCCGGCTCGCGCACGCCCAGCAGGTTTAGGTTCGGACCGTTTAATACCAGTATTTTTTTCATCCCAACGCCTCCAAAATACGCGCGGCAACCGCCTCGACGCTGCCGTTCGCGTCCACCTCCCGGTCGCAGACCGCCCGGTAAAGCGGCAGCCGCTTTTCGTAAAGCGCCTGCACGCCGTCGCGCTGCGACACGGGCCGCCCGTCGGTCGGAAGGACCTTTGCGTCGCGGTTCAAAAAGAACACGCGGCTGTTCTGCCTTAAAATATCGAAATTTTCCGGGACCGTGACCGCCCCGCCGCCGGTGGCGACGACCGCTCCGCTTTGCCGGCACAGCGCCCGCAGGACCTCGGTTTCGCGCGCGCGAAAGCCCGCCTCGCCCTCCTGCCGGAAAATGTCGGGTATCGTTTTCCCGGCGTCTTGCTCGAGCGCCTCGTCCGCGTCGAAAAACGGGCGGGAAAGCGCCGCGGCGACGGCCCGCCCCACGGTCGTCTTGCCGCAGCCGGGCATTCCGACAAGCACGACGTTTTGCGTCTCGCGCAGAAGCGCCTTTAAGATTGTCTCGACGCGGGCGTCGGGGATGTCCCGCCCCAAAAACAGCTCCGCGGCGCGCTTCGCCTGCGCGACAAGCATCGAAAGCCCCGTAAACGCCGGGATGCCGCGCCGTTCGGCGTCGAGCGTCAGGGCGGTGCGGTGCGGGTTGTAGATGACGTCGAACACCGCCGTGAGCGCGCCAAAGCCCGCCAGCGACAGCGGCGCGCGGCCGTTTTGCGGGTACATCCCGACGGGGGTCGTGTTGACAAGGAGGCCGGCGTCGAAATGGCGGGCGAGGTTTTGGTAGTTGTTTTCGCCGGTGCGCGAAATTTTGACGACCTCCCGCGCCCCGAGGTCGGAAAGCACCGCCGCGACCGGCTCGCTCGCCCCGCCGGTGCCCAGCACGACCGCCTTTTTGCCCGCGACGGCCGTCCCGCTGCGCCGGACCATGTATAAAAAGCCGTCGTAGTCGGTGTTGTCGCCGTATAAAGAGCCGTCCGCGCGCTTGACAATCGTGTTGACAGCGCCAATGCGCCGCGCGCTGTCCGACAGCGCCGCCAGATACGGCAGAACCGCCTTTTTATAGGGAATCGTCACGTTTATGCCCTGAAACTCGCGCGCGGCAAGGAAGGCCGCAAGGTCCTGCGGCGCGACTTCAAACAGGCGGTATTCGTACCCGCCCAGGCGCGCGTGAATCTGCGGGGAAAAGCTGTGGGCAAGATGCTCGCCCAAAAGTCCGTACATAAGGTCACCTGCTGTTTTATTTTAGATGCTAGACGCTAGATGCTAGATTCTAGATGATAGATGTTAGGTGGTAGGTGGTAGATACCGGATGGTAGATGGTAGATATTAGATATTAGAAGTTAGACGTCAGAAAGGTAGGGCGGGGGACAAACTCGCGCCGTAAACCCCAGTCCGTTACGGATACACGCACCGGCTGTGATGAAAGTAAATCCACACAGCGGTAGGGGCGGGACTCCGTGCCCGCCCGCGCACAGTCCGGCAAGGACACACGTTTCGGCTGCGATGAAACCAAAAGTCAGCACCTACCGTTCCTCCCTCAGCGGCCAGAAGTCAGAATACAGAGGTCAGAGGTCAGAACGCGTAGTGGCGGGCTTCCACGCCCGCCAGCCTTGCGGGGAATGGTAGAACCACGCACCGTAGGGCGGGGGCTTGCTCCCGCCGTAAAACACAGCCCGACGCGGACACACGTTTCGGCTGCGCAGGAAATAAAATTCCAGCAGCCGTAGGGGCGGGACTCCGTGCCCGCCCGAGCACAGTCCGACACGGACACACGTTTCGGCTGTGATGAAACCGAAAGGCAGATGTAACCTTTCCTCCCTCTGACGGGCGCCGTCGCCGAAGCGCCGCCGGTGGCGGAAAAAGCGAGGCGAGGGCGGCGAAGCGGTCAAAATTTGCCCGCGCTCCAAGCGTGGCAAATTTTGGGCACCGCGAGAGGGCCTGAGGTGGCAAAACGGAACGAAGTGACGTTTTGACGGAGGGAGAGACAAAATCAGATATGACTTGCTGCTTTTTCTCTCCCCCAGTCTTGGCTCGCTTTGCTCGCCAATCCAGCCCCCTCGTCAGAGGGGGCAAAGGGGTTTGTTCTGATTTTGTAATACCTGCACAGCCGGGAACAGTTTGGTAAACCTTCTGCCCTCGGGCGGGCACGGAGTCCCGCCCCTACTCCGGTTTCTACAGATTTTTTATATTTTGCACAGCTGAAAGTCAGCTGTCCCCGTTCCTCCCTCTGACGAGGGAGGTGGGTTTTGCCGCAGGCAAAAGCCGGAGGGAGAGAACCTCTCGCCGTTCGGAGAACGGCGCGTAACACGCACTTAGTTCTGACTTGTCTCTCCCCCAGTCACGGTGTCGTTCCTCCACCGTGCCAGCCCCCTCGTCAGAGGGGGCAAAGAGTGTGTTCTGACTTCTGACTTCTGTGCTCTGATTTCTGCCCTCTGAACTCTGAATTCTGACCGCTGAGGGGGCAAGGGGTGCGTTCTGATTTTTCAATATCTGGATAGCCGGAAACAGCTTGGTAAACCTTCCGCCATTTTCCCGGCGGGAGCAAGCCCCCGCCCTACGGTATGTGCGCATTTTTCCATTTTTCTGCACAGCTGGAAACAGTCTGGTTAACCACCTGACTCCCGGCGGGCATGGAAGCCCGCCACTACGCGTTCCTGTAAACCCAAAAATCTGATGTACCTGTTCCTCCCTCTGACGAGGGAGGTGGCAAAACGGAACGAAGTGACGTTTTGACGGAGGGAGAGACAAAATCAGATATGCCTTGCTGCTTTTTCTCTCCCCCAGTCTTGGCTCGCTTTGCTCGCCAATCCAGCCCCTGACGGGGGCCGTCCCCTTTGTCCGCTGCGCGGACATTTCCCCGCACTGCGGGGAATCACCCTCGTCAGAGGGGGCAAATGATAACTTCTAATTTGCACATTTCTGATTTCTGACCTCTGTATTCTGACTTCTGACAGCTGAGGGAGGAAAGGTAGGTGCTGCCTTTCGGTTTTACCTGCTCCCTCCGTCGCCCCGCATCTAACGTCTAGCATCTAGCATCTAACATCTAAAATCTAGCATCTAACATCTAGCATCTAATATAAAAGCTGCTTTTGTGCTATCATAGCACAAAAGCAGCCCGTTTAAAAGCATTTGGCGCTTATTTTTTCTTTTTGCCGAAAAAGCCCTTTTTCTCCTCGCCGTGTCCCAGGTGCGCGGTCTCGTTGCCGAGCGCTTCGTCGAGCCGGCGCAGAAGGTCCTTCTGCGTGTCGTTTAGGTCTCTCGGCACGTCCACGACAATCCGCACAAGCTCGTCGCCGCGCCCGCGGTCGCGCAGGCTCTGAATCCCGCGCCCCTTGAGCTTAAACACGTCGCCGGGCTGCGTGCCGGCCGGGACGGTGTACTGCACCTTGCCGTCGAGCGTGGGCACCTGCACCGTGCAGCCGAGCGCCGCCGCGGCGTAGCTGATGTGCATTTCGACCCAGACGTTGTAGCCCTCGCGTTCAAAAATCGGGTGGGGACGGACGTTGACCGCCACGCGCAAATCGCCTGCCGGCCCGCCGTTTAGCCCCTTGTTGCCCTGGCCGCGCGCGTTGATAACCTGGCGGTCGTCGATGCCGGCCGGGATTTTCACGGTGATTTTGACCATTTTGCGCACGCGTCCCGCGCCGCGGCACTTGCGGCAGGGATTTTCCACAATCGTCCCCTTGCCGCCGCAGCGCGCGCAGGCCTTTTGCGTCTGGACCACGCCGAACGGCGTGCGCTGCTGCGTGGTGACCTGGCCGCGCCCGTGGCATTCGGGGCAGGTCTTGGGCGACGACCCGGGCGCCGCGCCGGTGCCGTGGCATTCGTCGCAGACCTCAATCCGGTAGGTCTCCACCTCGCGCTCGCAGCCCTTGGCCGCCTCTTCAAACGAAATGGTCACGCTCGCCTGCGTGTCGGACCCGCGCTGGGGCGCGTTGGGATTCGCGCCGCCAAAGCCGCCGAAGCCCCCGCCGAATATGTTGCTGAAAATATCGCCGAGGTCAAAATCGAAGCCGCCAAAGCCGCCGCCGTACCCGCCGCCGCCCTGGCCCGCGCCGTAGGTCGGGTCGACGCCCGCGTGGCCGAACCGGTCGTATTTCGCCTTTTTCTCGGCGTCCGACAGCACCTCGTACGCCTCGTTGGCCTCCTTGAACTTGGCCTCCGCTTCCTTGTCGTTGGGGTGCAGGTCCGGGTGGTACTGCTTGGCGAGCTTGCGGTACGCCTTTTTGATTTCATCCTCCGAGGCGCTGCGGCTCACGCCGAGCACCTCGTAATAATCTCGTTTTTCTGCCATCTTGCCTTAAACTCCCCAAACGACTGCTTTTAAAACGGCCGCGAAGGCAGAGTCCCCCGCCGGGGAGACTCTGCCGCGCCGCCTGTGCTTATTTATTGCCGTCTTCAACGTCGGTGTAATCCGCTTCGTAGTACCCGTCGTCGCCCTTGCCGGCCGTGCCGGAGGCCGCGCCCGCGTCCGGGCCCGGCTGCGCGCCGCCCTGGGCGTTCTGCGCCTGGGCCGCCGCCGCGCGGTACATTTCCTCGGCAACCTTGTTGAACTTCTCGGTCAGTGCATCCTTCTTCGCCTTGATGGCGTCCATATCCTCGCCCTTGAGCGCCTCTTTGAGCGCGTCAACCCTGGTCTGGATTTCGGTCTTGTCGGCTTCGGCAATCTTGTCGCCGTTTTCCTTGAGAATCTTTTCGCACTGGTAGACCATCTGGTCCGCTTCGTTGCGGGTGTCGACGCCCTCCTTGCGCTTCTTGTCCTCCGCGGCGAACTGCTCGGCCTCCTTGACCGCCTTGTCGATGTCCTCCTTCGACATATTCGACGACGCAGTGATGGAAATGGACTGCTCCTTCTGCGTGCCGAGGTCCTTGGCCGAAACGTGGACGATGCCGTTGGTGTCGATGTCAAAGGTGACCTCAATCTGCGGCACGCCGCGCGGGGCGGGCATGATGCCGTCGAGGTGGAACACGCCCAGGGTCTTGTTGTCGCGGGCGAACTCGCGCTCGCCCTGCAGGACGTGGACCTCCACCGAGGTCTGGTTGTCGGCCGCCGTCGAGAAAATCTGGCTCTTCTTCACGGGGATGGTCGTGTTGCGCTCGATAATCTTCGTCGAAACGCCACCCATCGTCTCAATGCCCAGCGACAGCGGGGTAACGTCCAAAAGCAGGATGCCCTCGACGTCGCCGCCGAGCACGCCGCCCTGGATTGCCGCGCCGACCGCGACGCATTCGTCCGGGTTAATCCCCTTGAAGGGCTCGAGCCCCGTGAAGGACTTGATTGCCTCCTGCACGGCGGGGATGCGCGAGGAGCCGCCGACCATCAGGACCTTGTTAATCTCCGAGGTCTTCAGCCCCGAATCGGAAAGGGCCTGCCGGACCGGGCCCATCGTCGCTTCGACAAGGTCCGCGGTCATTTCGTTGAACTTCGCGCGCGTCAGCGTCGTTTCGAGGTGCTTGGGGCCCGCGGCGTCCGCCGTAATGAAGGGCAGGCTGATGCTCGAGGTCGTAACGCTCGACAGCTCAATCTTCGCCTTTTCCGCCGCTTCCTTCAAGCGCTGCATCGCCATTTTGTCCTGCCGCAGGTCAATCCCCTGCTCCTTTTTGAACTCGTCGGCGAGCCAGTCGATGATGCGCTGGTCAAAGTCGTCGCCGCCCAGGCGGTTGTTGCCGGCGGTCGCAAGGACCTCCTGCACGCCGTCGCCCATTTCGATGATGGAAACATCGAACGTGCCGCCGCCGAGGTCGTAAACCATGACTTTTTGGTCGTCTTCTTTATCAATGCCGTAAGCCAGCGCTGCCGCCGTCGGCTCGTTGATGATACGTTTGACGTCGAGACCCGCGATACGGCCGGCATCCTTGGTGGCCTGGCGCTGGCTGTCGGAGAAATACGCCGGAACGGTGATGACCGCCTGCGTAACCGTCTCACCCAGATAGGCCTCCGCATCCGCTTTCAGCTTCATGAGGATCATGGCGCTGATGT
>DVMW01000043.1 GCA_018714805.1 Candidatus Fimenecus excrementigallinarum
AAAGGGGGCACCCCTTTGGAAACCCCGGACAACAAAACAGGCGGTATGCTGCCCTCTCCGGGAGCATACCGCCGTTTGTTGTCAGCAGCCCGTTTCACGGTCTGCGTGTAGTTCCTTGTAAACTGACCTAATTATACGACTAAAAATCTATTTCATATTCCAGATAACGCCGTTCTTCGTTCTTCGCTTCACTTGCAACAGTTGTGTTCCCGACAAACTTCATGGATTTTAAAATCGTATCGATTTTAACCGCATCGTTTTCTTTTAGACCGGATGAATTGCTGAGCTTTATCATGAATTTTTGATGCGTTAAAGGCGCTTTCTTATCTAAGCGCATGGCAACAAGCGCCTGAATGCTGGGGTCACGCAGTAAATATTTTAATTTTGGTTTTATGGGTTCGTGACCGGCGCACGTCATTTCTGCCGCAATCTCGATTGTAGCATACTCCTTTTTTTCTGTTTTGTGTGTCATTTCACCGCCGCCGACAGCTTTAGCCTTTATTTTGGCATCCGCTTTCTTTTCGGCAAAAGACGATTTGTCCTCGACATAGGTAACCCGAAAATGCTTTGCGCCTAAATCCTGCGCGATTCGTTGCAATTCGCTGACTCTTTCCATTTTCAGATAACTGAAATAGTCGTCCAAAGCAATATACCGGTCTCTGTCGCTGGGGTCAATATAGTAGAACTCGCTTCTGCAATCCGGATAAAACGTAATGCCAAATAAATCGGCACTGTCTCGAAAGATATTTAAAATTCGGATTCCTTTGTGGGTGGAGTAATGCCCGATTGCTCCGCGGCAAGCCTTGCTGTCGGCATAACGCCTGCTGCGGTCGGCAACACGAATGAATTTGTGAAGCAAGAAATCCCCGCTGTCAACGTCTGACGGGAAAATCGGCTGGAGGATTTTCAATTCCAGCTGCCTTGCTTTTTCATCCGCATTTTCTTTGATTGTGTTCGCAACTTGCGCAACATCGTCTTTGTCAAATTTGCCGTCATCATTTTGGTCCATAGCGTTTGTAATAGATACTTTTGCCTTGGCAAGAACTTTTGAAACTTTTTTTCCGGCCTCGACCGATTTGCTGCTGAAATTTGTTTTTTCTTTTTCCATATTTACACATCCTTAATCAAAAGAAGTCATAACAAGTTCGCTAAATATATGGTAGCATATAGACCCGTTTTGTACAATCTTATTTTTTTATTCCGTTAATCATTTTTCGAATCCATTTTTCACTATACCCGTATTTGGTTGCGAGATATTTTATGTTGTGTCCGTTGTATTCTTTTGTGACTTGTGTGCGCATAAACTCGGCTGTGAAAAGGCTGACAGGGAAATTGATTTGCTGACCGCGAAAAGCAGAGTGCAATATGACGGCCGCTTCAACGCCCAACAGGTTTGCAATTTCGTTGTACACACCGTTTAAGCATTCACATTTGATTTCTTTCGGCTCCATACCCGTAAAAACCTCTCTCATTGTTTGTTCCTTCCCATTATGTTGTATTAGGCAAGAATTGTATAGAGTTGCTGTTCTTTGACTTGTTCCTTGGAACAATTCGTGGAATAATTCTGCCCATAAAGGAATTTGTTTTTTTTGCGTTGCGAGGTAGCTGATATAAAGGCGGCAGATAGGGAATTGGTGAGTAAGTACGCTTTTTTGGACATTGGATTTGCTATACTGAAAACAAGATAAAGGCACACAGAACAATTGAAAGGATGGTAAATATGGTGTACCTGCTGCTTTTCCTCGTGCTGCTCCCGTTTGTGATTCTCTCCGGCCTTGTAAAAAGCGCAAGATAAGCAGGCAATTTATCCAATATATGTACGAAACACGGTTCGGAAACGGTCTGCTTCTTAACCGTGTTTTAGTATATTTCACAAAATGATTGGCTGGGCCGCGTTTGGATTGACACACCGTGAAATATTCGTTAGAATAAGGAAAATGTGATTTTTCACGGCATAGGGGGAGACAAAATGGACTTTCGCCGTATGGAAATGCGCGACTTTGAGCAGGTTCGGCTTTTGTCGCAAAATTTGGCGCAAATGCACGCGCAGCAGCGGCCGGACGTCTTTCTCCCACCCGAAGCGATGACAAAAAAGGAATTCAAAAAACGCGCAATGCGAAAAGAAGCTTTCGGGATTGTCTGCACAGACGGCGCATCTGTCGCCGCGTACTGCTTTTGCCGCGTGAAAGCGTGGGGTCAAAAAAACAAAGTGGCTTGTCCGCGAAGAATTTTGTGGATTGATCAATTTTTCGTCGATTCCGCTTTTCGGAGCAAGGGCGTCGGCACGGCGCTGACGCAGTATATTCGCAAGACGGCGGTACAGCTTGGCTGCAATAGTATAGAGCTGGATGTGTGGGCGTTTAACGAAGACGCGCGCGCCTTTTACACGAAGCAGGGCTTTTCCGAGCAAGGCCGGCTTTTAGAGCTGCCCGTTTTATAAAATCCATCCGAATCGTAACCCATGCGCCGCGGTTGCCGCGCGCAGCTATATAAAGGAGAGAAATTGAAATGAAAGCCTTGAAACGCTTCGGAAACGCGCTGACCTCGCGCGCGGGCGCATACATTTTTTATGTGCTCGCCATGCTTGCGGTCGTTTTCCTGGAGAGCGCGACTTGGGCGTATACCTGGATTGCCGAATTGTATCCGCTCGGCAGCCAGTTTGTCCCGACGCTGCGCATTGTAATCCTTGTATTTGCCGGACTTGACGTGCTGTACCTGCTTGCGCGCGCCTTTTCCAAAACGGAGGAGCTCAATAAACCCCTCAAGGTGTTCCGCGCCGTCTTTGTTCTTTCGGCAGTCGTAAGCCTTGTCGCGTTCATCTACACGTTCGTGTTGGTGTTCGGCCTCGACAACGGCGTGCAGGCGACGCTGTTTGCGCGCGGCCTGCAGGCAATCACGCAGTACCTTATCCCGCTGGGCTTCGTCTGCCTGCTGCCGCTGCCGCTGCTTTTCACGACGACCCCTCTGAAGACGGCCAAGGCCGCGGTCGCTTCGGCGCTTGTCGCGGTGCTTATCGTGCTGCCTTTGCAAATCGATTTCGGCTCCGGCGAGCTGACCGCCGACGAGCTTCCCGCGCTGACAATGCGCTCCGAGGACCTGCTGGCGGGCGCAGCCGTTTCGTTTGAAAGTCTTAAGTCCGGCGAAGAAGCGGACGCCGCGAACCTGCTCGACGGCGACGACAAAAACTATTGGACCCCGCAGGACCCGGCGCGCGACCCGGCCGAAGGGCAGGAGGACGGCAACAACAGCTACGTTGAATTCCAGCTTCCGCGCGCGGTGACATTTAACACCGCCATTATCGAAGAGGAAGGCAACGAGGCGCAGTATTTCCGCCTGCAGGCCTTTGTGGACGGCGAGTGGGTCACGGTCTATCAAAGTGAAAAGATTCAGGCGATGCGCCTTTGCAGCTTCGACGCGGTCACGACCGACCGGGTGCGGTTGTCCGTGGACAAGTTCCGCAGCAGCGATACGCCGGTGCGCATCCGTGCGCTCCGCCTGTACAACGAGCCGCAGCGCGCCGCCGAGGATTTTGAGGTAACGGCGTACCAGCGTCTCGACGGCGACGTGCCGACCGAGATTCTTGCGCGCGGCGAAGCGTATGCGCGCAATTACGCCCGCTTCTACGACGTCTACAGCACGGTGCTTGTTTTCGCGGCGGTGCATTGGGACGAGCAGGGCAATATGAACTTCGGCGACATCGGCGAAGAAGGCTTTGCACGGGAGATTGCGGCGCTGCGCGAGCTTATCTCGATGCGCTCCAATCCCGACCACCGGGTCAAAATCATTGTGACGGCTCTTGCGGACGGCGCCTGGGGCGACGGGCACAACGGCGTCAACACCTATATGGCGCAGTATTGGGAATCGGTCGCGGACAAGATTGTTGCGTTCGTGGAAAAGTATGATTTTGACGGCGTGGACATCGACTGGGAGTATCCGCAGACCGCGGCGGACTGGGCGGTGTACGACCAGTTTATTGCGCGGCTCGACGACGGCATGAACGCCGGCGGGCGCGAACGTATCCTTTCCGCGGCGCTGTCGGCCGGCAGCCTCGGCATGGCGCCCGAAACGCTTGCGCGCTTTGACCAGATTCAGTTTATGGCGTATGACGGCAGCGACATAGACGGCTACCAAAGCTCGCTGCAGCAGGCGCAGGAGGGACTTAAAGCGTTCCGGGAAAGCGGCGCGGATTTGTCGCAGATTAACATCGGCATCGCCGCCTACGGCCGGCCGGTGAACGGTTCGCCGTACTGGGCGACCTGGCGCGATTTGGACGAGGCGAATTACTGGGACAGCAAGTATTACAACGTCGCGGACGCCGGTCAGATTTACGAGGGCACGTTCTGCGCCCCGGCGCTTGCGGGCGACAAGACGGCCCTGGCCATTCTTTCCGGCGCGGGCGGCGTGATGGTGTTCCGCACGGGCTGCGACAAGACGATGGACGACCCGAACAGCGTCGCGTGCGGCATTGAAAACGCACTCGACCGCTACTTTGAAAACTGGTAAATCGGATACAGAGCCGACGGGCGCGCTTATTAAGAAGCGCGCCCGTTTTTGCTGATTAGGATTGCATTTTCCCGCCTGGTTTGCTATAATACGTCAGTAAATTTGCGGTTGTTTTGTATCGGGTAAAGAGGGGCTTGCAGCACATGAAAAAAATCTCTTGCGTCCTCCCGAAATGGGGGCCTTATTCCAAAAAATACAGCGGCATTTCCCGCATTACGGACCACGAGGAACAGCAGGGCGTGCGGTTCGACCTGGTGGTGAGCCCGGCGCTTGCCAATACGAACACCTGCCCGCCCAACGTGACCATTCCCGTCGGCGTCCACCCGTGGACGGCGCGCGCGGATTACAGCCATTACGCGTACCGCTGCGATTTGGAGTGGAAGGACGTCATTTACGCCGACGTCGCCTTTACGCGGCTTACCGATGAAAGCGTGCTGGTATGCACGACCCTGGTCAACAATTCGGAGATGACGCAGAATTTTCTGGTCAACTATTTTTCCGCGCTGGAATTTCCCGGGCGGAAAACGGCGAAGCTGTCGCTGCCCGCGCGCTGCGTCTGGAAAAAAGCGACGGACTATGCCGCCTATGCCTATCGCACGCCGCGCCCGTGGGACGCGCAGTGCATGGACGCCATGAAAAAGGGCGAGTTTTTGGACGACCGGTTCACAGAGCGCAAGGGTCTCGGCGACCGGGACGACAACCGCTATATTTTGCAGAAGTTCCCGCGCTTCGGGGAAGAGGCGGGGGATTCGGTCTCCTATACGCTTGAAACCGACCGCCCGTTTTCGGAGCCGGTGCTCACCGTTCGCTACCGGACCGTGGACGCGCGCGACTGCGCCTTCACGCTCAACGGCGAGCCGGTCGTTTTCCCGGCGACAAACGGGGAAATGGGCCTTGTGCGTTTTCAGACGCCTGCGCTGGCAGAAGCGCGCATCGACCTGTCCTTTGTGTCGGCGGGCACGGGCGCGCTGGAGCTCGACTTTTTAGCCGTTACGCAGCGCGAGGACGCGGAAAAAATCGCGGTTGAAGTAACAGAGAACCCATATATGCCGGAAATTTCCACCGCGCTTCTTTCGGACGGCGCGAAAGCGGAATACCGCTATGCGGGGGTGGAAAAGCCCTTCGTGCTGCGCACCTTTGACCGGCAGACGCGCTTTCGCAATTTCCTGACCGGCGCGCTCGAGGACAGCCCGACCTCCCGCATTACCCAGCCGGACGAGAGCTTCGGCGATATGCTCGAGCAGTTTTCCGGGTCCTTTTCCGAAAAGCACAGCGACCCGGGCTTTTATCACAACGCCGTCGTCCATACCATTTATGCGCAGCCCCATACCGTGCAAAAGCAGTATGCGGTAATCTCCTACGGCGAGACCGATTACCGCGAAAAAGCCGAATATGAAGCTGCCGCCCGGGCGGCAGCGGACGCGGTGGAGCCGGACGGCTTTACGGCGGCGGGCAGGCCGTACGCCTTTTCCTGCGGGCTTTTGCGCGCGGCGCTGTTCCAAAACGTCGTCTACCCGCTATACTGCCACGGCGAATATGTCCCGCACCAGACGCCCGGCAAGCGCTGGGATTCCTTTTACACCTGGGATTCCGGCTTTATCGGCCTTGCCATGGCGCAGTTTGCGCCCGAAATTGCCGACGCGACGCTGGATTTGTATTTTGCGGAGCTTGACAACCCCGACTATGCTTTCCTGCTGCACGGCTCGCCCGTGCCGGTACATCTGTACCAGTATCTGGAAATGCTCAACCATACGAACGACAAGACGCATTTGTACGGCTACTACGACCGCGCCAAACGGTTCTATGAATTTTTGGCCGGCCGCACGCACGGCTCCACGACCGCACGCTTCCAAAGCGGCCTGACGACGACCTTCGACTACTTCTACAACTGCGCGGGCATGGACGACCTGCCGCCGCAAAAGGAGATGTACCGCCGCGGTCTGCAGCGCGTCTGTGCGCCCGCTATTTCCACGTCGCAGGTCATCCGCACCGCAAAGCTTTTGCGCATTGTGGCGCTTCAGCTGCAAAAGGAGGCGGATGTTTCCCGGTTTGACCGTGACATCGAGCGCCTGACAGAAGCCTTGCAAACCTACGCCTGGGACGAGGAATGCGGCTATTTTTCCTATGTCGTGCACGACGGCGAGACGGGCAAGCCGGTGGACAAGCTGCGCGCCGAATCCGGCGAAAACCTTAACAAAACGCTCGACGGCATTTACCCGCTGCTTGCCGGTGCGGTCACAAAGGAACAGGAGCGGCGTCTGCTCGGGCATTTGCAGGACGACCGGGAGATGTTTACGCCGGTCGGCATCAGCGCGGTCGACCGCACCGCCGGATACTATATCACGAACGGGTACTGGAACGGCAACGTGTGGCTCGCGCACCAGTGGTTCGTCTGGAAGACGATGCTTGACCTTGGAGAGACGGATTTTGCCTGGCGGATTGCAGAAACGGCTCTGAAGGCCTGGAAGCGCGAGGTGGAGTATTCCTACTACACCTTTGAAATGTTCAGCATCGAGACCGGCCGCGGCGGCTGGTTCCACAACTTCGGCGGCCTGTCGTCCCCGGTCTGCCTGTGGGCGAACGCCTATTTTAAGCCCGGCTCGCACCAGACCGGCTTTGACGCCTATTGCCTGCACGCGGC
The DNA here is from genome assembly GCA_018714805.1 of Candidatus Fimenecus excrementigallinarum. GTDB lineage: Bacteria > Bacillota > Clostridia > Oscillospirales > Acutalibacteraceae > Fimenecus > Fimenecus excrementigallinarum. Next base: position 7,145 of record DVMW01000043.1, read on the forward strand.
GTTCGAGGCGGATTTCCGCGCGTTCTCCGGCAGGTTCCGCAATTATGCCGACCGCCCGGGCACGCTGCTGTTGTGCATGGCCGAATCCGGGGAATACCGCGCGTTCTGCAACGGCGAGCTTGTTCCGGCTTATACGCGTATGCCCGGCGTGCTCGAGCTGCCGTTAGCCCCCGGGGAAAACGACGTCCGCGTTCAGCTTGTGTAAGCCTCTATGATTTTCAATATCTCTTCGTCCGTTTCCGCCGGAATGCCCGCCGTGACGCGCTCCTGCTCGCTTTGCGGGAGGGTGCGCAGGTACACGTCGTAAATTTCCGTCGGCATCGTGCTGCCGCGCTCGTACAGCGCGAGCCGGCCTTCAAACTGCGAAAAGATATATTTCGGCGCCGCCGCCTTTTGGACCTCGGTTGCAAGCGGGGCGGTCCCGTCGCCCGCGCGCAGCGCAAACGCGGCGCCGCAGACGACGAGCACAATCGCGCAAACGACGGCGAGGATTGCGTGTTTCAAAATTTTCTGCATGGCAGCACATCCGTTCTGAAGCTTGTATCGCAGAGCTTGCCCTTATAGCTTTTCCCGGCGCGGCTTTTTTATAAATATTTGTTAAAATTGGAAAAATCTAATGAAAACCCGCGCAGAATATGATACAATACAAACTGTATCCGAATAAAATGCGTTGGTATACGCAAAAAAGACCACGGAAAGGAGCGGCGCGCCCGGGAAAACGACCGGCGCGTACTGCGAAACGCGTATGGCAAAACGAACACACAAAACGGATTCGGAGCGCCTGCAAAAGCGTCAAAAACGATTCGCCGCCTTAATGAAGCACCGCACGGCCGTGACGGTGCTGCTGGCGTGCGCGCTGACGGCGCTTCTGACGGTGCTTATCGTCGGCATCTATGTGCTGGCCTTTGCCGTGTCCTATGTGAACGGAGAGGCGAAGGTCAATCTGGAGGAATATAAGCAGAACCAGGACCAGACGACCTTCATTTACGCCTACGACGACAACGGCGAGACGGTCCAGCTTGCGCGCCTGCACGGCGAGCAGAACCGCGTCTGGGTCATCTATCGGGAAAACCCGGAGGAGAGCACCATCCCGCAGAACCTTGCGAACGCCTATATCGCGCTCGAGGACAAGCGCTTTTACAGCCACCACGGCGTCGACTGGTTCCGCACGCTTTCCGCCGTGATTAAGGACCGCGGCTCGACGGGCGGCTCCACCATCACCCAGCAGCTTATCAAGAATCTGACCGGGGAAAACAAGCGCACGCTCAACCGAAAGTTTTATGAAATTTTGATGGCGCTTAACCTGGAAAAGAACGTTTCCAAGGAAACCGTCCTGGAAGCGTATATGAACACGGTCTATATGAGCCACGGCTGCTACGGCGTGCAGACGGCGGCGGAGACCTATTTCGGGAAAAACGTGCAGGATTTGAACCTTGCCGAATGCGCCTCGCTTGCGGCGATTACGCAGTCTCCCTCCAAAAACGACCCGCTTTTGCACCCGGAGGAGAACCGCAAGCGCCAGCTGACCTGCCTTGCCAATATGGAAGAAGAGGGCATGATTACCAAAGAGGAAAGGGAAGCGGCGGAAGCGTACGAAATGGTGTTTACCAACAGCGAAGGGTACACCCCGTCCGGCGACCTTGCCTCCCAGCAGGTGGAGACGGAAAAATCGGTCTGGAGCTACTATGTCGATTACGTTATCCAAAGCGTCCGCGACGACCTTGTCGACCAGTATGGCTACTCCCGTTCGCAGGCCTCCTCCCTGATTTATTCCGGCGGGCTGCGGATATACGCCGCCGTGGATTTGGACGTGCAGGAGGCGATGGAAAGCGTTTACGTCAACCGGACGGGCTTTCCGAAGTATAACAAGCACATCGACGACGCGCAGTCGGCGATGACCATTATGGATTACAGCGGCCGTATCGTCGGCATGGTCGGCGGCGCCGGCGAAAAAACGGAGAACCGCGGCCTGAACCGCGCCGCGAACTCTTACCGGCAGCCGGGCTCCTCCATTAAGCCGCTGACGATTTACGCCCCGGCCATGCAGGAAAAGCAGATTACCTGGAGCACAAAAATCGAGAACTACGGCATCAAGAATTATTACAGCGACGGGCGGTACGGCCCTGTCAACTACGGCGACGACCCCGGCTCGCCCGGCTCGTATGTGACGGTGCAGAAGGCCCTCGCCATCTCCTACAACACCGTGCCCGCGCAGATTCTGCAGGACCTTGGCTTTAACACAAGCTTTGAATATGCGACGCAGAAATTCCACCTGTCGCACCTTGTGGACCCGACCGATAAGAACACGTCGTCTTTGGCCGTCGGCGGTACCTACAAGGGTGTTTCCACGCTGGAAATGGCGGCGGCGTTTGCGGCGTTCGGCAACGGCGGGAAATACTTTGAGCCGTATTGCTACTACCAGGTTACGAATTCCAACGGCTCGGAGGTGCTTTTGCGGCACAACGAGACCGAGGGCGAGCAGGCCATTTCCGCGGATACGGCGGACGTGATGAACGAGCTTTTGCAGACGGTCGTTACCGACCGCGCGGGGCAGGCGACCGCCCGCAACTACGGGCTGGAAAATTCCCCGCTGTTTGCAAAAACCGGTACGACCTCGGAGGACAAGGACCGCTGGTTCGTCGGCGGCACGCCGTATTACGTTGCGGCGGTCTGGTTCGGCTGCGACACGCCCAAGCAGATTTCCAACTACGTTTCCGGCAACCCGGCGGGCAGCATTTTTGACGAAGTTATGGACCGCGTGCACGAGAATTTGGAGCGCAAGGAATTCCAGAAATTCTCGCCCATTGTCGAGCAGCGGACCTATTGCACGGCAAGCGGCCTTTTGGCGAGCGACGGCTGCACGAGCCGTGCGACCGGCTGGTATTCCAAGGAAAACCTGCCCGGCACCTGCAAGCAGGCGCACGCCTCTACGACGCCGCCTGCGACGACGGTGCCTGCCGGCGAGGGCGCAACGCAGCCGGCAGCACCGCAGACAACCGTACCGTCCGCAACCCAGCCTGCGGACGGTACGCCGGAAACCACCGCGCCCGCCGCATGAGAACGCTTATGAAACAGAAGCTTTTACTGCAAAACGCGAGGGTCGTGGACCCTTCCCAGAAATTGGACGCAGTCTGCGACGTCCTGTGTGCGGACGGCCTGATTGAACGGGTCGCGCCGGATATTCGGGCGTGCGGGGATATGCGGGTCATCGACGCTTCGGGGCTTGTTTTAGCCCCGGGGCTCGTTGATTTACATACGCACCTGCGCGACCCCGGGCTTACGCAGAAGGAGGATATTTTGTCCGGCGCTGCGGCCGCTGCCGCGGGCGGCGTCACCACACTCTGCGCTATGCCGAATACCGCTCCCGCCTGCGACACGCCGGAGACGGTGCGCTATATTTTGGACAAGGCAAAGGATGCGCCCTGCCGCGTTTTGCCGGTCGGCGCCATTACAAAGGGCCTTGCCGGCAAAGAGCTGACCGATATGCACGCCTTAGCCGAAAGCGGGGTTTGCGCATTTTCGGACGACGGCGTCCCCGTGGCGACGGCGGATTTGATGGCAAAGGCGCTCGCGCGCAGCGCGCAGCTCTCTCTGCCCGTTTTTGCCCACACGGAGGACAGGTCGCTTTCTCGCGGCGGCATTGTCAACCGCGGCGTTTGGAGCGAGAAGCTCGGCGTCGGCGGCATTCCCAATGCCGCGGAGGACGTCGGCACGGCGCGTGAGCTGGCGCTTTTGATGAACGCGCCGGAAGGTGCGCGGCTGCACATCTGCCATGTCAGCACCGCGGGCAGCGCCGCCATGCTTGCCGACGCAAAAGCACGCGGCCTTGCCGTCACGGCGGAGACCTGTCCGCACTACTTTATGTTTACGGAAGACAAGCTGGCGCTCGGCGATGCGGATTACCGCATGAATCCGCCGCTTCGCACGGAAAAAGACCGCGCGGCGATAGAGCGTGCGGTTTTGGACGGCGTGATTGACGTCATTGCGACCGACCACGCGCCGCACACGCCGGAGGAAAAGGCGGATTTTCTGACCGCGCCCAACGGCGTCATCGGGATGGAAACGTCGTTTTCGGCGAGCTATACCGCGCTGTGCCTGCCGGGGAAGCTTACGCTTTCCGAGCTGATTTCTAAAATGTCCTGCCGGCCCGCGCAGATTCTCGGCGCAGGCGGCGGCACCCTAAAGCCCGGCGCGCGCGCCGACCTGTTTTTGTTCAACCCGGACGCGTGGTGGACCGTGGAGCCTGCACGCCTGCACGGCAAATCGAAAAACTGCGTGTTCAAGGGCTGCCGCCTGTGCGCCCGTATAAAAATGACGGTCCTTGCAGGACGCATTGTCTTTCAGGAGGAAAATTAGGAGGTTATGATGGGATTTGACAGATTGATTGCGCGCATCCGCGCCTTACAAAACCCGACGGTTGCCGGGCTTGACCCGAAGCTTTCCTATGTCCCGGAATTCATCCGTCGGGAAGCGTTTTCCCGCTTTGAAAATCCGTTCGAGGCGGCGGCGGAAGCCATTTTAACGTATAACAAAGGCCTGATTGACGCGCTTTGCGACGTTGTGCCCGCCGTCAAGCCGCAATGCGCGTATTACGAGATGTACGGCTGGCAGGGTATGCGCACGCTGGCGCAAACGATTGCCTATGCCAAGGAAAAGGGAATGTTCGTTATCACCGACGGCAAGCGCAACGACATCGGCGCGACGATGCAGGCGTATGCGGCCGCGCACCTCGGGGAAACGCAGCTTGACGGCGGCGTGCTGCTGCCCGCCTTTGACGCGGACGCCTTGACGGTGAACGGCTATCTCGGCACGGACGGCATTGCGCCCCTGACAGAGGTCTGCACAAAAAAGGATAAGGGGATTTTTGTCCTTGTCAAGACCTCGAACCCGTCCTCCGGCGAGCTGCAGGACCGCCTGCTCGGCGAAGAACCCGTCTACCGCGCCATGGGCGCTATGTGCGAGCGCTGGGGCGAGGGCACCGTCGGGCAATACGGCTATTCCGCCGTCGGCGCCGTGGTCGGCGCGACGTATCCGCAGCAGCTTGAGGAGCTGCGCGCGGCGCTGCCGCATACGTTTTTCCTGGTGCCGGGCTACGGCGCGCAGGGCGGCGGCGCCAAGGACGTAGCGCCCGCCTTTGACAAAAACGGGGACGGCGCCATCATCAATTCCTCCCGCGGAATTTTGTGCGCGTACCAGAAGGCGGGCTGCGAGGAACACGCTTATGCCGAAGCGGCGCGCAAAGAAGCGATTCGGATGCGCGACGACATCATTTCCGCGCTGTAAGAAAGAGGGGAGCGACGTCCATGAACAAGGGGCAAACGCCGGCCTATCTGCTGCTGGAAGACGGCTCGCTGTTTACCGGGTATTCCATGGGGAAACAGGGGACTTCCATCGGCGAGGTTGTTTTCAACACCTGCACCGCGTCTTACACCTCCCTGCTGTCCGACCCGACCTACTACGGGCAGATTGTGGCACAGACCTATCCGCTCGTCGGCAACCGCGGCGTTTCCGCCGAGAACCGCCCGTCCGACATTATGGCGAACGGCTATATCGTGCGGGAATGGTGCGACGTGACCGACGACGGCGAGCTGTCGCTGGACGCATATCTGCGCAAGCAGGGGATTGTCGGCCTTTGCGGCATTGATATGCGCCGCCTGACGCGCGCGCTGCGCGACAAGGGCTATGTCAAGGGCGCGATTACGGACGACCTTTCCGATAAAGAGGGCCTGCTTCGCCGGATTCGCGCATATACCATTTCCGGCGCGGTGCACGCCATTACGACGCGCGCGCCGCAGCACGTGCCGCTTGCGAACGCGTCCTACCGCGTCTGCGTGCTGGATTACGGCTTCCCGCGGGATATTTTGCGCGGGCTTACCGCGCAGGGGTGCGAACTGGATATTCTGCCGGCCGATTCGACGGCCGAGCAGTTGCTCGCCTTGTCGCCGGACGGTATCTTTTTATCGGACGGACCTGCCGACCCGGACGACGACCCCGCGCTGGTCCGTGAAATCTCGGCCATTATAAAGCTCGGGATTCCCGTTTTTGCCGTCGGGCTCGGCCACCAGATGCTTGCGCTCGCCAACGGGATGGAGATTGAAAAAATGCAGAAGGGCCACCGGGGCTCGAACCAGCCGGTTTTCTGTACGCATACGGGCCGGTTCATGGTTACCGAGCAGAACCACGGTTACGCGGTGCGCCGCGAGAGCGTGCGTTCGGATACGGCGGAAATCCTTTTGTATAACCTGAACGATAAGTCCGTAGAAGGACTTTTGTACCGCTGGTTTTCGGGCTTGAGCGTCCAGTTTACGCCAAGCGCGGACCCGGACAGCTCGACGGCATGGGTGTTCCCGCGGTTTGCGGAAATGATGGAGGAGGCGCGCAAATGAACCGGTCCATTCAAAAAGTCCTGGTAATCGGCGCGGGCCCCGTCGTTGTCGGCCAGTCGAGCGAGTTCGACCTTGCCGCCGTCCAAATGTGCCGCGCGTTGAAGGCGGAGGGCGTGACGGTCGTGGCCGTCAATTCCAATCCGGCGACGGTTATGACCGAGCACGGGGTTGCGGATATCGTTTATATGGAGCCGCTGACCGGGGAGGCCGTCAAAAAAATCATTGCGATAGAGCATCCCGACGCCGTCCTTTCCACCGCCGGCGGCAGGACCGGCCTGGAGATTGGTCTGGAACTTTCGCAAAACGGGTACCTCGAGGAGCACGGCGCGGTCCTTTTGGGCGCGCAGCCCGAGGTGATAAAAAGCGTGCGTTCCCCGCAGGCGCTGCAGGGTATGCTCGAGCGCGCCGCAGAGCCGTTTTTGCCGTCTGTCGTTGCGGCGAGCAAAGCGGAAGCGGCGGCCTTTGCCGAACGGGTCGGGTATCCTGTGCGCATACAGGCCGCTTTTTCGGCGGAAAGCCCGGAAAGCGCTGTTTGTCAAACGCCGGATGCGCTCAAGGCCGCCTTTGCGGATTGCGCGGCGCGCTCTCTGGTCGGGCAGGCGCTTTTGCAAAAATGCGTGGACGACTATAAGGAGATTGAGCTGGTCGTTGTGCGTGACGCGGACGGCAACGCGGTCTGCGTATGCAGCACGGAAAGCATGGATACCGTCGGCGTTCATTCCGGCGACAGCGTTACGGTGCTGCCGGCGCAGACGCTGACCGACGCGGAGCTGCAAAAGCTGCGCCGCGTTGCGAGGAAGCTCACGAACTATTTGCAGATTGTCGGCGTGTGTCTGGTGCGTTTCGCGCTGCACCCGACGAACGGCAGCTACTTTGTTTTGGACGTTGAACCCGAGCTTGACCGTGTGACGGCGTTTATATCGAAGGCGACCGGCTACCCCATAGCCTCCGTCTGCGCGCAGGTTGCGCTTGGAAAACGGCTGTATGAGATTGAAAATCCGCTGACCGGCGTTACTTCCGCGGCCAACGAGCCGGCGCTCGACTACTGCGCGGTCCGCGTGCCGAAGTGGTCGTTCGAATCCTTCGGCGTGAACGTGGACAAGCGCCTGGGTGCCGCCATGAAAGCGACCGGCGAGGCCTTTGCGATAGGCACGGGTTTTGAGCTTGCGTTGATGAAGGCGGTGCGCTCCACCAACCCGAAGTCGCAGCACATCGGGCTGCCGAAGCTTCGCTTGATGACCGACGAGGAGCTGACGGCGCGGCTGCGCACGCCGGACAGCGAGCGGCTTTTCACGCTGTATGAAGCCGTCAAGCGCGGGTATTCCCAAAAGGAGCTGCAAACGCTGACGGGCATTGCGCCGTTTTTCCTCTCGAAGCTGAAAAATATAGCGGATGCGGAATCGGCGCTGGCCGCTTCTCTGTCCGAGGAAACCTATCTGCGCGCGAAGCGCCTCGGTTTTCTCGACACCGTCATTGCCGGCATCTGCGGCGAGGAAACGCTTCCGTTTTCGGCTCGCCCCACCTACAATACGGTCGACACCTGCGCGGCGGAATTTGACGTGCGCAAGCCGTATTTCTATTCGGCGTGGGACGAGGAAAACGAAGCGGCGATGTTTTTAGAGGCGCATCCGCAGCAGAAAAAGAAGGTGCTGGTTGTCGGCGCCGGCCCGACTTCTATCGGACTCGGTACCGACCGCGACTGCGCGGCGTTTGCCGCTTTGCGGACACTGCGGGATTTCGGCTGCGAGACGGTTGTCCTCAACAACAACCCGGCCGCCAATACGACCAATCCTGAAGCGGCGGACAAGCTTTACGTCGACCCCATCACATCCGAGGACGTTGCGGCGGTCTGCGCGACGGAAAAGCCGGACGGCGCGATTCTTGCGTTCGGCGGCGGCGCCGCGGTCCGCTGTGCGCAGGCCCTGCGGGACATGGGCGTTGCGGTCTACGGCCCCGACGACCGCTCGCACGCTTTGCTGAAAAACAAAATTGCCTTCTTCGACCTTTTGGATTCGCTCAATATCCGGCACACGGCCCTGCGGCGTCCGCTTGTCGGCAAGGGCGCGCAGGTCGACGTTTTGACGGACGGCCGGGATTTCCTGATTCCCGGAATCTGCGAGCTGATTGAAAAGGCGGACGTCCATTCCGGCGACTCGATTTCCGTCTACCCGTCCGTTACGCTGTCGGATGCGGACAAGGCGGTGATTGTGGAGTACACCGCGCGTATTGTGGCCGCCTTGCAGGTCCGGGGGCTTTTGAACCTGCAATTCGTTTTGTATGACAACGCGGTTTACGTTTCCGCCGCAAGCGATGTGGCAACCCGCAACATCCCGTTTTTGTCCAAGGCGACGGCGCTGCCGATTGTGGAGTTTGCCACGCGGCTGATGCTCGGCGAGTCTATCTCCGACCTTGGCGTGGGCAGCGGGCTGTACCGCGAACCGTCGCGCGCGTTTGTCCGTGTGCCTGTGTTCAGCTTTGAGCAGCTCGCGGGCACGGATGTGCAGCTCGGCGGGGAAATGCAGTCTACCGGCGAGGTCATCGGCGTGGGCAGGACGTTCGACGAGGCGCTTTTGAAGGGCTTTGTCGCATCCGGAATGCGCATCAAGCGAACGGGCGGCGTGCTGATTTCCGTCGCCGATTCCGACAAGCCCGCCAGCGCCGTGCTGGCCGCGCAGTTCCAAAAACTTGGGTTCAAGGTATATGCGACCTCCAATACGGCAAAGCTTTTGAATGCGAACCATGTGGCGGCAAACGCCGTGCGCAAGCTGCACGAAGGCGGGCCGAATACCCTGACGCTGATTCTGCAAAACCGGCTTTCCTATCTGGTCTCGACCGCGCAGCCGCAGGCGGCGAAAAGCGGGGACGAGGTGCGCATCCGGCGGACGGCCCTGCTGCGCCGCATCCCGGTGCTGCCCTCCGTGGAAACGGCCGGCGCGCTTGCACGCTGCCTTGCGGAAAGCAGCGCGGCGGAGGAACTCCACGTGGAACGTCTGTAAAGGAGAGGAGCATGTTATGCTGCAAGCCGATTTTCCCATTGTTTCCATCAAACGATTGAACGCGACCACCTATTATTTCGTGCTTGCCTGTCCCGCCTTGGCAGAGGAAAGCTGGTGCGGCCGCTTCGTCCATATCCGCTGCGGGGAAAAGCCGCTGCGCCGCCCCATTTCCATTTGCACCATTGACAAGGACCGCGGCCTTCTTTCCCTGGTTTTTGAGGTGCGCGGCGAGGGGACGGCCTGGCTCGCCGAACGAAAGACGGGCGATTTGCTCAACGTGCTGGGACCGCTTGGCAACGGATTTTTCCCTGACCGGGACCGACCCGCGATTTTTGTCGGCGGCGGCATCGGCTGCCCGCCCATGCTCGGCGCCGCGCAGGACTACGGTCCGAACGCACAGGCCATTCTGGGCTTCCGCTCGGAAAAACAGGCGATTCTGCTTTCGGAGTTCCGGGACAGCTGCAAGCGCGTCGACGTCACCACCGACGACGGCTCGCTCGGGCAGAAGGGCTTTGTGACGGATGTCCTGCAAAAGCGGCTTGCAGCACAGCCGAACGCAGCCGTCTATGCCTGCGGTCCGACGCCGATGCTTAAAAACGTAGCCGCGCTGTGCCGGGAACGGGACGTGCCGTGCTTTGTGTCGCTGGAACAGAGAATGGGCTGCGGCGTCGGCGCCTGCCTTGTCTGCGCGTGTAAGACGCACGAGGCGGACGGCGAGCATATGCGCCACGTCTGCAAGAACGGCCCGGTATTTGACGCAAGGGAGGTCGTTTTCGATGGCTGATTTGCACGTAGACCTTTGCGGCGTGCGTCTGAAAAATCCCGTCATTACGGCGAGCGGCACGTTTGGCTTTGGGCAGGAATACGCCCGGCTTTATGACATCCAAAAGCTCGGCGGCATTTCCTGCAAGGGTACGACGCTGCACGAACGGCCCGGCAATTTGCCGCCGCGTATTGCGGAGACGCCGTCCGGGATGCTCAATTCCGTCGGCCTGCAAAATCCCGGCGTCGACGCTTTTTTAAAGGATGACCTTCCCGCGCTCGAAAAGCTCGATTTGGCGGTGCTCGCGAATGTGGCGGGGAGCACGGAGGACGAATACGTCGAAACCATCCGCCGCCTGCAGGGGAGCGCGGTCGATATTATCGAGGTCAACATCTCCTGCCCGAATGTAAAAGCCGGGGGTGTTTCCTTCGGGACGGACCCGAGCGCGGTCGAGCGCATTACGCGGCTTTGCAAAGCCGCCTCCGATAAGCCAATCATGATGAAGCTTTCGCCGAACGTGACCGACATCGCCGAGATTGCCGCCGCCGCGGAGGCGGGCGGCGCGGACGCCGTATCGCTCATCAACACCCTGACCGGGATGCGCATCGACATCCGCACGCGCCGTCCGATTTTGCGCAACAACACCGGCGGCCTTTCCGGCGCGGCGGTTTTCCCGGTCGCCCTTCGGATGGTCTGGCAGGTTGCGAACCGCGTGCAAATCCCGGTCGTCGGCATGGGCGGGATTACGCGCTGGCAGGACGCGGCCGAGATGCTGCTGGCCGGCGCAAGCGCTGTGCAAATCGGCGCGGCGAATTTTACGGACGCCTTTACGCCGCTGCACATCATAGAGGGCTTAAACGCGTATTTGGACGAAAACGGCCTCGCTTCGGTTTCGGAGCTGGTCGGGCAGGTGCGGCCATGGTGATTCTCGCGGTGGATTACGGCGACGTGCGCACGGGGCTTGCCGTGTGCGACGCGCTGGAGCTGCTTGCGTCGCCGGTTGCGGTCCTCAGAGAGCCGGACGCTAATGTGCTTGCGCAAAAAATTGCGGAGGTTGCAAAAGCGCGCGGCGCGCAAAAAATAGTTGTCGGACTGCCCAGAAACATGGACGGAAGCGAGGGCTTCCGCGCGGATGCCTGCCGCAGCTTCGGCGCGCTTTTGCAGGAAGCGAGCGCGCTGCCCGTCGACTTCCAGGACGAGCGCTTGACGACGGTTTCGGCGCATCGGGCGCTGAATGAAACGAACACGCGCGGGAAAAAGCGAAAAGCCGTGGTGGACGCGGTTTCCGCCGTTCTGATTTTGGAGGACTACCTGCGGCGCGCGAAAAACGGCGTGCGCCCATGATTTGACAAAATTTCAGATTCGGTACCGGTATAATGGACGGTGCCGAATCTTTTTTTGTGTGGTGACGCGCTTGGTCGTGTACGTTGATGTGCTGCTGGTCGTCAATCTCCTGATAGACTATCTGCTGCTGCTTTTGACCAAAGCGGTGCTGCGCAAGCCGGTCCGCCGCGTTCGGCTGCTTGCCGGCGCGCTTATCGGCGCGGCGTATGCGCTGACCATTTTCCTGCCGGCGCTGCCTTTCCCGGTATACGTCCTCCTGCATCTTGCCGTGCTGACCGCCATCGTGGCCGCCGCTTTTTCTCTTCACGGAATTCGGGATTTCATCAAAACCGCCGGTGCGTTTTTCGGCGTCAATTTCCTGTTCGCAGGGCTTATGCTGGCGCTGTATCTGTTTTATAAGCCGGCGCAAATGCTGTACCAAAACGGCGTGGTGTATTTTGACCTCGATATCCGCCTGCTTCTGGCGCTGACCCTGCTTTGCTATGCGACTTTAACCGTGCTGACCCGGCTGCTGCGGCGCAAAGCCCCGGACGACCGGCTGTTCGACGTCGTACTGTGCAGCGGCGGAAAAAGCATCCGGGAAAAGGCGCTTCTGGATACGGGCCACGGTCTTAGCGACGGATTTTCGGACCGGACCGTCGTCGTTGCCGAGCCGCGCGTCGTCCGCTTTTTGGCGCCGGAAACGATTTCCGCTTTCCTTGCAGACGGTGCGCCGCCAACCGGCGCTGCGCCGCCCGTCCGCCTGATTCCGTATGCAAGCGTCGGGAGGGAGGGGGTCCTGCGGGCGTTTCTGCTGGACAGCGTCCAAACGGTGCACCCGGCCTGCATACAGCGCGGCGTATGGCTTGCCGAAAGCCCGCACCCCTTTGCGGGCGGGGAGTATGCGGTGCTGTTGAGCGCCGATTTTCTGGAAAGAGGAGAGAAGAACCATGCTGAAAAAGCTAAAAGCGCTGCTCGCGCGCATCCGAAACGCGCTGCTGCGCGGCGACATTCACTACATAAACGGCCCGCAGACCCTGCCGGAGCCGCTGAGCCGCGGCGAGGAGGAGGCGCTGCTCCGACGGCTCGCGGCAGGGGAGACGCAGGTCCGTGAGGATTTGATAATCCATAATCTGCGCCTTGTGGTCTACATCGCCAAGAAGTTTGAAAGCGGGCACGCGAACACAGAGGACCTGATTTCGATTGGAACCATCGGCCTTATCAAAGCGGTGCGCACGTTCCGGCCGGAGAAAAAAATCAAGCTTGCAACCTATGCCTCGCGCTGCATTGAAAATGAAATTCTGATGTTTCTGCGAAAGACCGGCTCGCACCGTTCGGATGTTTCCATCGACGAGCCGCTCAACGTCGACTGGGACGGCAACGAGCTGCTTTTGTCCGACGTGCTCGGTTCCGGCGCGGAGGATGTGCACGAGGGACTTGAGCAGGACGACGAGCGCCGGCAGCTTTTGCGCGCGGTGTCCGGTCTGCCGGCGCGCGAACAGACGATTATGCGCCTGCGCTTCGGACTGGACGGGTCGCCGGAACGCACGCAGAAGGAGGTCGCCGACCTGCTCGGCATTTCCCAGAGCTATATTTCCAGGCTCGAAAAGCGCATCTTGGCAAGGCTTAAAAAGGAACTGGAAAAAGTCGTCTGAAATTTTGACTGCGTGTTGATTTTTTACGGAAAAAGGACTATGCAGGCAGGGCAAAATATGTTACAATATGAGCAGTATTCGACCGCTTCGGAGGCGCTTCCTTGGTATTTTCCAGTCTTGTTTTTCTGTATATTTTTCTGCCGCTTTGCCTGGCGGCGTATTTCATCCCGAAAAGCATCCGTGTACGCAACGTGGTGCTGCTTTTATTTTCGCTGGTGTTTTATGCCTGGGGCGAGCCCGTCTATATCCTTTTGATGGTCGCGACGACCGCCGTGGACTTTTTTGCCGGCCTGTTTATTGAAAAATATCGCGGCACGAAAAAAGCAAGGCTGTTTTTGGCCCTTGCCGTCATACTGACGCTTTCCTCTCTGGGCCTTTTCAAGTACTACGACTTTTTTACGACCGCCGCCAACAGCCTGTTTTCGGTACAGATTCCGCTTTTGGGCGTCGCGCTGCCCATCGGCATTTCGTTTTATACGTTCCAGGCGCTCACCTACGTTGTGGACGTCTACCGCGACAAGGTGCCGGTGCAGACCTCGTTTTATAAGCTGCTTTTGTATGTCTCCATGTTCCCGCAGCTTATCGCAGGCCCCATCGTCCGCTACAGCGACGTCTGCGAGCAGATTGAGGCGCGCACCTGCACCGTGCAAAAGGCGGCGGGCGGCGTTGTCCGGTTTTGCATCGGGCTTTTAAAAAAGACGGTGCTCGCCAACTTCGCGGGCGAGCTTTGCGAGCAGCTGTTCGGCGGGGATTTGACGACGCTGACCGTACTCGGCGCCTGGGTCGGCATTTTGGCGTACGCCTTCCAGATTTACTTCGATTTTTCCGGATATTCCGATATGGCGATAGGGCTCGGGAAAATTTTCGGCTTCGATTTCCCGGAAAACTTCCGCTATCCCTACATCGCGCGCAGCATCAACGATTTCTGGCGCCGCTGGCACATAACCCTAAGCACCTTTTTCCGCGATTACGTATACATCCCCATGGGCGGCAACCGCAAACGCTGGGCCGTCAATATGCTGGTCGTCTGGCTGCAGACGGGTCTCTGGCACGGCGCTTCGTGGAACTTCGTTTTGTGGGGCCTTTACTACTTTGTGTTCCTGATGCTCGAAAAGCTCTGGATTGGCGAAAGGCTTGCAAAAGCGCCCGCCGTCCTTGGACATATTTACTCGATAGTCGTTATCCTGATTGGCTGGGTGTTCTTCTACTTCGAATCCCTGTCCGAAATCCAGGCCTTTTTCCTCGCTGCGTTCGGTGCAAACGGCTTTTCCTCCGTTACGCAGCGCACCGTTATCGTCAACTACATCGCCGTGCTGCCGGTCTGTGCCGTCTGCGCCTTGCCGGTCCTTCCGAAAGCGCGTGAGATGCTTTTGAAAATCCGCAGCGAAAAGACCCGGCGGCTTCTCATAAGCGTCGGGCAGACGGCGTTTTCCGCCGGGGCGCTTCTGGTCGCGACAGCGGCGCTTGTCGGGTCGAGCTACAACCCGTTTTTGTATTTCCGCTTCTAAGGAGCCTGTTTTCATGATTGCGTTTGCGGAGAAATTAAAAAAACGGCCTGCCGCGCTGCAGGAAAAGGCGGAACCCTCGCGGGAAACGCCGCGCATCTATAAGCCGTTTGCGGTCGTGCTCTGCGTACTGTTTTTCGGCGCGCTGTTCGCCTTGTTTGCGATAAGCGTGCTGGACACGGACAAGACCGTGTCGGAAACCGAGAACCGCGCGCTGGCGGCCCGTCCGGCGCTGACGGCTTCTGCTGTGTTTGACGGCAGCTATATGACGGATTTTGAAACCTATTATACCGACACCTTCCCGTTCCGCGATTGGCTCATGCAGCTGCACGAGACGCTGTCCGACTTTTTCAGCTCTACAAAGACCTCGGATGATATCGTGCTCGTGGACCGCGGGAACAAGGACGATTTTGCGGGGCAGGACATCGATTACGACGATGCGTAACGGCATTTGCCGTAGAAAGGATATGGGTGAACGCTATGAAGTTTGACGTGGCTGTCA
This sequence comes from Candidatus Fimenecus excrementigallinarum, assembly GCA_018714805.1. Taxonomy (GTDB): domain Bacteria; phylum Bacillota; class Clostridia; order Oscillospirales; family Acutalibacteraceae; genus Fimenecus; species Fimenecus excrementigallinarum. The sequence goes on from DVMW01000043.1 coordinate 22,275, forward strand.
TCGGCGGCGGTGTAATCGGCGCGCTTATCGCACGGGCGCTGTCCCGGACCGATTTGCGCGTTGCGCTTTTGGAAAAGTGCAACGACGTCGCCATGGGTACGACCAAAGCGAACAGCGCCATTGTGCACGGCGGCTTTGACGCGGCGAACGGGACGCTGAAAGCAAAGCTGAACGTCCGCGGCACGGCGCTGATGCCGGCGCTTTGCAAAACGCTCAACGTACCGTACCGCAACAACGGCTCTTTGGTGCTGGCGTTTTCCGACGAGGAAATGCAGCACGTCCGCGCCCTTTATGAACGCGGGCAGAAAAACGGCGTGCCGAAGCTTTCCGTTCTGGACGGGGACGCTGTGCGGCAGCTGGAGCCGCACGTCAGCGGCGAGGTCGTGGGCGCCCTGCTTTCGGAAACGGCCGGTATCGTCTGCCCGTATGAGCTGACCATCGCCGCGACGGAAAACGCGGTGGAAAACGGCGTGGAATTTTACCGAAACTGCTGCGTTACCGGCATGGACAAGCTCGACGGCGGGTTCTGCCTGCAAACGACCCGCGGAGAAATAGAGGCCGGTTATGTCGTCAATGCGGCCGGGATTCACGCGGACGAAATTGCGCGGATGATTGGGGACGACAGCATCACGCTTGTCGCGCGCAAGGGCGAATATTATCTGCTGGACAAGGCCTACGGCTATCTTGCCGACCACACCATTTTCCAGTGCCCCAACAAAATGGGCAAGGGCGTGCTTGTCACGCCGACGGTGGACGGCAACCTGCTTATCGGCCCGTCCGCGCTGGACGTCGAGGACAAGGAGGATGTGGACACGACGGCCGACGGCCTTTCCTTTGTCTTCGAAAAAGCGAAGCGGTCCGTCCCGGAGCTGACGCTGCGCGGAGCCATTACCTCCTTCGCCGGAATGCGCGCGCATCCGACGTCTGACGACTTCATTATCGGGTTTTCCGAAAAGAGCGACCGCTTCCTTCATGTTGCGGGCATTGAGTCGCCCGGTCTTTCCGCCGCGCCCGCGATTGCGGAAATGGTGTACGACCTGCTTTGCGCGCGCATAGAGCCCCGCGTTCGTGCGGATTTTCGCCCCGAACGTCCCGCGCCCGTTCGTTTTCGCCATCTGTCCAAAACACAACGGGAGGCGCTTGTCGCGAAGAACAAGGCGTACGGCCGCGTGATTTGCCGCTGCGAGACCATCACGGAGGGCGAAATTCTCGACGCGATACACGCGCCGGCGGGCGCGCGCGACGTCGACGGCGTCAAACGCCGCACCCGCGCCGGGATGGGCCGCTGTCAGGGCGGCTTCTGCGGGTCCAAGGTCGTTGAGATTCTGGCGCGGGAGCTGAACGTGCCGATAAACGAAATTACGAAGTTCGGCGGGGATTCCAAAATCCTCTTCGACAAAACGAAGTGAGGTGGGCTGTATGCTGCGATATGATTTGGTCGTCGTGGGCGGCGGGCCCGCCGGTATGGCTGCGGCCCTGCAGGCGCATGAGGACGGCGTAAAAAGCATCCTCGTGCTGGAGCGCGCCGACACGCTCGGCGGCATTCTTGAGCAATGCATCCATACGGGCTTCGGGCTGCACTATTTCGGCGAGGAGCTTTCCGGCCCCGAATATGCCGCGCGTTTTTCCGAAGCGCTGTATCAAACCGACATCGACGTGAAAGTGGATACGATGGTGCTCGACATTTCCGCCGACAACGTCGTGACGGCAGTTAACAATTTCGACGGGCTTTTGTCCATTCAGGCCAAGGCCGTTGTGCTGGCCATGGGCTGCCGGGAACGTCCGCGCGGGGCGCTTTCCATCGCGGGCAGCCGCGCCGCCGGCATTATGACGGCGGGCACGGCGCAAAAGTATGTGAACATAGACGGCTATAACCCCGGCAAAACCGTCGTGATTTTAGGCTCGGGCGACATCGGCCTTATTATGGCGCGCCGCATGACGCTGGAGGGGGCCAAGGTCAAGGCCGTCTGCGAGCTGATGCCGTATTCCGGCGGCCTGACGCGCAATATCGTGCAGTGCCTGGAGGATTTCGGGATTCCGCTTCGCCTTTCCTGCACGGTCATTCAAACCCATGGTAAGGAGCGGCTCGAGGGTGTGACCGTCGCCAATGTGGACGAGCATTTGCAGCCCATCCCCGGCACGGAGGAATACATCCCGTGCGATACGCTGCTGCTGTCCGTCGGTCTTATCCCGGAAAATGAGCTGTCTAAAAGCGCCGGCGTGCCGCTTGACCCGGTTACGAACGGTCCCGTGGTCGACGAGTACCGCGAGACGTGCAAGCCCGGCGTGTTCGCCTGCGGCAATGTTTTGCAGGTACACGATTTGGTTGACTATGTTACCGAGGAAAGCAAGCTTGCGGGCATGGGCGCCGCCAAGTTCATCCGCGGCGAAAAACCGGCCGGCAATACGGTTGAAACGGCGGGGGAGGGCGCTGTGCGCTACGTTGTTCCCCAGCGCATCCACCGCGACACGGACAAGGACGTCAAGCTGTATTTCCGCGTCGGACGGGTGCTCGAAAACGTGCAGCTGACCGTTACCTGCGGCGAACAGACGCTGCTTGCGCGCAAAAAGCGGAAAATGACGCCCGGCGAAATGGAATATGTTACGCTGAAGGCTTCCGACCTCGCCGCTCTGCCGGCGGATGCGAAGCTGGTAGTCAGCACTAAGGAGGCGTGAACCATGAAGACCAAAGAGTTGATTTGCGTGTCCTGCCCAATCGGCTGCGCTGTGACGGTCACGCTGGACGACAACAACGAGGTCGTCTCCGTGACGGGCAATACCTGCAAACGCGGCGACAGCTATGCGCGCCAGGAGTGCACGCATCCCGAGCGGATGCTCACCTCCACCGTCAAGGTCACGGGCGGCAGGCTGCCGGTTGTGCCCGTGAAGTCTGCAAGGCCGGTGCCGAAGGAGCTGCTGCTCGACTGCATGAAAGAAATCAACCAGGTCACCGTAGAAGCGCCTGTCCACATAGGTGACGTCGTGCTGTCGAACATCTTAAATACCGGCGTAGATATTGTCGCGACAAACGAGGCGTAATAGAGACCCGCAGAAAAAAGCCGTCAGACAGCTGTCTGACGGCTTCTGTTTTGCCGTATTGCTATTCTGCCGGAAGCTTGCGCCGCTTGTGTGCAGCGGGCAGAAGCATCACCGTCAGGCACAGCGGAACGGCTGCAAGCACGCCCGCCTTGCCGCTTTGTTTGTTTCCGCCCGTTCCGGGAATCGACGCTGCCGTCTGCTCCTGCGGCGGCGTTTCCGTTTCGGGCTCTGCCGCTTCCGGCTCGGTTTCGGCCGGCTGCGGCGACAGCGGTGTCGTCGGCGTCTGCGGCGTTTCTTCTATGAGGTAAGAAAAAGCGCTCGCTTTTTCCGCGTCGAGCGGCGTAAAGACAAAGTCCTCGGTCTTAAGAAGCATCTGCGGGCTTAACAGCGTGTAGGTTACGCGCACCGTAAACGGCGTGTCGCAGTCGGCAAGGTCGTGCGCGCCCAAATTCACGCCGCCGCTATCGCCTGGCGCGATACGCGCGGCAAAATCCGTCTCGGCGGAAAACGGCGCGCCGACGAGCTCTATATCCCAGATGGTCAGGTCATATTGCGCGGACAGGTTGTAAAGCAAAAGGCTTTGGTCTGCTTCGCTGTGGAACCCGGGGGCCGTCGCGTCAAACCGGACGTAGAGGCTGTCGACGGGATTGTGCGTTGCATTGAACTGCGGGAAATCCGGGTCGGAAAACACGGTTTCCAAAGAATCCGTAAAGAAGAAGGTCTGCAAAAGCGAGACGGTGTAGGGGTCGAACACATACATCCCGTGGAACTGCCGGTTGATAAACCAGGTGTTGTCCGGCAAATATGCATAGGAGGCGTCGATGTTCTGCTCCGGCGAAACGTGCAGGTGTCCCTTGTCGGTGCAGTTCTGCCCGGTCTGGCGGTAGCCTGCGGCAAAGGTCCCGTCAAACGGCGCGCAGACGGCGCCGGAGGACAGCGACGTGTCAATGATGTAATCGGAATTCCGATTGCTGCCCGTCACATTTTCAAAGCCGTAATTCGAGACGATGGCGATTTTTGTCCCCGCCTTCTGCGCGCGCAATAGGCCTTCGCGTATATTGGCAAGCACATTGTAATGGAACGCGTCGGAGTCCCGGATGATTTGCGCGTTTTCAACCGGGTCGAGCCGTTTTTCCTTCGCTTCCTCGTAGACTTCGAGCGGGCAGAAATCCCAAATGCTCGGGATGGTTTTGACAAAATCCAGGGCGTACCGCTCGAACAGGTCGGCAACAACCGCGTCCAGCTTTTCCAGGCCGATATACCGCAGCAGTCCCTCAAATTCGCTTTCCGTCCCAAGCCCCAGCTCGACAAACTGCAAAATGGTTGCGTAATCGATGTGAATGGGCTCGCCAAGCAGCAAATCGCCTACCAAAGAGGTGCCCCCGATGGCGGGCGCGTCGAGCATCGCCTTGCGGACGTCGCCCTTTTCGCCGTACAGCGCAAGATAGGTCGCGGCGCATTGCCCGCCGTGGCTCAAGCCGAACAAATCGACCTGCCGCGCGCCGGTCAGCGCCTTGACCTCACCGATAAAAGCGTCAATGGCGTCGGCGTAGGCCATTTGCCCCTTGCGCCAGTCGAAGTTAAATATGAATACGTTTTCGCTGCCGATGCGCGCCTCAAACATTGCGACCAGCTCTTTTTCGGCAATAAGCGCCTCCTCGCCGTTTGCGCGCAAGGTGGAGACGCGGGCCTCTTCGGCGGTCTTTATGTGCGGGACCAAATCATATTTGGAGGTCCCGTCCGCCTTGCAGGCAATAGGCTCTAAGACTTCCAGCACAATCGGGCCGAGGACGTCCACAAGCGCGGTCGTATCGCCCGCAAAGGTGCTGCCTGCCGTGCCGAGTATTTCGGGGATGGCCTCGGCCACGCGCTGTCCGACCGCGTCAAAATCGAGGCCCCAAACCTGTTCGCCGGTCGCGGCGTCGTCCAGGCGCGGGCCGCTGTAGCCCTGCAAAAGGATTAAGGGCGTCGGCACGGACGCGGCTGCGGCAGACAGCCCCGGAACCAGCGCCATGCAAAGCGTCAGCAGAATGGCAAGAAAGCATGCGGTTCGTTTCATTTTGCGCCCCTTTCAGCAAAAACGACAAAATTACAGATAAAAGCGGATAAATACAATTCAATATTACTACTTCCGCTGCCGAAAGTCAATCTACATCACAGGCGGAATATGTTCAGTTTGAAATTCCCGGCAAACTATGGTATGATACTACGCAGACCCTAAAAAGAAGAAGGAGAGTTCCTGTGGAAGCGTATCAAATTGCGGCGAATGTAACGCCCTCAGCGCGGCAGCTGCAATGGCAGCAGTTGGAGTTTTACGCGTTTTGCCATTTCGGCATGAATACCTTTACCGACAAAGAGTGGGGGAACGGCTTTACGCCGCCGTCCTTGTTTGATTTGAAGGAGCTGGATGCGGACCAATGGGCAAAGGCGGTGAAGGCCGCCGGGATGCGCGGGCTTATTTTGACCTGCAAGCATCACGACGGGTTTTGCCTCTGGCCGAGCGCCTATACGGACTATTCGGTCAAAAACAGCCCGTTTCGGGACGGCAAAGGCGATGTCGTGCGCGAGGTGTCGGACGCCTGCCGGCGCAACGGGCTGAAATTCGGCGTCTATTTGTCGCCCTGGGACCGGCATGAGCCGACCTACGGCCAGGGAGAGGCGTATAATACGTTTTATAAGAACCAGCTGACCGAGCTTCTGACGAATTACGGCGACATTTTCGCCGTCTGGCTCGACGGCGCCTGCGGGGAGGGGAAAAACGGCAAGGTGCAGCAGTATGACTGGCAGGGGTACTACGCCGTTGTGCGCAAGCTGCAGCCGGACGCCGTGATTGCCGTCAGCGGCCCGGACGTGCGCTGGATTGGGAACGAGGCGGGCGTTTGCCGAAAATCCGAATGGAGCGTCGTACCCGCGCGCCTTTCCATCAGCGAATTTGTCGCGGCGCACTCGCAGAAGACCGACGACCGCAAATTCGCAAAGAAAAAGATGAACAGTATGTCGCTGGACTTAGGCTCGCGCAAGGCAATCCGCGGCGAAGAGGACCTGATTTGGTATCCCGCGGAGGTGGATGTGTCCATCCGGCCGGGCTGGTTCTACCATAAAAACGAAGACGATAAGGTAAAATCCCTGAAAAAGCTGTTCCAAATCTACCTGAGCGCCGTCGGCGGCAACGCCGCGCTGCTTTTAAACGTTCCGCCGGACACGACCGGGCGTATTGCCGCGCCGGACGCTTTGGCGCTGGACGCGCTCGGCCGGATGCTGAAGCGTGAATTCCCGCGCAATCTGCTGGAAAACGCCCATGTCCGCGCCACCAGCGAGCTGGACGACGACCATGCGGCGACCGCGGCGCTGCGGTCGGATGACGACTATTGGCAGGCGGCGGCGGACGACGCGCGCCCGGAGCTGGTTTTTGATTTCGGCGAGGTTACGGCGTTCGACAGCCTGATTTTGCAGGAAAACATTGCGACCGGCCAGCAAATCGAGGCGTTTGACGTTTACATCGACCGAAAGAACCGCTGGAAAAAGCTTGGAAAATACACGGTTATCGGCTATAAGCGGATTTGCCGCTTTAAAAAGACCTGGCAGGCCAAGCGTATCCGCATCGTGATACGCGCCTGCCGGGGAAAAGCAACGCTTTTGCGCGTACAGGCGTTTCGGCGCGAGACGGTGTGACGCCGCTTTTTCCATGACAAGCCGCCGCCCTTTCCCTGAAATTCGGGGAGGGGCGGCGGCTTTACTCAAAAACTGTCTGCGTTTGCAGGAGGAGCTGCAAAAAATATACGGGGAAGGATGAATACTTCACAGGAATTTTTCCGTTTGTAAAGCGGTTCGCTTTACATGATTTTCATATTCAAATCGCTTAAAATCAGAGTTTTTAACATTATGAACAGGGTTTTGAACATTTTTAACGTTGAAAACCCGGGAGGAAATTTTCGTATATTTTCGACAGGATGCCCGCAAATACCTGGGAAAAACTGCATTTTCGAAGCCGAAATCCTGCACAAGGTTTTACCAATCGGACAAATGGCTGCGCTCCATAGCCCCCAGCAGCTTTTTGCGCAGCTGCGGGTACGCGCTTTCCAGCTGCAGCAGGGTTTCCTTTGCCTTTTGCCGGTCGGTCTGCTTGTCCGCCGGGCAGGCGGAGGGGAGCACGGGCAGCCGTGCTTTTGCGGCGGCAGCGGCTACCTGCGCTTCCGTGGCGAACACCAGCGGCCGGATGACGGTAATCTCTTTTCGCGAAAGATAGGAGACGGGCGAAAAGCAGCCGAGCGTTCCGTTTTGAAACAGGTTCATCAGAAGCGTTTCCACCGCATCGTCGGCGTGGTGCCCGAGCGCAACCTTATTGCAGCCGTTTGCCTTTGCCGTGTCGTGCAAAATCCCGCGGCGCATTTTGGCGCAGAGCGCGCAGGGGTTTTTCTCCCTGCGTTCTTCAAAAATCACCCGCCAAAGGTCCGTGCGGCGCACCTGAAATTCTACGTCCAGCGTTTTACAAAGCGCCGCAATGGCGGCGTAATCCGCGTCCTGCCCGAAAAAACGGTAGTCAAGCGACAAAGCGACGAGCGAAAACGGCGCCGGATAAAATCTGCGCAGCTTTGCGAGAACACACAGCAGCGCCAGCGAATCCTTGCCGCCGGAAACGCCGACGGCGATACGGTCGCCCGGCGCAATCATTTCGTATTTGTCCACCGCCGCGCGGCAGAGCGACAACAGTCTTTCCATAAGCAATCACCGCCTTTTTCCGCGCTATTGTACCGTAAAAACAGCCTTGTGTAAACCGGAAAAGGAAAATTCATCTTTCAGGAAACACTATAAAAACAAGAGAAAACAAAAGAAAACGCGAGAAAACAATTTGAACGTTTTAAAATACGAAAATTTTTGTTGACGAATCCGGCGCGAAGTGGTATGATAGTTGCGCTTTGAGAAAAGGAATACAGAAAACGGAGGTTTCGACTATGTCCACTTATATGCCCAAAGCCGGCGACATCAGCCGCGACTGGTACGTGCTCGATGCGGACGGCAGAACGCTTGGCGACGTAGCGACGGAAGCGGCGACGCTTCTGCGCGGCAAGCATAAGCCGACGTTCGCGCCCCATGCGGACTGCGGGGACAACGTTATCGTTATCAACGCGGAAAAGATTGTCCTCACCGGCAATAAGCTTGAGCAGAAAATCTACTACCACCACACCGGGTACATCGGCAACATGAAGCAGGTCCAGTACAAGACCCTCATGGCCGAGAAGCCGGAGTTTGCGGTCAAAAAGGCCGTCAAGGGGATGCTGCCCGACAACACCGTCGGCAGAAAGTCCCTGACCCGCCTGCACATCTATCGCGGCGCCGAGCATCCGCACGAAGCGCAGAAGCCGCAGACCAGAGAATTCTGAGAAAGGGAGGCTAACACGATATGTACGATACCAATCCTTATTTTTACGGCACCGGCAGAAGAAAGAAATCCGTAGCGCGCGTCCGCGTGTATGCGGGTACCGGTAAAATCACCGTCAACGACCGTGAGCTGGACGATTATTTCGGGCTTGAGACGCTCAAGCTGATTGTCCGCCAGCCTCTCGCGCTTACGAACACGACCGAGAAGTTCGACATCGTCTGCAAGGTCGCCGGCGGCGGCGTGACCGGGCAGGCCGGCGCAATCCGCCACGGCCTTTCCCGCGCGCTTCTCCAGTATGACGAGAGCCTGCGCCCCGTGCTGAAAAAGGCCGGGTTCCTCACGCGTGACCCCAGAATGAAGGAAAGAAAGAAATACGGCTTGAAAGGTGCGCGCCGCGCGCCCCAGTTCTCCAAGAGATAACAAGCCTTTCCAAAGCTTTCCGGGCAGCCGCCGATTTGGCGGCTGCCTTTTTTAGTGACAGAAAAGCAGCCTTTCCGATTGCCGGAAAGGCCGCTTCCATTTTTTGCGTTATTGCAGCTTCTCTGCAAAATCCGCCAGGGCTTCTGAAATTTTAATCTGCTGCGGACAGACCGCCTCACAGCTGCGGCAGCCGATGCAGGAGCTCGGCTGCTTGTCGTCGGGCATGGCGGACAGCGCCATCGGCGCCAAAAACCCGCCGCCTGTGACGATGTGCTCGTTGTAAAGCTCCAGCAAATAGGGGATATTAAGCCCCTGCGGGCAATGCGTCGTGCAGTACCGGCACGCGGTGCAGGGGAGGGCCGACTTGTTGACAAGGTGTGAGGCAATCTCGAAAAGCGCCTGCTTTTCTTCCGCATTAACCGGCTTATCCGTCGAGAAGATTGCGATGTTTTCCTGCAGCTGCTCCAAATTGGACATCCCCGAGAGCGTGACCGTGACGGAAGGGAAGCTTTGCAGGAAACGGAACGCCCAGCCGGGAACGCTTTCCTGCGGACGGAAAGAAGCAAGGCGTTCGGCGTCGTGTGCGGGCAGCTTTGCGAGCTTGCCGCCGCGCAGCGGCTCCATGACCCAGACGGGGATGTTGTATTCGGCAAGCAGTTGGAGCTTTGCTTTGGCGTTTTGGAAGTCGTAATCCATGTAATTCAATTGGATTTGACAAAATTCCATATGTTTGCCGTACGCTTCCAAAAACCGCTTGCACACGTCATAGCTTCCGTGTACCGAAAAGCCCAGGTGGCGTATGCGGCCGTTTTCCTTCTGCCGGAGCAGGTAATCCAAAATACCGTATTTTGGGTCGAGGTACTGGTTCACATTGAGTTCGCAGACGTTGTGGAACAGGTAAAAATCAAAATACGAAACGCGGCATTTTTCCAGCTGCTTTTCAAAGATGGTCTCCACCTTGTCCATATTGGCAAGGTCGTAGCCGGGGAATTTGCTGGCAAGGAAAAACGAGTCGCGCGGGTATTTTTGCAAAAGCTCGCCCATGACAAGCTCAGAGTTGCCCTCATGGTAGCCCCAGGCGGTATCAAAGTAGTTGACGCCGTTTTGCATGGCGTATTCGACCATTTGAGCGGTTGCTTCCTTGTCGATATGGGCGTCGTTTCCGTCCGTTGTCGGCAGGCGCATGGACCCGAGCCCGAGCGCGGAGAGCTTTTCCCCTTGAAAATCCTTGTACAGCATGGCTTACCTCCTTATAATAGCAGGAAACAATTTCGGTAACGAAGTCTATCATCATTATACTACCTAAACCCCGCTTCAAGTCAACCCTTTTTTAGCAGTAAAACAGAACGCTTGACAAAGCTTGACAGCACTTGACAGGCGCGACTGGCGTTTGCCTTTACAGAAAAACCCGTACGGTGTTTCAACTTTACACCGTGCGGGTTTCTATATTATATAGTATAGATTTACAGCGTTCCGTCACGAAATGCGTCCCGAAACCAGACCGCGGGGACCTCGAACGACTTCTGATTTAAGTAGGAAAGCGCCCCTGCGTCGGTTTGAAAATCGAAAACCAGCTTATAGGCGTACAGGCATTGCTTTTTATAGCCGTAGGGCTTGTTTTGCGCGTTGGAGCCGTACTTGCCGTCGCCGAGCAGCGGGTGTCCCAGGGCGGCAAGCTGGGCGCGAATCTGATGCGTGCGGCCGGTCAAGAGGTCGATTTCCAGCAGGGATAACCCGTTTCGGCTGTCCAATACGCGGTATTTCGTGGCGATGGACTTGCTGCCGGGGCGCGGCGTCTGCAAAATTTTCACCTGATTGTGCTTTTCGTCCTTGAACAGGTAGCCCGTGACGGTTGCGCTTTGCGGCTTCGGCGTACCGTGCACCAGGCAGAGGTAGTATTTGTGCAGCTCGCGGTCCTTCATCTTTTGGTTGAGGATGCGCAGCGCAAGCGCGTTTTTCGCGGCGATGACGATACCGCCCGTGTTGCGGTCAATGCGGTTGACAAGCGCCGGAGCAAACGCGTTTTCCGCCTCGGGGTCATATTCGCCTTTTTCGTAGAGATAGCGCTGCACCCGCCCTATGAGCGTGTCGATGTATTCCCGGTCGTCCGGGTGGCACAGAAGACCCTGCTTTTTGTCGAGCAGCAGGAGATTTTCGTCCTCGTACAGAACGGAAAGCGACCGCCCCGCACGCAAAAAGTCATACGCGAACTGCGCCTGCGGGCGTGTGAGAAATTCGTCCGCGACATACAGCGCGAGCGTATCGCCGCTGGCAAGGCGCTGGGAGATTTCCGCGCGCTTGCCGTTGACCTTGATGCGTTTCTTTCGAATATACTTATATAGTAGCGACTGCGGCAGGTTCGGGAACGCCTTTTGCAAGAAGGCGTCCAGCCTTTTCCCCGCGTCGTTTGCGCCGATAACCAGCTCTTTCATGGCCTTTTCCTCCTGTAAGCTATATACAGTATAGCACGTCTTTTCCCGAATTTCCACCGCTGAAGTCAAAAGGGGAAAACGCCCCGGATTTTAGCTGAAATTCAGCGCCGATTTGCGCCTGCGTGGGGAAATTTACTTGTAATTTCACAGCAACAGCCGGAAATGCTTTTTCCGTTTTTCGGTTCCGGCGGAGAAATTACATAGTTTCCCTGCATATGCATATACTATATGTGGAAAACAGGGCGAATTTTTGCGGAAAATTAGGCGAAATACCGGCCTGTAACCCCTTTGTAATCTGTTGTAAGATTTTTAACTTTTCCACAAATATTCACTCCCCGTAAAATCGGATTGTTCAAAAGTCCGGCCGGAAACCGCTCGAAATGACAGATTCTGCCATTGGCCGTTGTGCAAAATCAACAAAAAGTGATTCTCGGGAAATTTGACAATTAGCACTCCTGGAAATATAATGTCCCCCGTCACAAGCGCTAGTAACAGCGGCGTCACAAAAACGTCTGCCGAAAAACTCTTTCTGATTCGGCATTCGGACGCCCAACAGCCGCCCACCGCGCATTTCCCCGGGCGGTATGAGTTAAAGGAGCAGAATGATGATAACTGAATTAAAAGGGTATGCGAAGGCGACCCGCATGACTTTCTCGAAAGTCCTTGCGCTGATTCTGGCGCTCGCGCTGCTTTGCGCCGTCACCGCTTTCGCTGCCACGCCCTCCGCGTATGTCGTTGACATTTACGACGGAGCGGCAATCACAAGAGTAGAGACGACCAAAACGGACGCCTACGAAATTGTGGAGCAGGCCGACATTTCGCTTTCCGAGCAGGATAAGCTCGGGCTGGACGCGTTCCATGCCGGCGAGGACAGCGTGATTACGATTTATCGCGCTTCGAATGTGACCTTTGTCAGCCTTACAGGTGAAACCAAGGAGCTTGTCGCCGCGGGCACCGTCGCCGACCTGCTCGAGACCCTCGGGGTTACGCTGCAAGCGGAACAGCTTGTCAGCGTGCCGGAGGACACGGTGCTTACGGACGGTCTTGTTGTCCGCATCACGAACGCGTATCACGTAAACGTTACGGCGGACGGCCAGACGAAAGAGCTGCTTATCGGCGAAGGAACGGTGCGCGACGCGCTTGACGCGGCGGGCATTACGCTCGGCGCGGACGACGAAACAAGCCCCGCGCTGGATTCCGAACTCTATGATGCGCTGTCCGTCACGGTTTACCGTGTGACCTACACGGAGCGCACGGTGACGGAAATCGTCCCGTTCGCGAAGGAGACGCAGCGTTCCGCTTCCCTCTATAAAGGGGAGAGCAAAGTCACCCAGCAGGGTGTAAACGGCTCGCGGACCGTTACCTATCGGGATAAGGTTGTGGACGGCGAGGTCGCTTCCTCCGAGGAGCTTGCCGAGACGGTCCACGAGCAGGCCGTCCCGCAGATTACGGTGGTCGGGACAAAGCAGAAGCCCGTTAGCATTTCTTCGCTGAAAAACAGCGGCAAGGCCATTTCGGAGCTGCAGCCGCCCGCGTCCTTGCAGATTGTCAACGGCGCGCCGACGCAGTATTCGAAGATTATCACCGGTAAAGCCGCCGCCTATACGGACCATCCCGGCGCCAAAACCGCCAGCGGCCGTACCGTAAAGGCAGGCTATATCGCAGTCAATCCGAAGCAGATTCCGTACGGTACGGAGCTGTGGATTGTTTCTACAGACGGTATCGTATACGGCTACGCCATTGCGGCGGACACCGGCGGATTCGTGAAAAAGGGCAAGTTTACGGTTGACCTGTTCATGAATTCGGAGTCCGAATGTGTGCAATGGGGTGCGCGCGACGTGGTTATCTACGTCCTGTAAGCGCACCGGCAGAAAACTTGTGACGACGTCCCCCGGGGTGCCCCGGGGGCATTTTTTATGGACAGAACGCTCTCCTTTGTCCGATTGCAGAGTGCCTTTGCACGGTTTCTGCGCGAATCCGGCATTTTGGCGCAAACAAAGCAAAATTCTTTTGCAAAAACACTTGGAAACTTGCACGGAATCGTTTATAATAATGGAAATTGGGAAAGGGAGTGTCGCCGTGGCCACAAACTATTCCGTAGCCTTGGAACGCATTTTGCGGGAATTCAGCTTTGAGACGCTGTTTTTGCCGGCGGAGGCCTCGGAGCTTTACGTTACGTCGCAGGACGTGAACCGCCCCGGGCTGCTGCTTGCCGGGCGCGACGACTACTTTGACCCGGCGCGCATCCAGATATTGGGCCTTTCCGAAATGGAATTTTTAAAGACCAAAACGCAGCACGAGCAGGCGCAGGCGCTCGAACGCCTTACCTCGCGCAAGCCCGCGGGGATTCTCATTACCCGCGACCTTGCCTGCCCGGAAGACCTGCTTTCCCTGTGCAAAACATACGGCGTGCCGCTTCTGCGCACGGGGGAATCGACCTCAAGCTGTATGTCCGCGCTGATTTACTTTTTGGGTACGGAGCTTGCCGAGCGCGTGACCCGGCACGGCGTGCTTGTGGAGGTTTACGGCGAGGGCGTTTTGATTATCGGCGACAGCGGCGTCGGCAAAAGCGAAACCGCCATTGAGCTGATAAAGCGCGGGCACCGCCTTATCGCGGATGATGCGGTCGAGATTCGCCGCGTTTCCGCCAAGGCGCTGGTCGGCTCGGCGCCGGACAATATCCGTCATTTTATCGAGGTGCGCGGCATCGGCATTATCAACGCCCGCCGCATTTTCGGCATGGGCGCCGTCAAGCTGACGGAAAAAATCGATTTGGTTGTGCAGCTTGAGCCCTGGGACCCGGAAAAGGTATACGACCGCATGGGGCTTGACGATGTGCACACAAGCATCATGGGCGTGCAGGTGCCGGTCGCCGTCGTGCCCGTAAAGCCCGGGCGCAACCTTGCCGTTATCATTGAGGTTGCTGCCATGAACAACCGCCAGAAAAAAATGGGCTACAACGCGGCGCGCGAGCTTTTGCAGCACCTCGGCATTGAGGAGGAAGCCGGCTCCTATGCAGAACAGACGGAGGTCTGGTAAGGCTGTCCAATACATAAAGATATAAACGGAGGAATGGAATATGTATCGTGTAGGTGTGGACCTCGGCGGCACAAACATTGTTGTCGGCGTCGTCGATGAGTACTATAAAATCATCGCCAAGGCCAAGCGCAAAACGGCCTGTCCGCGGCCGGCCGGGGAGATTCTCAAGGACATCGCGCTTTGCGTGCAGGACGCGGTGCGCACGGCCGGGCTTACGATGGAGGATGTGCAGTCTATCGGCATCGGCACGCCCGGTTCCGTCAACAAAAAGCTCGGGATGATTGAGTACGCCAACAACCTGGACTTCGACAAGGTCCCCGCGCGGGAAATCCTCTCGAAATACTTTACGCAGCCCATTTACCTTGAAAATGACGCAAACTGCGCCGCGCTCGGCGAAGCGGTTGCGGGCGCGGGCGGCAACGTGGAAAATTTCGTGGCCATTACGCTCGGTACGGGCGTCGGCAGCGGCATCATCGTCAACGGCAAAATCGTCAACGGCTGCAACGACGCCGGCGGCGAAATGGGGCATTCCGTTCTCGTCGTGGACGGCGAGCCCTGCACCTGCGGGCGGCGCGGCTGCTGGGAGGCGTATTCCTCCGCGACGGCGCTGGTCCGTCAGACCCGTAAGGCGATGCGGGAAAATCCCGACTCCGTTATGTGGGAGATTGCCGACCGCGACCTCCAAAACGTCAACGGGCGCACGGCCTTCGAGGGGATGCGCCGCGGCGACCGGACTGCGCAGGACGTGGTGGATACATATATCAAGTACCTTGCCGCCGGCATTACGAACGCCATCAACATTTTTCAGCCGGATGTGCTGTGCGTCGGCGGCGGGATTGGCTGTGAAGGCGAGCCGCTGCTCGAACCGGTGCGCCGCTATGTGGAAAAAGAGCGCTACAGCATCCATTGCGGCAAGCAGACGCGCATCTGCTCGGCGGTACTCGGCAACGACGCGGGCATCATCGGCGCGGCGCTGCTGAATGAATGAGCGAAACGGAGGGATTCGCGGTGTTTGACGCGGTCCTAAAAGCCGCGCGCAGGCACGGCGTGCGCTGGGAAACGGACTATCCCATGCGGAAGCTGACAACCTTTCGCACGGGCGGTCCTGCGTCGCTGCTGGTGCAGCCAAACAGCGAGGGCGCGCTGCAGGATATTTTGCAGGCGGCGCTTTCGGAAAATATACCGTACTGCGTGATTGGCAACGGCAGCAACCTGCTGGTATCCGACGAAGGGTTTTGCGGGCTTGTCATCCGCATCGGCGCGGAAATGTCCGGGATTGAGGAGCTCGGCGGCGGCCGGCTGCGTGTGGAGGCCGGCGCTTCCATGAGCACGCTTTGCAACGCGGCCTGCAAGCTGGGGCTGTCCGGGCTGGAATTTGCCTTCGGCATCCCGGGGACTGCCGGCGGCGCCGCTGTGATGAACGCCGGCGCGTACGGCGGGGAAATGCGGGACGTGCTGCTTTCCTGCGACCATCTCGACAGCCGCGGAAATCCCGGCGCCTTTACAGGGGAAGCTTTAGACCTTTCCTACCGCCACAGCGCGTATTCCGCCGGCGGTTACATCCTTACGGCGCTGACGCTGCGCCTCATGCCGGACAGCACGCAGGCCATCCGCGCGCGTATGGAGGAAAATCTCCGCCGCCGCAAGGAAAAGCAGCCCCTGGATTTTCCGAGCGCCGGAAGTACGTTTAAACGCCCCGAGGGGCATTTTGCCGGCGCGCTTATCGAGCAATGCGGACTCAAAGGCTGCCGCATCGGCGGCGCGCAGGTCAGCGAAAAGCACGCGGGGTTCATTATTAACGCACAAGAAGCGACCTCCGCCGATATTGCCGCCCTGATTGCCTTCGTCCGGCAAAGGGTGCTCGAGGAAACCGGCGTTTTGCTCTCGCCGGAAGTGAAATGGATTGGGCCGCTGCCTGAAAGTGGGGATGCTGCATTATGGAACTCGTAATTGTAACCGGGCTTTCCGGCGCCGGCAAATCCCGCGCCGCCGACGCGCTCGAGGACATCGGGTTTTACTGCGTCGACAATATGCCGCCGCTGCTCATTCCGACCTTTGTGGAGCTGATTTTAAAATCCAAGGAAAAGCGCGCGCGTGTGGCGCTTGTCGCGGATATTCGGCTTGGCAGCTCGTTCACCGACCTGTTTGCGGTGCTCGGCGACCTTGAAAACATGAACGTGCAATACAAGATTCTCTTTATCGATGCGGATACGGAGGTCATTGCGCACCGCTACCAGGAGACGCGCCGCAAGCATCCGCTGTCGGACGAGCTCGGCGGCCCCTCCGTGCGCGAGGCGATTGAACGCGAGCGGGAGATTCTTTTGCCGGCGCGGCAGAAGGCCGATTACATCATCGATACGTCCCAGGTCACGAGCTCGCAGTTTAAGGAGCGCGTCGCGGCGCTGTTTTTGGAAAATGCGGACAACGCTTTAAAGATTTTCTGCATTTCGTTCGGCTTCAAGCACGGCACGCCGAAAGAGGCCGACCTGGTTTTCGACGTGCGCTGCCTGCCGAACCCGTTCTATATCCCGGAGCTCAAAGGCCATACGGGGCTCGAGGACCCGGTTCGCAATTTCGTAATGAAATTTGACCAGGCCAAGGGCTTGGAGCGCCGGCTTTACGATTTGCTGGATTTTCTGCTGCCGCTGTACCGCACGGAGGGGAAAAGCCAGCTGACCATCGCCATAGGCTGCACGGGCGGCAAGCACCGTTCCGTTGTGTTTGCCGAGCTTATTAACCGGCATCTTTTGGAAAACGGCGCTTGCAGCAGCGTGTACCACCGCGATATTTCCAGGTAAGAGGGATATGTCTTTTTCATCCGATTTAAAACTGGAGCTTTTGGGGCTTGCCTGTGACAAGCCCTGCTGTAAGCTGGCGGAGAACTACGGGCTGATGCTGTTCGGCAAAGGCTTTTCCGCCGGCGAAATTTCGCTGACGACGGAAAACAGCGGCGTAGCAGAGCGTTACCGCTATGTGGCCGGGCGGCTTTGCCGCGGGGAGCCCCAGCTTTTGCGCGCGTCCGCAAAAAAGTACAGGGTTTCCGTTTTGTCCGCCGAGGACCGCCTGCGCGTGCTTTCCGCTTTCGGGTACGACGGCCGCGAGCGCACGCGGCGGCTCAACTGGGGCAACATTTCGGAAGAATGCTGCATCGGTTCCTTTTTGCGCGGCGCTTTTTTAACCTGCGGGACGGTGACCGCGCCTGAAAAGAATTACCACCTGGAATTCGTTGTCCCGCATTACAATTTGTGTCAGGACTTGAAAAAGTTTCTGGAGGATAATGAATTTTTCCCAAAGGAGGTGCGGCGCGGCGGACACTACGTGCTGTATTTCAAGAAAACCGAGGACATCCAAAATCTCATCGGGATTATGGGCGCGGCGCGCTTCGTCATGGAATTCATCGATGTGATTGTATACAAGGATATCCGCAACAACGTCAACCGCCGCTTGAATTTTGAAAGCGCCAACCTCAACAAGACCGTGAACGCCGCCATGCGGCAAAACGAGCTTCTGAAAAAGCTTGGCGCGTCCGCTTGCTTTTCCGAGCTGCCTGCGGATTGGCAAAGCATTGCAAGGCTGCGGCTGGAGAACCCGGAGCTTTCGCTGCAGCAAATCGGCGACGAGCTTACGCCGCCCATGTCGCGCTCCGGTGTGAATTACCGGCTGCGGCGGATGTGTGAAATGGCAGAGACCCTGCACTGACCCCTGGAGGTACCCCTTTATGAAAATTCTGGCTATTGACATCGGCGGCACCGCAATCAAATACGGTACGGTCCGCGAAGACTATTCCATTGAAAGCGCCTTTGAGATTCCGACGGAAGCGCACCTCGGCGGCCCGCACCTGATGAACAAAATCATGTGCATCGTGGACGAATACGCCGCGCAGGTGGACTGCGTCGGCATCAGCACCGCCGGACAGGTCAACAGCGAGCTCGGAAAGATTATTTTCGCGAGCGAAAACATCCCGAACTACACCGGGATTGAAATTACCAAAACCATCCAAAAAAAGCACAATCTGCCCGTCAGCGTGGAAAACGACGTGAATTCCGCGGCGACGGCGGAGGCCAAATTCGGCGCCGGACGCGGCTACAGCGATTTCCTCTGCCTGACTTACGGGACGGGCGTCGGCGGCGCGATGTGGATTAACAACAAAATTTATACCGGCACCCACTTTTCCGCCGGGGAGTTTGGGCACATTGTGACGCACACCGGCGGCAAAAAATGCACCTGCGGCAACAACGGCTGCTATGAAATGTACGCGTCGACCCGCGCGCTTGTCAACGCCGTGGCGGATGCGACCGGCAAAACGCTCAACGGCCGCGAAATCTTTCAGCCGGAGCATTTCAACAACACGACCATCCGTTCGGTGATTGACAATTGGATTGAAGAAATCATCGGGGGACTGACGACGCTCATTTTCATTTTCAACCCGCCCTGCATCATTCTCGGCGGCGGCATTATGAACGAGGAATATGTCGTTTCGGAAATCGACCGCCGCATCCATGCGCGCAGCATCCACAGCTTCCGCACGGTTGCCATTAAGCGCGCCGCGATGAAAAACCAGGCCGGAATGCTCGGCGCGGCTTATCTTGCCCGTGAAAAGCTGCTTGCCGGCAAATGAGGACTTGACAAAAGCCCGCCATTCTGGTACACTATGCAGCACCTGTGAGGGAGTAGTCGGCGTAGGATACGCGGCAAGTCAACATACTGACCGTTCGGTCTGGCTTGACCTCAAATGACGAGACTCACGCGCAAATTTGCGCGTGAGTCTTTTTTATATCTGCAAAAGGAAGGGGAGTCGAACGCATGGGCTTTTGGGAGCTGCTGCTGATTGCCGTCGGTCTTTCCATGGATGCGTTTGCCGTCGCGCTGTGCAAGGGCTTGGAAATGCCGAGGTTTAACGGAAAACGCGCGGGGCTTATCGCCGTATTTTTCGGCGGGTTCCAGGGGCTGATGCCGCTTGTCGGCTGGCTTTTGGGCAGGCAGTTTGAAGCGTACATCACGAAAATCGACCACTGGATTGCTTTTTTGCTGCTGGCGGTTATCGGCGGGAAAATGATTGCGGAGGGCCTCAAAAAGCCGGAGACGGCCGACGCGGAAAACGAAAATCGGTTTTCCGTTAAGGAGCTTTTCGTGCTGGCGGTCGCTACGAGCATCGACGCGCTGGCGGTCGGCATTACCTTTGCGTTTTTGCAGGTCAACATCCTGCCATCCGCGTCGCTTATCGCCGTGACAACGCTGCTGCTGTCTTTTGCGGGCGTCTTTATTGGGCACAAGTTCGGCGCAAAGCTGCAGAACAAGGCGGAGCTTGTCGGCGGCATACTTTTGGTGTGCATCGGGTTGAAAATACTCCTGGAGCATCTGGGCGTGCTCGGATAATCCGCGTCTGCTGCGCGCTGTGAAAAAAATCGTTTTCGCGCTTGACAAAATCCGAATTTGGCAATAGCATACAGGTGTACGAGCTTTGTGCCTGCGGGAAAGAACCGTTGACGCCCGTCGGTGAAAATCCGGTGCTCAATACGGCCGGGACCGATACGCTCACCGTCATGACCTACAATGTGAAAAACTGCGGGACGGGCGAGAAAATTGCGGACGTTGCCGCTGATATCCGCGCGGAGGACCCGGACGTGGTCTGTTTGCAGGAGGTGGACCGCAACGTCAAGCGTTCCGGCGGGCGCGACGAGCTGCAGGCGCTTGCGAACGAACTCGGGATGAACTATGTGTTTTTCCCCGCCATTCGCCTGCAGGGCGGCACCTACGGCGTCGGTATTCTGAGCGTTTATCCGCTGACGGACTGCGAGATGGTCCCCTTAGAAACCAGGCGCGAGGATGAGGACCGCGTGCTGGCAAGCGCGGCAATCCGGGTAAACGGGCAGACCATTATGATTTATAATACGCACCTGAGCTTTGAGGACACCGACCAGCGGCAGAAGCAATGGGCATTCCTGCAGCAGACGCTGCAGCAGGAAACGAATCCGTTTGTTCTGACCAGAGATTTTAACATCACAGATATTGCGGAATTTTCCAATTTGACCGGCGTGACGGCCGTCAACAATGCTCAGACGCGGTACGAGACTTATCTCGGCGACGGCTCGGGCGGCGGTATGCTTTGCATCGACAACATTTTTGTTTCGGATAAGCTGACGGTTGCAAATCACCGGCTCGCCAATACCACGGTCTCCGACCATCGGCCGCTTGTCGCCGAAATACAGTTGTAACGCCATAGGTCTGCCGGGAGGGCTTTGCCTTCCCGGCTTTTTTTATTTACAGGATATTTTGCAGGCTTGGCTTTTCGGCTTCCCGCAGGCGGGAAAGCAGGGCCTGCAGCTCCGAAAGATACGCCGCCTTTTCCGCTTCGCCGGCCGCATCCGTTTTTGCGGGCAGAAGGCGGATTTGCAAATCCAGCGATTCCGTGTACCCGTGCGGACAAAGCATATCGAGAACCGGCCCGTGCCGCTCCCAGTCTGTTAGCAGCTGCGTTTGCGCCTGCTTGTAGGCGTCTGTTTGCCCGACCGCGTTTGAAAGGGCGCGCGCGTCGCCTTCCAAAGTGTCGCAGATGCTTACAAATCGTGCGTACCCGGCGCCCGCGGCGCATACCGCGAGCACGGCAATGCAGAGTGCGAGCGCAAACCGTTTCATTTCTTTTCCTCCTTCTCTTTCTCCACCCAAAAGCAGTTCCCGCCGCGGTCCGCGGTCATCAGCAGCAGGTCCCCGGCGCGCAGGCCGTTCTTTTTCAGGATGTTTTCCAGCTTTTCTTCCGTCATCGCGCAGACCTGAAAATTCGTTTTTACAACCTCGCCGTCGCTGACGACTACGCAGGGAATCCCGCTGTCCTGCACGGTCAGGCACAGCGCGTCGTTCTGCGGCGTGCGCGCGCCGGGCTTTAACAGGACGCTCAACGTCCCGTCGGTTTCCACAATGGCGTATTGGACCTCGGAAAGGTCATAGACGTCTTTTTTGCGCAGCTCCTCCAGCAAATCGTCCACGGTAAAGCGCAGCCGCTTCAGCTGCCTTTGGTCAAGCTTGCCGTTGCGGATAACGAACAGGGGGTTGCCCTGCAAAAGCGTTCGAAAACGCAGGCTTTTCATGGAAAGCACGGACATGCTGATTTCGAGACCCACCAAAAGCGCAACCGGCACGAGCGTGTGCAAAAGCGGGGCCTGCATATCCTGAATGGAAACGGACAGCAGCTCGGACAGCAAAAAGGTCAGGACAAGGTCGACCGGCTGCAATTCGCCGATTTGCCGTTTGCCGAGAAGCCGGAAGGTTGCCAGCACCAGAAAATACAGCAAAACCGTCCGGACAATGGAAATGAGCATGGTACCACCTTCCGTATGAGAGCCGGGCGCAAAATGGTTCGGGATTTTTCCGCATCCGCGCCCGGCAGCATACGCATATTGTGTGCGCGCACGGCCAAAATAGAACCGGTGATTCTATGTGGAACTGGCTGAAGCTGGCAGAAAAGCGTGTGACAAAGCCGCTTAACGAAAACCGCGCGCCTGTTGCGGTGTTTCCGGAGCTGGAGCGCAATATTCAGTACATCAAAGCGCAGCTCGGCGGCAGCTTTGATATTTTGTACAAGCACACGCGTATCGGAAACAACCGCGCGTGCCTTATCATGGACGACGGGATGTGCGACAATCTTTTGGTGACCCAGCAGGTTGTCGCACCGATAATGCAGCTTCAAAAAGCCCCCGACGCGCCCGCGGCGCAGATGGCGTATATCCGCGACCAAATCAGCGCCGGCATCGACCAGAAAGAGGACCATACGCTCGACGAGGTGCTGGCCGACATCGTATCCGGCGTTGTGGTGCTGCTTATCGACGGCGCGCCGTTCTGCGAGGGCTTCGGTGTGCAGGGGTTCCCGAAACGGAGCATCGACAACGCGCAGACCGAGGTGCAGGAACGCGGCGCGCAGGAGGCGTTCGTAGAAAGCTTTAAGGACAACGTGGCGCTTCTGCGGCGGCGCGTGCGTTCGCCCGTCGCGCGGTTTGAGCTGCAGGAGATGGGGGCGACCAGCCGCACGCGCGTCTGCGTCTGCTATTTTGCGGACCGCGCCGATAAGCAGATGATTGCGCAAATCAAGTCCCGCCTGCAAAAGGCGGAGCTGGACATGGTGCTGGGCGCGGGATATTTGCGGCCGTTCCTGGAGTCGGATGTGCGCACCATTTTTACAAGCGTCGGTACAACGGAGCGTCCGGACATCGCCTGTGCGGAAATGGCGGAGGGGCGCGCCGTCATTTTGGTGGACGGCACGCCGTTCGCGCTTATCGTGCCGTATCTGTTCGCCGAGAATTTCCAGTCGATGGACGACTACAACCACCGGCCGTATTATGCGCTGTTTATCCGCATATTAAAATTTTTTTCGTTTCTCATCAGCGTTTTCCTGCCGGGCCTGTATGTTGCCGTATGTACGTTCCATCAGGAGCTGCTGCCCGCCTCCATGCTGTACGACGTTGCCGTGCAGGAAAGCGTCACGCCGTTTCCCGTGATGGCGGAAGCGATTTTCATCCATTTTCTCTATGAGATTGTGCGGGAAGCCGGGCTGCGTATGCCGAAATCGGTGGGGCACGCGGTCAGCATCGTCGGCGCGCTGGTGATTGGGGACACGGCGGTATCCGCCGGCCTTATCGCCGCGCCGATGCTCATTGTCGTCGCGATGACGGCCATAAGCTCCTTCGTGGTTTCCAAAATCTATTATCCCGTCTCCGTTATGCGCTTCGTTTTCATGCTGATTGGCGGCCTGGCCGGTTTTTACGGCATCGTTTTGGGGTTCGGCGTCGTGCTGTTTAACCTCTGCGCCGTTACGGCGTACGGCACGCCGTTCTTGGCGCCGTTTTCGCCTTTGCTTGTCGGCGCGCTCGCGCGGGATTCCTTCTGGCGGCGCAGTTGGAAAAGGCTCGGCAAGCGCGAGCTGGAAGTGCACGCACTGGAGAAATAAAGAACGGAGGGCGCGCGATGAAAGGCAGCGTGAAAATCAGCGTCTGGCAGCTTTGCTGCCTGCTTTTGCTGTCCCGGTTGCTTACGACTTTAACCTTTTCGCCGGTGGGCGCCGAAAAAATCCCGACCGCCGACTATCTTCCCGCCGTTTTTGCTGCGGCGGGCCTGATGCTTTTCGGATTTTTGCCGGTTATCCTGCAAAGGAAATACTTTCCCGGCATGGATATGCCGGACGTCGCGTATACGCTGTCGCACGCGCTTTCGAAATGCTGTACCGTCAGCTACACGCTGGTATTCTTTTTTTTAACGCTGGTCTCTGTGGCGCGGCTGGAGCTTTTTGTCGGGTCCGTTGTATTCCCGAACAACGACAGCGCGTTTTTTGTGCTGCTGTTTGCCGTTGCCGCCGTCTATGCGGCGGGCTTGGGACTGGAAGCGCTCGGGCGCGCCGGCACGGTCTGTCTGGTGCTGTTTCTCGGCGCGTTTTTCTGCATCGTGCTTGCCATGACGGACAAAATCGAAATTGCGAATCTGTCCCCGATGCTTGCAAAAGGCGTATCGCCCGTCTGGACGGCCGGGCTGGACGCCGCGACGCGGACGGTGGAGCCGGCGCTCGCCGCCGTGCTTCTCCCGCGGGTCAGCGGCAAGCCGGGCAAGGCGCTTGCGGCCGGCTGTCTTTGCTTTATCTGCTTTACGGAGGGCATTTTGTTTTATGTATTTGCGGGGCTCGGGGATTTTGCGCTGGCGCAGATGTTCCCCGTTCATGCCGTGGCGGTCCTTGCGGAGTTCAGCGTTTTTCAGCGCTTCGACGTGCTGCTGACCGGGGTCTGGATTTTAACGGCGTTTGTCAAGGTCAGCCTGCTTTTGTATTTGCAGTCGGAGCTTTTGAAAAAGTCCTTTTCCGAAAAGCCCGGCCGGCTGTATATCCTGCTTGCCGCCGCAGCCGTTTTGGTGATTCAGCTCGGGTTTGCCGGAAAAGTGACCGACTATTATTTTACGCTCGGCCTTTTCTGGCGCACGCTGCTGTATGCGGTGTTTGTTGTCCTGATACCGCTGGTGTTTTTGCTGACGGCAATTGTGAAAAAAAGGAGGCGGGAAAATGCGCAGCTTCGGTAAACGCGCGCTGCTTTGCCTTTTGTGCCTGCTTCTTTTGGGCGGCTGCAGCGCGCCGGGGCTTGAATTAAAAAACCGCCTTATTGTGCAGGCGATAGGCGTGGACCGTATAAAAGACGGCGTTCGCGTCACGCTGCAGGTCCTCAACACGGAAATGGCGGGAAATCCGAACAACGGCAGCGACCTCGGCGATGCGACGCGCACGCTAACTTCCGAGGGCCCGACGGTTTCGGAGGCCATTGCCGCGCTGTCCGTTCAATCCGGCAAGCAGCCGCTGCTGTCCCAAAACAAGCTGCTTGTATTCGGGCGCGAAACGGCCGAACAGGGGCTTTTTCCCTTGCTCGATTATTTTGTGCGCGACCCGTCCTCGCGTTTAACGGTGCCGGTGGTCCTGTCGGATACGACGGCGGAAGCGCTCGTCGGCGTCAGTCTCGGGGAAAATGTGCTGTCCTCCGACGCCATCACAGAGCTGCTCGGCGGCGAGCCCTATGCGCCCGCAGTCGTTTCTCAGGCGCTTTATGCTTGGATGAACCGGGCGCAGTCCGATGTGACAGATGCTTTTTTACCCGTGCTTGGCGTCCGCGAGCAGGGGGGAGAGCAAAGCCTTTTATATCAGGGCGTCGAGGTGTTTTCCGGCGACCGTCTTGCCTATGCGCTAAGCTTTGAAGAGACCGCCGCGCTTTCCTTGCTGACAGGGCGCATGGACGGCGGATATTGGACGGTTCCGGGACCCGGAACGGCGGATGAGACGACCATGCATATCCGAAAGGCCAGTTCACGCGTGCAAAGCCGGATAGAAAACGGCGCGGCTGTTTTTGAAATTCATATAAAGCTGACGGCCGACGTCGCCGAGACGAAGGCGCAGTCGCCGTTCCCGCTTGACAAGGCCTATTTGCAGGAGGTGCAATCGCGCCTGCAGCAAAGCATAGCAAACAAGGTGCAGGCCGCCGTCCGAAGCTGCTTTCTCGAAAAGAGCTCCGACCCGTTCGGCCTCGGCCACAGATTGCGCCAGCGGCACCCCAGGCAGTTTTCGGCGCAGTTCCCGTCCTGGCGGGACGCCCTTGCGCGCGCACAGGTTGCGGTCAGCGTGTCGGTAAAGCTCGAACGGATTGGCAACGGGGTGGAAAATCTGTAAAGAAAGGTTGCGGTTTTTTGCACTTTCCGCTATGATATAAGCGGTGAGGATATGGAAAACACGTTCCAAAAAATCTATGCGGTCGTCAAAACGATTCCGCAGGGGTACGTTGCAACCTACGGCGATATCGCGTTTGCGGTCGGCAATCCGCGGCTGGCGCGCGTTGTCGGCTACGCGCTGCACGCAAACCCGGACCCGGCGACCATCAAATGCCACCGCGTGGTCAACCGGCAGGGCAGGGTGTCCGACGCGTTTGTTTTCGGCGGGAAGAACCGCCAGATTGCGCTTTTGCGTGCGGAGGGCGTCGCCGTCAGCGACGACGGCTATGTGGACTTGTCCCGCTACCGCTGGCCGTGCCTGCCGGCAGACAAATAACAAAAAAGCACGGGGTGCGTAAAACGCATCCCGTGCTTATCCGTTTTGCCGCTTTATACGATTTTGCCGCTTTGCATATCAAAGCTGAAATGCTTTTCCGTGCCGTTTTCGGTATAGTCGATATCCAGAATGCGCCGCGCCGATGCACGGAATTCCGCTTTTCGGATAACAATCTCATCCTTGGAAAACGTCCGCAGCAAAAGCTGCATTTGCCGTTCGTTATAGTCGCCGACGTTGTCGGAGGTGAACAGCACGGAGCCGAACAGCTTGTTGACCGTCGCGATAATCTCGCGCTGTTCAAAGCTGCAATGCATATTGTTTTCCCGCAGCAGGAACACGTCCGGGTCGTTGCGGAACGCGCGGCCGTCAAGCTGCCGGCGGAAAATCGAATTGCCGAGCGTGTTGATGGTCGAAACGTTTTCGCGATGGCTGAAGGTTTGGTGGTTCCAGCTTAAGCCCATGTCCGCGCCGATGCGGCAGTATTCGACCTTCCCGAAGGCCGGGAACAGCGGCACGCCGCAGCCGAGAATCTGCTTTTCGCCGACGCATTCCCGCAAAAAGTCCATGGCCTCGCACATCAGCTGCCCGCGCGTTTTGCCGTGGTTCGGAATGATGGCCGCGGCATACAGGAAATCCAGCTTGACAAGGTCGTAGCCCCACTCGTTTAAAATGACGTCAAAGAAGTGGCGGATGTATTCGCGCGCTTGAGGGTTTTCAATGTCCAGCGCATAAAAGCCGCCCCAGTTGAGCCCGCAGCGGACCGGCTTGCCGTTCGGATAGCGGATAATCCAGTCCGGGTGCGCCTTTGCGACCTCGGAAACATACTGCGCGCCGAAGGGGGCGAGCCAAAGCCCAGCCTTCATGCCCTTGGCGTGGATTTGGTCGGCGACGAGCTTCATGCCGCCGGGGAATTTTTTCTGGTCAATCGTGAGCCAGTCGCCGACGTTGGACTGGTACCCGTCGTCAACCTGGAAAATATCGATATCGGCCTGCACCTTGGACAGCGCCTCCAAGTCGGCGGAGACGATTTTTTCGTTGATGTTCGGGTAGTAGTTGTACCAGGTCGTGTACCCGTTCTGGACGGGAGCCGTGGCCTTCGGAATGCCGAGGAGCTTGAACCAGCGGTCAAAGACCTCGTCCTCGGCGCCCTGCAGATGGACAATGTCCAGAACGTCGTATTCGCCGTCGATGGCAATGCCTTCCAAATCCTTTTCCACCGTCACGGTGTTTTCCGGGCAGTTGAAGCGGAAAATCGTGTACCCCGTGCGCTCGTTTAAAGAGGCGAACAGGTCGTACTGCGCGCCGCGGCGCACATAGGCGTAGGAAAAGCCGTGGAAATACCCGGGCTTTGTGCCGTACTTTGTAAAGGTGTAGTCCCCGGAGGAACGGACGGAGGACGCCATGATAAACGGCTTGTATAACAGCTGCAAATACGGCGGCTTTTCATCCGGGAACATCTCGCGGCAATCCGTCCATGACTGAAAGCCGTTTAAAAACAGCCGGTCGTCGGGGCCGAACGTGTAGGGGATGGTGATGGAAAGCTTGTGGATACGCACGGGCACGGGCGTCTGGATGCGCAGCGCAACGTGGTCGCAAAACGCCTTGCAATGCATCCGGAAATGCTCGGTTTCAAACAGGTTGGTCACATAGGTGGTTTTGGCAACCTGGTACTCGACGGAAAGCTTGAATTTTTCCATAATGGCCTCCAAATGGGATTAGTAGAGACAGTATACCATAAATTCTGTCGGATTGCACCCAAATTTATTTTTTCTTTTTTGTTGATTTTGCCGCCCGCGTGCTGTAAAATAAGAAAAAACTGCGGAGGTGGCCTATGCGGTTTGCGGACCGGTACAACGAATGGCTTTTGTTCGACGATGAAACAAAGCAGGAGCTTTTGAAAATTACGGATGAAAAAGAGCTGGAGGACCGTTTTTACAAGGACCTTGCGTTCGGGACCGGCGGCCTTCGCGGCATTATGGGCGCGGGCCCGAACCGCATGAACGTGTATACCGTTTCCAAGGCGACGGCGGGGCTTGCGCAGTATTTAAACGACCGCTTCTCCGGGGAAAAGCACGTCGTGATTGCTTACGATTCGCGCAACCATTCCCGCGCCTTCGCGGAATGCGCCGCGCAGGTGCTTGCCGCCAAGGGCATCACGGCCCATCTGTTCCGCGAAATCACGCCGACGCCGGTGCTTTCCTTCGCCGTGCGGTACCTGCACGCGGCCGCCGGCATCGTCATTACGGCAAGCCACAACCCCAAGGAATACAACGGCTACAAGGTCTACGACGCGAACGGCTGCCAGCTGGTGCCCGCGCTCGCAGATGAAGTCATCCGCTATGTCAACGCCGTTACCGATTTGCGCCGCATTGACCGGCTCGACTTCGAGGTCGCCAAATCCAGCGGCCTTGTGCGGTTTGTGAGCCCCAAGGTGCTCGACGCGTTTCTGGACGCGGTTCGGGCGCAGTCGGTGTATACGGAAAGTACGGATTTGAAGGTGGTGTATACGCCGCTGCACGGGACCGGCAACATCCCGGTCCGCCGTATTCTCGAACGGTACGACGTCTCCGTTTTGAAATCGCAGGAACAGCCGGACGGCGATTTTTCTACGGTGCGCTCGCCGAACCCGGAGGAACGCGACGCTTTGACGCTCGCCATAGAGCAGGCGAGAGCGCAGGGGGCCGACCTTGTGCTCGGCACGGACCCCGACTGCGACCGCGTCGGCATTGCGGTCCGGCACGATGGGGACTATGTGCAGCTGACCGGCAACCAGGTCGGCGCGCTTTTAACGGATTTCCTGCTTCGCTTCCAAAGGGACACGCTCAAGCCCGGCGCGACGCTTGTTAAGACCATTGTGACCAACGACCTCGGCGCGGATATTGCGCGCAGGTACGGCCTGTCCGTCGTGGAAACGCTGACGGGCTTTAAATTCATCGGCGAGCAAATCACGAAATTTGAAGAGAGCGGCGACCGGTATTTCGTGTTCGGGTATGAGGAGAGCTACGGCTACCTTGCCGGTACATACGCGCGCGACAAGGACGCGGTCGTCGCCTCCATGCTCATTTGTGAAATGGCCGCGTACCACAAAGCGGGCGGCCGCACGCTTGTCGATGCGCTCGAGAGCCTGTATGCCGATTACGGGTGCTATCTGGACGCGCTGAAAACCTATACCCTGCGCGGGGAGGACGGCGCGGCGCGTATACGCGCCATTATGCAGGCTTTCCGGAAGGCGGGGGCGTCCGCGTTTTCGGACGTCAAGGACGTGGAGGACTTCGCCGAGGGGGTTGGAGAGCTGCCCAAATCGGATGTGCTGAAATTCCGGTTCGAGGACGGCGGCTGGCTCGCGATACGGCCTTCCGGCACCGAACCGAAGCTGAAGGTCTATTTTTCCGTCTGCGCAAAAGAACGGGCAAGCGCCGAAGAAAAGCTTGCCCGCCTGCAGGCGGCCTTTCAGGAGGCGATTGGAGCATGAATCTGGAGCAGTACATCGAAACCGCCATTCGTCCGCGCTTGCAGGGCGACGGCGGTGAGGTCCGCTTTGCGGAGCAAAAGGAGGACAGCCTGACGCTTGTGTTTCAGGGGGAGTGCTCCAAATGCCTTATCCTGGAACGCTGCGTGCGCTGGATAGAGGAGCAGATTGCACACGACCTCGGCGTGCGCGTGCACATCCGCGCCGTGCGCAAAAAGCCGTATTTCTGGGACGCATAAGGAGGGTGTAAATGGCACATATCGCTGTGGTGCGCCGCAGTATGCGACCCGAGGAATGGACGCAGCTGCGCTTCGGCTGGCTGAAGCGGCACATTTATAAAAAGCAGTATGAAATTAAGACCCTGCAAATCCGCAACGCACGCCAGGTCGCGGAAATGGAATTTGTCTACGACGACGATTACGTGCCGCTGTGCAAGGGAGATTTCTATTTTACGCCGGACGGCACCGCCTTTATCCGCGGCGACATCGTTATCCCGGAGGATTTGCGGCAGGAGGAGCTCTGGCTGACGCTGAAAACGGCGGCGGAGATGATTGTGCGGGTCAACGGCGCCTATGTCGGCGGCGTCGACCCGAACCGGGAACGCGTGCTGCTTACGCCGTATCTCGCGCCCGGCACGGAGCGCCTGCATATTGAAATCCAGGGGTACAACCGCTCCAAGCCCGACGACGAGCGCAATCCGGAGTCGCTGTCCGTGCGCGGGTGCAGGCAGATTTTTGAGGGCGCCTATCTTTCCGTCGTGGACCACGCCGTCCTGGACCTGGTCTACGATTTGGAGCTTTTCCTGAATATTGCGGGCAGCGAGCTGTTTTCGGAGGACTACCGTGCGTTTTTGAACCGGGAGCTCAGCCGCGCGCTCGATTGTATTGATTTTGAGGACGATGCGCTGCCCGGGCTTGCCGACGCAAAACGGTATATAGACGAGGTCGTCTATGCAAACGACGACTACAAGGGCAGCGGCGACGTCGCGCTGCTGGCGCATTCGCACCTGGATTTGGCGTATTACTGGCGGCGCGTCCATGCCGTGCAGAAAAACCTGCGCACGGTGCTTATCCAGCTGCGCTTAATGGACCGTTACCCGGAATTTACGTATACGCACACCCAGGCGTATACATACGAGACCCTGGAAAAGTATTATCCGGAAGTTTTTGCGGAACTCAAGGAGCGCGTAGCGCAGGGACGCTTCGAGCCGGTCGGCGCGATGTATGTCGAGCCCGACTGCAACATCCCGGCGGCGGAGAGCCTGATTCGGCAGTGCCTGTACGGACAGGCGTATTTCCGGGAAAAATTCGGCAAAACCATTCGCAACTGCTGGCTGCCGGATGTTTTCGGCAACAGCTGGATATTGCCGCAAATCTTGAAAAAATGCGGCGTGGACTATTTTGTTTCCAACAAGATGTCTACCTGGAACGACACGAACCGTTTCCCGCACAACAACTTTGTATGGCGCGGGATTGACGGCAGCGAGGTTTACGCCTGCGTGCCGCCGACGCATTTTATTACCTGGAATATGCCGTCCCAGATTCAGGAAAACTGGGAGGCGTACCAGGACAAAAACACAGGCGGGCAGACGCTGTCCATGTTCGGCTACGGCGACGGCGGCAGCGGCTGTACCGAGGAAATGCTCGAGCTTATGCGGCGCTTCCCGAAGGTTTCCGTTATGCCCAAGACCGAGCACGTCGGCGCGCAGGCGTTTTTGGAAAAGAACCTGAAGGACAACCCCAAGCTTGCCAAATGGGACGGCGAGCTGTATCTCGAAATGCACCGCGGGACATTCACGACAAAGGCCAAGATAAAAAAGGAAAACCGCCGGCTCGAATATAAGCTGCGGGAGGCCGAGATTATTTCCACGCTGCGCGCGCTCGGCGGCGAGGCGTATCCGGCCGAAAAGCTGAAGGCCTGCTGGAAGAAGCTGCTTGTCAACCAGTTCCACGACATCTTACCCGGCAGCCATATTGCGCCCGTATATCGCGACGCGATGGCCGATTATGCCGAAATCGACCGGACGCTGGACGAGGTTATCGGCAGCGGGACGCAGTATTTTAATTCGCTGAATTTTGTTCGGACACAGCTGACGTTTTTTGAAAACGAAAACGGCGACAGCACGCGCTTCGGCAAAAAGGGATATTGGTGCGTTCCGAACCTGCCCGCGCTCGGGCACGGGGAGGTGCGCCGCAGCGTCGGCACGGCGTCGCGCTGGTGCGCCTGTGTTGGGGACACGGTGGAAACGCCGTTTTACTCCATCCGTTTCGCGCCGGACGGCAGTTTCGAGAGCCTCTGGGATAAAACGCTTTCCCGCGAGTGGGTCGCCGGGCCTTTCAACCGGCTGTGCGTGTATGAGGACAAGCCGGGCGTTTATGATGCGTGGGATATTTTACCGAACTACAAGGACAAGCCCGTTTCGATCGAGGTGGTGTCGCCCTTGCAGCTGCAGGAACAGAGCGATGAAGCGGCAACGTTTGAAACGGAGCTTCGCGTAGGTACAAGTACCTGGAAGCGGCGCATCCGTCTTTTCCGCGTCTCGCGCGGCATTGAGGTGGAAAACGTTGTGGACTGGCGCGAGAAGCACCGTCTTGCCAAGGCGGAATTTACCTGCAACGTGCTTGCGCGCGAAGCGCTTTGCGACCTCGGGGCCGGCTTTATTCGGCGGGAGACGCACCGAAACACAAGCTGGCAGCAGGCGCGCTTTGAGGTCTGCCACCACAAATGGTGCGACCTTGCGGAGACCGACGGCGGTATCGCGCTGATAAACGACTGCAAGTACGGCGTCGGCTTTGAGGAGAACCGAATCTCCTTAAGCCTTCTGCGCGCCACCATCCGGCCGGACCCCACAAGCGATATGGGGCTGCACCGGTTCGCGTATCTGATTCTGCCGCACGCGGGAGACGCCGTGCACGCCCACATTAACCGTGCGGCGCTCGAATACAACATCCCGCTTGTCAAGGCGGATGTTTCCTGTCAGAACACGTTCCCCGGGCTGTTTTTACAGGCCATGAAGCTGTCGGAGGACGGCAAAATGGTGGTCGTCCGTCTGACGGAAACCGAAGGGCACCGCGGCACGCTGCAGCTTCCGAAGCCGGTTAAGCTGCTCAATATGCTCGAGGACGCCTGCGGGGAAGCGCAGTCGGTCGATTACCATCCGTTTGAAATTTTGACGCTCGGCATCCCGCTGCAGCAGTAGGCAAAACGGCAAGCGCCCCGGAAAGAGAACTTTCCGGGGCGCTTTTTCGCGGGCTTATAAAATATATACGCCGGAATCCAGCTGGACAATTTCCTTGCCGCAGGCGCGCACATACCGCCGCACCGGCTCGTCAAACGTTCGGAAATCCCGCACGGCATAGTTTTTCAAATTGACGGTGCGTATCTTAAAGGAGCCGGCGTTGCAGATGAACAGCTCGCCGCCGTATTTGCTTAAGGAGACCGGCCTGCTGAACGCCGTGGAATTCTCGCCGCCAATGCGCATATAAAATTTCTTGTGGGAGACGGAATAGCTGATAATGGCGTTCTGCTCCGGCACCGTGCACCAAATCTGGCTGCCGTCGGAGGCGACGTCCTGTACGGGGCAGCCGTGGTACAGCAAATCGCCCGCCCAGACCGGCTTTCCCTCATAGTCAAAAATGCCGGTTTCGCCGGTCGGGTACACAATGACGGTTCCGTTGTTGCCGTATACGTCGGCGTCGCAGTTTAAATAGTCGCCGATTTCGTCCACAATCCGCTGGTACCCGCCGCCGAATTTGTTTAGCATATATACGCTGCGCGTAACGGGGGCGTTGCGCATTTTTTCCATATCAAAGCCGAAAAACGAAACCTTGCACTTGTCGTCGGGCAAAATCTCTTTGCGTGAGAACAGGACGCCGCAGGAGAAGGGGACAAGGTCGATGATTTCGACCTTTTCAAAGTCCAGAATTTTTTTCATAGCCAGTCACCGAAATATATAAAAAAGTAGAAAAACCGTATATTCGTATTTATTCTACTAAATTTTTTATATTCGGTCAACCGTTTGCCGTTATTTTTGAAAAGTTTTAGAAATCTCCAGGCTTTTCAGAAGCTGCCGGATACACCTGCATTCCCGGCTTTCGCAGGCGCCGCTCTGCCTGCACAGTATCTGCACCTCGCCGTTCGGCTTGCGGTGCTCCTCCAGCCAGACATTTTGATTTTTGTGCAGGCAGAATTGCTCGTACTCCACAACCGTTTCTCTCATGCGACAGGCTCCTCTCTTCGTTTGGTACAAGTATATTCCCGAAAAAAAGAAATAAACATCCGGCATAATCTGATTTTTCGGTTTATACAATGTACAAACTGGTATGGAGACGATGCGCTTGACAGGTTGGATTTATTTTGCACTCGGTATTGCCGGCGTCGCGGTGCTGGCGGCTATGCTCAGAAGCGGGCGTTTTTTCGCGAGCCTCGCGCTTTCCGCCCTGCAGGGCGTCGCCGCATTTTTCGCCGTCAATTTTGTCGGCTCGTTTTTCGGCGTAGAGCTGCCGCTGAATCTTCCCTCCCTGCTGCTTTCGGCGCTCGGCGGGGCGCCGGGTGTAATCGTGCTTTTGCTTTTGCAGGCGCTTTGCGCCGCAGTCTGAAAGGACCGAACGGTTTCGTTCGGTCCTGAAATTTATGATTTTGTTTCCGCTTCCGGCAAAACGCCGGCCTGCATTTCCTGCAGCGTCTCAAAAACTGCCGCAGCGACCGCCTCGGCGTATGCGTTCAGGTTTTTGTCGAACAGCGCGTTGTCCGCATCGCTTGTAATAAACCCGGCTTCGACAAGACAGCTCGGCATATCGGTGTGCGCGTTGACGTAGTAGTTGCCGTCCGCATTGTGCACATAGCCGCTTTTTACGCCGCGCGCTTTGCTGATGCCGACCTCGTCAAGCCCCTCCAAAATATGCTCTGCAAGCGCCCAGTCAATTTTGCCGGGCGTGTTTTCCACCCAGATTTCAACGCCGTTTCCGCTTTCGGCGCTGTTGCGGTGCAGGGAAACAAACAGAGTGCAGCGCTTGCGGTTTGCGGTTCGGCAGCGTTCCTCAAGCGACAGAAACGTGTCATCGTCGCGCGTCATATAAACCTTTACGCCTTTTGCTTCCAAAGCGTCGCGCGTTGCCAATGCGAGCCGCAAATTGTCGTCCTTTTCATAGCGCTCGCCGTTAACGGCGCCGGCGTCCTTCCCGCCGTGCCCGGCGTCGAGACAGACCGAAATCTCCCGCTGTGCCGTCTGGTGGTAGTAAACCGCCGCGACGCAAAATACGATAAGGGCGGCGCACAAAATGCACAGAAAAAGCTTTGACAGCCGCTTTTTTTGAATCCGTTTTTTCATGAGGGCTCCTTTTTTTCGAAGGGCTTGTCTTTTCCGTTGCATTGTACCACGTTTCCTCCCAAGATTCAATGACACAATGTATGTACGCTTTTGCGGACTTATGCAGGCGGCGGGTCGGTTGTAAATTCCGGCGGATTGTGATAGAATTGCAAAAAAGGAAAGGGGTGTGCGGGATGCTGCATCTTCTGCTCGGCCGCAGCGGCAGCGGGAAGACGACGTTTGTGCGAAACACCATTGCCGAGCGGCTGCACGCCGGGGACACCGGGCTTTTGCTTCTGGTCCCGGAGCAATACTCCTATGCGTCCGAACGTGCGATGCTCTCGCTTGTGGGCCCGCGCGAGCTTGATGGGCTTTCCATCGTCAGCTTCACGCGGCTTGCCGAGACGGTGCTGCAGGAGAAAATGCCTTCGCGCCTGCCGCAGGTGGATGACGGGATGCGCGCGGTGCTGATGCGCCTGGCGATTGATGCGCTCGGCGACCATACGAAAATCTTTGAACGCTATGCGCGGCGGCCGCAGCTTCTGCATACGCTTGTTTCCTTCGCCAAGGAGCTGAAGCAATGCGCCGTGCCCGTCGGCGCGCTCGACGCCGCGATGAACAAGCTGTCGGTCGGCGCGCTGCGGGAAAAGGTCTCCGAGCTCTCGCTGCTTATGCAAATGTACGAGACGCTTTTGCATGAGCGCTTCTCGGACGACACGGACGCGCTCACGCTTTTGGCTTCCTGCATTTCGGCCGACGCCACATTTCAAAACAAAACCGTGTTTGTCGACGCGTTTGCCGGCTTTACCGCGCAGGAGCGGCAGGTTCTGCGCGCGCTGTTTGCCGCCTGCCGGGATGTGTATATTACGCTGACGCTGCCGGACAGGCGTGCGCAGGAGGACGCGGCCTTCGGCGTGTTCGACAATGTTGAACGGGAAATGGAAATGCTGAAAGCGGCGGCGCGCGAGGCGGGCGCGCAGGTGGCAAAGCCTGTCTGGTTCACGGTTTCGCCGGAGTCAAAGCCGCAGGGCCTTCAGCATTTGGAACGCGGGCTGTTTTGCGCACGGAAAACGCCGATGCCGGGCGCCGTTGCCTGTATCAAGATGTCCGCGGCCGCAAACCGCGCCCAGGAAAGCGATATGGTCGCGCGCGCCATTTGCGGCCTGCTGCGCGACGAAGGATACCGGGCCAGGGAGATTGCCGTTGTCCAGAGAAGAAAGGACACCTACGACTTTCATTTGCGCACGGCTTTTCGGAAATACGGCGTGCCGTATTTTGAGGACCGTCGCCAGCCGGTCAAGACCCAGCCGCTTATGCAGCTGACGGACAGCCTGCTTTCCATGGGCGTGAGCGGCATTACGACCGAGGAACTGCTGCGGTATCTGAAAACCGGGCTTTGCGGGCTTTCCATAGAGGAGATTGCCGCGCTCGAAGGCTATGCCGTGCTCTGGGGCGTGGACCGCGCGCAATGGCGGACGGATTTCACCGCCAACCCGGACGGACTCGGTGTGGAAATGCAGGCGGAGCAGGAAAAGACGCTGGCGCGGCTCAACGCGCTGCGCCGGCGGGCGGTCGAGCCCGTACTCCGTTTTCGCAAGACGTTTCGAGCCGGCGCCGGCGAGCAAAAGGCGCGCGCGCTTTTTGACGTGCTGCAGTCGCTTGCCGTCCCGGATGCGCTCAACGAACTCGCAGCCACGCTTCGCGCGGCCGGCCGGCCGGAACTTGCCGAACAGCAGGACGCCGTTTGGACGCTGCTCATGCAGATGCTCGACGCCCTGGCGGCCGCCTGCGGTGAGGCGGAAATGGAGCCGGCGCGCTTTTATACGCTTTTTACGATACTGCTGGACCATGCGGATATCGGAACTTTGCCGCAGGGCCTCGATACGGTTACGCTCGGCACGGCGGACCGCATCCGCATGGACCCGCCGCGCGCCGTATTTTTGGTAGGGGCAAACGACGGCGTGTTCCCGGAGCCGCCGCCGACGGACGGCGTGTTCAGCAGCCGGGAGCGTCAGGCGCTTGCCGAGGCGGGGCTGGAGCTTTCGGACACGGTGGAATACAAGGCCGTGGATGAGCGCAGCTTCGTGTATGATGCGGTGACGCTGCCGAAGGAAAAGCTCTTTGTTTCCTGGTCGTCTACCGATTTCCAGGGCAATGCGCTGCGCCCGTCGGTGCTTGTCCGGGAGCTTTTGGAGCTGTTTCCCGACCTTCCGGTGTCGGACGACGCATTGCTCGACGCGTTTTCCCGCGCGCAAAGCGAGGCGTCGGCCTTTGAAGCGCTCGCAGACGCCGAAGGTCTTTCTGCGGAGCAGGCCGAAACGCTGCGCGCCTATTTCCGGGAAAAGCCCGCCTATAAAGACCGGCTTTCCGCGCTGGACCGCGCCGTCTCGCACACGGCGGCCGCTTTTTATGACCCGGAGATTTCCACGCGGCTGTTCGGCAGGGATATGCTGATTTCCGCCTCCCGCGCCGAGCGGTTTTACCAATGCCCGTTCGGGTATTTTTGCAAGTTCGGCCTTGCGTTAAAGCCCTTGAAGCAAGCGGAGCTCGACCCGGCGCAAAGCGGTACCATCATCCACTACTGTCTCGAAAAAATCCTCGGTGAGTATGATAAGCAGACGCTTTGCGGCCTGTCCGGCGACGAGCTGCGGCGCCTTGTCGGGGAAACGATGGACGCCTATACGCAAACGCGCCTCGGCGGCAAGGCGGATAAAGACGCGCGGTTTCTGCGGATGCTCAGGCAGCTTTCCGGCACGGTACAGGAGGTGCTGCTGCGCCTGGTTGCCGAATTTTCCGTATGCGCGTTTATTCCGACGGCGTTCGAGTTATCCATCAGCCCGGACGGCGACATCCAGCCCTATAAGCTGACGCTCAAAGACGGCGGCTCGCTTCGCATCATCGGCTCCGTCGACCGGGTGGATACGATGCAGAAGGACGAAAAAACCTATCTGCGCGTCATCGACTATAAATCCGGCGGTAAGAATTTCGACCTCTCCGAGGTGCTGTCCGGCCTCAATATGCAGATGCTGATTTATCTCTACGCCATATTGGAAAACGGTTCGTCCGTGTTCGGTGAAACGCTTGTGCCGGCCGGGGTGCTCTATTTTCCCGCCAAAGAGGTGGGCGAAAAGCTGCCCCGCGACGCCGATGCGAAGTCGGTACTGGACGCCAAGCTTAAGGCCGCCCGCATGAACGGCGTGGTGCTTGCGGACGAGAATGCCATCCGCGGGATGGACAGGACCGGCTCCGGCAATTTTATCCCGGCCAAAGAGAACGGCTCTGATTTTAAAGGAAACCTTCTTAGTCTTGACGCGTTTTCCGCCCTGAAAAAGAAGGTGGACGAAAACCTGACGGAAATGGGCGAGCGCCTGCACCGGGGCGAGATTCCGGTGCTTCCGGATGCGCGGCCGGACCATTCGGCGTGCAAGTATTGCGATTACGCGGCGGTGTGCGGGTATGAACCGGGCGACCCCGCGCGTGAAATGCAGGACTACGGTAAATTTGACGATGTCAAAAAGCTTTTGGAAAAGGAGGGTGAGCTTTGAGCGGCGCGCGAAATTGGACGATGGACCAAAGCAACGCCATTTACTCCCGCGGCGGGGGACTGCTGGTTTCCGCGGCCGCCGGCTCCGGGAAAACGGCGGTTCTTGTAGAACGCGTTATCCGCCGCGTTTGCAGCGAAGCGGACGGCTGCCCGATTGACCGGCTGCTTGTTGTGACCTTTACCAATGCGGCGGCGGCGGAAATGCGCGAACGCATTGCGGCAGCGCTCGAAAAGGAGCTTGCCGCGCACCCGCAGGACGCCTATCTTTTGCGGCAGCAGATGCTGCTGCCCTCTGCGGACATCTGCACCATGGACAGCTTTTGCAGCGCGCTTGTCAAAACCCACTTTCACGCCGCGGATGTTTCCCCGGACTTCCGCATCTTAAGCGACGGGGAAAGCGAGGCGCTGCAAAGGGAGATTTTAAAAGATTGCCTGCAAGAGCTTTATGCGCAGGAAACGCCGGCGCTCGACTTTCTGACCGGCGTTTTAACAAGGGGCTCCAACGACGGCGATTTGCAGGAGACGCTGCTGACGCTGTATACCAACGCGCAGGCGTACCCGTACCCGGAGCATTGGCTGCGGTCCATTCCCGGGCAATACGACCCAACGGTTCCCGTGCAGGAGACAGCCTGGGGTAAAGTCATTTTGCAGGAGGCAAAACGACGCGCAGAGGACTGCCGGTATACGCTCGACAGCGCCGTGAAGGCGCTGGAGGCCGAACCCGAATTGGCCGACGCGTATGCGCTGCTTGTGTCGTCGGACCGGGCGTTTCTCGACGCGCTGGAGGCGCGTGTGGATGCCCGAGACTGGGACGGCGTCGTCGACACGCTTGCCGCTTTTCGGCCGCTGCCGCTCAAAGGTACGCCGAAGGGCTATAAGGACCATCCGGCAAAAGCGCTGTTTCAGCAGGCCCGCACCGAAAATAAGGAGAAGCTGCGCAAGCTGATAAGCCTGTT
This sequence comes from Candidatus Fimenecus excrementigallinarum, assembly GCA_018714805.1. Lineage (GTDB taxonomy): Bacteria > Bacillota > Clostridia > Oscillospirales > Acutalibacteraceae > Fimenecus > Fimenecus excrementigallinarum. The sequence continues at coordinate 61,419 of DVMW01000043.1, forward strand.
CCCGGCGACTGCGGCAGAGCATCGGGAGGACATGACCCGTATGCAGCCGGCCATACAGCTGCTTATCGACACGGTCCTGCGTTTTTCCGAAAAGCTTTTCGACGCAAAAAAAGCGGAAAACGCGTATGATTTCAGCGATATCTCGCACCTTGCGCTGCAGCTTCTCGTCCGCATCGACCCGAAAACCGGCGCCTATGCGCGCACGCCGCTTGCCGAATCGCTGCGCGCGCAGTACCGCGAGATTTTGCTGGACGAATACCAGGACACAAACGATGAGCAGGAGGCCCTGTTCACGGCGCTGTCGGATGATGAAACCAACCTGTTCTGCGTCGGGGATGTCAAGCAAAGCATTTACAGCTTCCGCCTTGCCGTGCCGGATTTGTTTTTGCGCCGCCGTGCGGCGGCCTGCGACTATGACGGCACGCATTTTCCGGCGCGGATTACGCTCAGCCACAATTTTCGTTCCCGCAAGGCGGTGTGCGAGGGGATTAACCGCCTGTTTTCACAAATCATGACCAAGGAAACCTGCGGGATAGAGTACGGCGAAACCGAGCGTTTGAATCCGGCCGCGTCCTTCCCCGGAGAAGACCCGGCCGTCGAGCTGCACATTCTCGAAAAGGATTCGTTAGACGACCCCGTATTTTTTGCCGAACCCGTCCATATTGCGGCGTACATCCGCAAGCTTGTTGACGACGGGACGCCCGTGTCCGACGGGCAGGGGGGGCAGCGCCCGGTTCGGTACGGCGACATCTGTATTTTAATGCGGTCGCTTTCCGATTACGAGTCGTATATGCGCGCTTTGGAATTGTACGGCGTTCCGGCTTATTCGCAGAAAAACGGCGGCTTTTTCCAAATGCGGGAAATTCGCACGGTCGTATCCCTGCTGGAAGCAATCAACGACCCGTTCGCCGACGTCCCCCTGTGCGCCGCGCTCTATTCCCCCATCTGGGGCTTTACGCCGGACGAGCTTGCCGAAATCAAAATGGCGGGGCAAAGCATGCCGTTTTACCGCAAGCTTACTTTGACGCACACAAAAAAGTGCGCGCGGTTTTTGCGGGATTTTGAACGGCTGCACACGCTTTCTACCGTTCTGACGCCCGTTGAGCTGCTCCGGGAAATCTATGAATCGACGGCGTTTTTCGCCATCTGCGGCGCGCTGCCGGGCGGGGAGGACCGCAAGCGCAACCTGCTGCTTCTGCTGCAGTATGCAGAGGAATACGGCGCGCACGGCAAAAACTCGCTTTCCGGCTTTTTGCGCTATCTTGAGCGCCTGCGCAGCGCGGTCGGCGCCGTTGAATCCCCGTCGGGCGTTTCGGAATTTGCAAATGTGGTCCGCATCCTTTCCATCCACAAAAGCAAGGGGCTGGAATTTCCCGTCGTGATTCTCGCAAGGTGCGGCAGCGCCTTCAACGAAAAAGAGCTGAACAAAAAAATGGTGCTGCATCCAAAGCTGCTGCTTGGCTGCAAGGTGTATGACGCCGCCGGGGCGCGGGTTTATCCTTCCGTGCCGCTGGAGGCTGTGAAGCTTGCCAAACGGGCCGATTTGCGCGCCGAAGAGCTTCGGATTCTGTATGTGGCCATGACCCGGGCAAAGGAACGCCTGGTTGTGGTCGGGCAGGTCGGCGCGCGCATGAAATCGGAAACGCAGCTGCGCGCGGCCGCGTTTGCACTTTCGGACGGGAAGGTCCGTCCCTCCTATGTGCGCGATTCCAACACGTATCTGTCCTGGATTTTGGCGGCGTGGATGCTTCATCCCGACGCCGACTGGCTGCGGGGGGCGTCGGGCTGCCCGCAGCCGGCGGACGCGGACGCCGCCTTCCGGCTTCGGGTTGCGTATTACGACAGCCTGGATTTGCCCGAACAGGCGCCGAAAGCCGTGCAAACAGCTGCGGCAAATGCGGAAATGCTCGCCGGGCTGACCAGGCGCTTGTCGTTTCGCTATCCGTATCTGGCGCTGCAAAACTGCCCGGCGAAGGTCAGCGCCTCCGCCTTGAACGAACAGTCGACGCAGCAGGCGTATTTTGCACAGGCGCGCCCGGCTTTTCTCGGAAAGGGCGGGTTGACGCCCGCCATGCGCGGCACGGCGACGCATACCTTTGTGCAGTTTTGTGATTTTTCCGCTGCCGCGGCGGATTTGGAGCCGGAAATCCAAAGACTGCAAACGGCCGGCGTTCTGTCGCAAGAGGAGGCCGAGGTGCTGGACCGCAGCGCGCTGCGGGGCTTTTTCGACTCCGCTTTGTTCGCCCGGATGCAGCGTGCCGCGTCTTTAGAGCGTGAGCGGAAATTCACGGTCCTTCTGCCGGCCGGCGAGTTTTTAGGCGAGATGTGCCCCGCGGCGGAGGAAAGCATATTGCTGCAAGGCGTTATGGACTGTATTTTTACGGAGGGCGGCTCGCTCGTGCTTGTCGATTATAAGACGGACAGCGTGCGAAAACCGGAGGAGCTCGTCACGCGCTACCGGGAGCAGATGCGCGCCTACGCGCGCGCCGCGCAGCAGCTGTATGCGCGCAGGGTGGATGAAATCTATTTGTATTCCTTTTCGCTCGGCGAGGCGGTTTCGGTAAATATTTAAGCGTTTTCGAAAAAAACTCTTGCATTTTCCCGGCCGTTGTGGTAGAATCCCTATGCTATTTGAGGAATCCCGAAAGAGGTGAATGAACATGAAACAGGGTATCCATCCCGAATACCAGACCGCTACGGTTAAATGTGCCTGCGGCAATGAATTCGAGACCCGTTCCACCAAGTCGGAGCTGCGTGTGGACATTTGCTCCAAGTGCCATCCTTTCTTCACCGGCAAGCAGAAGCTTGTAGATACCGGCGGGCGCGTTGACCGCTTCAACAGAAGGTTCAATCTGGACGCAAAGAAATAAGACGAAAGCGGCGCAGAAGGCTGTGCCGCTTTTTTCTTTGGAGGGAAAGGTATGCCGGACGGCTATCTCACCGTAAAGCGCTTTGCAGAGGCGGAGTTTACGGAAAAACGCTCCCGGTTTATCGGCGCAGTTATGCCCGCCGACACGCTTCCCGAGGTGGAAGCCTTTTTGGACAGCGTGCGAAAAACACACCGCGACGCGCGCCACAATGTTTTCGCTTACAGGCTGCTTACCGGCGCCAAGCGCTGCAGCGACGACGGCGAGCCGCAGGGGACGGGCGGTATGCCGGTGCTCAACGTCCTTGAAAAGGCGCAGGTTACAAACGCCGTTTTGGTGGTCACGCGGTATTTCGGCGGCGTACTCCTCGGCGCCGGCGGGCTTGTCCGCGCCTATTCGCATACGGCGCACCTCGCGCTTGAAAAGGCCGGCATAGCCGTCATGGAAAAGCAGGCGCTTGTGCGCGTGGAAACCGACTACGCGTTCCACGAAAAACTGGAGGCCTTTGCGGAGAACTTCGGCGCGAAAATAACGGACACGCGTTTTACCGAACGGGTGACGGTATTTTTCGTAATGCCGCTGGCGGATTTTGCGCCGTTTTGCGCGCAGCTGTTTGATTTTTCCGCCGGGAAGGTCAAAGCGGAAAAAATCGGAGAAAAATTTGCCGAAAAATAGAGGGAAAACCCTTCCCGCGCCGTATATAAGTATGAGATAAGGCAGGAGGCGGCATATGGCGCAGACGATTTGTGAACGTACTTTGGAGATGGAAAAGCTGACGCTGTCCCCGCGCGCCATGCATTGCGCAGACACCCGCGGCAGACAGCAGCCGGAGCCGGCGTGCTCGGTCCGAACGGCCTACCAGCGCGACCGGGACCGTATTCTGCATTGCAGCTCGTTTCGCCGTCTTAAGCACAAGACGCAGGTCTTTCTGTCGCCGGAGGGCGACCATTACCGCACCCGTCTGACGCACACGCTCGAGGTCGTGCAGATTGCGCGCACCATTGCCCGGGCGCTTCGCCTTAACGAGGATTTGACCGAAGCCATTGCCTTGGGGCACGACCTCGGACACACGCCGTTCGGGCACGCCGGGGAGCGCGCGCTCAACGAGGTGTTTGAGGGCGGGTTTCGCCATTATGAGCACAGCCTGCGCGTTGTGGACAAGCTTGAGAAGGACGGCAGGGGACTTAACCTGACTTATGAGGTGCGCGACGGCATTGTGCACCACACAACCGGCGAGCAGGCCTGTACGCTGGAGGGGCGAATCGTTCGCCTTGCCGACAAAATTGCCTATTTGAATCACGATATTGACGACGCCGTGCGTGCGGGCGTTATGGCGGAAAGCGACATCCCGCTCGACGTGCGCACGACGCTCGGCGAGCGTAAATCCCAGCGTATCGACACGCTGGTGCGCTCTGTTATTGCAAACAGCGAAGAAACCATCGCCATGGCGCTCGACGTTGAGCAGGCGTTAGCCGAGCTCAACCGCTTCATGTTCAAAAACGTGTATACGAACCCGGTATGCAAGGGGGAGGAAAAAAAGGCGGAGGGGCTTATCAAGCAGCTGTTCTTTTACTTTGCGGAAAATCCGAATGAATTGCCGTCGAACTATTGGCAGATTTCGATTGAAGAGGGCGCGTCGCGGGCGGCCTGCGACTATGTCGCCAGTATGTCGGACGGCTATGTGCTGAGCGTTTACCAAAAGCTCTTTATTCCGACCGCCTGGCTGGAAAACGGCCTGGGCACCTAATCCCGTGCGTGCGCAAAAAGGAGGTGACGCGCATGGCGTTTTCCGAAGAATTTTTGTCTGAGCTGCGTGCGCGCGCCGATATGGAGTCCGTTGCGTCCTCATACGTAACGCTCAAGCGCCGCGGCCGTATTCTGACGGGTCTTTGCCCGTTCCACAACGAAAAAACGCCTTCCTTTACCGTTTATCCCGAAACGCAGTCCTATTACTGCTTTGGCTGCGGCAACGGCGGCGACGTGATTACCTTCATCAAAAACATTGAAAATCTGGACTATGTCGAGGCCGTGCGGCTGCTTGCGGAGCGCGTCGGGCTTGACGTCCCGCAGGACAGCCGGTACGACGCCGGGCTCTTTGAGCGGCGCCGGCGGATGTTTGAAGCCAACCGTTTGGCGGCGCGCTACTTCTTTAAAGCGCTGTATTCTGAGGCCGGACAGGCCGGTCTTGCGTACTATCACGAGCGCGGCCTTTCCGATGCAATCATCCGTAAATTCGGCCTCGGCTTCGCCCCGAAGGGCTGGGAGAATCTGCGGCGGTATCTAAACGGCGAGGGTTTTTCGGACCGGGAGCTGTTTGAAGCGAACCTCATTCGCAAAAGCAGCCGTTCGGACAGGGAATCCTATTACGACGCGTTTTCCGAGCGCGTCATGTTCCCGATTCTGGATTTGCGCGGCAACGTGCTGGCGTTCAGCGGCCGCGCCATTACGCCGGACGCGCAGCGCAAATATGTCAACACCAGCGACACGCTTGTTTACAAGAAGGGGGAAAACCTTTTCGCCTTGAATCTTGCACGCAAGTCGAAGGCCGGCAGCTTAATTTTGTGCGAAGGGAATATGGACGTCGTCGCGCTGCACCAGGCCGGCTTCGACAACGCCGTCGCGGGGCTCGGCACCGCGCTGACGGAGCAGCAGGCGGCTTTGCTTTCCCGCTATACGTCCGAGGTTCTGCTTTGCTACGACAACGATGAAGCCGGGCAGAAGGCGATTCGGCGTGCGCTGTCTATTTTGGAAAAAACGACGCTGCACGTCAAGGTGATTCGGATGCAGGGCGGTAAGGACCCGGATGAAATCATCAAGACCCACGGCCCGGAACGGTTCCGCGCGCTGCTGCAGGACGCCGCCAACGACGTGGAATACCGCATTATGCAGGCGCGCGGCGCCTACGACGTTTCCACGTCCGACGGCAAAACCGCCTTTTTGACCGACGCCTGCAAGGTTCTCGCCGATTTGCAAAGCCCGGTGGAGCTGGATGTGTACGCGTCCCGCCTGGCGGAGGAGACCGGTGTGGAAAAAGCGGCGATTTTAGCGCAGGCCGGCCAGCTGCGCAAAACGGTCAGCCGCAAAAGAGAGCGTGACCGTCTGCGTGATGCGCGGGCAGCCGCCGCCCCGGCGCAAAAAGCGATTGACGCAGTAAACCCGGAGCGCGCCAAACGGCTGCGTGCGGCGCGCGCGGAGGAGACGCTTCTCGCCTCCATTATGCATAATCCGGACATTTTCAGTCAAATTAAGGGAGAAATCGAACCGGACGATTTTGTGACCGCCTTCAACGCGCGCGTTTTTGCGGCGGTTGGGGCGTGTATGCAGCAATACGGCCACTTTTCCCTTTCCATGCTCGAGGGGGATTTTACACCGGCGGAATCCAGCGCGGTTGCCGCCATTCTGGCGCAAATCCCGAATTTGGCCGACACGCTGCAGGAATGCCGGGACTGTATCCGCGTCATGCGTGAGGAAAAGGGCAAGGTCGGCCGCGGCGAGGCCTGCTCTTTGTCCGACTCGGATTTTTTAAAGCTCTTTAAGCCTTAAAAAAACAGTTTTACATAAAGTGAAGGAGAAATTATGGAGAAAAACGAGAAAAAGACTTCCATTCAGGCCCTGCTTGAAAAAGGCAAGGCGGCGGGGAAGCTGTCGACGCAGGATATTGACACGGTCATTATGGAATCCGACGTCGATATGGAGGAGCTCGACCGGCTGTACGAGACCATCGAAGCCCAGAACATCGAGATTGTGGACGACATGAGCGATTCTGCGCTCGAGGATTTGAATTTCGAAGGCGATTTGCCGAAGGGGCAGGAAGCCGCGGCGGCGGACAGCGAAAACCGCACGGCCGCAATGGACGACCCGGTCAAGGTCTATTTGAAGGAAATCGGGCGCGTGCCGCTGCTGACGCCGGAGGAGGAAATCGAGCTCGCCATGCGCATCAGCGAAAACGACCAGCAGGCGAAGCAGCGTCTGGCGGAGGCCAACCTGCGCCTGGTTGTCAGCATCGCCAAGCGCTATGTCGGACGCGGGATGCAGTTTTTGGATTTGATTCAGGAAGGGAACCTGGGGCTTATCAAGGCGGTCGACAAGTTTGATTATACCAAGGGCTTTAAATTTTCGACCTACGCGACCTGGTGGATTCGGCAGGCGATTACCCGCGCCATAGCGGACCAGGCGCGCACCATCCGCATCCCCGTACACATGGTCGAAACCATCAACAAGGTCAAAAAGACCAACACGCAGCTGCTGCACAAAAACGGCCGCGACCCGACGGCCGAGGAGATTGCCGAGGAGCTGAATATGCCGGTCGACAAGGTGCGCGAAATTCTGCGCGTGTCGCAGGAGCCGGTTTCGCTGCAAACGCCCATCGGCGAGGAGGAGGACAGCCACCTCGGTGATTTCATTCCGGACGAGGAGGCGCTCGCGCCTGCGGACGCGGCTTCCATGACGCTTTTAAAGGAGCAGCTTTCCGAGGTACTTAAAACCCTGACGCGGCGGGAAGCCAAGGTGCTTGCGCTGCGCTTCGGTCTGGAGGACGGACACCCGCGCACGCTCGAGGAGGTCGGCTCGGCGTTCGGCGTTACGCGTGAACGTATCCGGCAGATTGAAGCGAAGGCTCTGCGCAAGCTGCGCCACCCGAGCCGCAGCAAAAAATTGAAGGATTATCTGGATTGATTTTTCGGCGTTTCCCCACTTTTCGGGAAACGCCTTTTTTCTCCAAAAAATGCCTTGTGCGTACCCGGCAGATATGCTACAATAAGAAAAATGAAGGGTGGGATTTGCATGGAAAGACGGGATAAAATCAACTACTATCTGGACCTTGCGGAAATGGTCGCGCAGCGCAGCACCTGCCTGCGCCGCCACTTCGGCGCGGTGATTGTCCAAAACGACGAGGTGATTTCGACCGGCTATAACGGCGCGCCGCGCGGGCGGCAGAATTGCACGGATTTGAACTATTGCGTCCGCCAGCAGCTCAATGTGCCGCGCGGGGAGCGGTATGAGCTTTGCCGCAGCGTCCATGCGGAGGCGAACGCCATCATCAGCGCTTCCCGAAAGGAAATGCTCGGCAGCACGCTTTACCTTGTCGGGATTGAGTGCGATACCGGCGAATACGTGCAAAGCGCAAGCAGCTGCCCGATGTGCAAGCGGCTGGTCATTAACGCCGGGATTATGCACGTCATCATCCGGGACACAAAGGACGAATACCGCATTGTCAACGTTCAGAAATGGATTGACAGCGACGAATCCTTAGACGGTGCAAAAGGGTACTAAGGGAGAGCTTCAGCATGCGGCAGAAAAATAAACGATGGGGCAGGGGAGCGGCGGCTTTCCTGCTGTGTGTACTTCTTATCGCTTGTTCCTTCCTTGTGCCTGCCGTGGCGGCGGACAACGGCTTTTCCATTTCCGTTGGTTCCATCGAAAACGGCGGCCTTGTGCGGGTGCACATATTTGCGGATGAATCCAGACGGTTCGGCGGATTTTCCTTGAAGCTGCGGTATACGGATACGCTGCTGCGCTTTCAGAGCGCGCAGGGCTTTGCCCACAATGGGGTTGTAACGGCCGGGCTTGAGAAAGAAGGCGTGGTTTCCGTCGCTTTTGCCACGGCGTCCGACACCGGCTACACGGGCGGCGACCCCGCCTGCGAAATCGTGTTTCAAATTGCGGACGGCGCCGTCGGTACGGCGGAGCTTTCCCTGCTCGTGGCGGAGGCAATCGATACCGCAAACGCACCGTTGACCGGACTTGGAGCCGACCCGGTAACGCTCGAGGTTACGCCGCTTTCTCTGGAGATTACAGCCCCACCGCTGCGGAAATTCTATTTTTGCGGCGAGCCGCTTGATTTAAGCGGGCTGGCGGTTACGGCGACTTTTCCCGGCGGCGTGCAGGCGGTGCTGACCGAGTATGCCGTTCGCGGGTTCCAGTCTGCTGTGCCGGGTGAAACCGTAGTAACGGTGCGCAGCGGGAAGAACGAGGCTGCGTTCTCGGTCCTGATTGTACTCAAAGGCGATGTGGATGCAAACGAGCTGGTCAACACGGAAGACCGCGCATTGATTCTGCAGCAGGCGGCCGACCGGGCGGCGCTGAGTGAGGAGCAGCAGTTCCGTATGGACTTAAACGGCGACGGCGTGGTGGACGGCTTCGATGTGCTGTACGAAAACAGGTATATACAGGAAAACGCGTAACGCAGCCGCGCAGGTTCAGATTTAGCAAATTGCATAATATCGGTTCGCTATTTTTGAACAGGTTCCATAGAATTTTGTTTTCAAATCTCCTTTTTTTCTTGACAAATCTGTTAAAATTTTATATACTGTTCTCATTCTCGAAACAGGCAATATGCAGGGGAGTGTTTCCTCTCCTGCAAAAATAGTTTGGGAGGCAATTGGTATGAAAATGAAAAAGGTTCTTGCCGCGCTCCTTGCATTGGCCATGGTGGTTCTCTGCTTTGCAGCCTGCGGCGAAACCGGCGACAAGACCGGCGGCTCAACCGACGCGAACACCATCAAAATCGGTTTAAGCGGCCCGCTGACCGGCAACAACGCGCAGTACGGCATCGGCGTCCAAAACGGCGCGCAGCTTGCGGTGGATGAGATTAACGCCGCCGGCGGCATCAACGGCTACAAGGTCGAGCTGGAAATGGAGGACGACGAAGCGGACGCTGAAAAGGCAGCGAACGCATATGCGAACCTGCTCGACTGGGGTATGCAGATTTCCATGGGTACCGTGACCTCCGCCGCCTGCGCTGCGTTCCAGGGCCGTGCGGCCGAGGACAATATGTTCCTGCTGACCCCGTCTGCCACGTCGGTTGACGCGATTCAGGGCGACAACGCGTTCCGCGTCTGCTTCTCCGACCCGCAGCAGGGCGTTGAAGCGGCGGATTACATCTCGGAAAACAAGCTTGCGACCAAGGTCGCGATTATCTATGACGCTTCCGATACCTATTCCTCCGGCATCCACGACAGCTTCTCTGCGGAAGCGAAGGCCAGGGGGCTCGAGATTGTGGCGAGTGAAGCGTTTACCGCCGACAACAATACCGACTTCTCGGCGCAGATTCAGTCCGTGAAATCCGCCGGCGCAGAGCTTGTGTTCCTGCCCATCTATTACAACGAAGCTTCCAAGATTATCCAGCAGGCTGCAAGCGCCGGTCTCGATGTTCAATGGTTCGGCTGCGACGGCCTTGACGGGCTGCTCCGCATTGAAAACTTCGATTATTCCCTTGTCGAGGGCGTTATGCTTCTGACTCCGTTCACGCCGAACGCGACGGACGAATACACGCAGAACTTCGTCAAGGCCTATGAAGCGAAGTATCCGGACCAGGCCTCTACGCTCAACCAGTTTGCTGCGGATGCGTACGATGCGGTCTACATCATCAAGCAGGCCTGCGAGCAGGCGAATGTTACGCCGGATATGTCGGTTTCCGACACCTGCGAGGCGCTGAAAGCTGCGATGACTTCCATCACCTACACCGGTGTGACCGGCAAGGGGATTACCTGGGGCGCGGACGGCGAACCCTCCAAGCCTCCGATTGTTGTCCGTATTGAAAACGGCGAATATACGGTTCTTCAGTAACGTCTTTCGCTGTACCTGTTCATTCGGTATGCCGTATGGAGGCGACTCCATACGGCATACTTTGGGATTTTCGACTGCATGTGTGCTTTGAAGAATCGCAGCTTTTGCGCCTTTTCAAAGCACATATGGGAGGATGGCTATGGAGTTTATTTCCTATCTCGTTTCCGGCATCAGCCTGGGGAGCATATATGCGCTGATTGCTTTGGGGTATACGATGGTATACGGCATTGCGAAAATGCTGAATTTCGCGCACGGCGATGTGATTATGGTCGGCGCCTATATCATTTTCATTTGCAGCACCTCGCTGGGCGTTCCGGCGGTCGTCAGCGTATTGGCGGGTATTTTGGTCTGCACGGTCGCCGGCGTCGTCATTGAACGCGTGGCCTATAAGCCGCTGCGCAACGCGTCGTCCCTGGCGGTTCTGATTACCGCAATCGGCGTGAGCTACTTGCTGCAAAACGCGGCGCTGTTGATTTTCGGGTCGGATACCAAAAGCTTTTCCTCCGTTATCTCCATACCGGCGCTTTCGCTGTTTGGCGGGCAGCTGCATATTTCCGGCGAGACCATCGCCACCATAGCGGTCTCAGTTGTCCTGATGGTTGCGCTGACGCTGTTCATCAACAAAACCAAGCCCGGACGCGCCATGCGTGCGGTTTCGGAGGACCGGGGCGCGGCGCAGCTCATGGGCATCAACGTAAACGCCACAATTACCCTGACGTTTGCCATCGGGTCCGCGCTTGCCGCCATTGCCGGCGCGCTGCTTTGCTCGGCGTACCCTTCGCTTTCCCCGACGACCGGCGCCATGCCCGGCATCAAGGCGTTTACGGCGGCCGTGTTCGGCGGCATCGGTTCTATTCCCGGGGCCATGCTCGGCGGCGTGCTTCTGGGGGTAATCGAGAATTTAAGCAAGGGCTACATTTCAACCCAGCTGTCCGACGCTATCGTATTTGCGGTTTTAATTCTTGTTCTCCTTATCAAGCCGACCGGCCTTTTGGGCAAGAAAATTCGAGAGAAAGTTTGAGGTGAACGCCGTGGCAACACAAAAAAGAACGCTCAAGGCGTCGACCAAAAACGACCTTATCACATACGCCATGCTGGCCGTCATGTTTGTTGTGGTGCAGATTTTAACGGCGACCGGCAACATTTCCAATCTGTTTGAGGGCCTTTTGGTGCCGCTTTGTACCTACTCCATTATGGCCGTTTCTCTGAACCTTGTCGTCGGCATTTTGGGCGACCTTTCCCTCGGCCACGCCGGGTTTATGTGCGTCGGCGCCTATGCAAGCGCCTTTTTCTCCGTAACGTTTAAAGACGTTATCCAGCCGGACTGGTTCCGTTTCCTGCTCGCCCTGGTTTTAGGCGGTTTATGCGCGGGACTTGCGGGGCTTCTTATCGGGATACCCGTGCTGCGCCTGAAGGGCGACTATCTGGCCATTGTTACGCTGGCCTTCGGCGAGATTATCAAAAATATTGTCAATGTGCTGTACGTCGGTGTGGATGAAAACGGCCTGCACATTTCCATGCAGAACACCGGCGCGCTGAATCTTTCGGAAAACGGGCGCGTAATTTTGAAGGGCGCGCTCGGCATTACGGGCACACCGCGGGACGCTACCTTTTTGATTGGCTTCGTTCTGCTGCTTATTACCGTGTTCGTTTCGCTGAACCTGATTCATTCCCGCACCGGCCGCGCGGTGATGTCCATTCGGGACAACCGCATTGCCGCGGAAAGCATCGGCATCAACGTTACGAAATATAAGCTGATTGTATTTTCCCTGTCCGCCTTCTTTGCGGGCATTGCAGGCGTTTTGTATGCGCACAACCTCACGTCTCTGACCGCGACGACCAAAAACTTCGGATACAATATGTCCATCACAATCCTGGTGTTCGTCGTGCTCGGCGGGATTGGCAGTACGCGCGGCTCCATTATTGCCGCCATCATCCTGACCGCGCTGCCGGAGGTGCTGCGCGGCATGGACAATTACCGGATGCTGATTTATTCGATTCTGCTGATTGTCATGATGCTCGCGAACAACAATGAAAAAATCAATGTATTCAAAGAGAAAATTTCAATCATGAACTGGCTGCAGAACAAGAGCAAGGGCAACAAATTGGATAAGGAGGCGCATTCCTGATGGCATTGCTGGAATTCAAAAACCTCGGTATCCAATTCGGCGGTCTGCGCGCAGTCGATGATTTTTCCATGACGATTGAAGCCGGCGAGCTGTACGGGCTTATCGGGCCGAACGGCGCGGGCAAAACAACCGTTTTCAATATGCTGACCGGCGTGTATAAGCCGACGGAGGGCAAGATTTTTCTCGACGGAAAAAGCATTGCCGGGAAAAAGCAGATTGAGATTAACCGCCTCGGCATTGCGCGCACGTTTCAGAATATCCGTCTGTTCAGGCAGATGTCCGTTTTGGACAATGTCAAGGTCGGGCTGCACAACCGGATTAAGTACAGCACCTTTGCGGGCGTGTTAAAGCTGCCGTCCTACTTCAAAAAGGAGCGGGAAATGGATGCGCGCGCCATGGAGCTGCTGTCTGTTTTCGGTCTGCAGGACGACGCGCAGATGCTTGCGGCCAATTTGCCGTACGGCAAGCAGCGCAAGCTGGAGATTGCGCGCGCGCTCGCCACGGACCCGAAGCTGCTGCTCTTAGACGAACCGGCCGCGGGTATGAACCCGAACGAAACGGCGGAGCTTATGGACACCATCCGCTTTGTGCGCGACAGGTTCCATATGACGATATTGCTTATCGAACACGATATGCACCTGGTTGCCGGCATTTGTGAAAAGCTGACGGTTCTGAATTTCGGAAAGGTGCTGGCAAGCGGGGAGACGGCCGCGGTTCTGAAAAACCCGGAAGTCGTCACCGCCTATCTCGGCGAATAAGGAGGGGAAAGGCATGGCAATGCTCGAGGTCAGGGACTTAGAGGTCTGCTACGGCGTTATACGGGCGGTCAAGGGCGTTTCCTTTTCTGTGGACAAGGGCGAGGTTATCGCGCTGATTGGCGCCAACGGCGCCGGCAAAACGACAATCCTGCACACCATTACGGGGCTTATTCCCGCCAAAAGCGGGAGCATCCTGTTTGAAGGCAAGGAATTGACCAAAACCCCGGCGCATAAAATTGTTTCCATGGGGATGGCGCACGTCCCGGAGGGACGCCGCGTTTTCCAGCAGCTGAGCGTGCTCGAAAACCTGCGGCTGGGCGCCTATACGCGCAAGGACAAGGCGGAAATGCGGGAGTCTCTCGAACGGGTCTACACGCGCTTCCCCAGGCTCGAGGAGCGCAAAAACCAGATAGCCGGCACGCTTTCCGGCGGCGAACAGCAAATGCTCGCCATGGGCCGCGCGCTTATGAGCAATCCGCGTATCGTTTTGATGGATGAACCCTCCATGGGGCTTTCGCCGCTGCTGGTTTCGGAGATTTTCGACATCATCCGCGTAATCAGCGAGGGCGGCACGACGGTCCTGCTGGTCGAGCAGAACGCGAAAAAAGCGCTTGCGATTGCGGACCGGGCGTATGTGCTGGAAACGGGGAACATCACCCTTTCCGGAAAGGCCTCTGATTTGATGCATGACCCGTCCGTCCAAAAAGCTTATCTCGGCGAGTAACATAAGGCGGTGCATTTTATGGCGGAAAATTTTGTCATCACCATCGCGCGCGGCTACGGCAGCGGCGGCAGAACGGTCGGCAAGATGCTGGCCAAGACGCTCGACATCCCGTTTTACGACCGGGAACTGTTTTATCTGGCTTCGGAGGACAGCGGCATCAATCTTTCGCTGTTCGGGTCGTCGGATGAAAAAATCAAAAAAGGCCTGTTTACGCCGGCCACGCACAAATACACCGGGGATTTAATCCCGCCGGAAAGCAGCGATTTTGTCTCAAACGAAAACCTGTTCAATTATCAGGCCAAAATTATCCGCGAGCTTGCCGCGACCCGTTCGTGCGTGATTGTCGGAAGATGCGCGGATTACGTGCTGCGCGATTTCCCGGGGCTTGTGGATGTGCTGGTCTGGGCGCCGCACGACATCTGCGTGCAGAACATCGTGGAAATTGAGGGGCTCAGTGAAAAGGAAGCGGACCGCAAGATTCGCAAGATTGACAAGCACAGAAGCGAGTATTACCGCTATTATACGGGGCACGATTGGAACGATATACGCAATTATTCCGCCTGCATCAACAGCGGCCGCCTCGGCTTTGAAAAGACGGCGCAGGCCATACGACAATTTGCCGAGCTGAAGCTCGGGCGCCCGATTGGATAACAAGTGATAGAACAAAACCCCCGGCTTTGCCGGGGGTTTTTATCATACCGAGTTTTCGTCGTCCTGTTCAGAGCCGCCGCTGCGTTTTTTATCTTCCACAATGATATCCAGGTCGAGATATTCCGCAATCAAGCTGTCCGCCTCGTGGCGAACCGGTTCGTCCGCAGCGGAGGGTGCCGGGCCTTGAGTCGGGTCTTGTTCCCATTTTCTTGTATATTTCGGCTTGTACCAGAGCCACTCGCGGCGTCTGCAAATCACCAGGAAGGTGGCAAACACAATCGTAATGCAGGAAAACAGCGCGCCGACATACAGCCCGGAGGACGTATACCGCAGGGTAATTTCATGCTCCCCGGGGCCGATGCGGAAGCCCAACAGGCCCTCGGATATAGCCAAAACATCCTCTTCGAACAACGCCTGCCCGTCCACATACACCTTCCAGTTGCGGTCGTAGGGGATGGAGGTGAACACAATCTCATCGTCGCCGGCAGTCAGCGTACCGCGCAGGTACGTATCCCCGTAAGACGTCAGCTTAAGCCCGCCGTCCGCAAGCGAAGCGTAGCCCGCTTCAAACGCATCCGTATCCATCGTATAGGCGTAAAATTCCAGCGTCCCACTTGCCTCGGTGCTTTTCACGGCGACGTCAACATAAATTGTTTCCCCGGCGCTTCTTCTGCCAAGGTCCAGAATGTTGCCCTCCGACGCCGTCACAGACTTGGAAAAAAGATTGGACGAATACAGGATGGAATCCGCCTGGTCGGATTTGGCATATACATAGACGTTTCCATCCTCCGTCGGCGTCAGCTCCAGCGTAAAGCTGGCGCCGGCCCCCGTATCCAGCTTCCGATACGAAATCGTGCCGCTCTCGGTCTCGCCTTCCAAAAATTCCTCGATGTTGTTGTAGCTGACATATTCCACCGGCATTTTCCGAAACACGTTTGAAAACCCGGTAGCGGCTTCGAACCAATCGGCCTGGGCGGCAAATGGGTCGGTCGTCGCGCCCGAATCCCAGCTCGCAGCCACCTCGCCGCAGGCAAACGCCACGGGGAGCGCATACAGGTTTTCATAGGCGTAAAAAACGCCCTGCGAGAACAGCGGCTTATAAAACTGCTCGCTCATGTCGCTTGCGTCGTTGTCCACAATGTATTTCAGCCCGAACATGGCGTTGTAGACCGGTGTTTGCAGGCGATAGGTGTAGCTGTTGATGAAATTCCCGAAAAGGCCGACCTCGCTTTGGAGGTTGGCTGTTTTTTCATACGCCATGGAGGAAAAGACCGAAACGCCGTTGTAGCCGTACCAGCTCGGGTCCATACGCGTGCGCAGGTTTGTAAGCTCCATACGGTAAAAACCGCCGTCATACTCGTCCAGCTGGGCCTTGAGCGCCTGAAAATCCACATAATCCGCCGTATAATTTTCCTTCGGCTGGTTCATGGAATATTTGTTTGTGTCCGCAAGCGCGATTTCCGAAATGACCGTGCACAGCAAAAGAATGGATACGGCGGACGCGGCGTAGCGGCGGTTCTTGAAAATATACAGCACGACTACATAGCCTACGGCGAACAGAAGGCTCAAAAGCAGAGAGACGTCGTCAATGTTTTTGGACCCGAGCTCCTCCACCAAAACAAGGAAGCCGACAAGCCCGACGCCGGCGCCGAGCAGCTGGTTGCGGGAAAACGCGCGCAGCTGCGTAAACGCCCGATACGCCATGCGCAAAAGGACGAACGAATACATAAAGGAGAAGCGATACGGCAAATCGTTCGGAAAATGCAGGCCGTGCCAGAAGAAATTGAGGTAGTTTAAATCAAAGCTCAGGTACAGCACGCCGAGCAGGCAGACGTACGCGGCCTTTTCGCGCGACGGAATCGTTTTGCAGAACAGATACAGCGGAACAAGCAAAAGCGTTAAAACGCCGCAATACACGTTCGGCAGGACGTCCGAGCCGCTGCTGCGGATGGTCGGGTCGGAGGCCGCAAGATGGTTCGCCAGAAAATCAAAAACCGAAAAGTATTTTTGCAGCTGCGTCGGCGCGCTCCCGGAGGTCGCCGAGCTTTCGGCAAGGACCTCGATAAGCGGGAAAAGCAGCACGCAGCACAGGGAAACCGCCAAAACGGAGTAAAAGGCGAATTTCCAGCCGGCGCAGAAGAAGCGGGAGTTTTTCAGCCGCTTTATGAGCGACGGCTTTTTGGAAAACGGGTCGACCGTCTCAAACGTGTCGGACAGCGCGTGCCCGGAAAAATAATACGTGAAAAAGTAGAGCACGGAAAACACGCAGACCATGTACGCCATGTAATAATTCGTGACGAAACACAGCGCGAGCGAGACACAGTACAGCGCGGGACGGCCGCGGCGGATGATGCGCTCGATGCCGAGCATGACAAGCGGGAAAAGGTACATCGCGTCAATCCACATGAGGTTCCAGTAATACGCGATGAAATATCCGCAAAAGGCGTACAGGACGCCGAACGCCGCGATGCTCGCGTCCTCTTTATGAAACGAAGCCTTCAGGTAATAGGCGAAGGCGCACGCGGACGCAACGGATTTCAGCAGAATCATCAGGGAAATGGCTTCCGTCACGTTTTCATGCCCGAACGCCAGCACCAGCAGCGTAAAGGGGCTTGCAAGGTAATTGAGGAGGTTCCCGAGGAAACTGCCGCCAAGCCCGGACTGCCAGGAATACAGCAGCGAGCCGCCCTCCGTAATCCGGTCGTACAGCTCCGCGAACAACGGACCGTACTGGTGGTACAGGTCCATACGCAGGATGGTCATTTCGCCGAAGGGGACCAAGTTGTAGCAGAAATACACCAGCGTCATAATCCCGGCGGCACAAAGCCCCGCAATCCAGACAAACCGGTTGCGGTAGAATGCGGACCGTTTCTTTTGCATACTCACATTTTCCATATCTTGCGTCCTTTGTTCAAAATACCCTGAATCAGTATACCACAGCTCGTTTGCACACGCAACAAATTTGTTCTATTCCGGGACAAGTAACCATATATGTGTAGCGAGGTGAGAAGAAATGCCAAACAGCCTGCAAACCCCTTTCTCACAGGTCGTTTCCATACTGCCCGAACGCCTGCAGCAGCTTCTGTACGCGCTCCCGCAGCGCTTACAGGAAACGCTGCGGGAAATTCGTCTGCGGCAGTCTAAGCCTCTTGTTTTGGTCTTTCCGCAGCATACGGGCTTTTTAACCGCCTTCGGCACGGTCAGCGCGCTTTGCTCCGAAACCCTGCCGACCGTGCGCGAGCAGGAGATTGGGGAAATTGTGGCGCGCGCCTGCGGATATTCTGCGCACAGCCACCAGGAGGAGCTGCGAAACGGGTTTTTGACCCTGCCGGGCGGACACAGAATTGGCGTCTGCGGCACGGCAGTCTATCGCGGCGGCGCGCTTTCGGGGCTGCGCGACCCGACGGCGCTGAATATTCGCATTGCACGGCATATTCCGACTGCCGCCGACCGGGTGCTGCGCGCCTGCTTTCAAGACGGGCTGCGCAGCGTTTTGCTTGCCGGTCCGCCGATGAGCGGCAAAACCACCGTGCTGCGCGCCATGGCGGTACGCATTGCGCAGGGCTATTGCGCGCGGCTGGCCACCTGCGCTGTGATTGACGTGCGAGACGAGCTGTTCCCGCCCGGACTCTCTGCGCCGCTGACTGAGCAATTTTTCGGCGATATTCTGCGCGGCTATGAAAAGGCGGCGGGCATCCGCCAGGCGGTGCGGACGCTTTCGCCGGA
This sequence comes from Candidatus Fimenecus excrementigallinarum, assembly GCA_018714805.1. Lineage (GTDB taxonomy): Bacteria > Bacillota > Clostridia > Oscillospirales > Acutalibacteraceae > Fimenecus > Fimenecus excrementigallinarum. The sequence continues at coordinate 79,840 of DVMW01000043.1, forward strand.
AATGGTGTTCTGCGATGAAATCGGTTCAAAAGCCGATGTCGATGCAATTGCGGACGGCTGCCGGTGCGGCGTAAGGTTTGCCGCAAGCGTCCACGCAGGCAGCAGCAAGGAGCTGAAAGAACGCGCCGGTATACGTGAGCTGCTGGACACCGGCTGCTTTTCCTATGTGGTATTTCTCGGGACCGGCGAGCAGGTCGGCAAGCCGCTTCTGGTCCTGCAAACGGGTGAAAAAAATGCTCAAGAGCGCGGCGCTGGGGATAATTTTTGCGGTCTGCGTATGGATGGGGACGCTTCTTTCCGGTCGGGCGCGCGCACATCCGCGTGAGCTTGCGCGGTTTGTCCGGTTGTTCACCGTGGTGCGGCGGGAGATTGAATATGCGCTTCGACCGACGGGGGACCTGCTGCACCGGTTGGCCCTTGAGACGGAATTTTCCGACTTCGCCTTTTTGCAGACCGTTGACACGCGGTTTCGGCAGGGCGAGCCCCTGAGCGATGCATGGGATGCCGCGGTTCTTGCGCTGCAAACGGAAAAGCTGCTGAAAACGGAGGAGATTGCGCTGATTCAAGCCTTTTGCTCTGCGTTCGGCAGCACGGACCCGGCCGGGCAAAGCGCAAACTGCGCTTACTTTATCGACCGCCTTTCCGAGCTGCAAAAAGGCGCGGCGGAAGCGGCCGGCAAAAAAAGCAGGCTGTATCTTGCGCTCGGTGTTTTAGGCGGCGTTTTTGCGGTCCTGATTCTGTTGTAAAAAGCCGGAGGAACTATGGAGATAGAACTGTTGCTGAAAATCGCCGCCATCGGCATCATTGTTGCGCTTTTAAACACCGTGCTGTCCCGTTCCGGGCGGGAGGAATATGCGATGCTGACGGTTTTGGCGGGTATTTTGCTGATTGTCGTTATGCTGCTGCCGCAGATTGGCACGCTGACCCAGACGTTCCGCTCCGCCTTTGATTTTTAGTATGCTGCGCTGGATAGGAATCGCCCTTGCGGGGCTTGCCGCCGTCGTTATTCTGAAAAGCTTCCGCGCGGAATATTCGTTTCTTTTGAAAATCACGGTTCTTTTGCTGCTCGGCATACCGGCGGCAGCAGTTGCCGCACAGGCGCTCGACGCGGTGCAGGCGCTCGGCGCACAGGCCGGGATTTCCGACGATATGCTGTCGCTGCTTATCAAAGCGCTCGGCGTCTGCCTGATTACGCAAATTGCCTCCAACCTTTGCAGCGACTGCGGCGAATCCGCGCTTGCGCTCGGCGTGGAGCTGCTCGGACGCGGCGTAATCCTGATGATGGCGATTCCGCTTGCGGCAAGCCTCATTTCCTGGTGTATGGCATGGATAAACACGTAAAACAAAGAGCGGCCCGTATGGCGGCGGCGCTTATCTGTATCTTTTTCCTGCTGTGTACGGCGGGTATCACGGCGTCGGCGGCAAACGCCGGCGAGGACGCGCAGGCCACGCTGGAGGAAAGCATAGGACAGCTGTACGAAGCCATTGACCGGGAAACCGAAAAGGCTTTGGAATCGATAGGGATAACGGACGGCAGCTTTACCGAGCTGTCCGACCTGTCGCCAAGGCTCGTGATTACAGCGCTGCTGGACCTGCTGACGGGGGCGGCGGTGCAGCCGCTAAAAAGCGCCGGGCTCATCTGTCTCTTTCTGGTGCTGGGCTCGGTAACCGATATTTTTACGGAAAAGCAGGGGAGTGCCGGCGCCATTTTCTCCCTGTTCGGGCTGCTATGGGTGCTTTTGAGCGTTTTGCCGCCTTTGACGGACGCCTTTTCTGCCGCGCTGTCCGCAATCCGACTTGGTGCTGATTTTCTGCTGGCGTATATTCCCGTATTTGCCGGCGTTGTCGCCATGAGCGGCCAGCCGCTGTTGTCTGCGGCGTACAGCTCGGTTATGGTCGGGCTGTCGAACGTAATTGCGGCGGTAAACGGAAAGGTGCTGCTGCCGCTTATACAGGGGAGCCTTCTTTTGCACGTGGTTTCCGTTTTGCAGGAAAAGCATTCGCTTGCGGACCTTGCGGCTTTTCTAAAAAAAACGGCGCAGACCGCGCTCGCCTTTGGGGCCGCCCTGTTTACGGGGCTGTTAACGCTTAAGGGAACGCTCGCCGCTTCCGGAGACAGCCTCGCCGTACGCGGCGTCAAAATGGCGGTGGGTGCAGCGGTTCCCGTAATTGGCGGTACGCTGTCCGAGGCATATACCTCCGTACTCGGCTCCTTCTCGCTGATTCGCAATACGGTCGGCGTCTTCGGCATCGTCGTCCTTCTCCTGATGCATCTGCCGTCCATCTTGGCGCTGCTGCTTTGGTATTTTGCCTTATCCTTTGCCGCGGCGCTCGGCGGCGCGCTCGGGCAGGAAACGGCCAAAAAGCTGCTGGAGGGTATTGCGGGCGCCGTCGCGCTTCTCAACGTGTTTTTGCTGTTTCACGCATTTTTGCTGGTGATTTCGACCGGCGTAATTTTACAGTTTAAAGGATAGCCGTATGGAAGCATTCCGAACCTGGGCGGTCACGCTTGGTGTATTCGCCGTCGTTGTATTGCTTATGCGCCTGCTGCTGCCGCCCGGGCGCATCCAAAAAGCCGGGAACGCGGTCATCTCGCTTGTCGCCGTCTATCTAATCGTGTCGCCGTTTGGCGCGCTGCTTGCTAAGGGAACGCTGACCTTTCCGACGCTGCTGGAGCTCGAAACGCAGCAGAGCGAAACCGGGGCGGCCTATAAGGCGGCTTTGCGCAGCACAATCGTGCAAACGCTGGAAAACGCCGGGGTAAAGGTTCTTGAAGCGGAGCTGCAAACCACCGTCGACGCCGAGCAGTACCTGGTGCTGACCGGTCTTCGGATTCGGACGAATGCGCCGCAGACTGACGCAAAAATCTGCACCATACTCCGGGAATCACTCGGCATCCCGGAGGAAATCGTAACGATTGAAAGAGGCAACGATGGAACTTCTGCAAAAGCTGAAGGGCAGGCTGAAGGCTGAAAAGAAAATGTGGATACCCGTCTGTATCGGGATACTGGCCGTGCTGCTGCTGGTTCTCTCCGAGCTGCTACCCGCATCAACGCAGGACGAAAACGAAGCCGGCGTGCAGCAGGGCGATTTGACAGCTTACTGCGAATCGCTCGAAGAGCGGCTTTCCGCTACCATTGCAAGCGTTCAAAACGTGGGCCGTGTTCGGGTCATGCTGACCCTTTCCTCCGGCGGCACGACGGAATATGCAACCGACGGACGCTCCCAGATAAACCGGCAGGCGGAATCGTATTCGGAGAACCGGGAAACGGAGTATGTTTTGCTCGACCGCGGCGGACAGGACGCCGGTATGGTTTTGCGCACGACGCAGCCCTCGGTACAGGGCGTAATTGTGGTCTGTGACGGTGCGGACGACCCGCAGGTCGCGTCCGCCGTAACAGAGGCGGTCTGCGCTTCGCTCGGCGTCGGCGCCGACCGCGTCAGTATATTAAAAATGCAGCCCGAGGAGGAATCGGCATGAAAAAAACCATCAGCAAACGCAAAATCGTCTTTTTAGGCCTTGTCGCGGCATTGGGCCTTGCGCTGTACGTAAACTGGTATTACACGAAGCCCGTACACGAAATCCAGCCGAGCGCGGAGGTGCAGACCACGTCGGACGCGGCGCTCGGGCAGGCGCAGTATGTCAACGCACAGGCGGCGGACGCCTATTTTGCCGACGCGGAGCTCAAGCGTTCCAAGGCGCTTGACGAAGCAAAAGCCACGCTGCAGGCCGTTATAGACGACGCAAACGCAAGCGCCGAAAGCCGCGAGCAGGCAAGCGAGGACCTGCAGGCTTTGTCCGACAACATCAAAAAACAGGCGGAAATAGAAAATCTGATTTCCGCCAAAACCGGCGGAAAGTCGCTGGTTTCCATCGGGGACACGGTGGAGGTCATTTTGCAGGCCGGCACGCTTAACGATACGGCTGCCGTGCAGATAAAGGAGATAGTGCTCAACAAAACCAAAGTGCGCGCCGACCAGATTATGATTGTGGAAGCGCAGGCGGACAATGCATAAAATTCATGCAAAATGGTTGTGAAATTTTCAAAATATGGTATAATAACCTCACGAAACACTACGGAAGTAAAACTTCCAAGTGTTTCGGAGAACATTGTATCATCCCCGCTTCACACTTGCGCGCCGCGCGGAGATGGTAGAATAACCTCACGAATCTCTAAAAAGCAAAGCTTTTAAGAGCTTCGGAGAACATTGTATCATAGCGCTCGGCGACTGTTCCCGCCTCGCACGTATGGTAGAATGACCGCACGAAGCTCAATGAGAAAACTTTCAAGAGCTTCGGAGAATGTTGAAAGCTGCGGCTTACAGCCGCAGAAACAGGAATGTGGAAAGGATGGACGCACCTTGTCTATGCGGGATAGGAAAAACGGCGGAGACGTGGTCATTTCCAACGACGTAATCGCCTCCATCGCATTGAATGCGGCAAAGGATGTAGAGGGTGTCAGCGCCTTCGTCCCCAAAACGCCGGACCTCGTCTCTAAGCTTCGCAAGGAGGAATGCGGCGAAAAGGCTGTCCGGGTTCTTTCGCTGGACGGCAGCGTGCGTATCCACCTTTACCTGCGGCTGAAGGACGGCATGAATATTCAGACCGTCTGCAGCAACGTGCAGCGCGGGGTCAAAAGCGCCGTGCAGAGCATGACGGGAAAAATCGTCAGCGAGGTGCACGTCAGCGTGCAGGGGATTGACTTTTCCGCAGCCGGAGAAGAAAAAGCGTAACAGTCCAAATTTCCTGCTCTCCGCCGGGCGCGGAGGGCTGATTTGGTTTTTCGGAGGGTAAACATGACCAGGAGTGAAGAAAGAGAGCAGGCCTTTATCTTAATCTTTGAGAAGGCGTTCAATATGGATGTGCCCGAGGACGATTTGATTGGCTTTGCCGTAGAAACCGGGCTTTTGGAACCGACCGTCTTTTCTACGTTCCTGTTCAAGCAGGTCTACGAAAAGCTGCCGGAGATTGACGCGGTTATCGAGCAATATGCCATCGGCTGGAAAAAGGAGCGCATTTCCAAGGTTGCGCTTTCCGTGCTGCGTCTTGCGATTTGCGAAATCCTGTTTGTCGATTCCATCCCGAGCGGCGTTTCCGCCAATGAAGCGGTGGAGCTTGCCAAAAAATATGCGACGGCCGACGACGCCGCGTATATCAACGGGATACTGGGGGCCTTTATTCGCGGAAGGAAGCAGGAAGATGCGAATCCTCGGGATTGATACAAGCAATTACACGACCTCGGCCGCGCTGTATGACAGCGATACGGACATGATATTACAGCAAAAACAGATTCTGCCCGTAAAGCCGGGCGAGCGCGGCCTGCGGCAGAGCGACGCTGTGTTCCACCATACGGTCCAGCTCCCGCAGATTGTGGAAAAGCTGTTTTCGGAAGCCTCTGCGCCCGCGCCCGACGCGGTGTGCGCGTCAGCCATGCCGCGCCGGGCTAAAGGGTCGTATATGCCCTGCTTTTTGGTTGGGGACGGCTTTGCGCGCGCCTTGGCAGCGTGCCTTGGCATCCCGCGCGTCACCGTATCCCACCAGGAGGGGCACATTGCGGCCGCGCTGTATTCCGCCGGCGCGCTGTCGCTGTTGGACGAGCCGTTTTTCGCGTTTCACATTTCCGGCGGGACAACCGAGGCGCTGCTTGTGCGCCCGGACACAGAACGCTGTTTTCTTGCCGAATGTGTGGCGCGTTCCCTGGATTTGCACGCCGGACAGGCTGTTGACCGCGTCGGCGTGCTGTTAGGGCTCGACTTTCCCTGCGGACCTGCGCTCGATAAGCTGGCGCAGGGGAGCGAACGGGCCTTTTCCGTGCGTCCCGCAATGAAGGGAGCCGACTGCTGCCTTTCCGGGATTGAAAATCAATGCCGGAAAATGGTCGAAAACGGCGAGTCTGCCGCGGACGTCGCAAAATTCTGCCTGGAAAGCATCCGCGTCTCTTTGGAGGGAATGCTTTTGCAGCTGTATGCGCAGTACGGGCGGCTGCCTGTGCTGTTTTCCGGCGGCGTCGCCTCCAACAGCCTTCTGCGGCGCTATTTTACCGAGCGCTATTGCGTCCGCTTCGCCGAGCCCGCTTTTTCGGCGGACAACGCCGCCGGGGCCGCCGTGCTCGGCGCTCTGCTTTTGAAAGGCGGTGCAAGCCGTGCGGACTGAATCCCCGCTGATTTTGACGGTTTCACAGCTCAACCGATATGTAAAATCGAAGCTCGACGCCGATGAAAATCTCGACCCGATTTTTCTTGTGGGTGAAATCTCCAACTGCAAATACCACAGCTCCGGCCACCTGTACTTTACCTTGAAGGATGAAGCCTCCCAGGTGCGCGCCGTTATGTTCCGCAGCGCCGTTTCCCGGCTTCGCTTCCGCGCGGAGGACGGGATGCAGGTGCTTTTGCGCGGCCGTGCGTCGCTTTACGAAGCCGGCGGCTCGTACCAGGTATTTGCCGAGGATATGCAGCCGGACGGCGCCGGGGCGCTTTCCGTGGCCTTTGAGCAGCGCAAGCAGAAGCTGGCCGCCGAGGGCCTGTTTGATGCGTCCCGCAAGCGCCCGCTCCCGGCTTTTCCGCAAACGATAGGCGTAATCACCTCCGGGACCGGCGCGGCGGTGCAGGATATTCTGCAAATTCTGGCGCGACGCTGGCCGGCTGCGGCCGTAGTCTTGGCGCCGGTTGCCGTGCAGGGGGAGGAGGCGCCCGCCCAAATTGTGGAAGCGCTGCAAGACTTCGGCAAAACGCGCTGCGCCGACGTCCTGATTGTCGGCCGCGGCGGCGGGTCTGCCGAGGACCTCTGGGCGTTTAACGACGAGCGCCTGGTTCGCGCGGTGGCGGCAAGTCCTATCCCGGTGATTTCTGCGGTCGGGCATGAAACCGATTTTACGCTCTGCGATTTCGCTGCCGATTTGCGCGCGCCCACGCCTTCCGCGGCGGCGGAGCTGGCGGTCCCGGACCGAACCGAGCAGCGCGCGCGGCTTTTGCAGACGCGCGCATACCTGGCTGCTGCGGCGGCGGATACGGTTGCAGCGAAGCGCGAACGCTTAGCGCTGCTTTTGAGCCGCGGTTCTTTTCAGAAGCCGCGCTTGTTTCTGGATGAAAAACGGATGCGCCTGCTGCAAGCCTTAAGCGCGCTGCAGGCACAGGAAAAAAACACATTGCACGGCGCGCGCGAGCAGCTCGGCTCGCTGGCGGCAAAGCTGCATTCCCTAAGCCCGCTGGCCGTCCTTGCGCGCGGGTACACGCTGGCCGCCGCGCCCGGCGGAAAAACGATTGGCAGTGTGCGGGAGATAGACGAGGGGGACACGCTTACCGTCCGGTTCTCAGACGGTACGGCGGACTGCACGGTCCGCACGGTGCAGGTATTTGCGAAGGAGTAGGCGAATATGGAACACAGGACATATGAGCAGGCCATTACGCGCCTGGAAGAAATCGTCAAACAGCTGGAAAGCGGCACCGCCGCTTTGGACGACGCGCTGCAATTGTTTGAAGAGGGGACAAAGCTCGCGGCATTTTGCAGCCAAACGCTCGACACCGCCGAGCAAAAGCTGCGCACACTTTCCGAGGTACAGAAAGCAGGGGACACAGAATGACGGAAATGCAAGCCGCCCTTGAAAAAATAGAGCGTGCCCTGCGCGCGTATTTGGAGATTCCCGCAGAGGGGCAGGAGGCCGTCCTTGAGGCGATGCGCTACAGCGTGCAAAACGGCGGCAAGCGTGTGCGCCCCGTGCTGACGCTTGCCTTTTGCCGCGCTGCCGGCGGGCAGGAGGAGGCCGCCGTGCCGTTCGCCTGCGCGGTGGAGATGATTCATACCTACTCGCTGATACATGACGATTTGCCGTGCATGGACAACGACGACTGGAGGCGCGGAAAGCCGTCCTGCCATAAGCGGTTCGGCGAGGATACGGCGCTGCTTGCCGGCGACGGCCTGCTGACGCTTGCGTTTCGAACGCTGACAGACGCCCCGATTGCGCCGGAAGAGATATGCCGCGCCGTCGCGCTATTGTCCGACTGCGCCGGCGTGCGCGGCATGATTGGCGGGCAGGTGCTGGACTTAGCCTCCGAATCGGGCGTGCCGGACCGCGCGCTTTTGGAAAAAATCGACCGCTTAAAGACCGGCGCGCTGATAGAGGCTGCCTGCGTGCTCGGCTGTATCGCCGCCGGCGTGCGGGACGCTGCTGTTTTGGAGGCAGCGCGCAGCTATGCGCACAGCGTCGGCCTCGCTTTTCAAATCGTGGATGATATTTTGGACGTTACAAGCACCCGTGAGGAGCTCGGCAAGCCTGTCGGGAGCGACGACAAAAACGAAAAAATCACCTTTGTCCGCCTTCTGGGGCTGGACGGCTGCAAAACGCTCGTGCTGGACCTGACCGAGCGCGCGCAGGCGGCACTTTCCGCCTTCCCGGGGGACACGTCCTTTTTGCGCGATTTTGCCGCGGAGCTTGCCGCTCGCCGCAAATAAGCGTATACGGAGAAACGTTATGAAGTATCTGGATTCCATCCATTCCCCGGCGGATGTAAAGAAACTCGACGCCGCGGATTTGCCAAAGCTCGCTTCGGAAATTCGCGAGGTCCTTATCGACACCGTCTCCCGGACAGGGGGGCACCTTGCGAGCAATCTCGGCGTTGTAGAGCTGACCATTGCGCTGCACCGCGTGTTTGATTCGCCAAAGGACAAAATCGTTTGGGACGTCGGGCACCAAATTTACACGCACAAGCTTCTGACAGGCCGCAGCGAAGCGTTTTCCACGCTTCGGCAGGAAAACGGCTTGTCGGGCTTTTCCTGCCCGCGGGAGAGCGAGCACGATATGTTTTTCAGCGGCCACTCCAGCACCTCTGTTTCCGAGGCGCTGGGGCTTGCGACCGCGTTCGCGCTGGACAACGACAAGCACACCGCCATCGCCGTCATCGGCGACGGCGCGCTGACCGGCGGCCTGGCCTATGAAGCGTTCAACAATGCGGGCCGCTCGGGAAAGCGTCTGATTGTGATTTTAAACGACAATGAAATGTCGATTTCCAAGAACGTGGGCTCCGTCGCGCGGTATCTGGCCGTTTTGCGGACGAAGCCCGGGTATTTTCGGTTGAAGGAGCATACGGAAAGCTTTTTGCAAAAGATTCCGCTCGTCGGCCGGCATCTCTCGGATTTCCTGTTCCGCGTCAAGACGCGGCTCAAAAACCTAATCTACAAAAGCACCTTTTTTGAGGATTTGGGCTTCCGGTACATGGGGCCGATTGACGGCCACGACATTTCTCTGCTGACCGCGGCGCTCGAGGGCGCAAAAACCATCAAGGCGCCTGTTCTTCTGCACATCCACACGATTAAGGGCAAGGGCTACGACCGTGCGGAAAAAGCGCCGAGCGAATTTCACGGCGTTTCCAAATTTAACGTGGACACCGGTGAACCGCTGTTTTCCGGCCCGAATTTTTCGGAGGAATTCGGCAAGTTCCTTTGCGAAATCGCCCAAAAGGACAAGCGCATCTGCGCCGTGACGGCCGCCATGTCGCTCGGAACGGGGCTGGAGGGCTTCCGCAAAGCGTTCCCCAAGCGCTTTTTCGACGTCGGCATTGCCGAAGAACACGCAGTCACGTTTGCCTCCGGCCTTGCGCGCGGCGGGATGGTGCCCATCTTTGCCGTTTACTCCACCTTTTTGCAGCGTAGCTTTGACCAGCTTGTCCATGACGCGGCCATGCAGGGGCTGCATATGCTGTTTGCCGTTGACCGCGCCGGGTTTGTCGGAGAGGACGGTGTTTCGCACCAGGGGATTCTGGACACCGCTTTTTTGAACGCGGTGCCCGGCATTACCGTATTTGCACCGTGTACATACGGCGGGCTGAAGCATTCGTTTATTGAAGCCATCTACCACCGCTCCGGCGCCGTGGCCGTGCGGTACCCGCGCGGGTGCGAGCGTACCTTTACGCAGCCTACGGAGGAACGCTTTTCGCCCTTTGAATGGTTCGGCGAGGAATCGGCGGACTGCCTGCTCGTCACTTACGGCCGCCTGCATTCCGAAGCGCTTCGCGTACAGGAAACCCTGCTTGCGCGCGGCGTTTCCTGCGCGGTGCTGAAGCTCCTGCAAATTACGCCGCTGCCGAATGAGGCCGTATTGTCCGCTGTAAATGCCAAAGACGTGTTTTTCTTTGAGGAAGGCATACGAAGCGGCGGGATTGGAGAAAGCTTTGCGGCGCGTCTGGCACAACAATCGGCGCACCCGAAATTCCACCTGACGGCCATCCCGGATGAATTTGTTCAGCACGCAAGCGTGGACGCGCAGCTCGCAAGATACGGCCTCGACTATGCCGGTATGCTGTCCACCCTGGAGGAAAACGGCTATGGCGCAGAATAAGACCCGTCTGGACGCCGCGGTTACCGAGCGCGGGCTTGCGGAAACGCGTTCCAAGGCGGCGGCGCTGATTATGGCGGGGCAGGTCTATGTCAACGGCCAGAAGGCGAGCAAAGCCGGGCAGGCGGTTCTGGACACAGACAAAATTGAGATTCGCGGCGAAAAGCTGCCGTATGTCAGCCGGGGCGGCTTGAAGCTGGAAAAGGCGATATCCGTCTTTTCCCTGGATTTAACCGACCGGATTTGCCTGGACATCGGCGCGTCGACCGGCGGCTTTACGGACTGTATGCTGCAAAACGGCGCAAGACAGGTTTTTTCCGTGGACGTCGGCTACGGACAGCTCGCCTGGAAGCTGCGCACGGACCCGCGCGTCGTCAATATGGAACGGACGAATTTTCGCTATCTTACGCCGGCTGATTTTCCGGCGGTCCCGGATTTCGCAAGCATAGACGTTTCGTTTATCTCCTTAAAAATCATTCTCCCGGCCCTGTATCCCATTTTGTCCTGCGGCGGGACCTGCGTGTGTCTTGTCAAGCCGCAGTTTGAAGCCGGACGGGAGCACGTCGGGAAAAAAGGCGTGGTGCGCGACGAGCAGGTGCACACGGACGTCCTGCGCGGCGTTGCCGAATTTGCGTTTTCCGCCGGATTTTCCGTTCTCGGCGCGGATTTTTCTCCCATTCGCGGCCCGGAGGGGAATATTGAATATCTGCTGCACCTTTCCAAGGCGGACAGGTCGGCGCTTTCGGAAATTCCCTATGAGGCGCTTGTTCGCCGTTCCCATGAAACTCTAACGTAAAGCGGGGTGTGCATATGAAGATTGCGCTGCTTCCCAACCTGACGCGACGCCACGCACGGCAGGTCACAGCGGACGTTTGCGCCTGCCTGGACCGGTTGCAGGTTTCCTATGCGTTTGAAGATACGCTGCAAGACGCGTTCCCCGAACGCAGCGGCATATTTATGCCGCCGCAGCGGCTGCTTTTGGAAGCGGACGTCGTGATTGCCATCGGCGGCGACGGCTCGCTTATCCATGCCGCGAAAAAGGCGGTGGAATACGATAAGCCCGTTTTGGGCATAAATGCAGGGAACCTTGCCTTTATGGCCGGGATAGAAAAAAATGAGCTGTATCTTCTCGACGACCTCATTGCCGGCAATTATGCAACGGACCGCCGTATGATGCTCGACGTCTTTTGCCGCCGGAAAACGGACGAGGCGCCGCAATATCTCGGCTGCTGCATCAACGACGTTGTCGTTGCGCGCGGGGAACAGATTAAGCTAATCGAACTCCCGGTAACGGCGGACGGGAAGCTTGTCAACCGGTATTATGCGGACGGCATCATTCTCTCTACGCCGACCGGCTCGACCGCCTATTCTCTTTCCGCCGGCGGCCCGGTTGTCGACCCGCGCATTGAAAGCATTCTGCTGACGCCGATTTGCACGCACTCCTTATTTGCGCGCTCGCTGATTTTTGAAAGCCGTTCGGAAATTTGCGTGGAGATTCCGCAGGAGCGAGAGGACATTTACCTTTCCTGCGACGGCGACGCATCCGTTCTGGTCGAGCCGGGAAGCGTTCTGACCGTCAAACGCGCGCAAAAGAGCGCCGCCTTTATCCGCATCAAGTCCGATTCGTTTATCGACGTACTGAACAGTAAGCTATCTCAAAGGAGGGCGTAAGCCATGAAAAAGAAACGTCACGCACTCATTCTGCAGCTTGTGCAGAACCATGCCGTCGCAACGCAGGACGAACTGCTGCAGCTGCTGCGGGAAAACGGATTTGACGTGACCCAGGCCACCGTTTCGCGGGATATTAAGGAGCTGGGTCTTATCAAAGCGCCCTCCAAAGACGGGCCGGCGAAATATGCGCTCACCGTTTCCAAGCCGGAGGAGGATTTCCGCAAATTTTATGAGATTTTTTCCCACTCGGTTCTGTCCATTGACAACGCCGGCCACCTCTGCGCGGTAAAGTGCTATGCCGGGACGGGCAACGCTGCCGGCGCGGCGATTGACGCCATGAAGCTGCCGGACGTCGTCGGGACGCTTGCCGGGGACGATACGGTGTTTGTCCTGTGCCGCACGCCGGAGGACGCGGAGCGGCTGCAGGCGCGGATTTATGCGATGCTCAACGGTGAGACAGATGCTCAGTGAACTGCAGATACAAAATATCGCGGTAATCCAGGAAGCGGTTCTGCATTTTGGGGACGGCTTGAACGTGCTGACGGGCGAAACCGGCGCGGGCAAATCGATTGTCATCGACGCCATTAACGCCGTTCTCGGGGAGCGGACCTCGCGCGAGCTGATTCGTTCCGGCAGCGACAGCGCTTACGTTTCCGCGCAGTTCTATTCCGACAGCCGCCACGTGCGCGACGCCCTTGTGGAATTGGAAATCCCCGTCGAAGAGGACGGGTGCGTTCTGGTACAGCGGCGTATGTTTGCCGACGGCCGCAACAGCTGCAAAATCAACGGCATCAGCGTAACGGTTTCGGCTCTGCGCAAGCTTTCCCGCGCCCTGGTCAGCATCCACGGCCAGTCGGACAGCCAAACGCTGCTGTCTCCCGAATACCACGTCGGCTATATCGACCGCCTTGCGCAGGATGCGCCGCTTTTAAAAGACTATCACAGCGCTTTTTCAACCTTTTCGGCGCTTCGCCGGCGTTTGCAGGCGCTGGACACGGACGAGGGGGAAAAGCGCCGCCGTCTGGATATTCTGAATTTTCAAATCGAGGAGTTGGAAGCGGCCGGCATTACGGACGGGGAAATCCAGCAGCTGGAGGAACGCCTGCAGGTTCTTCGCAATGCCGAACGCATAACCGACCTTTTACAGCGCGCATACTGCGCCCTCAACGGTACGGACGGGGAGGGGGGCGCGGCTTCTCTCGCTTTTTCCGCCGCAGACGCGCTTGACCAGGCGGCCGCCTTTTCCGATGTGTTTTCGGAATCGTCCGCAGGGGTGCGCGAAGCGGCGTTTGCCCTGTCGGAATTTGCGGATACGCTGCGCGACCGGCTGTATTCCGACGATTTTGACGCGGCTTCGGCAGACGCGATTGAGGAGCGTCTCGATACGCTGTATACACTGCGCCGCAAATACGGGGAAACGGAAAAGGGTATGCTGCAGTTCCTTGCGAACGCCATAGAGGAACGCGAGCAAATCGAGATGTCCGACGAGCTGCGTGCGCAGCTGACGAGCGAAATGCAGGCGGCTTTCCAAAAGACATCTGCGCTTGCCCGGGCGCTTTCCGACGCACGCCAGCGGGCTTCAGAGGTCTTTTGCCGAAATGTTTGCGACGAGCTGCAATTTCTGGATATGCCGTCCGTCCGCCTGGCGGTCGATTTTACGGAAACCGACTTAACGGAGAACGGCATGGACCGCCTGGAATTCCTGCTTTCCGCTAACGCCGGCGAGGCGCCGAAGCCGCTGTCCAAGATTGCCTCCGGCGGCGAGCTTTCCCGGATTATGCTCGCCATTAAAAGCGTTTTGGCGGAAAAGGACGATATTGAAACGCTGATTTTCGACGAAATTGACACCGGCGTCAGCGGCCGCGCCGCCCAGAAAATCGCCATTAAGCTTTCCGGCCTTTCCCGGACGCACCAGGTGCTTTGCGTGACGCATTTGGCGCAGATTGCCGCCTTTGCCGACACGCACTTCCGCATTGAGAAAACGGAGCGGGACGCACAGACCTATACGAACGTCGAAGCGCTGGATACTGTCGGCCGCCAGCATGAGCTGGCGCGCATTTTGGGCGGTATTACCGTAACGCAGCTTCAGCTTCAAAGCGCCGCGGAAATGCTGGAAAACGCAAATGCGGAAAAAAAGCGTTGACAAACGAACGGAATATGGTATAATCCTGCTAACGGCTTTGACGGGAAGAAGTACGGCAAAGTCTCCGGCCAAGAGAGCTTCCGGTTGGTGCGAGGAAGCGCGGAGGTTGCCCGAAATACATCCCTGAGCCGCGGGGAAAAACGCCTGTGCCAGTAAGCCCCGCCGTGCGCGCGCGTTAAGCGCAGAGCGATGTTGGTCGCTCGCTGAGGCCGCCCTCGCGAGGGTGCGGCAAATGAGGTGGTACCGCGTAATTTACGCCCTCTGTTTATAGAGGGCGATTTTTTTATTTTGGAGGTTACCTATGGGCGTATACGAAGAATTGCAGGCGCGCGGGCTTATCGCGCAGGTCACGGACGAGCCGGAAATCCGCGAGCTTGTCAACAGCGGAAAGGCGGTTTTCTACATCGGGTTTGACCCGACGGCAGACAGCCTGCATGTCGGTCATTTTATGGCGCTGTGCTTAATGAAGCGCCTGCAAATGGCGGGCAACAAGCCGATAGCGCTGATTGGCGGCGGAACGGGGATGATTGGCGACCCGTCGGGCAGAAGCGATATGCGGCAGATGATGACGCCGGAAACCATTCGCCACAACTGCGAGTGCTTCAAAAAGCAAATGAGCCGCTTTATTGATTTTTCCGACGGCAAAGCGCTGATGGTCAACAACGCCGACTGGCTGCTCGACCTGAACTATATCGAGCTGCTGCGGGAAGTCGGCGCGTGCTTTTCCGTCAACAATATGCTGCGCGCCGAGTGCTACAAGCAGCGCATGGAAAAAGGCCTGAGCTTCCTGGAGTTCAACTACATGATTATGCAAAGCTACGACTTCTATGCGCTGTACCAGAAGTACGGCTGCAATATGCAGTTCGGCGGCGACGACCAATGGAGCAATATGCTCGGAGGCACGGAGCTCATCCGCAAAAAGCTCGGCAAGGACGCCTACGCCATGACCATTACGCTGCTGCTCAATTCCGAGGGCAAGAAAATGGGGAAAACGCAGGCCGGCGCCGTGTGGCTGGATGAAAATAAAACGTCTCCGTTCGATTTTTATCAATACTGGCGCAACGTCGACGACGCCGATGTGCTCAAGTGCATTCGTATGCTTACGTTCCTGCCGCTGGAGGAAATCGACAAAATGGAAGCCTGGCAGGGCAGCGAGCTGAACCGTGCAAAGGAGATTCTCGCTTACGAATTGACGGCGCTTGTCCACGGGGAAGAAAAGGCGCAGAAAGCGCAGGATGCTGCGCGCGCCCTGTTCGCAGGCAGCGGCAGCAGCGAAAATATGCCGTTTGTCGCGCTTGCAAAGGACGAGCTGACCGACGGCAGCATCCAGCTTTTGGATGTGATGCTGCGCGCGGGGCTTATCAAGTCCAAAGGGGAGGGCAGGCGCCTGATTCAGCAGGGCGGCGTTACCCTGCAGGAGGAAAAGGTCACAGACCCGCTGTACGTTATTCCGGCATCCGCCTTTGCAAACGGCGACCTTATCCTTAAAAAGGGCAAAAAGGTCTTTTACCGCATTACGCTTGCCTGAAAAGGAGAACGCCATGTTTCGACCGATGCGAAGGAGCCGGCAGGTCCTGTCGGAAGAGGAATGCAAAGCCTTACTTGCACAGGCGTCCAGCGGCGTGCTGGCGGTCAGCGGCGACGACGGGTACCCGTACGCCGTGCCGATGAGCTTTGTATATGACAAAAACGAGACGCTGTATTTCCATTGCGCCCCCTGCGGTCATAAGCTCGACGCCATCCGAAAAGACCCGAAGGCTTCGTTTTGCGTCACCGCGCAGGACGAGGTGCACCCGGAGCGCCTGACGACCTATTATAAAAGCGTTATCGCCTTTGGCAAAGCGCGCATCCTTGAGAATGCGGACGAAAGCTTGCAGGCGCTGATGCTGCTCGGAGAAAAATACGGGGTGGAGCGCGCACAGCTTTCGCCGGAAATTAAACGGTATGACGGCAAGGTCAAAATCATTGCCTTTACCATAGAGCACGTAAGCGGGAAACAGGCGATTGAACTGGCGGAACAATAAAGAAAAAAGAAGCGGTACAGCGCGCTGTACTGCTTCTTATCTTTTCACCGGGCTTTAGGCAAAAGCCTTTTCTATCGCCGCTATGGTGTTTTCCATATCGCTTTTCTCGACCAAAAGGGAAATGTCAACCTCTGAGGTTGTAATCATGACCACATCGGCCTTCGCTTCGGCGACGGCCGCAAAAACACGCCCGGCAACCCCGGGGCAGCCGCGCATGGCTTCGCTGAAAACGGAAATTTTGCTGTGTCCGCCGCTGACGGACAGCTTCATTTCCGGGTGCTGCGCACGCAGCGCCGCAGAAACCGCCACAACCTTACCCATGTCTTCACCGGAAACCGTAAAGGAAATGTCCGGCGCATTGCGGTGCGGCGGCGTTTGTGAAATCATGTCCACATCCACACCCGCGTCCGACAGCTGCCGGAAAATTTCCGCCACAACGCCGAAATCCGCCGGCGTATCATGCAGGGAAACCAGCGTGACGTCTTCTACAACGGAAATGCTCTGTATGGTTTTCAT
>DVMW01000044.1 GCA_018714805.1 Candidatus Fimenecus excrementigallinarum
CTAGCATCTAACATCTAACATCGCCCGTGCCTTATCGACAAATTTTTCGGCGGCGGAATGTGCGGTTTGTGATTTTTACTATTGATAAACCTGTGCCAAATCAGTATAATATAGGCAGTCCTGTTGAGAAAGGAGTTTCAAAAAACATGATTCACTATTCCGAAGAAGTCGAAAAGATGTGTTGTGTTGCCAAAGGCCCCAACCACGGTCCCGCACCCATCCCCGAGGAGGGCAAATGGGTAAAAGCGTATGAGATTAAGGACATTTCGGGCTTTTCGCACGGCGTGGGCTGGTGCGCCCCGCAGCAGGGCGCCTGCAAGCTGTCGCTCAACGTCAAAAACGGCATTGTTGAAGAGGCGCTCGTTGAAACGCTCGGCTGCTCGGGCATGACCCATTCCGCGGCGATGGCGGCGGAAATCCTGCCCGGCAAAACGCTGCTGGAATGCCTCAACACCGACCTTGTCTGCGACGCCATCAACGTCGCAATGCGCGAAATCTTCCTGCAGTTCGTCTACGGCCGTTCGCAGTCCGCGTTTTCCGAGGACGGCCTGGTCGTCGGCGCGGCGCTCGAGGACCTCGGCAAGGGGCTTCGCTCCCAGGTCGGCACCATGTTCTCCACGAAGGTAAAGGGCGTCCGCTATATGGAAATGGCGGAGGGCTATGTCACGCGTATGGCGCTGGATGAAAACAACGAGGTCATCGGCTATGAGTTCATCAAGGTCGGCAAGATGCTCGAGGACATCCGCCACGGCGTGTCCGCCGACGAAGCGCTCAAGAAAAATACGGGTACGTACGGTCGTTTTGCAAACGCTGCAAAATACATCGACCCTCGTGAAGAATAAGGAGGGAGCACACAATGGCAAACGATGTGATGTTTGAAGGTAAAGAAAGAAGAATGGCGAAAATCGAGAAGTGCCTTGCCGAAAACGGCATTGCCAGCCTCGAGGAAGCCAAAGCCATTTGCCTGGAAAAGGGCATTGACGTGGAAAGCATCGTCAAGGGCGTGCAGCCCATCGCGTTTGAAAACGCCGTCTGGGCGTATACGCTCGGCGTGGCGCTCGCCATCAAAAGCGGCGTAAAGTCCGCTTCCGAAGCGGCGGCGACGATTGGCAAGGGCCTGCAGGCGTTCTGCGTGCCCGGCTCCGTTGCCGAGCAGCGCAATGTCGGCCTCGGCCACGGGAACCTCGGCGCGATGCTTTTGAACGAGGACACCAAGTGCTTCGCGTTCCTTGCCGGTCACGAATCCTTCGCGGCGGCGGAGGGCGCTATCGGGATTGCCAAGACCGCGAACAAGGTCCGCAAGGAGCCCCTGCGCGTTATCCTCAACGGCCTGGGGAAGGACGCGGCGATGATTATTTCGCGCATCAACGGCTTTACCTATGTCAAGACCGAGTATGACTTCTACACCGGCGAGCTGACGGTGCTCAGCGAAACGCCGTATTCCGACGGCGAACGCGCGGCGGTCAAGTGCTACGGCGCGAACGACGTGCTCGAGGGCGTCGCCATTATGAAAAAAGAGGGCGTGGACGTCTCGATTACCGGCAACTCCACGAACCCGACGCGCTTCCAGCACCTGGTTGCGGGCACCTATAAGAAGTGGGCCAACGAAAACGGCGTCAAGTACTTCTCCGTGGCGTCCGGCGGCGGCACGGGCAGAACGCTGCACCCCGACAACGTCGCGGCGGGCCCGGCTTCCTACGGTCTTACCGACTCCATGGGCCGCATGCACGGCGACGCGCAGTTTGCGGGCTCCTCCTCCGTGCCGGCGCACGTCGAAATGATGGGCCTTATCGGCGCGGGCAACAACCCCATGGTCGGCATGACCGTCGCCTGCGCGGTGGCTGTCGAAGAAGCGATGAAATAAGCGCGTACCGCGAACACAACAGTACGGCTAAGCCCCGCTCTGAAGAATTTTCAGAGCGGGGCTTTTCTGCGGCGGTCAAAGGAAAGCCCGCGTCCCGTTTCTTTGAAACGGGACGCGGGCTTTGTCGGTTTTCAAAAGCCGGTTTACCACGGGTTGTTCGCGTCGGGGTCGGTGGGGTCCCAGCCGCGGCGGCTGTCGTTCACGTCGATTTTCGCGGGCGTGGGCGGGGTGAGGGGTTCGGCTTCGGCGCTGTCGTAAATCACGACGGTCGTGCCCTTCGGGCAGTTGTCGTAAATCCACTTTGCGTCCTCGACGGTTAAGCGGATGCAGCCGAGCGAAGCGGCCTGGCCGAGCTTGTTGTATTCCTCATATTCAAGGTCGCTCTTGTCCTGCGTGAAATACGGGACGGAGTGGAAGAGAATGTGCCCGGTGATGCGCGTCGCATACTGGCCGTAGACGTTGCCCGAAAGCAGCCGCCAGGTGTATTTATCGGTCGTGTTGTAGGTGCCGGTGGGCGTTTTGCCGTCCGTCCCGACCGAGCAGAGCATCGCCTTGTAGGGGACGGTGTAGTCGCCGTTCGCATCCTTGGCGTATACGGTCACAATGTTCTGCTGGCGGTTGACGTGCAGCAGGTACGGCGCGTCGTCGTTTTGCTTGCCGCCGGGGGCTTCCTCCACATATTTGCCGGAAACATAGCCCACGCCGCCGTTATAGGCGATGCGGTACCAGCCGTTCGAGCACCGCCCGGTGACGGAAAGCGCCTGGTCCTGCCCGACCATGCCGAGCTTCGCGCTGTCCGCCGAGGGCGCGGCGCGCACGTTTAGGGTGACGACGTTGGAATACATTGTCGTCTGCATATCCGTCACCGTCACGTCGCCGATGGCCTGGGTCGGCGCTTCGGTTGTCGGCGCTTCGGTTGTCGGCGCTTCGGTTGCCGGCGCGGCGGTCTGCGATTCCGTAACGGGCGCGGCGGTCTGGAACTCGTCCCCGCCGGCGGGGGAGGCGGCGCGGCGGCTGTGGACGACCAGCCCGATGGTGACAAACACGGCGGCAACCAGCAGCGCGGCGACCGCGATTAAAATGTTCCTTTTTTTCGGGTCGAGCGGCCTTTTCCCGCGGCGCGGCCGTTTGCCGGGTGCGGGACGTTTTTTATAGCTCTGAGAAAATTCCATGCGTTTCGTCCTTTTCTTTATAATACACCCACAGTATATGCACAAAACCGCGTCTTGTCAAGGCGCGGCAGATTTTTCCGCGCGGCGGCGCGCTTGCGTTTCCGCCGGGCGTATGCTACAATGCAGGCGGACGCCGGAAACGCAAGCGAATACGAAAGGAACCGATATGATTTATTACGCCGAAGACGACAAAAGCATCCGCGAGCTTGTGGTGTATACGCTGCAAAGCACCGGCTATGAAGCGCGCGGCTTTGAAAACGGAGAGGCGCTGTTCGAAGCCATCCGGCAGGCGCGCCCGGAGCTTGTGCTGCTGGACATCATGCTGCCCGGCGAGGACGGGCTCAGCATTTTAAAGCGGCTGCGCGAAGCGCAGGAGACGCAGGACATCCCCGTCATCATGCTGACGGCCAAGGGCTCGGAATACGACAAGGTCAAGGGGCTCGACTGCGGCGCGGACGATTATATCACCAAGCCCTTCGGCATGATGGAGGCCGTTTCCCGCGTGCGCGCGGTGCTGCGGCGCACCAAACGCCGCGAGGACGGCGAGGTCTACCGCTGCGGCCCTATCGAGCTCAACGTCAAGACCCACCGCGTGACGGTGGACGGCAAAAACGTGGAGCTGACGTATAAGGAATTTGCGCTGCTCAAGTACCTTTTGCAAAACGAGGGCATTGCGCTCACGCGCGATATGCTGCTGGAAAAGATATGGGGCTACGACTTCGACGGCGAGACGCGCACCGCCGACGTGCACATCCGCACCCTGCGCGCAAAGCTGGGCGACGCGGGCAAATACGTCGAGACCGTCCGCGGCGTCGGCTACCGGATAGGCGGTGAGGGCTGATGCGCCGGCATACCGCGCACACCGCCTTCGCCGTCCTGCTTGCGCTGCTGCCGGGGCTTTTGGGCGCTGTGCTTTTGTGCCTGCGCATTTCCGACGTGTGGGCGTACACCTGCGCGGGGGTGCTGCTGGTGTTTTCCGCGGTCGACCTTTTGTTTGTGCGGCAGTCGGCGCGCCGGGAACGGGCGTTCCAAAAACGGCTCGACGCGCAGGACGCGGCCGCCGCCCGCCGGGAAAAGGCGCTGTCCGAGAGCGTCGAGGAGTTTAACGCGATTGTCGCCGGCATGCCCGACGGGCTGGTCGTGTATGACGCCGCGGGGACGATTGTGTCCGCCAATCCCGCCGCGCGGGAGATTCTGGCGGGCGACCCGACGGGGCCGTACCGGTCCCTCAGCCGCGAAAAGCATTACCTTTCCGTGGTGGAAAGCGCGCTCGCGGGCAAAACCAAGACCCGCAAAATGAAGCGGGGCGGCAAGGTGTATTCCCTGTCCGCCGCGCCCGCCACGGGCAAGCGCGGCGGCACGGCGGCGGTGCTGTTCATTGCGGATGTCACCGAAGCGGAGCTGTCGCGCAAAATGCGCCGCGAATTTTCCGCCAACGTCTCGCACGAGTTGAAAACGCCCCTGACCTCTATCCTCGGCTATGCCGAGATTATCGGCAACGGGCTTGTGAAGCCGGAGGATATCCCGAAATTTGCGGGGCGCATCCGCAAGGAGGCCTCCCGGCTTTTGACGCTGATTGAGGACATCATCAAGCTCTCGCGCCTGGATGAAGACGAGCTGCGCGCGGAATTTGCGCCGGTCGAGCTGCACGCGCTGTGCAGCTCGGTGCTGGAGTCGCTGTCCGCCAAGGCGCAGCGCGCGCAGGTGACGCTCTCGCTGTCGGGCGGGGAAACGGTCGTCAGCGGCTTTGAGCCCGCGCTTTACGAAATGGTGCACAACCTCTGCGACAACGCCATTGCCTACAACCGCCCGGGCGGCGGCGTGCGCGTCAAGCTTGAAACGGCGGAGGGCCGGCCGCAGCTATCGGTTTCCGACGACGGGATTGGCATCGCCCCCGAGCACCTCGGGCGCATTTTCGAGCGGTTCTACCGCGTGGACAAAAGCCATTCCAAGGAGACGGGCGGCACGGGGCTCGGCCTTTCGATTGTCAAGCACGACGCCGAGCTGCACGACGCGCAGCTTTCGGTGGACAGCGCCCCGGGCGCGGGCACGACCATCCGCGTGCTGTTCCGCGCGCAGGTAAGGGAAAAAGAATAAACAGAAGGCAAAAGACGGTTTCGTTACAATACGGAACCGTCCTTGTTTTTTTGGAGCGTAATATGCGCGCCGCAGGACCGCTTTTGCGGCTTCGCGGAAAATCGAAGTTACACAGCGCAGGGCGGGGAGAAATAGAATATCTCCATTCCAAATGCTCTATGGGGACAGCGTTTTTGCATAATACAATACCGTATCCCCGTCTTCGACCGCTTCCCCCAAAAATTCCGTATAGCCCCAGTGCCGGTAGATGGCGCGGGTGCGCGCCTCGTTTGCGTCCACCCCGATGGTTAGGCGCGTAAATCCCCGCGCTGCGGCGTATTGCTCCATTTCCTTGATAAGCGCCGAGATGTGTCCTTGCCCCTCATAGGCTTTGTAAATGCGCAGGGCGTTGATGTTCGCCGTGTGCGTGTTGTCGGCAAGCCAAGCCCGTCCGCGTATGGCGTCGGCTTGCGGCGAGAACAGCAGCGTCCCCTCGCCAATGGGCGTTTTGTTATGCAGGACCGCGAACGTCGCGCCCATGTTGTTCCGGTTGAGCTGCAAAAACGCCTGCTTCCACGCGCGGCAGCGACGGTCGAACGGATGCATCCGAATCGTTCGATTCCAAAGGCGGCGAAGCTCTTCTTCGGTTGCCTTCCTGTATTGAAACACGTAAAACGCCCCCTTTGTTTTTCTACCATTCTATCCAAAATCTTTCGTGCTGTCAATTTGCGGCGCACACGTCGCCGCCCGAAAACAAAGTATAAAAAACAGTTGTACAAGCACACAAGATATGGTATAATCTTATAATAACTATACCTATATCGCCAGGTTGCCAAAGGAGCGGGCTATGCAGCGGGACGCAAAAAACGAAGATTTCATCGTCGGGCGCAACGCCGTAGCGGAGGCGCTGCGCGCCGGGCGCGAGATTGATACGCTTTACGTGCTCGCGGGCGAACGCGTCCCGGCGGTACGCCGGCTCGTTTCGGCGGCGCGCGAATCCGGCGCGGTCGTCAAAGAGGTCGACCGCAAAAAGCTCGACGCGCTTTCCGGCGGCGCGGTGCACCAGGGCGTCGCGGCGCTTGCCGCCGCGCACAGCTATGCGTCGCTCGACGACATTTTTGCGCTGGCAAGGCAGCGCGGCGAGCCGCCGTTCGTGGTCGTCTGCGACGAACTCGAGGACCCGCACAATCTCGGCGCGGTCTTGCGTACCGCGGAGGCCGCCGGCGCGCACGGGGTCGTCGTCCCCAAGCGCCGCAGCGCGCCGCTTTCCGCCACGGTCGCCAAGACCTCGGCGGGCGCGCTCGAATATATTCCCGTCGCCCGCGTGCCGAACCTGCCCGCGGCGCTCGATACGCTCAAGGCGAACGGCTGCTGGGTCTACGGCGC
The DNA here is from genome assembly GCA_018714805.1 of Candidatus Fimenecus excrementigallinarum. Classification (GTDB taxonomy): domain Bacteria; phylum Bacillota; class Clostridia; order Oscillospirales; family Acutalibacteraceae; genus Fimenecus; species Fimenecus excrementigallinarum. Next base: position 6,499 of record DVMW01000044.1, read on the forward strand.
GGATATGGACGGCACGGATTACAAGCAAACGGATTTTTCCGGCGGCGTCGCGCTGGTCGTCGGCGCGGAGGGCAAGGGCCTCGGGCGGCTTGTCCGCGAAAAATGCGACGCGATTGTTTCGCTGCCCATGAAGGGGAAAATCAATTCGCTCAACGCCTCGGTGGCGGCGGGCATTTTGCTGTATGAAATTTCCGCACACAGAACTTCGGAAGGCTGAGGTGCAGAACCTATGTCGGAACAGGATATTTTGTCGGGGCTCAAGGTCGATGAAATTTTAGACGACGTCAAGCGCCGAAAAGCGAATACCGAGCGGCGGGTCTGGTCGATGGATGAGATTGACGCGCTGCTGTCCTCCGACGCGCCCGAAAGCCATGCCGAGCCTGTGCAGGCGCAGCCGGAGCCGAAGCCTGCGCCGGAACCAAAGCCGGAGCCGAAGCCGGAACCCGCGCCGCAGCCCGACCTGCCGGCGCAAAAGCCGGCGGCGCCGCACACGCCGTCCTTAAAGGAGCTCGCGCGGCGCAAGGCGCATATGGAGGCGGCCGAGGAGCCCGCGTCCGACGCGGATATAGAGCCGCTTCTGGCGGGCGCAACGCCGCAGGCCGAGCCTGCGCCGGCAAAGGAACAGGCCGGCGCGCCCGCAGCGCTGCCGGGGCAGATTTCCATAGAAAAAACCCGTGTGTTCAACGAGGTCGAGGCGCACGCGGTGCGGCGCAGTGACGTCGAGCACCAGATTGGCCGGCGCGTGACGCACACCACGGGCAAACGCCCCGACCCGATTGGCGCGCACGGGCAGGGGCTGGAGGCCGACCCGGTGCGCGACCGGTTCCTCAACCGGCCGCAGCAGAATCTTGAAAAAACGCAGGAGCACCGCGAGCTGCTCGCGAAACGCCCGCCGCAGACGATAGAAAAGCCGGGCGTGATTGTCCGCAAGGCGGAAGCGCAGAACGCAGACGGCGAGCTGCAGGCGATTCCGACGCTGGTGACGCCGGAGGACGTCCTGCGCGCGCAGCAGGCGGAATCCGCCGAAGCCGGCGCGCCGCGGGAGCCGGAGAAGGAGCCGCTCGAGGACCAGATTCGCCTGGCCGGGTACGAGACGGAGGAAGAGCCGGTCGAGCAGATTGACGAATCCGAGGCCGAAGCAAAGCTGCGCGAGCGGCAGTATGCGCGGGCGAAGGATTTTCGCCTGTTCCGCGGGATGTTTGACGAAAACGGCGCGGCAGAGCCGGACGCGGCAAGCCCGGCGCCGCAGGCGGACGGCCGCACGCGCGTCGTGCCCGAGCTGCCCGATGAAAACGAGCCGGAAGCGGAAGCGTCCGAACCGGAGGAAGCGCCCGAACCCCGCCGCCGCGCCCGCAAAAGGACGCGCGAGGCGCCGCCGGTGCGCGTGCTGCGCGAATTTTACGGGCCCAAGGACGAGGACGCCGTTTTGGAGCTGTATCTGGCGGAAAAACGCGGGTACACGCTGCGGCTGTGGCTGAGCGTCGTATTTTTGGCCGCGTCGGCGGTTTCGGCGCTGCTGGTGCAGCTGACGGGGGGCTTTTCGCTGTTCGGCGGCAGCGCCGGCGTATACGCCGCGCTGCACGCGGTGCTGCTCATGACGGCGCTGCTGCTTTGCATCCCGCAGTGGAAGACGGCGTTTTCGGCGCTGCGCTGCCGCAGCGTCTCTGCCGAAGGGGGTCTGCTCGCCGCGCTTTTGGCGGCGCTCGTGCAGACGGCGGCCGCCTTTGCGTATCCCGAATCGCTCACAAGCGTCCCGCTGTACAGCGCGCTGGCCTTTTGGAGCCTGACCGTTTATTTTGCCGGCCGCCGCAAGGGCGTGCAGACCGACATCGACGATTTCCGCCTGCTGGCGGCCCGGTACGGGCGGTTCTCGAGCGTCGCGCGCATCGAGGACCCCGACACGGCGTTTGAAATCGGCCGCGGGCTGCTGCTGGGCGACCCGGACGTCCGCTACTCGAAAAAGCTGGCGTTCCCGTCCGATTTTGTGCGCGTTTCCAAAAACAACGACCGTGACCTCGGCGTCTATTCGGCCGCGCTGCCCGCGGTGTTCGCTGCCGCCGTTGTTATCGGCGCGGTGACCGGCTTTGTCCGCGGGACGGTGTTCGCCGGCATTTCCGCCGCGGCCGCCACGGTGCTTGCGGGTCTTCCCGCGGCCGCCGTCGCGGGAGCCGCCTCCGCGTTTTCTGCTGTGAACCGCCGCCTGCGTTCGTCGCACGCGATGATTGCGAGCTTCGACGCCGCGTTCGACGCGGTTACGGCCAACGCCGTAGTGCTCGACGCCGCCGAGCTGTTTGACGGCTGCAACTGCCGCGTGTGCGGCATGAAAACCTACCATAAGATGCGCGTGGACGAAGCGCTTTTATACACGGCCGCCATGACCATCGGCTCGGGCGGGACGCTGTCCGACGTATTCGACGCGGTCGTGCTGGGCAAGCGCGAGATTTTGCCGCCGGTCGAATCGCTCGCCTATGAGGAGCGGCTCGGCTGCTCGGGCTGGATTTACAACCAGCGCGTGCTCGTCGGCAGCCGCGAGCTGCTTTTGAAGCACAACGTCGACGCGCCCTCGCGCGAGGAGGAGCAGCGCTTTAAAAAGGACGGCTGCGAGGTTCTCTATCTTGCGGTCGAGGGCAAAACGGCGGCGCTGTTCGTCGTGGAATACGCCTCCGACCGGCAGATTTCCGCTTATTTGCAGCGGCTTGAAAAATACGGCGTGACCATTTTGCTGCGCACGTCGGACCCGAATATTACGGAAACGCTTGTGGAGCAGTATTTCCGCCTGCCGCATAACCTGGTGAAGGTCATCGGCCCCGTGGCGGGCGAGCTGTTCCGCGAGCTCAAGGACGCCCCGCCGCGCGAGGAGCCCTGCGCCGTGCTGCACGACGGCACGACCGCGTCGGCGCTGCGCGCCTTCCTCGCCTCGTTTGCGCTCGAGGAAAAGCACCGGCTTTTGCAGGTGCTGCTGTACATCGGCGTCGGCCTCGGGGTGCTGCTCATGGCGGCGCTGGGCTTCTTTACGGGGCTAAGGCAGGCGGGCGTTTTGGAGCTTTTGCTGTTTGAGGGCTTCTGGACGGCGGTCGTAACGCTGGTGCCCCGGTTCAAAAAAGTGTAAGGAGGAACGCGATGGAATGGCTCAAGGAGGCCGCGCTGTGGCTTTGGGGGCAGGAGGAGTTTCGCTTCGCCGTCGACGCGGCGTGGAAGCTGGCTTTAAGCGTCCTCTTAAGCGGCATCATCGGCTTTGAACGCGAACACTCGCACCGGCCGGCGGGCTTTCGCACGCATATCCTCGTGGCGGTCGGCTCGACGCTCATTATGCTGACCTCCGTCTACGTCGCGAATACCTATGAAGGCCAGGCCAACGTGGACATCACCCGCATGGCGGCGCAGGTGGTCAGCGGCATCGGCTTTTTGGGCGCGGGCACCATTCTGCGCGAGGGCTTTTCGGTCAAGGGCCTGACGACGGCGGCGAGCCTCTGGGCGGTCTCCTGCATCGGCATCGCGGTCGGCGCGGGCTTTGTGACCGGCGCCATTGTCGCGACGCTCGTCATTTACCTGACGCTCAATTCGCTCAAAAAGGTCGTTGTCCGCGGCCGGGCGGGCAAGGCGCTCTACATCGAGGTGCGCGACCTCGCCGAGCAGGTCCCGAAAATCTCCGGGCTTATCAAGCGCACGGGCACGGTCGTGCATTCCATGGAAATTTTGTACGACAACGACTCGAAATTCCGCAAAAAGAAGGACACCTCCACCATCAAGGCGCTCATTTTTCCCAAAACGGACAACGCGCTCAAAATCATCATCTCCAACCTGCAGGCGGATGAAAACGTGGTGGACGTATACGTGGACTAAAGCAAGCGCAGCACGCGGCCGGGCGGCTTTTTCTAATAGTCCAAAAGGCCTTTTGAGAATAAAACGCTATAAAAGTTTTCGCCCGCCTTTTTCAAAAGGCGGCGGGGTCGAGGGGCGGCGCCCCCGTCGCGTCCCGCAGGACGCGAAACTCCCTTGCCTTCTCAAAGCGCAGGAGGGGCGAAAAACATCCCGGCGGGATGTTTTTCGGTGGGGAACCCTCGCCGGGGGTTCCCCAAGACGCGTTTGCATACTGTCAAAAGCTTGCAGCGCGAATTGGCGAATAGGAGTCAAGTTTCTATCAAATGCACGCGGCCGGGCGGCTTTTGCCGTCCGGCCTTTTGTTTTTGCATGGCGCGGCGTTTTCTGCAAATGCTATTTCCGGGCGAAGGCCCCAAAAACCTTCGAAAGGAAGCGCAGATATGCCGAAGAACGAACGCAAAAAGCCGTCGCAGAAGGCGGTTGACCGGATTCACGCGGCCGCAAGGGAAATCGCCGGCGTCTGGAACGGCGTCGACCCGGACGGCGCGCGCGCCGACGTGCTCGGCAGCTATACCGGCACGCCCAAGGACCGCACGGAAAACCCCGTGCAGGACGCGGACGACCTGTAAGCCCGGCCCGCCGCGCCCGCGGCGCAAAAAAAGCTTGCATTTTCGGCCGGGTTGTGCTATGATACCACCGTAAGAATACAGGCTGCGAATGGAGAGTGGGGCGACCCGCTCTCCTCGTTTTGTACGGACCTTGCAGCGGAAAGGAGCTGCGCTGCCCGGGGGCGGGCGCGCAAAACGTATGGCGGAAAAAAAGCAGAATACGGCGTCTGTCGTCTGGCAGCTCGCCGAACCTCTTGCAAAAGCGCTCGGGCTTGTGCTTTGGGACGTTCGCTTTTTAAAGGAGGGCACGGAGTGGTATCTGCGCGTGGTCATCGACAAGCCCGGCGGCGTTTCCATTGACGACTGCGTGGCCATGAGCCAGGCACTCGACGCGCCGCTCGACGAAGCGGACCCCATTGACCGCAGCTACAGCCTGCAGGTGCAGTCGCCCGGGCTCGAGCGGGAGCTGACGCGCGATTTCCATTTCGCGCAGTTTCTCGGCGCGGACGTCACCGTCCGGTTCATCCGCGCCCAGGACGGCCGGCGCGAGTACAAGGGCAGGCTGCTCGACTATGCCGACGGCACGGTGACCGTCGCGTGCGACGACGGCGCGACGCGCGTGTTTGACAAGAAAGAAGCATCGTGGATAAAGCTCGATGATTTTGGAGGTTTTTAAGAGATGAACAAGGAATTTTTCGAGGCGGTCAAGGCGCTGGAAAAGGAAAAAGGCATTCCGGCCGAGTACCTGTACGAGAAAATCCAGGCGGCCATTTTGGTTGCGGTCAAAAAGGATTACAACGGCAAGGACGTTATCTCCTGCGAAATTGACCCCGCGCACAGCGAGCTGCGGGTGACGCTGCACAAGCAGGTGGTTGAGACGGTCGAGGACCCCGACTGCGAAATGACCGTGGAGGAGGCGCAGGCCTACAAGCCCGGCGCCGCCGCGGGCGACGAGGTGCAGATTGCGCTCGAGGCCAAGGATTTCGGCCGCATCGCCGCCCAGACGGCGAAGCACGTCATCCGCCAGGGGATTCGCGACGCGGAGCGCGGGCAGATTCTGACCGAGTTCCAGTCCCGCCAGCAGGAGCTCGTCACCGCAAAGGTGCAGCGCATCGACCCCGTCACGGGCAACGTGACGCTGGAAATAGGCAAGGCGGAGGCCATTTTGCCGAAGGGCGAGCAGGTCCCCGGCGAGACCTTTACCGAAGGGGCGCTGACGAAGGTGTACATCGTCGACGTGCGCGAGACCGAAAAGGGCCCGAAGGCCATGATTTCCCGCACGCATCCGGGCCTTGTCAAGCGGCTGTTTGAAACCGAGGTGCCCGAAATCTACGACGGCACCGTGACGATTGAGGCCGTCTCGCGCGAGGCGGGCGCCCGCACGAAAATGGCGGTGCACAGCAAGGATGAAAACGTGGACGCCGTCGGCGCGTGCATCGGGCCGCGCGGCGCGCGCGTCAACAAGATTGTCGAGGAGCTCGGCGGCGAAAAAATCGATATTGTCGTGTACAGCGAGGACCCGCAGGCCTTTATTGCGGCGGCGCTCGCGCCCGCCAAGGTGCTGGGCGTGGAGGTGCTCGACGCCGAGGCGCGCTCCTGCCAGGTGACCGTGCCGGACGGCCAGCTGTCGCTTGCCATCGGCAACAAGGGCCAGAACGCCCGCCTTGCCGCGCGGCTGACCGGCTGGAAGATTGACATCAAGCCCGAAAGCGGCTTTTACGAGGGCTAAACGAACCGAAACCGGGAAAGGGGAGGACGCAGTATGCCGAAAACCATACCGATGCGCCTGTGTACGGGCTGCAAAACGCAGAAGCCCAAGCGCGAGCTTGTGCGCGTCGTGCGTTCCAAAACGGGCGAGGTCGCGCTCGACACGACCGGCAAGATGCCGGGCCGCGGCGCCTATCTCTGCCCGGATGCGCAGTGCCTTTTGAAAGCGAAAAAGGCCAGGTGCCTCGAGCGCGTATTCGGCTGCGACGTCCCCGACGAGGTCTATGAAAAGCTGGAGGAGGCGCTGCGGCGTGACGGAAGCTAAGCTCGGCGGGCTTTTGGGGCTCGCGCGTCGCGCGGGACTCCTGCGCGTGGGGCACGATGCGGCGCTCGGGGCGCTGCAGGCGAAAACGGCGCGCCTTTTGCTGTTCGCCGCGGACGCGTCCGACCGCCTGTTTGCGGAAATGGAACGCGCCGCCGCGAAATTTTCCCCGGAAACGGCGCTTGTGCGCAGCGACGTTTCCATGCAGGCGCTCGGGCATTATATCGGCAAGCGAAACGTCGCGGTGCTGTGTGTGGACGACGACGGGCTTGCCAAGCGCATACAAACCCAAGTTTGGGAGGGACGACAGGATGACGAAGAAATATAAGGTACATGAAGCCGCCAGGGATTTCAACCTGCCCGCCAAACGGCTGACGGACATCCTCGGGAAATACTTCACCGGGGAAAAGAAGTCCCAGACGGCGCTCGAAGAAAAGGAACTGGACGTGTTGTTCGACGTCTTGACGGCGGAAACGGCGGTGGAGTCGCTTGACAGCTACTTCTCCGCACAGCGCGCCGCCGCGCCGAAAAAGCCGGCGGCCGAAAAAGCGCCGGCAAAGCCGGCGGCGGATGCGGGCAAAGCGGCCGCGCCCCAAGGGGCCGGCGCGAAAAAGCCGAAGGACCCGGCAAAGCCGATGCAGGCGCGCACCAAGGGCGAGGTCCGGCGCGTGGATACGCGCGCGGGCAACGTGGAGCTCGACAAATACAACGAGCGCTATGAAAACATCGCGCCCGGCAACAACCGCCTCGGCGGCGACAACGCGGTACACAAGCAGAAGCTCAAGCAGAAATCCCAGCAGTACCGCCGCCAGGGGATGCGCTCGCGCAAGCGCGAGACCGAAAAGGAGCGCATGGCGCGCATTGCCGCCGAACGCGCGAAAAAGCCCGTGCACGTTATCATTCCCGACGAAATTACCGTCGGGGAACTGGCCGCGCGCCTGAAAATGACGGCGGCCGAGGTTATCAAAAAGCTGTTCGCCTTGGGGCAGATGGCGACGGTCAACGAGGTTATCGATTACGAGACGGCGGCCATTGTCGCGTCCGAGCTCGGCGCGAAGGTGGAAAAAGAGGTCGTCGTAACCATTGAAGAGCGGATTATCGACGACACCGTGGACGCCGAGGAGGATTTGCAGCCGCGCGACCCGGTTGTGGTCGTGATGGGCCACGTCGACCACGGCAAGACGTCGCTGCTGGACACCATCCGCCATACCGCGGTCACCTCGACCGAGGCGGGCGGCATCACCCAGCACATCGGCGCGTACCGCGTCGACGTCGGCGGGCAGAAGATTACGTTCCTCGATACCCCGGGCCACGCGGCGTTTACCGCCATGCGTGCGCGCGGCGCGCAGGCGACGGACATCGCCGTGCTGGTTGTCGCGGCGGACGACGGCATTATGCCGCAGACCGTGGAGGCGATAAACCACGCCAAGGCCGCCGGGGTCAGCATCATTGTCGCCATCAACAAAATGGATAAGCCCGGCGCCTCGACCGAAAAAATCATGCAGCAGCTTACGGAATACGAGCTTATCCCCGAGGAGTGGGGCGGCGACGTAATCTGCGTGCCGGTCTCCGCAAAAACGGGCATGAACATCGACAAGCTGCTCGAATCCATCCTGCTTGTCGCCGAAATGAAGGAGCTCAAGGCCAACCCGAACCGTCCCGGCAAGGGCGTGGTCATCGAAGCGCGGCTCGACAAGGGCCGCGGCCCCGTGGCGACGCTGCTTGTGCAGAACGGCACGCTCAAGGCGGGCGACACCATCGTCGCGGGCATGGCGGTCGGGCGCGTGCGCGTCATGACCAACGACCGCGGGCAGCGGGTGCAGGCGGCCGGCCCCTCCGTGCCGGTAGAGGTGACGGGCCTGGTCGACGTCCCGCAGGCGGGCGACGCCTTCGACGCCGTTTCCGACGAGCGCCTGGCGCGCGAGCTGGTTGAGCAGCGCAAGCACGAGGCGAAGGAGGAGGAATTCAAGCAGTACCACAAGGTTACGCTTGACAACCTGTTCGCCTCTATCAACGAGGGCGAGATAAAGGAACTCGACATCATCGTCAAGGCGGACGTGCAGGGATCCGTGGAGGCCGTGCGGCAGAGCCTGGAAAAGCTTTCCAACGACGAGGTGCACGTCAAGGTTATCCACGGCGGCGTCGGCGCGGTCAGCGAATCCGACGTCATGCTCGCCAACGCCTCGAACGCCATTATCGTCGGCTTCAACGTGCGTCCCGACCCGGTGGCGCAGCAGCTGGCCGAGCGCGACGGCATCGATATGCGGATGTACCGCGTGATTTACGACTGCATTGAAGAGATTGAAGCGGCCATCAAGGGGATGCTCGCCCCGAAATTCCGCGAGGTACAGCTGGGGCGCGCCGAGGTGCGCAATGTGTTCAAGCTGTCGTCCGCGGGCATGATTGCGGGCTCCTATGTGCTGGACGGCAAAATCACCCGCAACGCGCAAATCCGCGTGGTCCGCGACGGCGTGGTCATCACCGAGGACGCCATTGCGTCGCTCAAGCGCTTCAAGGACGACGTCAAGGAGGTCGCGCAGGGCTACGAATGCGGCGTGGGGCTTGAGAAATTCAACGACATCAAGGAAGGCGACGTCTTGGAGGCGTTCGTCATGGAGGAATACCGCGACTGACGCGGCGTTCGAGCGAGAGGACAGGCGACAGCCATGGCAGGATATAAAACGGACCGCACGAGCGAGGACGTCCGCCGCGAGCTCGTGCTGCGCATCAAGGAACTCAAGGACCCGCGCGTCAAGGGCAAAATGCTTACGGTCGTGCGGGTGGAGGTCAGCGCGGACCTTTCGGTTGCGAAGGTTTATGTCAGCGCGCTCGAGGGGCTCGACGCGGCGAAGGAGGCCGTCAAGGGCCTGCAAAGCGCGACGGGCTACCTGCGCCGCGAGGTCGGGCAGGCGCTGCACCTGCGCAAGGCGCCGGAGCTGCGCTTTATCGCGGACGATTCCGTGGAACGCGGCATGGAGATTTTTCAGAAAATGCGGGAAATCTCGGGAGGGGAAAATGCGTAACGTGACGGTAGAGGAGGCCGCCGCGCTGCTGCGCGGGCAGGACCAAATCCTCATTTTGACGCACCGCAGCCCCGACGGCGACACGCTCGGCAGCGGGTTTGCGCTGCTGCGCGCGCTGCTGTCCTGCGGGAAACGCGCGCGGCTTTTGTGCAGCGACCCCATTCCCGCAAAATACGAGTACCTGCGCCGCGGGATTTCCGACGCGGATTTTGCGCCCGCGTTCGTCGTTGCGGTGGACATCGCCGACGAAAAGCTGCTGGGCGCGCCGCTCGAAGCGCAGTACGCGGGCCGGATTGACCTGTGCGTCGACCACCACCTGTCCAATACCGGCTATGCAAAGGCGCTGCTTCTGCGCGAATGCGCGGCGACCTGCGAGCTCATAGAGCCGCTGGTGCGTGCGCTGGGCTGCCGCGTAACGCCGGCGATTGCCGACTGCATTTACACCGGGCTTTCGACGGATACGGGCTGCTTCCGGTATTCCAACGTCACGCCCGAAACGTTTGAGCTCGCGGCCGAAATGCTGCGCGCCGGCGCGGATTTTGACAACATCAACCGTGTGATGTTCGAGACCAAGACGAAAACGTATTTGAAGCTCGAAGCGCTGGTGCTCGCCTCGCTCGAGCTGCACTTCGGCGGCCGCTGCGCCGCGGTGACCATTACGCAGGAGATGTTCCGGGAAAGCGGCTCGAACGAAACGGAGTGCGACGGCATCGCCTCTCTCCCGCGTAAAATTGAGGGCGTCGAGGTGGGGCTGACCCTGCGCGAGCGCGCGGACGGCAGCTTCAAGGTCTCGGTGCGCACCTACGCGCCGTATGACGCGTCCGCCGTTTGCGCGGCGCTCGGCGGCGGCGGCCATGCGCGCGCCGCGGGCTGCGAGATTGACAAAAACGACCTGGCTGCGGGCAAGGCGCGTCTGCTTTCCGCCGTGCAGCGGGAACTGGAAGCAAGATGACGGGATTTCTTTGTATCGACAAACCGGCGGGGCTCACCTCGTTTGCGGTCGTGCGCCGCGTGCGGGGGATTCTTGGCGTAAAAAAGGCCGGCCATACCGGCACGCTCGACCCGATGGCGACCGGGGTGCTCCCCGTGGCGCTTTCGGGCGCTTCGCGTTTTATCGAGCTGCTGCCCGCCAAGGAAAAAGCTTACACGGCGCGCGTGCGGCTGGGGCTGACGACCGACACGCTCGACATCACGGGCAGGGTTCTGACGACCTGCCCCGTCCGCGTCTCTCCCGACGAAATCCGCCGCGCGGCGGCGCGGTTTTTGGGGGACAGCGAGCAGCTGCCGCCGATGTATTCGGCGCTTTCGCAAAACGGCGTGCGGCTGTACGAGCTCGCCCGCCGCGGCGAGACGGTCGAGCGCAAGCCGCGCCCTGTGCATATCGCCGTGCTCGAGGTGACGGACATTGCGGACGACGAATTTACCCTGACCGCCACGGTTTCGGCGGGGACGTATATCCGCTCGCTTGCGCACGACATCGGGCAGGCGCTCGGCACGGGCGCGGTGCTCACCGCCCTGCGGCGTACGGCGGCGAACGGGTTTACAAAAACGCAGTGCGTCACGCTCGAGACGCTCGAACGCCTGCAAAGCGAGGGCCGCGTATCCGAGGTCCTGCACTCGGTGGACGCGTGTCTTGGCGCGTACCCGGCGCTGACGGTGACCGCGCCGCAGGCCGTGCGCTTTCATAACGGCGGCGAGCTGGCCGCCGAACGGCTCAAGGGACTTTGCGCCCCGGGGCTTTACCGCGTGTACGCCCCGGACGGCGGCTTTTTGGGCGTCGGCAGCCTCCCCGCGGACGGGGAAAGTTTACTTGTAAAGCGGGTGTTTGCCGATGGCTGAACCGGGCTTCTGTCTGGCGCTTGGCGCCTTTGACGGGCTGCATCTGGGGCACCAAAATGTTCTAAGAGAAACGGAAAAAGGCCCGGGGCGCAAAGCCGCGCTGCTGTTTACCAAGCATCCCGCCGCGGTGCTTGCGGGCGTTTCCCCGCCCGCGCTTCTGACCGGCGAAGACCGGGAGGCGCTGCTGGCACGCTGGGGGATACAGCCGGTGTACCTGGACTTTTCCGGCGTGCGCGACCTTTCCGCCGAAGCGTTTTTTTCGGAGATTCTGCAAAACCGCCTGCACGCGACGGCGCTGTGCTGCGGGGAAAATTATACGTTCGGCCAGGGCGGCCGCGGCGACGCGTCGCTTTTGAAAACGCTGTGCGAGGCGGCCGGCGTCCGGCTGCACATTGCCGAGACCGCGATGTTCGACGGCGCGCCGGTCTCCTCCTCGCGCATCCGCCGCGCGCTGCAGGCGGGCGACGTCCCGGCGGCGAACGCGATGCTCGGCCGGCCGTTTTCCTATGCGTTCGAGGTCGTGGCGGGCGACCGCCGCGGCCGGAAGCTGCGGTTCCCCACGATAAACCAGTTTTTCCCCGCGGGCTTTGTGCGCCCGAAATACGGCGTGTACGCGTCGCGCGTGCGCGTCGGCGGCGCGCTTTATCCGGCGGTGACGAATTTCGGCGTGCGCCCGACCATCGGGACGAACACCGCCCGCAGCGAGACCTGCATTTTGGACTACAGCGGCGACCTGTACGGACAGCGCGTACGCGTGGAGCTGCTTTGCTACCTGCGCCCCGAGGAGAAATTCCCGTCGCTCGACGCGCTTTCCGCCGCAATTGCCCGCGACGCCGCCCGCGCGCGGGAATATGTGGAAAAGGCTTGCATTCTTGGTGAAAATTCGGTAAAATAATTTTGTATCGGCAGCGTTTCTGCCAAAAATTCATAAAGGACGGTGCTACGCCATGTGGGCATTGAAGGTCGCATACTACCGCGCGTTTCAGAAAATCATGAAGGTCTTTATGTATTTCCTCGACTGGTCGGAGCCGCAGCTTCTGACGGGGCCGGGCTGCATTAAGCAGCTGCCGGACGTCATTGCGCAAAAGGGGATTCAGAACATCCTTATCGTAACGGACAAGGGCCTGATGAACCTCCACCTGCTCGACGGGCTTTTTGCGCAGCTGACGGCGAAGAACATCCACTACGTCGTCTATGACGGCGTGCAGCCCAACCCCACCATCGACAACATCGAGGAGGCGCGCGACCTCTTTTTGCAGCACAACTGCGAGGGGATTATCGCCTTCGGCGGCGGCAGCCCGATGGACTGCGCCAAGGCGGCGGCGGCGCGCGTGGTGCGCCCGAACAAGACCATCCCGCAGATGCGCGGCGTCTTAAAGGTCATGCACAAGCTGCCCCCGTTCTATGCGGTGCCCACGACGGCGGGCACGGGCTCGGAAACGACGCTTGCGGCGGTCGTCTCCAACCCCCAGACGCATGAAAAATACGCGATTAACGACCCGTCTTTGCGCCCGAAGTTCGCGGTGCTCGACCCGGAGCTGACCGTGGGCCTGCCCCCGCACATTACCTCCACAACGGGGCTCGACGCGCTGACGCACGCGGTGGAAGCGTATATCGGCAAGAGCAACGTCCCCTCGACGCGCGAATACGCCGAAAAGGCGACGAAGCTTATCTTTGAAAATCTCGAAACCGCATACGCGGACGGCAAAAACATCGAGGCGCGCAACAATATGCTGCTCGCGTCGTTCTATGCGGGCATGGCGTTTACGCGCGCCTATGTCGGCTATGTCCATGCCATCGCGCACAACCTCGGCGGGATGTACGGGATTGCCCACGGCCTTGCGAACGCGGTGATTCTGCCCGTGGTGCTCGAGGAATACGGCGCCGCCATTTACCCGCAGCTTGCGCGGCTGGCGGATATTGCGGGCGTTTCCGGCGCGAGCGAGGCGGACAAGGCGTGCAAGTTTATCGAGGCCATAAAGGGCATGAACGCGCGCATGAACATCCCGACGGGCTTTGCGCAGATTCGCGACGAGGACATCGACCTGGTTGTCGAGCGCGCCATGAAGGAAGCGCACCCGCTCTACCCGACGCCGGTCATCTTTACGAAAGACCGCCTGGCGGCGATTGTCCGCCGGCTGAAGACGGAAGCGTAATTCGGCGAACAGAGACAAGAAAAGCGGCTCCCACGTTCGGAGCCGCTTTTTCTTTTGCGCGGTTACCCTTTTCGGGCGAAATCCTGCCAGTCGCCGCATGTCCGGCGGTTTTTGGCTTTCGCCTTGCAAGCTGAAACGGATTTTAAAGGTGTGTTCATTATAAAAGGGAATACAGGCAAATGGTAAGCGTTTTGCGGCTCGATTCGGGTGAAAATCTGCCCGAACGGTGCTTTTGTGCGAAAAAACAGTTGATACTTTGTCGGTTTTCTGCGATAATATATCCGTATATCGGCAAAAAGGAAAGGTGGACTTTTCGTGACGGACACCGAAAAAATAGCGGCGCTGTTGTTCCCGGAGGTCAACAAGACGCCGGCGGACTTAGAGGCGCAGTACCCGCCGCGCGCGCTGCCCGAGGGGGCGCGTGTGACGCGGTTTTCGCCGAGCCCCACGGGGTATTTGCACATCGGCGGCCTGTTTGGGGCGCTGGCGGACTATATGACCGCGAAGCAGTCCGGCGGGCTTGTGTACCTGCGCATTGAGGATACGGACAAAAAGCGGGAGGTAAAAGGCGGCGTAGAGGCCATCTTGGACGGCCTGACGGGCTTTGGCATCACCTTTGACGAGGGCGTGACGAAAGACGGCGAAGCCGGTGCGTACGGCCCCTATACGCAAAGCGAGCGCGTGGAAATTTACCGCATTGTCGCCAAGGACCTGGTGAGGCGCGGCCTTGCGTACCCGTGCTTTTGCACCGAGGAGGCGCTTTCTGCGCTGCGCGCGCAGCAGGAGGCCGACGGCGCGCCGTTTTTCGGGTATTACGGGCAGTACGCCAAGTGCCGCGATTTGTCGGACGAGGAGATTGAAGAAAAGCTTCGCGCCGGCAAGCCCTATGTGCTGCGCTTTCGTTCGACGGGCGATATGGACAGGCGCATCCGCATAGAGGACCTTGCCCGCGGCAAGCTTGAAATGCCCGAAAACGTGATTGACGAGGTGCTTTTGAAAAGCGACGGCGTGCCGACCTACCATTTCGCGCACGTCTGCGACGACCATTATATGCGCACCACGCACGTGATTCGCGGCGAGGAGTGGCTCCCGTCGCTGCCCAAACATATCGCGCTGTTTTCCGCGTGCGGCTTCCGCGCGCCGAAATATGCCCACACCCCGCAGATTATGAAGCTCGACGAGGAAACGGGCGGCAAACGGAAAATTTCCAAGCGCAAGGACCCGGAGGCGGCGGTGCAGTATTTCGCAAAGGCGGGCTACCCAGCCGAGAGCGTCCTCGAATATTTGCTGACGCTGCTCAATTCCAATTTTGAGGACTGGCGGCGCGCCAACCCCGACGCCCCGCTTACCGCATTCCCCTTCAACCTCAAAAAGCTGTCGGTTTCGGGCGCGCTGTTTGACGCGGCCAAGCTGCGCGACGTCAGCAAGACCTGCATTTCCCGTATGTCGGGGCAGGCGGTGTACGACGCGACGCGCTCTTGGGCGAAGGCGAACGACCCCGATTTTGCCGCGCGGCTCGAGGCGGACCGGGAAAAGGCGCTCGGGATGCTCTCCCTGGACCGCGGCGGCAAAAAGCCGCGCAAGGACCTGGCGGCGTTTTCCGAGGTGCAGCCGTATTTTTCCTATATGTACGACGACCTCTTTGCGCCCGACTACACGCTGCCCGGGCACATTGCCCCCGCGGACGCGGCGGCGGTGCTGGAGCGGTATTTGGAGGTCTGGTCGCCGGACGATGACAATCCGGCTTGGTTTGAAAAGGTCAAATCCATTTGCGCGCCGCTGGGCTTTGCGGCGGAAATGCGCGACTGGAAGGCCGCGCCGGGCGATTACAAGGGCAGCGTCAGCGACGTGTCCACGGTGATTCGCATTGCGGCGACAGGCCGGCAGAACACGCCGGATTTGTGCGCGATTCTCAAGCTTTTGGGCGAAACAAGCGTGCGCGCAAGGCTTTCGGCGGCGGCGGCGCACTACCGCGGCGCGTGAAACCAGAAAAGGAGGCGTTTTGAAATGGCGGACGAGCGTGAAACCATCATGGCCGGCAATTTCATTCACGACTATATTGACGAGGACTTGCAAAACGGCGTCTACACCCATGTGCAGACGCGCTTCCCCCCCGAGCCGAACGGCTACCTGCACATCGGCCACGCCAAGGCAATCTGCATCAATTTCGGCACGGCGAAAAAATACGGCGGCACGTGCAACCTGCGGCTGGACGACACGAACCCGCAGAAGGAGGACGTCGAGTACGTCGAGTCCATCAAGGAGGACATCCGCTGGCTCGGCTTCCAATGGGACAAGCTGCTGTTCGCGTCCGATTATTTCGATTTTATTTACGACTGCGCCGTCCGGCTTATCGAAATGGGCAAGGCGTATGTCGACGACCTTTCGGCGGAGGAAATCCGCGCCTACCGCGGGACGCTCACCGAGCCCGGCAAAAACAGCCCCTACCGCGACCGGCCGGTCGAAGAGAACCTCGCGCTGTTTCGCCGCATGACGGCCGGCGAATTCCCGGACGGCGCGCGGGTTCTGCGCGCCAAAATCGATATGGCGTCGCCGAACCTCAATATGCGCGACCCGGTGATTTACCGCATTGCGCACGTGCCGCACCACCGCACGGGGGACAAATGGTGCGTTTACCCGATGTACGATTTCGCCCACCCGCTGTCCGACGCGAAGGAGGGCGTGACCCATTCGCTGTGCTCGCTGGAGTTTGAAAACCACCGGCCGCTGTACGACTGGTTCCTGCGCGAGCTCGGCATCCCGACCCCGCCGCGGCAGATTGAATTTGCGCGGCTTAACCTCAACTATTGCTTAACGAGCAAGCGCAAGTGCCTTGCGCTTGTGCGCGAGGGCGTCGTGGACGGCTGGGACGACCCGCGCATGGCGACGCTGTCGGGGATGCGCCGCCGGGGGTACCCGCCCGCGGCCATTCGCACGTTCTGCGAAAAGATTGGCGTTTCCAAGGCGTATTCGGTCGTGGACATGGGGCTTTTGGAGGCCTGCGTGCGCGACGAGCTCAACGAAACCGCCCCGCGCGCGATGGCGGTGCTGCGCCCCATAAAGCTTGTGATTGACAATTACCCCGAGGGCAAAACCGAAACGCTCGAGGTCGAGAACCACCCCGCGCACCCGGAGATGGGAACGCGCCGGCTCACCTTCTCGCGCGAGCTGTTCATTGAGCAGGACGATTTCTGCGCCGACCCGCCGAAAAAATATTTCCGCCTCTTCCCGGGCAACGAGGTGCGCTTAAAGAGCGCGTACCTGGTCACCTGCACGGGCTATGAGACGGATGACGCCGGCCGCGTGACCGTCGTCCACTGCACCTACGACCCCGAAACGCGCGGCGGCAACGCCCCCGACGGGCGCAAGGTCCGGGGCACCATCCACTGGGTCAGCGCCGCGGACAGCTTTGAAGCCGAGGTGCGCCTTTACGACCGGCTGTTCTCGGTCGAGAACCCGTCGGACGAGACGAACGGGAACTTTGAGCAGAACCTCAACCCGCGTTCCATGGAAAAGCTCGCCGGCTGCCGGCTGGAGGCCTCGCTGCGGGACGCTGCGGCAGGCCGCGGCTACCAGTTTTTGCGGCAGGGGTATTTCTGCTTAGACAAGACCGCGACGGCGGCGGCGCCCGTGTTTAACCAGACCGTAGCGCTCAATTCTTCGTGGGAAAAGGCGAAGAACGCGCAATAAAGCATTCTTTTTGCGGCAAAGGAGTTCCTGTGCAAATGGCAAAGAAACCAAAAACCGACGGCCACGCCGTCCTGTACCGGATTGTGCTGGCGGTGCTCGCCGTGTGCGTGCCCGTCTCGGCGTATTTTTGCAATTTCTTTTACACCCTGACCAAATCCACCGCCTTTCAGCTGCTCGCGCAGCTGCAGGGGGATTCTACGGACTCGGGCCTGACCGAGGATTTCTGGAGCATTCGGGCGCTGCTGCGCGACGTCCTGCCCTCGGTGCAAAGCCTTTTGGGGGAGGGGGAGCTCGGCGTATCGCTGCCCGCGTCCGTTGCGGCGCTGAAAGCGCCCGCCGTGGTGTTCGTCGTCTGCCTGGTGCTGGCTGCGGCGCTCGCGGTCGTGCTGTTCTTTTTCGCCTGCTTTTCCAAAAAGAAAACCATCCCGATTTGCATTTCGGTCGTCGGCGTGCTTACGATGCTTGCCATGTACATAGCGTTCCGCCAAATTTCCGCGCCGTTTTTGGACGGCAGCATCAACCTGGCGGATTTCCTGCCCTCGTCCGTCATCTCCGTGCTGCTGGGCGGGATGTTCTCCGTAGAGGCCTTCCGGCTGACGACGGGCTATTACCTGATGCTGTTCCTGTTTATCGCCATGGCGCTTTGGGCGGGCGCGAATAAGCTTATCGAGCTCGGCGACCGTCCCCCGAAGGAGAAAAAGCCGAAAAAGCAGGCCGAATAAACAAAACAGAACCGGCGCAGCCAAAAGCTGCGCCGGTCAGACGTTTGAAGAAGCTTCAATCGAGCCACACAAAAGTTTTCGCCCGCCTTTTTGAAAAGGCGGCGGGGTCGAGGGGCGGCGCCCCCGTCGCGTCCCGCAGGACGCGAAATACCTGCCTTTTCATAGCGCAGGTGACAGCGCGTGGTCCGGCTTGCTGTGGTGCGGCAATTTTTTGGATAATTTAAGAACCGGCGCAGCTGAATGCTGCGCCGGTTCTTTCCGGTTTCACAGCGCCAATCAGAGGCGGATTTGCCCGGAGGCGAGCCCGTAAAAGGCCACGCTGCCCAGCGCAATGAGGACGTAGCCGAAGGCCTGCACGCCCTCGAGCACCTCGCACGCAAGGCCCGCGGCGGGGCTGCGCTTCAGCCGGCGCGCAATCAGCAGGGCGGCAGAAGCGCCCAGGGCGATGATGCCAAGACAAAGGGATAAAAGCATAGGTTCCTACCTTTCCGCCGGCGTGTCGCCGGGCGTTTCCACGGGTGCTTTTGCGGGTGTTTCGGCGGGAGCGGGCGCCGGCAAGGCGGCGTCGGCCACGGGTGCGTCTGCGGGCGTTTCCTGCGGCGGGGCGGGCGTCGTCCGGGCGCTGCCCGAAAGCGGCAGGCGGACCGTCGCCTTGAACAGGTCGCCGTCGATTTCCAGCTGCAGCCGGCCGCCCTGCAGGGCGCACAGGTCCTTGGCAATGGAAAGCCCCAGCCCGCTGCCCTCCAGCGTCCGGGAGGCGTCGCCGCGCACAAAGCGCTGCGTCAGCTCCTCGGGGTCGATGTTGAGCGGCTCGCCGGATATGTTCTTGATGCAGAACACGCCGTCCGTGCCGTCCGGGAAGACGTCCACATAGACGCGCGAGCCCGGCAGCGAATATTTACGGGCGTTCGACAGGAGGTTGTCGATGACGCGCCAGGTCTTTTGGCTGTCCGCAAAGACGACGGGCGGCGTTTTGGGCGCGTCGAGCACAATTTGCAGGTTCCGTTCGGCAAAGCTGTCCTCCAGCTCCCCGACCGCCTGCACCGCAAGCTCGTAAAGGTTCACGTGCATTTTGTGCAGCGTCACCGCGCCCGAGGAGGCCTTGGAGGCCTCGACAAGGTCCTCGATAAGCCGCTTGAGGCGCGTGGATTTTTCGTCGAGCACGCCGAGGTAGCTTTGCGCGTCCGGGTCGGAAATCTCGCATTTTTTCAGCAGGTCCACATACGAGATGATGGAGGTCAGCGGGGTTTTGAGGTCGTGCGAAACGTTGGTGATAAGCTCGGCCTTCATGCGCTCATTTTTGACCGCCTCCTGCACGGCCTTGTGCATTTCCGCCTGCGTGACGGTCAGGTTGCGCGCCAGCGTCCCGAGCGGCTCGGGCATCCGGGCGGTATCCATGGGTTTCGGCGCGTCCCCGCGCTTGCCGGCTTCGGCGGCGTCCAAAATGCGGTCGAGCGACGAAAGGTACCGCCAGACGAGCAGGAAGGCGAGCACGTTCCAAACGAGCGCGACAAGCAGGGAGCCGGCACCGCCGATGGAGAGCAGCAGAAGGTTTATGAACAGATACAGCGCGGCGAACACGACGGCTTTGCGCGAAATGTGCTTCGGCCGCGCAAGACCGGCGTGCACGATACGGGACAGGCGGCGCGCGGCGCGCACAAGAAGCATGGAGGCGAAATACGGCCGGTCGGATTTCGCGTATTTCGCGACGGACAGGACCCACTCGGCAAGGACCGCGTACAGCCCCGCCGCGCACAGACCCGCGGCGACCCGCCACAGCGAGACGCTGCGGATTTGATAGCTGGTGCCGTCGTCCGAAATGTAATGGCCCATAAAGTAGAAGGCGCCGATGAGCAGGGCCACGGCCAGCGCCGCGGACAGCAGGGTGTGGACGTCGCCGGGCAGGCGGTCCTGCGGCAGGAACTGCACGTCGTCGCGCCCCTTGACGCGCCCGGCGGTCAGCAGCAGATAGACGGACAGCGCCAGCGCCGCGGACAGCGCGACGACCAGCCCGACGGTCTGCCGGTCAATCTGCGCGGAGCTTTCCGAAAAGGTTGCCAGGGCGTCCGAAAACGTGTCGCCGGCGGCAAGCGCTTCCGGCACGCAGAAATAGACGTCGTAGCCGTTTTCGGCAAAGGTGTCCAGCCACTGGGTGACGTACTGCCCGGACTTCTCCGGGTCCGCCGCGTCAAACACCATGGACGACGCCGCGCCCGAGTAGCGCTCCAGGCCGCTGTCCACGGTGTAGCCGACGAACCAGTCGCGCTCGCCGCAGGCCGCGAAAAAGTCGTCCGGGGTTTTGACGTTTGCCAGGTTCGTCATCGTCTCGCCGGTCGCCGCGTCCACCAGAAGGTATCGGAAATTTTGCAGGGAGGCGAGCGCCTCCTCGGCGCGCAGCACGCGCGCGCGGAAATTGCGCTGCTCCCAGTTTAGGGTGCTCGTGTAGATTTGCTCCACGTCGGCGGCCAGCGCCTCGGCGGTCATGTCGGCGGAGATATAGACCTGCGCGCTTTCATTCCCCATCCCCAAGGGGCTCGTGGTGGAGGATGTCGGGTACGCCGCCTCCAGCTCCTCCTCGGTCGGCGTATAGGCGGGTGCGCCGTCGGCGGCCGTCACCGGCTCGTTGTAGGCGGCCTGCGCGCTGTTTACAAGCGACCAGTAAACGTCCTCGCGCAGCAGCTGCCGCGTCTTTTCGGCTTTTTCCTGCGCCTCGGCCAGCGTCGGGTAGTTCGGCAGGGCGTCGCGCGTCCAGTCGTTCTGCACGCAGGCGGTAAAGACGTACCCCGACGCGGCGTTCACCTGGTTTTGGAACAGGGCGGTGTCGGTAAATACCGGGTCCTCGCGCACCATGGTGTTGTCCCAGCCGAGGTCGTTGAGGATGTTGACAAGCCCGCCGCACAGCCAGGCCCCGGCAAACACAAGCGCCGCCGCCAGCATGAAGGCGAGGGTCTTCAGGCCGTAGGAGTATTTAATATTTTTCGATTTTGTAGCCAATGCCCCACACCACCTTCAGGTACTTTGGGTCTTTTGGGTCGATTTCAATCTTTTCGCGGATGCGCCGGATGTGTACGGTCACGGTTTTTTCGGTCGAAAGCGCGGGCTCGTTCCAAACCGCCTCGTAAATCTGACTGGTCGACAGCACCCGCCCCATGTTTTGCATCAGGTATTCCAGAATGCCGTACTCCGTCGCGGTCAGGCGGACCGGCTCGCCGTCGAGCGTGACCTCCTTGGCGTCCGGGTCGAGCGTCAGCCCGCCCGTGGTCAACAGGTTCTCGCGTACCTCCAGGCTGCCGAGCGTCGCATAGCGGCGAATCTGCGACTTGACGCGCGCCATGAGCTCGAGCGGGTTGAAGGGCTTTGTGACGTAGTCGTCCGCGCCGAAGGAAAGGCCGGTTATCTTGTCGGTGTCCTCACTTTTGGCGGACAGCAGGATGATAGGGACGTTGTGGCGCTCGCGCAGCTTGAGCGTCGCCTGCAGCCCGTCGAGCCCCGGCATCATGATGTCCAAAATGATGCAGTGCAGGTCCCGGCTCGCCGCGGCGGCCAGCGCGTCCTTGCCGTTTGCCGCCTTGACCACCTCGTAGCCCTCCAGATGCAGATAAATTTCCAGGGAATCCAAAATCGCCTTGTCGTCGTCGCAGACCAAGACCGTATACATCGCGTCGCCCTTCTTTGCCGTTGATTCTTTTGTCTATCTTACCAGATTTTCCGCAAAAGGAAAAGCCTTCTCTTTTCGGTACAGAGAAAGCTTAGCACGTTTTTCTAACAAAACAAGCCGGAAAATGGTTACAAATTTCTTAAGCGGACAAAAAAGCCGCCCCGGCTGCCCGGAGCGGCTTTGCAATATGCGGTTTAAGCGGCAAGCCCGCCAAAAAGGCCGCCGAGCAAATCACCGAGGCCCGCAAGGCCGCCGAGGTCCAGCCCGCCGCCGGTCAGGTCCCCGAGGCTGTCCGTCACGCCCTGGAGCGCGTCCTCCAGCTGCCCGGCAATGTCCCCGCCGTCCGAAAGGCCGAGGTCGGGCAAAAACGTGCCGGTTTCCGCGTCCGTCTGCGGCTTGGCGCCGGCGTAGGCGTCCATAATGGCCTGCGCGTCCGCGTCGCGCAGCGTGCTGCTGCCGTCCATGTCGGCGGCCTCCTGCGCCACGGCGGAAAGCTTGTCGTTCGCGCGCACGTGCCGCAGCACAAGCCGCGCGTCCACAAGGTCCACCTTGCCGTCAAAGTTCACGTCGCCGCGCAGCAGCGTCTGCGGGTAAAGCACCTGCGTGTCGTTGTTGTACTGCATGAACTGCGGGTACAGCGGGTTCGAATGGATGTCCACCGGCTCTTCTGCAGTCATCAGCCAGGCGTAAAATTCGCCCTGGTTCTGCGCAACGGAGAAGCCCGTGTGGTGCATATCCTTGATGAACCAGGTCTCGTCGGGCAGCAGGCAGGTGGAAGCGTCAATCATGCGGTCGGGGGAAACGTAGGACCCCGTCACGCTCTCGGGCAGCGTTTCGCCGATGTCCGCGCAGGTCGCGAAGCCGCTGGTGTGCATGGTTTCGATGACCTGGTCGCCGGTCATGTCCGATGCGGTGGACACGGGCGGCATTTGCAGGTTGTAGTTGGAGACGACCGCGACGTTGACGCCGGCCTTCTGCGCGGCCTTGAGCGTGTCGCCGACGTTCGCCTGCACCTCGTGGTAGGCGTCGATTTTCGCTTCCAGCGCCGCCTTTTCTTCGTCGGTCGAATCCATCAGCGGGAACATGAACGCCTTGCAGGCCTCATAGTCCGCCGCCGGCACGAACGACCAGAGGCCGGGGCAGTAGCCGAACGCCGGAATCAGGCATTCGGTGAAAATGCGGTCGCCCGAGGCCGCGTACAGGTCGTCGACCAGGGCGATAATGTCGCGCACGATGCTCGTGGAGCCGAAAATGCGGGTGAGCACGTCGGAGCCGATGAGCTGCTCAAGCATCCGGAAGAGGCCCGCTTCGTCGATTTTCACCTCGCCGCGGAACAGCCGCCCGATGTATTCCAGCCCCGTAAAGGCGCTCGAAA
Source organism: Candidatus Fimenecus excrementigallinarum (assembly GCA_018714805.1). Taxonomy (GTDB): domain Bacteria; phylum Bacillota; class Clostridia; order Oscillospirales; family Acutalibacteraceae; genus Fimenecus; species Fimenecus excrementigallinarum. The sequence goes on from DVMW01000044.1 coordinate 29,421, forward strand.
CCATCGTGACGTTGGAAATGTCCGCCGTGCCGTATTTTGCAAGATACGCCGAGACCATGACGCCGCCCATGCTGATGCCCGCGATGGAAACCTTGTCCGACCCGGTTTTTTCCTTGATGTGCTGCACCCAGCCGTTGAGCTCGTCGGCGACGTCCATCGGGTCAAGCCGCCAGTCGAGGCCGTAGACAAAGGTATTCTCGGCGCCGACCGCCTCAATGGCGGCGAGCGCAAGCCCGTTCGAAATGGTGCCCTCCGGATAGTCGGCGGCCGATTCGGGGTACTGGTACATCAGGCCGACCTCCGGGTGTGCGACCGTGCCGTCCGGGTTGCAGGAAATGGGGTCAAACAGGCTGTTGACCGCCGGCAGGACCGTGTCGCACAGCGCGTCAAAATCCGCCTCTGTTTTGCCGCTTGCCAGCAGCTGCAAAAGCGACGGCGCCGCCGCCGCGACCAGCTCCAGGATGGCGTCCGTTTCGGGCGGGAACGCGGATTCGCCGGTTGCGGTGTTGCCCAGCGGGTATTCCGCGAACCCGGTGACAATCAGGATGGGGGTCTTGTTCGCCTTGTCGGAGGCCGCAAGCGCCGGCACCAGAAGCGTCAGGGCCAGCACGACCGACAAAAGCAGGCAGACAAGCTTTTTCGCGCGCGACTTTTTCATAAAACTTCCTCCCTCATAAAACGCTGGGGATATACAACGTTATTGTAGCATAGTCCACAAAAAAATGCAAACCTCAATTCGGTTTTTACGGGATTTCGGAAAATACCGTTTCGATGCGCTTTTTGCAGTCCGGCGGCGAATAGACCCACCGCGTCAGGCGGCGGACGTCCGGGTACCGGCAGGCGGGCGCGCGCACCGGCGCGGGAAAGCGGTCGACGACGGCGAGCTTCACCTTCATGCGCTCGGGCTGGATGCTTTTGATGTAAACGCTCACGCCGTCGCCCGGCCGAACGCCCGGCGTCGGCTCCGCGAGCCCCGCAAGGTTCGGCGCAAGCTCAATGAAGACGCCGTAGGGCTCGCACGAGCGCACAATGCCCGGCACCGTTTCGCCCGGCGAAAAGCGCGCCGCGTTTTCCAGCCACGTTCCCAGAAGCTCCTTGTGCGTCAAAAGGATGCGCCCAAGCGCGTCGCGCCCGCGCACGACGGCGCGGATGCGCTGTCCCGGGGAAAACCGCGCGTCCGGGTGGGGGATGCGCGAAACGCAGATGCTGTCAATCGGCAGCAGCGCCGCAATCCCCGCGCCGATGTCGCAAAACGCGCCGAACGGCTCGCTGCGCGTGACCACCGCGTCCAGAACGTCCCCGGGGCGAAGGCGCGCAAGCTGCCCGCGCAGGCAGTCCTCCTGCACGCTCCTGCGGTCGAGCAGGGCGGCGACGCCGCCGGCCGCCGGCCGGAAGCCCGCGACGCGAAAGCAGACGGGCTTGCCGACGCGCGAGAGCACCGCCACGTCGCGCACCGTCCCTTCCGTCAGGCCCCAAGCGCACCGCGCGCGCTCGAGGACGCCCTGTATCTCGCCGAGCTGCACGTACAGGTCGTGCGCCGCCGAGCACCGCACCGCGCGCGCCTCCAGCACCCGGTTCTGCGCCTGCGCCGCGCGCAGCCCCTCCAAACTTTCCGTGTACCGCCGGTTCTCCGCGGTCTCGAGCAAAAAGCCCTCCGGCAAAAATTCCTGCATAGGCACCCTCCGCAACATTCTTTTTCCGTCATGGGTATATATGCGCGCGCGGCGGAAAATAGAAATCGGGCCGCCCCGGCGCGCTTGCTTTTTGCGGGGGAACGTGCTAAAATAGCGGCAAAGATTTCTGCCTGCGCTGCAGGGGAGAGAGGGTATTTCGGTGCTGTTTACACAGGACGCCGCGCCGGGCGGCAAGGTGAGGACCTCGGCGAAAAAGAATGTGCTGACCATTCTCGTGGCGCTCATTGCCGCGGCGGCGGTGTTTGCCGCCGTTTGGCTGTACCGCAATCCGCAGCCGGGGGAGGACACATCAGTGCTCGGCGACCCCGAAAAAATGGAAACGGTCGAGCTTGCGCGGACCATCACCGCCATCCCGTATATGTCCACCGACTTTTCCCGGGTGTTTTACACGGCGGATGCGGCGGGCAACGTGCTGTTTTACGAATTCAACGGCTCGGACTTCGTCGAGCTGCCCGAAACGGGCGCCATGTCGCTGACGGTGCCGCTGAGCGGCCAGCAGATTCCCGTCACCGTCCACTATATCGAGCGCGACGGCAGCATCTGCGGGTACGGCGTGTATTCCGTGGAAAGCTCGGACAGCGACGTATACATTTACAGCTATATGTTCTTTAAGGTCACGGACCTGCCGACGGCCTACGCGCAAAGCGGCCGCTGCCTGCTGCTGGCCAACTCCGACCGGACCGACGCCTATGCGCAGGAGCCCGTCTGGGAGGAGGCGTACGTCCTGGACCGTTCCGACAACTCCCTGACGCGGTTCCTAAGCGAAAACAACCGCACCCTCGGGATGTCCGGCGCCATGCGCGCGGATTTCTGCATGGTGACGGACGAGGCGCTGACCGCCGCGGGGAAGGCCGTCCCGTTTTTCTCGAGCCGCAGCCATGAGCCGGTCGAAAACGGCGAAACACCCATCGACATCTACACGAAAAACGACAGCCGGGAGACGTCCGCGGCGCTGAACGTGGCGGAATGCTATGTCAAGCCGCTCGCAAACGACGCCTTCGCCTTTATCCGCGAAACGGCCGGCGGCTTCCAGACCGTGCGGTACGAGGGCGGCGAGGAAACGGTGATTTCGAATTTCTATTCGGCCTACGGTTCGTCGTATATCCGCAGCGGCGACTATATCCTCTCCAAGGAGGACGGCCGCGTCTATACGACCTACGACGATACGGTTATCACGCCGGTCGGCTACCAGATGAACCCGATGGAATTCGCCGTCAGCCCCGACGGGAAATACGTCGTGATGGCGGGGACGGTTGCGAACGCGCTGGACTACCGCGTCTATGTTTACAACACCGAGACCGGCCGCAGCGTGACCTATGACGAGACGAACTATGCCGCGCACAGCAATATGCGCTTTATCGACGATACAACCGTGATGTTCTTTGTCGCGAATGTGGACGGGTACGAAAACGTCGTGCTCGACGTCCGGGCGGTGCGCTGATGGAGGGGCGGGAAGCGGCTGTGCCGCAGAATCGGAAAACGCCCCGGTACAAGGCCGTGCTGTTCGACTTTGACGGGACGCTTTTCGACACCTCCGAGGGCATTTTCGAAAGCCTGCGCTATGCGTTCGCCTGCGACGGCAAAGCGCCGCCGGACGACGCGGTCCTGCGCAAATTCGTAGGGCCTCCCATTTACGAAAGCTTCAAGACGCTGTTCGGCTACCCGGACGAAAAGATTGACTTTATGGTGGAAAAATACCGCGAGCGCTACCGCGAGAGCGGCTGGCGGGCGGCGCGCGTTTACGACGGCGTTCCCGCGCTGCTTCGCACGCTGTCGGCCGCCGGCGTCAAAATTGCGACCGCGTCGTCCAAGCCCGTGGCGTATATCGAGCAGATTCTGCGCGAGCAGGGGCTGCTGCCGTTGTTCGATTACCTCGGCGGCACGCAGTTTGACGACCGGCACACGAGCAAAACCGATGTGATAAAAAACACCATGCGCGCGCTCGGCGAGCCGGCGCAGGCGTGCGTTATGGTCGGCGACCGGCTTTACGACATCCGCGGGGCAAAGGGCGCGGGCGTGCCGTGCATCGCCGTGCTTTACGGCTTCGGCAGCCGGGCGGAATTTGAAGCCTACGGCGCGGACTATATTGCCGAAACGCCGGCGGACGCGGAAAAACTGCTTTTTGAGGAGACGACATGACAGCACCGTTAGCGGACCGGCTGCGGCCGGAAACCATAGACGAAATGGTCGGGCAGCGCCACCTCCTTTGCGAGGGGGCGCCGCTTCGCAATATCGCGCAGTCCGGGCATTTGCCGAACCTGATTTTTTACGGCCCGCCCGGCACGGGCAAAACCACGCTTGCGCGCATTTTGGCGAAAACGACCGATTTGACGCTGCGCAAGCTCAACGGCACGAGCGCGTCCATTCAGGACGTCAAGGAGATTGTTGCGGAGATTGGCACGCTTGCCGCGCCGAACGGCGTGCTTTTGTACCTCGACGAAATCCAGTATTTCAACAAAAAGCAGCAGCAGTCCCTGCTCGAATACATGGAGAGCGGGCAGATTACGCTTATCGCCTCCACCACGGAAAACCCGTATTTTTACGTCTACAACGCCGTCTTGAGCCGCGCGACGGTCTTTGAATTCAAGCCGCTGACGCCCGAGGAGGTCGAGCCCGCCGTGCGCCGGGGCTTTGCGTTTCTCGAAAAAGAGCAGGGCTGCAAGCTCGACGTGTCCGACGAGGCGGCCGCCTGCATTGCGGCCGCGTCGGGCGGGGATGTGCGCAAGGCGCTTAATTTTACCGAGCTTGCGGTGCTCGCGGCGCGGCCCGACGAAAACGGCGGCAAAACGATAACGGCGGAAGCGGTGCAAAAGCTTACCGGCGGCAACGCCTTTCGCTACGACCGCGCGGGCGACGAGCATTACGACGTAATTTCCGCCTTTCAAAAATCCATGCGCGGCTCCGACCCCGACGCGGCGCTCCACTACCTGGCGCGGCTGCTGGCGGGCGGCGACCTGCCCTCGGCGGTGCGGCGGCTAATGGTCTGTGCGGCGGAGGACGTGGGGCTCGCCTATCCGCAGATTCTGCCCATTGTCAAGGCGGCGTGCGACATGGCGCTGGCGGTCGGGCTGCCCGGGGCGCGCATCCCGCTTGCCGACGCGGTGATTCTTGTGGCGACCGCGCCGAAATCGAACACCGGCGAAGCGGGGATTGACGCGGCGATGGCGGACGTGGAAAGCGGCAGGTACGGCCGCATCCCGCGCGCTTTGCAGAACAAGCACTTCGACGGCGACGACGCGGCGCAGAAGGGGCAGTTTTACAAATACCCGCACGACTTTTCGCACCACTGGGTCGAGCAGCAGTATCTGCCCGACGCGCTTTTGGGAAAGCAGTATTATTTCTACGGCGACAACCGCAACGAGCAAGCCGCCAAAGCGTATTGGGACGCGATCAAATCAGAGGACAGAAGTTAGAAGTCAGAGGTCAGACGCGGCGCGGGAAACCACCCGCCTCTAACCCCGTAGGGACAGCCCTTGCGGCTGTCCGCATTCCATTCAACAAAAAATAGAGGACGGGTCTGTGTCAGAAAAGACACAGACCCGCCCTCTTTATCCGTTTCCGGTTTCATCCTTTCAGCTCCGCGCGGCGGATCAGTGCAAAAGCGCCGAGCCCGAAAACGAGGCCGATCACAAGAAACGTGATCACGGGGAAGAAAATATTTGTCGTTCCGTCGCCCGTAAAGCCCATCGCCCGTATCCAAAAATCCGCGACCGCGCGCACGGCTTTGTCAGAGAGTACGAATCGAAACAGTGCGATCACCAGCAGTACGCCGCCGCCGAGCCCAACGGCAAGCAAAAGCGACGCCGTTTTCCCGATCCTGTGGATCACCAAAATCGCTAAGTAGGACAGACTGCAAAACAATAGATATAAAACCGTGAGCCATAACCAATTCGCGAAAAGGCTGCTGTATCCGTACAGACTCCCGAACAGGGTAAAATATTGATTTGCAAAATGGTGGATGGTGTTGCCGATCACAGTGTCGATCAGAGCCATCGTCCCGCAAAGCAGCACAAACATGCAGACGGTCGAAAGAAAGATGGATTTGCGGGTGTATCCGTTTTGCAGCAGCGCCTTAAAGTCTTCCTTGTAGCCCAATACCCCGATCACGCTTACAAAAACGACCGAGCTGATTTCCAAAGCGTTGGAACCGGTCTGGCTCCCGTCCGTGAAAATGAGGACGATCGCGAAAATCAACGCCGTGATCGCATACTGGATCAAATAAAAGACGCCCATAGCCTTGATTTTGGTTGCGTATTCGTATAGAACCGCCGCTTTTAATTTATTCATTTCCGTTGCCGCCTTTCTCCGTCAGCTTGACAAACAGCTTTTGCAGATTGATCGCCGCGATCTGCAAATTGCTGCCCTGCGGCAGCGCTGCTTTTTCCCCTAAAACATAAGCGATCTTCATACCGCCCAGCGTATCCTGCCCGATCACGTTTTTGCCTTCGCAATAGCTGTCTACTTCCTGCGCCGTGCCTGAAATGCTGTATCCGGTTTCCGATAAGGCTTCAACGCTTTCCTGCAGGAGCACCTTCCCTTTGTCAATTAAAACAACTTCCTCGATCAGGTTCGCGACCTCTTCGATCAGGTGCGTTGCAAGGATAAACGTCCGCTCGCCGGTTTCAAACTCTTCCAGAAGCAATTCGTAAAACAGTTCCCGGTGGTTTGCGTCAAGCCCTAAAACGGGCTCGTCGAAAATGACATAGGGAACACGAAGCGACAGTGCAACGATCAGCTTGAAAATAGACTGATAGCCTTTGGATAATGCCTTGAACCGCTTATGGATATCCAAATTAAATTTCTCGGAAAGCGCCAAGGCTTTATCGGAATCAAAGGCATCATAAAAGCGATCCGTCCATTTGAAAAGCTCTTTCACTTTCAGATCCCGATCATACAGATCCGCTTCGCTCATGCAAAAGAGCTTTTCGTGAACACCCATGTTCTCTTTTGCCGGGATCCCATCGATCCGGACTTCACCGCAGTCCGCAAAAATACGGTTCGCAATAATGTTGATAAGAGTAGATTTCCCGGCGCCGTTTCTGCCTAAAAGCCCATAGATTTTCCCGAATGCGAAAGAAAGGGAAACATCCTCCAGCGCCGTTACGTCCTTATATCGCTTTGCAACATTCTGAATTTCAATGGCGTTCATCGTCATACCCTCTTTCAATCAGTGCCATGATATCTTCCTTTGACATTTGCAGCTTTTCCGCTTCACGGATCAGCGCCGCGATATACTGCTCATAAAACTGCCCTTGCCTTTTTTGCCGTATTTTTTCAACAGCGCCTGTTTTTACGAACATCCCAAGTCCTCTTTTTTTGTAGATGATATCCTCGTCGACCAACAGATTCATGCCCTTGAGCACCGTGTGGGGATTGATGTTCAGCACAGCGGCGACCTCATTGGTGGAAGGGATCTTCGTCTCCTCGGGGAAAACACCTGTGAAGATCGAATCTTCCAGCTGCTCCGCGATTTGAAGGAATATGGGCTTATCTATGCTCGGATGCACTTGCAATAGGATCACCGCCTTAGCTTGCTGGTTTGTTAGTTGAGCAACTAACTGCCTTACAAGTGGAGTATAACCGAGAAAAGTTCGGTTGTCAACACCTTTTTTTGAAAAACTTAATACAAAAACAAAACTGCCTGCGTTTTTACAGGCAGCGTATAAAAAGGACGGCTCTGTATCGGTTTGAATACAGAGTCGTCCTTCATAAGTATCAGAAGAAGAATTATTCCTGGATGCCGGGGAGCTTCGGCAGCTTGTCGAAGCCGACCTGCAAATCCGCGTCGGTGGGGATGTAGTCGTGCATTTTCCCCTCGCGGAACGCCGTGTAGGCGGTCATGTCGAAATAGCCCGTGCCCGTCAGCCCGAAGAGAATCGTTTTCGCCTCGCCGGTCTCCTTGCACCTGAGCGCCTCGTCCACGGCGGCGCGGATGGCGTGCGCGCTTTCGGGGGCGGGGAGGATGGTTTCAATCTTGGCGAATTCGGTCGCCGCCTCAAAAACCCGGGTCTGCTCGACGGCGACGGCCTCCATGTACCCGTCGTGGTAAAGCTTCGAGAGAATCGGCGACATCCCGTGGTAGCGCAGGCCGCCGGCGTGGTTGGGGGAGGGCTTGAATTCGCAGCCGAGCGTATACATTTTTGCCATCGGCGTCATTTTGCCGGTGTCGCAGTAGTCGTAGGCGTATTTCCCGCGCGTTAGGGACGGGCAGGAGGCGGGCTCGACCGCGACAATGCGCGGGTCGGCCTTCCCCAGAAGCTTATCCTGCATGAAGGGCGCGATGAGGCCCGCAAGGTTCGAGCCGCCGCCGGCGCAGCCGATAACGACGTCGGGGTACTCGCCGAGCATCTCCATGGCGGTCTTGCTCTCAAGCCCGATGATGGACTGGTGCAGCACGACCTGGTTGAGCACGGAGCCCAAAACGTAGCGGCAGCCGTCGGTCGTCAGGGCCGTCTCGACCGCCTCCGAAATGGCGGTGCCCAGCGACCCGCTGTTCTGCGGGTCGGCCTGCAGGATTCTGCGCCCGGCCTCGGTGGTGTTTGAAGGGCTCGCGACGACGTTCGCGCCGAAGGTGCGGATGATGGACTGGCGGAACGGCTTCTGCTCGTAGGAAACCTTGACCATATAGACCGTCAGCGGCAAATGGAAGTACGCGCACGCCTCGGCGAGCGCCGTGCCCCACTGCCCCGCGCCGGTTTCGGTCGTCAGGGAGGTCAGCCCCTCCTCCTTTGCGTAGTAGGCCTGCGCAATCGCGGAGTTGAGCTTGTGGCTGCCGGAGGTGTTGTTGCCCTCGAATTTATAGTAGATTTTTGCGGGCGTGCCCAGCGCCTTTTCCAGGTTGTACGCGCGGCACAGCGGCGAGGGCCGGTAGATTTTGTACATCTCCCGCACCTCGTCGGGAATGTCGACGTAGCGCGTCGTGTTGTCCATTTCCTGATGCGCGAGCGCCTTGCAGAAGACCGGGTACAGGTCCTCCTCGGTCGCGGGCTTGCCCGTTTGGGGGTTGAGCATCGGGTCGGGCAGTTCCTTCATGTCCGCGCGCAGGTTGTACCATTGCTTCGGAATCTGGTCCTCGGTCAAATAGGTTCGGTAGGGGATTTTTGCCATAGCGGTTCACCTTATCCTCTCTTAAACAGACGGTTGATTTTTTGGTAATAGGCTTTGTCAATCTGGTCTATCGTTTCCTGCGTGGTGCGGAACAGCCAGTTGCCCTGCGCTCTTCCGGGTACGTTCATGCGCGCGTCCGAGCCGAAGCCGCAAAGGTCCTGAAAGGCAATGACGGCGAGCTTCGCGCCCGAGCGCCAGACGGTTTCTATGACCCTGCGGCAGGCGGGGCTTTGAAAGCCGCCCTCGCCCCAGTTGCCGCCGGAAAAGCCGCAGTAATCCAGCGCAAAGCGGCGGTCGCGCTCCGAGGCCTCCCACAGCCACGCAAGCAGCGTGGTGTTGTCGTGCGTGCCGACGTAGGCGACGCAGTTTTGCGGGTAGTTGTGCGGCAGGTGGGTGGAGTCCGCGTCCGGCGAAAAGCCGAACTGAATCACGCGCATCCCCGGAAAGCCGGTGTCCTCCAAAAGCCGGGTCACGTCCTCGCCGTAGGTTCCGAGGTCCTCGGCGACGATGGGCAGCTCCCCGAACGCCGCGTACAGCGTGTCAAAAAGCCGCATCCCCGGCCCCTTTTCCCAAACGCCCTCGCGTGCGCTGTCAGCCGCGGCGTCCACCGCCCAGTAGGAGGCGAAGGCGCGGAAATGGTCGATGCGAATCGTGTCATAAAGCGTGCGCGCTTCTTTCAGGCGGTCGCACCACCATCGGTAGTTGTCCTTTTCCATGGCCGCCCAGTCGTAAAGCGGGTTGCCCCAGAGCTGGCCGTCGGCGGAAAAATAATCGGGCGGCACACCGGAAACGCGCCGGCGCAAATAGGTGCGCGCGTCCAGCTCGAAAAGCGCCCGGTTCGCCCAGACGTCCGCGCTGTCGGCGGACACGTAAAACGGCATATCGCCGAGCACCTTGACGCCCTGCTCGTTGGCATAGAGCTTTAACGCGTACCATTGGGTACAGGCGAGGTACTGCCCGAATTCGTAAAAGCGCGTTTCGCGCTTGAGCGCGTCGTCCATGGCGTCCGCCGCGCGCGCGTAGTCGGCAAACGGCGCGGGCCATTCGTACCAGGGCCTGCCGCCGAACGCCCGGTGCAGCGCGCAGAACCGCGCGTAGTCCGTGCACCATCGGTGCTCGCCGCAAAAGGCGCGGACGCGTTCGAGCAGCGCCTGCGGCGCGTTTGCAAAGGCCCGGCGCAAGAGCGTCTCATGCGCGGCCTTTGAAAAGGCGTAGTCGGCCGTGTAGGGCGAGCCCGAAAAGGCCGCCGCCTCGACGTCCGCGGGGGAAACAAGGCCCTCGCGAGCGAGCGTGTCGGGGTCGATATACAGCGTGGAGACGGCGAAGGCCGACGCGCTCGCGTAGGGGGAACCGTGGGGGTCGGGCGGGTTTAGGGGCAGGACCTGCCAGTAGGAAAAGCCCATTTCCTTCACGGCGCGCACGAACCGCCGCGCGTCTTCCCCGAACGTCCCGCAGCCGAAACGCCCCGGCAGCGACGAAACCGGCATCAAAACGCCGGAAGCGCGGGTATGCAGCATAATTTCGCCTCCCAAAACAAAAGAAAACGCCTGTCCTTGATAACAAGGACAGGCGAAAGACCTGCGGTACCACCTTGCTTGACGGCGAAAACGCCGCCCGCTCAAACAGGATACGGACATATCCCTCTTTCTGTAACGGGAAAGCCCCGTCGCA
>DVMW01000045.1 GCA_018714805.1 Candidatus Fimenecus excrementigallinarum
GAGCAAGCCCCCGCCCTACGGTTCGTGCGCATTTGCCGTTTCCTGCACAGCCGGTGCGCGTGTCCGTGCCGAACTGTGCTCGGGCGGGCACGGAGTCCCGCCCCTACGGTGGTCGATTTTATTTCCTACACAGCCGAAACGCGTGCCCGTGTCGAACTGGGGTTGTGCTGCGCGCCGATTCCCGGCCCTACGGCCCGCGTTCCCGCTTGTCCCCGATTTTCCGCCAAAAGTTTCTAACAAACTGCACAAACCGCTTGCGGGCGGTTTCGTAAAATTTTGATAAAATCGTCAAAAACCCCTTGCAAATTCCAAAAAGGTTTGGTAAACTGTTTATAATCATACATTGTGAGGGAGTCTGTATGCCGAAAAAAGCAGCGAAAAAGCCGGATGTGCATGAGGTCCCCGTGTACCTTTTCCACGAGGGCAGCAACGCGCAGGCGTATAAATACTTCGGCGCGCACCGCGTGTCGGCGGACGAGGTTGTGTTCCGCGTCTGGGCGCCGCACGCCGCGCGCGTGAGCGTGGTCGGCGACTTCAACGCCTGGGACGAAGCGCGCGACCCGATGCGCCCCGTCGCAAAAAGCGACGGCGTGTGGGAGGCGGTCGTCCGCGGCGTGCAGGCGTACGACGCGTATAAATATCACATTGCGACCGCCGACGGGCGCGTCGCGATGAAATGCGACCCGTACGGCGTGCACATGGAGACGCGCCCGGGCACCGCGACGAAATACTACGAGCTGGAGGGCTGCTACGACTGGACCGACGACGCGTGGCTCGCCGCGCGCGCGGGGCAGAACATCTACCGCGCGCCGGTCAACATCTACGAGGTCCACGCCGGCTCCTGGAAGCAGTACCCGGACGGCAACTTCTACTCCTACCGCGCGCTCGCCGAGGAGCTGGTCCCCTACGTCAAGAAGATGGGCTATACGCACATCGAATTCATGCCGCTGTCGGAATACCCCTTTGACGGCTCCTGGGGCTACCAGGTCACGGGGTATTTTGCGGCGACGTCGCGCTACGGCACGCCCGCGGATTTGATGTACCTGGTCGACGCCTGCCACAAGGCGGGGCTGGGCGTCATCCTCGACTGGGTCCCGGCGCATTTCCCGAAGGACGCGAACGGGCTTTACGAATTTGACGGCGAGCCGCTGTATGAATATGCAGACCCGCGCAAGGGCGAGCACTACGCCTGGGGCACGCGGGTGTTCGACTTCGGCAGAAACGAGGTCCGCTCCTTCCTGCTTTCCTCGGCGCAGTTCTGGCTGCGCGAATACCACATCGACGGCCTGCGCATCGACGCCGTCGCCTCGATGCTGTATCTCGACTACGACCGCGACGACGGGCAGTGGATTCCCAACAAATACGGCGGCAACGAGAACCTCGAGGCGGTCGAGTTTTTGCAGAAGCTCAACGAGAGCGTGTTCCGCGACTTCCCGGACGCGCTGATGATTGCCGAGGAGAGCACCGCCTGGCCGATGGTCTCGCGCCCGGTGTACGCGGGGGGCCTGGGCTTCAACTTCAAATGGAACATGGGCTGGATGAACGACATCCTGCGCTATTTCTCTTTGGACGGCTTTTTCCGCAAATACAACCACGACTGCATTACGTTTTCGCTGTTTTACGCGTTTTCCGAAAATTTCGTCCTGCCCATTTCGCACGACGAGGTCGTCCACGGCAAAAAGTCGCTGATAGACAAAATGCCCGGCGACTACGACGAGAAGTTTGCCGGCGTGCGCGCCTTTTTGGGCTATATGATGGCGCACCCGGGCAAAAAGCTTTTGTTCATGGGGCAGGAGTTCGGGCAGTTTATCGAGTGGAACTACGAAAAGGGGCTCGACTGGCTGCTTTTGGACTACCCGAAGCACCGCGCGCTGCAGGACTACACCCGCGCGCTCAACCTGTTCTATAAAAAGAACCGCCCGCTGTGGGAGGTGGACGACTCCTGGGAGGGCTTTTCCTGGATTTCCTCGGACGACAAGGACAATTCCGTTATCGCCTTCCGGCGCATGGACGCGGCGGGCAAGGAGCTCATCGCCGTCTGCAACTTCACGAACGTCGAGCGGCAGGAGTACCGCATCGGCGTGCCGAAGAAGGGGTACTACAAGGTCGTGTTCAATTCGGACGACGTCGCCTTCGGCGGCGCGGGGCTCGGGAACTGCGAGCGCGTGCGCGCCGAGGCGGTCAATATGCACGGCTTCGAGCAGAGCATTTCCCTCACGCTGCCGCCGCTTTCGACGATTTATTTGAAAAAGACGCGGTAAACTTTTTGCCGGCGCACCGCTTTTTCGGCGGCCGGCCGCAAATATGAAAATTTAAAGGAGGCAAAGCCTATGGCACGCAAAATGGAATGCATCGCAATGCTGCTCGCCGGCGGGCAGGGTTCGCGCCTGGGCATTCTGACCAAGAACATCGCAAAACCCGCGGTCCCCTACGGCGGGAAATACCGCATCATCGACTTCCCGCTTTCCAACTGCGTCAATTCCGGCATTTCCACGGTCGGGGTGCTCACGCAGTACCAGCCGCTCGAGCTCAACGACTACATCGGCAACGGCCAGCCCTGGGATTTGGACCGCGCCAACGGCGGGGTGCATATCCTCTCGCCCTATCAGCAGATTAAGGGCTCGGAGTGGTACAAGGGCACGGCGAACGCCATTTACCAGAACATCAACTTCATCGACCGCTACAACCCCGAATACGTCGCGGTCCTTTCGGGCGACCATATCTACAAGATGGATTACTCGAAAATGCTCGACTACCACAAGGAAAAGGACGCCGCCTGCACCATCGCGATGCTGGAGGTCCCGTGGGAGGAGGCGCCGCGCTTCGGCCTGATGCTGGTCGACGACGACAACCGCATCACCGAATTTGAGGAAAAGCCCAAAAACCCGCGCAGCAACAAGGCGTCGATGGGCGTGTACATTTTCACCTGGAGCAAGCTGCGCGAATACCTCATTGCGGACGAGGCGGACCCGAACTCCTCCAACGACTTCGGCAAAAACGTCATCCCCGCCATGCACGCGGCGGGCGAGCGGATGTACGCGTATCTGTTCGACGGCTACTGGAAGGACGTCGGCACCATCGACAGCCTGTGGGAGGCGAACCTCGACCTGCTCAACCCGAAGGTCGATTTGGACCTTTCCGACCCGACCTGGAAAATTTATTCGAAGACCCCCACCGCCCCGCCGCACTACGTCGCGCCCGGCGCAACGGTGCAGAATTCGATGGTTGGCGAGGGCTCGCAGGTCTACGGCACGCTCGACTTTTCCATCCTGTTCTCCAACGTCGTCGTGGAAGAGGGCGCGGTCGTGCGCGATTCCATCGTCATGCCCGGGACGGTTATCAAGTCCGGCGCGGTTGTGCAGTACGCCATCGTCGCCGAAAACGCCGTCATTGAAGCGGGCGCAACCGTCGGCGAGCGGCCCGAGGCCGTGGACGACCTGGCCGACTGGGGCGTTGCGGTCGTCGGCTCGGGCGTATGCGTCCACGCGGGCGCGCGCGTCGCGCCGAAGGCCATGGCCGATGAAGACGTAAAGGGGGCGTAAACCGTGACCGGCAACAACATTCTGGGCATCATCTATTCCAACAAATACGACGAGTGCTTAAGCGAAATCACCGCGCCGCGCACCATGGGTTCCGTGCCGTTCGGCGGGCGCTACCGGCTTATCGATTTCGTGCTGTCCAACATGGTCAACAGCGGGATTGAAAAGGTCGGCGTTATCACGAAAAGCAACTACCAGTCGCTCATGGACCACCTCGGCACCGGCAAGCCCTGGGATTTGTCGCGCAAGACGGAGGGTATGTTCATCCTCCCGCCGTTTTCCTACGGCGGCTCGGGCGACTATACGGGGCGGCTCGAGATGCTGCGCGGCATTTCGGGGTTCATTTCCCGTTCGACGGAGGACTACATCCTGTTTTCCGACTGCAACAACGTCATGAACCTCGACGTCGACGCGCTTATGGATTTCCATGCGGAAAACAACGCCGACATCTCCATTGTCTGCAAGACCGGCAAAATGCCCGCGCTGGAAAACACCATGGTGCTCGAGCTCGACGGCGCCTCGCGCGTGACGCGCATCGCCATTGACCCCGAGGTAAGCGGCGAGGTCACCTATTCGCTCAACGTCATTTTGATGAAGCGCTCGCTTTTGCAGCGCCTGTTGAACGAGGCCATTTCCATGCGGCACGAGTCGTTTGAGCGCGACCTTTTGCAGGGCAGCACCGCGAAGCTGCGCGTGTTCGGCTACAAGCTGGACGGCTTTGCGCGCACGATTGACTCTCTGGTCAGCTATTTCAACGTCAGCATGGCGCTTCTGGACCCGAAAAACTGCAGCGAGCTGTTCAACCCCGACCGGCCCGTCTACACCAAGGTCCGCGACGATATGCCCGCCATTTACGGCCTCGGCTCCTCGGCGAAAAACTCGCTGGTCGCCAACGGCTGCATCATCGACGGCGAGGTAGAAAATTCCGTGCTGTTCCGCGGCGTGCGCGTCGAAAAGGGCGCGGTCGTCAAAAATTCCATCCTCATGCAGGGCAGCTTTGTCGCCTCCGGCTCGACGCTCAATTACGTCATCACCGACAAGAGCGTCGCCATCACGCCCAACAAGACCCTCTCCGGCGCGGAAAATTACCCGGTGTTCGTCGGGAAAGAGATTGTGATTTGACGTGTTCGGACACAGGCGCCGCTTGCGGCTGCCCTTTCAAAGGAGAAAGCATATGAAAGTTCTGTACGTATCCAGCGAAGCGCTGCCCTTTATGGCCTCCGGGGGACTTGCCGACGTGGCCGGCTCGCTGCCGAAGGCGCTGCGCAAGCGGCTTATCGGCTGCCGCGTCGTCATGCCGCTGTATGACGGCATCCGCCAGGAGCTCAAGGACGGCATGACCTTTTTGACGAGCATCACCGTGCCCGTCGCGTGGCGCCGGCAGTACTGCGGTATTTTCGAGGCCAAGGCGAACGGCGTCATCTACTACCTGCTCGACAACCAGTATTACTTCAAGCGCGACGGCATCTACGGCTACTACGACGACGCCGAGCGGTTCACGTTCTTTGCGCGCGCCGTGCTCGAAATGCTGCCGCACATCGACTTCAAGCCCGACATCATCCACTGCAACGACTGGCAGTCGGCGCTCACGCCGGTGTATTACAGCACCATGTACGCCAACGCCCCGGGCTATGAGAACATCAAGACGGTGTTTACCATCCACAACATCCAGTACCAGGGCGTGTACGGCAAGGAGCTTATCCCCGAGGTCCTGGGGCTGCATCCCGAGGACACGAGCATCGTCGAGTACGACGGCGACGTCAACTTCATGAAGGGCGGCATTGAGTGCGCGAACCGCGTGACGACCGTGAGCCCGTCGTACGCCAACGAGATTCTGGACCCGTGGTATTCCCATGGGCTCGACACCATTCTGCGCGAGCGCAGCTGGAAGCTGTCGGGCATCCTCAACGGGATTGACACCGACGATTACGACCCCGCGGCGGACAAGGACATTTTCAAAAACTTCTCGGCGGCGGATTTTACGGGCAAGGCCGAAAACAAGCGCGCCCTGCAGGAGCTTATGGGCCTGCCGCAGCGTGCGGACGTGCCGCTCATCGGCATGGTTACGCGCTTGGCCGGCCACAAGGGGCTCGACCTTGTCAAGGCGGTGCTCGACGAGCTTTTGTCCTGCGACGCGGTGCAGATGGTCGTGCTCGGCTCGGGCGAATGGCAGTACGAGGAATTTTTCAAGGCCATGGCCGCGAAGCACCCCGACAAGTTCGCGCTGAAGCTCGGCTTCGTGCCGTCGCTTTCCCGCAAGATTTACGCGGGCTCGGATGTGTTCCTGATGCCCTCAAAAAGCGAGCCGTGCGGGCTTTCGCAGATGATTGCCCTGCGCTACGGCTCCATCCCGATTGTCCGCGAGACCGGCGGCCTGCGCGATACGATTCGCGACAGCGGCGACGGCGAGGGCAACGGCTTTACGTTCTCGAATTACAACGCGCATGAAATGCTGCACGCCATCCGCCGCGCCGAGGAAGGGTACGCGCAGCCGGACGGCTGGAAAATCTTGGTCAAGCGCGCCATGGAATGCGACAACAGCTGGGGCAAGTCCGCCAACGAGTATATCCGGCTGTATAAGGACGTCCTGAAAGACTGATTGCAGCTAAAATCAGACCATGTAAAGTTTTACTCGATTTTTAACAAAAATCGGGATTCCAAAGGCAGAGCCTTTGGCCGCGTCCCGCAGGACGCGGTGCGGAAAAACAAAAAAACAAGCAGCGGGCAGGGGTTCCCCCTGCCCGCGCCGTTTTGAACGGATGCTTGCAGCTTGGGAGTGAGGATATGATTCGAAAAGCCGAAAAAAAGGACGCCCCGCGCGTTTTGGAGCTTCTGCGGGAGATTGCCGCGCTGCACCACGCCGGCCGGCCCGACATTTTTTTCGGCGCCGACCCGAAATACGACGAGGCCGCCCTGTGCGAAAAATTCGGCCGGGAAAACGAGCGCATTTTCGTTTCCGTCGACGAAAACGACCGCGTCAACGGCTACGTCATGTGCGTCTTGCAGGAAAAGGACGACCCGTTTTATACGCAGCGCCCGTACCGTACGCTGTACGTCGACGACCTGTGCGTCGACAAGGCCGCCCGCCGCCGGGGCGTCGGCCGCGCCTTAATGGACCGCGCCGTCGAGGAGGCACGCGCGCTCGGGTGCTACCACCTCGACCTGAACGTCTGGGCGTGCAACGAGGACGCCATCCGCTTTTACGAGTCCATCGGGATGCAGAAGGAGCGGCAGTATATGGAAATTATTTTAGATGGTAGATGGTAGATGCTAGACGTGAGACGTGAGATTTCGGGTCGGGCGGGTAAAACCGAAAGGCAGCACCTCTCTTTCCTCCCTCAGCGGCCAGAAGTCAGAATTCAGATGTCAGAGGTCAGAACGGTAGGGCGGGGGCTTGCTCCCGCCGTGAAACCCAGCCCGACACGGACAACACGTCCCGGCTGTGATGAAAATAAATTCCTACAGCGGTAGGGGCGGGACTCCGTGCCCAGTCAGAATTCAGAGTTCAGAAATCAGATGTCAGAACGCGTAGTGGCGGGCTTCCATGCCCGCCCGTACACAGTCCGACCCGGACACGCGTCCCGGCTGTGATGAAGCCGAAAGTCAGATATAACCCTTTCCTCCCTCTGACGGGCGCCGTCGCCGAAGCGCCGCCGGCGGCGGAAAAAGCGAGACGAGGGCGGCGAAGCGGTCAAAATTTGCCCGCGCTCCAAGCGAGGCAAATTTTGGGCACCGCGAGAGGGCCTGAGGTGGCAAAACGGAACGAAGTGACGTTTTGACGGAGGGAGAGACAAGTTAGATGTCAGCCGGCACTACGAGGTCTAACATCTAATATCTAACATCTGACATCTAATAGGGGAGAGACAAGTCAGATGTCAGCCCGCGTAGTGGCAGGCTTCCACGTCCGCCCGCGCACAGTTCGACAAGGACGCACGTCCCGTCTGTGATGAAAATAAATTCCTACAGCGGTAGCGGCGGGCTTCCACACCCGCCCTTTTTATTTGCAGAACCTGTGGTCGCCGATGGTCACAAGCACCGGCCGCGACAGCATCCACTTGCTCGAGGTCTTTTTGGGATTATAATAGTATATCGCGCCGCCCGTCGGGTCCCAGCCGTTGATGGCGTCGCGCGCCGCCTTTTTCGCCTCGGCGGTCGGCTCGACCTTCCAGTTCGAGTCCGTCACGCAGGTGAACGCCCCCGACTGATAGACGACCCCGGGGATGGTGTCCGGGAACGACGCGTGCGACACGCGGTTGAGCACGACCGCCCCGACGGCGACCTGCCCCGTATACGGCTCGCCGCGCGCCTCCGCCGCAATGACCTTGGCAAGCAGATAGAGGTCGTTGCTGCTGTACTGCCCGCCGCCCGTTGAAGAAGAGGAAAGCCCCAGCGCCGCGAGCGTTTTCGGCCCGGCAATGCCGTCGACCGCAAGCCCGCGGTCCCGCTGGAAGCTGCGCACCGCGCTTTGCGTGCGCGTGCCGTAAATGCCGTCTATGGCGCTTGAGAAATAACCGAGACTCGTCAGCTTCTGCTGGATGCGTCGCACCTCCTCGCCGCGCGAGCCCATTTTCGAAAGCACCTCGGCGGCTTCCTGCTGCCGGGTCAGATACGCGCCGCCCGCCGCGGCCGCCAAAACGGCGCACGACAGCAGCAGCGCGAGCACGCGCCGGGTGGTTTTGCGCAGGGTCAAACGCTTTTCCATGGCCCAAAACTCCTTTTCTGGTCTTGCGCATAGTGTGCCGAAGCGCGCGCCGATTATGCGGACGCCGGAAAAATTGTGGACGAAAATCCGCGGATATACAAGATATTGCGCACATTTTCCGGGCGGAAAAATTTTTTGAAAAATTGCGAAAATCGGTGTTGACAAGACGTTTTCCGTGTGCTATTATAGCAAAGCTGTCGCGGGAAGCGCGGGGCGCACCGGGCGCGGGAAACCGCAGCCGGCGCAAAAAAAGGGCTTGACAACAGGCGCTTGGGGTGCTATACTATAGTTCCCTCCCCGAGAACGGCTCGCGAGAGGTCGGACCTTGAAAATTAAACAACGACGAAGAAAAAGGAACCCGTGATTCTTAAGGTTTTGGGGGACGGAAGCGGGCGCGAAAGCGAACGTGGAAGTCAAACCAAAGCAAAGAGTTTTCACGTACGAACGTACGGACAGTAATTCCGTGTTTTGCGGGAGACCGCAGGACAGGGAAGGTAAAGAGCGAACAGCTTTTTAAAAGATTGGTACGAAGCGAGAGCTTACCGGAGGGAGCGAAAGAACCCTTGAAATTCTTTATGAGTATGCCGTCCTTGGGGACGGACGTACGAATCGCGAAAAGCGAAACCAGCAAAGGTAACTTAGCTGGG
>DVMW01000046.1 GCA_018714805.1 Candidatus Fimenecus excrementigallinarum
GCAGCGGCTCGTCCATCAGGATACGGCCCATCGCGTCGGACAGGGTAAAGGGCAGCTTGTCCGGCTGGGGGTGGCCCAGGCTGATGGTCAGGCTGCCTTGCGGGTCCCCGTCGATCAGCAGCACTTTCTTCCCGGCCTGCGCCAGCCCAATCCCCAGGTTCGCGCAGGTGGTTGTCTTGCCAACGCCGCCTTTCTGGTTGGCGATGGCGATGATTTGCGTGTTCAATGACTTCACCTCATTTCTGATTGGTGTTGTCATGTGCCTGCACAGCAGTCCTGGAAATGACAAAAGCCGCCACTTGAAACAAGTGACGGCTTAGCCTAAATCCAATATTCTACTGTGCTTGAAATCAAAAGGCTTTGAGTTCCTTTCTGCTATTCATTTGTCGTTAATGAAACACCCCCTATAATTCGACTTATTTCAGTATGATTTTTCGGTTTGGAAAAGGATGAAAAAACCAGACTGAAAACCTCAAAACCCTTGATTCTACGGGGCTTTTCCGGTTTGTCGTAATTATACCGTAAGGGCACAGTTGTGCAAGCCTGCTTCTTGCGAACGGCGTACCGCTGAAACAAATTCAGGAATGGCTGGGGCACAGTGATTTTTCTACCACCGCTAACATTTACGCCCACCTTGACTACACTTCAAAACTTTCCTCGGCAAAGGCAATGGTCAGCGGAATGGCACTTCCCGAATCGGTGAATTTCGGCAGCAAGTGGACCGAAATTTCAAACGATGGCGGAAAGAACTGATTTTTACGGTTCGAATACGCCAAAATGCCCGAAATCGCCTTGTTCTTTCCAAAAAACGGCATGTTCTTTCCATAGTTTTGAGCTGATTTTGAGCAAAAGGGCAAAAAAGAAAAGTCCAGAAAACCGCTTGTTTACTGGACTTTTTGGCGGAGAGTTAGGGATTCGAACCCTAGGTTCCTTTTGGGAACACAGCATTTCGAGTGCTGCACCTTCGACCACTCGGACAACTCTCCGTGTATGTTATTCCGCATTTCTTCTAAAAACTTTTGGAAAGAACTGACGGAAAGAACAACAAAATATTCAATTTTCGAACCGGAGAAAACCCTGTATTTATGGGCTTTTTTAGCGGAGCAAACGGCCAACTCTTCAAAAAATTTCGAGTGCTGCACCTTCGACCACTCGGACAACTCTCCATATGTCAATCCGAAAATCGTTCCCAAAACTTTTGGAAAGAACTGACGGAAAGAACAACAAAATATTCGGTTTTTCGAACTGCGTGACCCCGCATGGTTACTGGATTTTCAGTGGACAAAACTGACACTGATTTTAAAAATTTCGAGTCAGGCCCGTTATGACCACTTCGATACGCTTCCCTATGCGTTTGCAGCGCGGGGCGTTGCCGCCTTTGTCCGCTGCCCAAACATTTTAGCAAAAACCGCGGAGGATGTCAAGACAAAAGATTGACAAAGCGGGGAGTCGGTGCTAAGATTTTGACGGTTTTTGCCGTGCAAAGCGGCGGGGAAAGGGGAGAGGCCGTCCATGCGCGAGGATATGCACATCCACCTGGAGCGCGGCGCGTATACGCTCGAATGGGTGCGCGCCATTGCGAAGCAGGCGCACGCGCGCGGAATTGCGCGCATCGGCCTTTTGGAGCACGCCTATTTGTTCCGCGAGTTTCTGCCGGTCTATACGCGGTATTCGGACAATGCGGACGCCGGCATCCGGGATTGGTTTTGGCGCAAAGCCGCGGCCAAAGACCTTTCGGCCTTCCTTGCTTTGCAGGAGGCGGTCGGAAGCGCCGAGTTTCCGGTGGAGATTTGTTTCGGGCTGGAAATGGATTTTGCGCCGGAGCACGCCGAGGCCATTTACCGGTTGACAAAGGATTTGCCGCTGGATTTCCTGACCGGGAGCGTCCATGACGCGAACGGCTTTGCCTTTGACCACGCGGCGGCGCACTGGCAAGGACGGGATGTGGAGCGCGTCTACCGGGATTATTTTGCAACGGAGATGCAGCTTGCCGAAAGCGGATTGTTTACAATAGCGGCGCACCCGGACTGCATCCGGCTGTTCGGGCACCGGCCGTCGTTTGATTTGCGGCCGACTTTTGAAGCGCTTGCCGCGGCTTTGCAGAAAAGCGGCACGGCGGCGGAATTAAGCAGCGGCGTCCACCGGCGGACCGGTGCGCCCTTGGGGCCGGACCCGGCGCTGCTGGCGGCGTTTGTGCGGCAAGGCGTTCGCCTTGTCACCGCTTCGGATGCGCACACGCTTGCGGACGTCGGGGACGGGATTGCCGCTCTGGAGCAACTTGCCGAAAGGACTTGCAAAAGCGCAAAGCAGTAAGCTGCCGGGAGTATCCCCGGCAGTTTAAAAAAGGGGTGAGGGATATGCTGGTTGTCCGGCAGCGCGCGGCCGACTTTTTGCGAAAGGAAGCGGTGCTGTGCGCGGCGGTGCTGCTCGCGGCGGTTTCCGCGTGCTTTGTCCGGCCGAGCCGGGCGTATTTCGACTATATCGACTGGGACACGCTCGCGCTGCTTTTCAGCCTGATGGCGGTGGTGCAGGGCCTGCAGCAGGCGGGCGTGTTCCTGTATCTCGGCAACCGGCTGCTGCGGCGCACCAAAAATACGCGGTGGCTTTTGGCGGTGCTTGTGGGGCTGCCGTTCGTGTGCAGCATGGCCGTCACCAACGACGTATCGCTTTTGACCTTCGTGCCGTTTGCCGTCGCCGTATTAAAAGCGGCGGGGTGCGCCGGGCTCATTTTGCCGGCCGTTGTCCTGCAAACCGTCGCGGCGAACCTCGGCAGTATGCTCACGCCGATGGGCAACCCGCAGAACCTGTATCTGTATGCCCGCGCTGGGCTTGGCTTTGGCGGGCTTTGCGCTTTGATGGCGCCATTCGTGCTGCTGTCCGCTGTGGGCTTGGGCGTGTTCTGCTTTGCGCGGCGCGCAGAGCCCGTGCGGCCGGTCGAAATGCCCGCGCGGCTCGGTGGGAAGAAGACCATCGCGGCGTATCTGCTGGGCTTTGCGGTCTGCCTTTTGGGCCTGTTTGACGTGATGTCGCCCGTCGTCGTCGCGCTGCTTTTCGCCGCCGTCCTGCTTGTCCTGGACCGCGGGGTGCTCAAGCGGGTCGATTATTCGCTGCTGGGCACATTCGTCGCCTTTTTCATTTTTGTCGGCAACCTCGGCGCGCTCCCGGCCTTTCGGGAATTCCTTTCCGGGCTTTTGGAAGCGCACGCCGGGCTGACGGCGGTCCTTGCCAGCCAGGTTATCAGCAATGTCCCGGCGGCGCTGCTGCTGTCCGGCTTCACCGACCAGACGGCGGCGCTGCTCGTCGGCTGCAACCTCGGCGGGCTCGGGACGCTCATCGCCTCCATGGCGAGCCTCATCTCCTACCGCGCCGTTGCCGCCGACTGCCCGCAAAAGCGCGGCGCGTACCTGCTGCGATTCACGGCGTACAACGTCATGTTTTTGGCCGCGCTGCTGGCGCTCGGGCTCCTGCTTTCCAAGACGACGGACTTTTGGGCGGGAACGCTGTAATGCTGAAAAGAAAAACGGACGTGCAGGGCAAGGCTGCACGTCCGTTTGTTATCTTTGCGTTCGGCGCTTAGGCTTCCCCGAACAGCGCGCCGAGGTCCTCCTGGCACAGGGGGCGCGCTTCGGCCGCTTCGGACAAAAGCTTCGCCGCCTTTTCCGGGTCGTTGACGCGCAGCGCCATGTACGCCGCGTCCTTTTTGCGCGCGGTAAAGGCGTAGGTGTATTCCAGGTTGACGCCGCCCTCGCCGAGCTTTGCGAGCATCCCGACAAGGCTGCCGGGCTTGTCGGGAATTTCCACGGCGAGCACCGGGGTCACGGCGCAGATATAGCCGGCCTCCTTCACGACGCTGACGGTTTTGTACGGGTCGTCGACCACCAGACGCAGGATGCCGAAATCCTGGCTTTCCGCGATGGTCATCGCGCGCATATCAATCTGGTTTTCTTCCAGCAGCTTCGTAAATTCCGCAAGCTGCCCGGGGCGGTTCTCCAAAAAAACGGAAATCTGATTGATGGTCATGGCGGGGCTCCTTTCTCAATACAGGTTGCGCTTGTCAATCACGCGCACGGCCTTGCCCTCGCTGCGGGCGATGGTCTTGGGCGCGACAAGCTTGACAATGGCGTGGATGCCGAGCATGGATTTGAGCGCGTCCACCAGCTCCTTTTCACGCGACGCGACCTGCGAGAGGTTGTCGGAGAACATCTCCGGCGTCATTTCGACCTGGACCTCGAGCTTGTCGCTGTTGTTTTCGCGCGAGACGACAATCTGGTAATTCGCCGGGTAGCCCTTGTTGAGCAGGACCGTTTCAATCTGCGACGGGAACACGTTGACGCCGCGGATGATGAGCATATCGTCGCTGCGGCCCATGGGCTTGGACATGCGCACGTGCGTACGTCCGCAGGGGCATTTTTCGTAGTTGAGCACGCAGATGTCGCGCGTGCGGTACCGCAGCAGCGGGAACGCCTCTTTGGTAATGCAGGTAAAGACAAGCTCGCCGACGCTGCCCTCGGGCAGAACCTCGCCGGTCTTGGGGTCGATGATTTCGGGGATGAAGTGGTCCTCGTTGATGTGCATACCGTGCTGGTCGCTGCATTCAAACGAAACGCCGGGGCCGGAAATTTCGGTCAGGCCGTAGATGTCGTACGCCTTAATTCCGAGCTTGTTCTGGATGTCCTGCCGCATTTCCTCGGTCCAGGCCTCCGCGCCGAAAATACCGGCCTTCAGCTTAATCTGGTCGCGCAGCCCGCGCTCGCAGATGCTTTCGGCAAGATACGCGGCGTAGGAGGGCGTGCAGCAGAGGATGGTCGAGCCCAAATCGCACATGAACTGGATTTGCCGGTCTGTGTTGCCCGAGGACATGGGCAGCGTCAGGCAGCCGACCTTGTGCGAGCCGCCGTTGAGCCCGGGGCCGCCGGTGAACAGGCCGTAGCCGTAGCAGACGTGGCAGACGTCGTCCTTGGTGCCGCCCGCCGCGACAATCGCGCGCGCGCAGCAATCCTCCCAGAGGTCCAGGTCGTGCTGTGTGTAAAAGGCGACCACGCGCCGGCCCGTGGTGCCGCTTGTGGACTGGATGCGCACGCAGTCGGACAGCGGCCGGCCCATCAGCCCGTAAGGATAGGCGATGCGCAGGTCCTCCTTCGTCAAAAACGGCAGCTTGTAGAGGTCGTCCACCGAGCGCACGTCGTCGGGCGTGACGCCTTTTTCCTCCATCAAATGCCGGTAGTACGGGACGTTTTCATAGACATGGCGGACCTGCGGGACCAGGCGCTCGTTCTGCCAGGCGCGAATCTGCTCCCGGCTCGCGCATTCAATCTCCGGGTGAAAATAACGCTCCATGGGGGTCAGTCCTTTCGGATAAAATCTTGCACAAAACGGCGGGTATGCGTCGTTTTACGCTTGCATTTTACCACGTTTTCATGGGAAAGTAAATCTGCTTTTTTGTATAAATCAGACATTTTTTTGTAATTTCTTGAGAAAAACCGGCATATTGCCGGAAAATATGCAAACAGCGGGACGCCTTTATGTCCCGCTGTTTTCGTCCTGCGGCGCTGCGTGCGCCTTTTTCCAGGCCTTGATTTGCTCGAACCGGTCGTAAAACCGGCTCTCGAGCCCCTCGCGCGTCGGGCGGTAATAGCTTTTGCCAAGCAGGCTGTCCGGCAGGCACTGCATATCGGTCAGCTTGTCGGCCGTGTCGTGCGCATACTGGTAGTCGCGGCCGTAGTCGAGTTCTTTCATGAGCTTTGTCGGCGCGTTGCGCAGCTGCAGCGGCACGGGCTCGGAAAGCTGGGAGAGCGCGTCTTTGCTTGCGCGGCCGTAGGCGAGGTACAGCGCGTTGGATTTCGGCGCGAGCGACAGGTAGACGACCGCTTCGGTCAGGTGCACCGTGCATTCGGGCATCCCGATAAGGTGGCACGCCTGGTACGCGGCGACGCAGATTTCGAGCGCACGCGGGTCGGCAAGCCCCACGTCCTCGCTTGCAAACCGCGTGATGCGCCGCGCGACATACAGCGGGTCCTCGCCCGCCTCCAGCATCCGCGCGAGCCAGTAAACCGCCGCGTCGGGGTCGGAATTGCGCATGGATTTGTGCAGCGCGGAGATGAGGTTGTAGTGCTCCTCGCCGTTTTTGTCGTAGAGCAGGGATTTGCGCGCGGTGCATTGCTCGAGCGTCTGGCGCGTCACCGTGACGCCGGTTTCGTCCGTTTCGCCGTTGAGCACGAGCATTTCGAGCGTGGAAAGCGCGGCGCGCGCGTCGCCGTTTGCAAAGTTGGCGACGGTTTCGAGCATATCGGGCTCGATGCGTACATTTTGCCCGCCGAAGCCGCGCGGGTCGCAAAGCGCGCGCGACAAAAGCGATACGAGGTCCTCGGTGCTTAAGGCCTGCAGCACGAACACCCGGCAGCGCGACAAAAGCGCGCCGTTGACCTCAAACGAGGGGTTCTCCGTCGTCGCGCCAATCAAAATGATGCTGCCCTTTTCGACAAAGGGGAGAAACGCGTCCTGCTGCGCCTTGTTGAAGCGGTGGATTTCATCGACGAACACAATGGTGCGCTCGCCGAAGCGGCGGTTGTCCTCCGCCTGCTGCATGACGGCGCGGATTTCCTTTATGCCGCTTGTGACCGCCGAAAAATTGATGAACGTCGCCCTGGTGCGGTTGGCAATGACGCGTGCGAGCGTCGTTTTGCCGACGCCCGGCGGTCCCCAGAAAATCATCGAGGAAATGCGGTCGCTTTCGATAAGCCGCCGCAGCACCTTGCCCTCGCCGAGGAGGTGCTGCTGCCCGACAATCTCGTCTAAGGTCTGCGGGCGCAGCCGCGCCGCAAGCGGGGTGTCCTGCGGGTTTTCAAACAGGGAATGCTGTTCTGCGTCCATAAAAGCGCCTCCCGATTTGCAAAAAAGCCGCCGAATTTCCGGCGGCCGTTTTCTATATTGCCGCTAACATTTCACGCCGAAATCGACGCCGCAGCGCGGGCAGCGGACCGTGTGCTTCCCCTTTTTGCGGGGCAGGCGCAGCGTCGCGCCGCAGTTTGGGCATTCGCGGTAGATATGTTCCTTGTCGCGGCGGCGTTCCTTTTGCACGGCGCGCTTTTGCCGGCGTTCCTCGGCGCGCGCGCCGCGAAAGCGCCAGGCGTCGCGCAGCTTCAAAAACAGCGCGTATACCTTCTGCGCCTCGCGCTCGCGGGCGGGGATGTTGCGCGAGAGCACGCGGAAAAGCGTTATGCCGATGAGCGCGAGCTCAAACAGGCTGATGATGCGCAGGCGCGTAAAAAACTGCACGAGCACCAAAACCAGATAGACCGCGTAAATGAGGAACTGCATGGGGTCCCCCAGCGCGCGCAGCCCGTAGCGCCCCGATAGGAAGCGATACAATTTTTCACGAAATCCGTTCAATGTCCGACTCCTTAACCAGTCTGCCCGCCAGTATACGCGCCGGCTGTGAACAAATACGGACGGCGGTGTGAACGCGGCGTAAATTTCTTCCTCATGCGCCGCGCCGCACCTTGGACGGGTCGGCGTTTTGCAGCACCTTTGCCGGCGCGTGCAGGGTCGCGTGCGCGACGGCTTTTGCGGAAAGGCTCGCCGGGAAGGCGGCAAGCATATCGTTTAAGGCGTTGGAACGCCGGACCGGGTGGTGCGCGTCGGTCGCGATAAGGTCCGCCGTACCGTCGAGCAGCATTTGCAGCGCGAAGTTCTGAATCGCGCCGCCGAGCACGCCGGTCAGCGAATCCGCCGTAATCTGGAACAGCGCCCCCATGTCCGCGAGGTCCGACACAAGCGCCGGATGCCGGTGGAAGGTGGGGTAGCGCTCCGGGTGCGCGATAACGGGCACCAGCCCGCGGTCGAAAATTTCCTCGGTAAGCGGCAGGACAATGCTCGGGTCAAACGGGCGCAGCGAAAATTCGCAAAGCAGGTAGCGCGAGTGGTTGAGCGTGAGCGGCGAAAGGTCGCCCGCGTCGTAGACGCCCTCGTGCAAAAAGACCTCCGCCCCGCCGCAGACGTCTAAGGGCAGCCCCGCCGCGCCGAGCTTTTCACGAAGCGTGTGCAGGCGGCGGTTGCGGACGTACAGAAAGTCGTCCAGCTTGGAAAAATCCGTAAAATGCGGGGTGGCGGCGATGATGCGGATGTCGTGCCGCACCGCGTTTTCACACAGCGCCCACGACTCCTCCGGCGTGGCGGCGCCGTCGTCCATGTCCCAAAGCAAATGACAATGCAGGTCGATTTTCATGGGCTGTTTTTCTGCTCCTTCGTCCCTGCGGCCCCCTGCGCCGGCTCGGCCGCGACGGCCGCTTCCGTTTCCCGCGTTTTGAAAATATGGATAATGCCCTCATCGTTGAGGACCTTTAAGAGCATAATGGTGATGGGCAGCAAAAACAGCCCGATAAAGCCGAACAGCTGCGTGCCGATATACATCGCCATAATCGTCAGGAAGGCCGGCAGGCCGAACTGCGACGCGACGAGCTTCGGTTCAATGACCTGGCGAATCACGGTGATGACGGCGTAAATGACCA
The DNA here is from genome assembly GCA_018714805.1 of Candidatus Fimenecus excrementigallinarum. Taxonomy (GTDB): domain Bacteria; phylum Bacillota; class Clostridia; order Oscillospirales; family Acutalibacteraceae; genus Fimenecus; species Fimenecus excrementigallinarum. Next base: position 8,508 of record DVMW01000046.1, read on the forward strand.
ACAGGCCGATGCCGAAGCCAATCTCGCCGGTGAACAGCGACCACAGGCTCCAGGGAATCAAAATCGTCCCCGTCCCGAGCACGGGCAGGATGTCGACAATGGCGGTAATCAGCGCAATGGCGAAAATGTACCCGCCGTCATACAGCCCCGCAAGCTTGAGCACGAGCAGGCCGACGGCAAGCTCCGCAAAGGTGATGCCGATGATGGCGGAATACGCCTTGGCCATTTTGCCGAGCGTCGAAAAGATAATCTGCTTGGTGCGCACGAGCTCCTGCGCGCGCTTTTTCGGGAACTGCGAGAGAATCATGGTGCGCAGCGTGTGGTAGTCGGAGGTCATAAAGCAGCACGACACGATGCACACCAGCAGCCCCACCAAAACCATGGGAATCTGCTTGGCCGTGCCCCAGACCATGCCGAGCGGCGCGGAAAGGAGGGAAAAGTCGAATCCGCCCGCTGCGGCCTCGCGCTGCGCTTCCGCAGCGGCGACGGCGTGGACCTCCGCGCCCAGCAGGTCGTTGAGGAAGTTCTGCACATAGCCGACAACCGACTCCGACAGCGATTCCGGCAAAAAGGAGAGCGAGTTTTGCAGCCAGGTGACAATCTGCGTCGCAAAGGCGTCCGCGTCCTCAAGCTTCATGAGCAGGAAGTCAAAGAACCCGCGCAGCTCGACGACAATGCGGTACACGGCGAAGGCGAGCACGGAGCCGACAATGCAGAGCATGAACAGCACAAGGATGACCGACGCCGCGCCGCGCCGCAGGGGCGTTTTGCGCACCAGGAACGCCACGGGCCGCTGCAGGAGCATGGCCAGGAAAACGGCGACCACGAACGGCCAGACTATGCCGAGCGCATATTTGACCGCCAGGTAAAACAGCGCGATGATAATGGCGACGTACACAACGTGGATGATGAAATTCCGTCTGTTCTCAACTTTGGTGGGCGTCAAGGTATTCCTCCCGAAAAACCAAGGGCGGATGCGCCTTTGGTGGATATATACATTTTATACTATTTTTCGGAAAGATACAATGCGGATTCGAAAAATTCATAGAATTTTAGAAAATGGCGCGGCGCGTATAAAATTTTTCTTTATTCCCCGCCGGATTTGTGTTAAAATGCTATACGTATCAATAGGATTGGGATGTGAGACTATGTATGTCGCGGTCATGGGCTACGGGACGGTCGGCTCCGGCGTGGTGGAAGTGTTCAACAAGAACCACGAAAGCATCGTCAAGCGCAGCACGCAGCCGTCGCTGGATTTGAAATACATTTTGGACCTGCGCGACTTCCCCGGCGACCCGAACGAGGGGAAATTTATTAAGGATTACAATATCATTTTGCACGACGACGACGTTAAGATTGTCGTGGAGACGATGGGCGGGCTTCACCCGGCGTTTGAGTTCGTGTCGCAGCTGCTGTGCGCGGGCAAAAGCGTTGTGACCTCCAACAAGGAGCTGGTTGCCGCAAAGGGCTACGAGCTTTTGAAAATGGCGGAGGAGCACAACGTCAATTTCCTGTTTGAAGCGTCCGTCGGCGGCGGCATCCCGATTATCCGCCCCATCACGCAGTGCCTTGCGGCCAACGAGATTGACGAGGTCGCGGGCATTTTGAACGGCACGACCAATTTCATCCTGACGATGATGATTGAAAAGAATATGTCCTTTGCCGACGCGCTGAAATTGGCGCAGGACAACGGCTACGCCGAAAAGGACCCGACCGCGGACGTGGAGGGGCACGACGCGTGCCGCAAAATCTGCATTTTGGCGTCGCTGTGCTTCGGCAAGCACGTGTATCCCGAATCCGTCCACACCGAGGGCATTTCGGGCATTGCGCTTGCGGACGTCGCCTATGTCCAGAGCGGCGGCGGGGTCATTAAGCTGCTCGGCTGCGCCAAACGCCTGCCCGGCGGCAAGATTTCGGCTATCGTTTCGCCCGCCGTTGTGCAGGAGGGCAGCCAGCTCGCCTCGGTGCGCGATGTGTTCAATGCGATTCTTGTGCGCGGCGACGCGATTGGCGACGTGGTCTTTTACGGCCGCGGCGCGGGCAAGCTGCCTACGGCGAGCGCCGTTGTGGCGGACGTTATTGACTGCGCCAAGCACGTAGCCCGCAAAAAAGCGTTCGGCTGGGGGCCCGGAGAGGCGGATTATGTGGTCGATTACCGCACGCTGCCCGTCGCGCTGTATGTGCGCGCCGAGGTGACGAACCGGGAAAAGGTCTTGGCCGGCGTGCGCGCGGCGCTGGGCGACGTTCGCCTGCTCTCGCGCGAGGGCGCGCCGGAAAATGAGCTTGCGTTCTTCACCGGCACCGACACGGAGCAGACGCTTTGCGACAAGCTCGCCCGTGTGGAGGGGCTTACGGTGCGCTCGCAGATTCGCGTTACGGATTATTAAAGCAGAAAGCGCCGCGCTTTTGGCACGGCGGGTACGGAGGGTATTATGGCATTGATTGTACAGAAGTTCGGCGGCAGCTCCGTCGCGAACGCCGAGCGCGTGAACAACGTCGCGGGCATTGTGACGGACGCGTACCGTGCGGGCAACGACGTGGTGGTCGTTGTCTCGGCGCAGGGCGATACGACCGACGACCTTATCGAAAAGGCAAACGAAATCAACCCCAAGGCGTCCAAGCGGGAAATGGATATGCTGCTGACGTCCGGCGAGCAGATTTCCATTGCGCTTTTGGCAATGGCGATTGAAAGGCTGGGCTGCCCGGTCGTCTCGCTCTTGGGCTGGCAGGCGGGCTTTTCGACCAGCTCCGCCTACGGCATGGCGCGCATTAAGTCGGTCAAGACCGACCGCCTGCGCGCGGAGATTGACCGGCACAACATCGTGGTCGTCGCGGGCTTCCAGGGGCTTAACAAATACGACGACTTAACCACGCTCGGCCGCGGCGGGTCGGATACGAGCGCCGTGGCGCTTGCGGCGGCGCTGCACGCGGACCGCTGCCAGATTTTCACCGACGTCGAGGGCGTTTTCACCGCCGACCCGCGCAAGGTCGAAAACGCGAAAAAGCTCAAGGAGATTACCTACGACGAAATGCTGGAGCTTGCCACGCTCGGCGCGCAGGTGCTCAACAACCGCTCGGTGGAAATGGCGAAAAAATACAATGTGGAGATTGAAGTGCTCTCCAGCTTAAAAAGAGTCCCCGGCACCATTGTCAAGGAGGTCGCAAAAATGGAAAAAATGTTGGTCAGAGGCGTTACGAAGGATACCGACGTAGCGCGCATATCCGTCAAAAGCATCCCCAACAACCCCGGCGTCGCGTTCCGCCTTTTCTCGAAGCTGGCGCAGAAGAAAATCAACGTGGACATCATTTTGCAGTCCGTCGGCCGCGACGACACCAAGGACATCTCCTTCACCGTCTCCAAGGCGAACGCCGAGGAAGCCGCCGCCGCCGTGCGCGATACGTTCGATATTGACGACAAAAACATCGTCTGCGACACCGCGGTCGCGAAAATTTCCGTGGTCGGCGCCGGCATGGAATCCCACCCGGGCACCGCGTCCAAGATGTTCGAGGCGCTTTATGAGCACGACATCAACATCGATATGATTGCCACAAGCGAAATCAAAATTTCGGTGCTTATCGATGCGAAGGACGCCGACCGCGCCGTTGCCGCCGTGCACCGCGCGTTTTTCCCGGCGGAATAAGCCGGCACATCCCGTAGAAGCGGCAAAGCGCCCTGTGGTTCCTCCACAGGGCGCTTTTTTGCAAGGATTAGCAAATCGTTTCCAAAACCAGCGGCCGGGTGTTCTGCGGGGCGTCCTGTCGGAAGGTGAGGGCCGCAAAAAACCGCGCCTCGCCCGCGTCCAGCTTTGCTTCGTCGGCCGCATACAGCGTGGCGAGCGGCTCGCCGCGCCTGCAGAAATCCCAGGGCTTTTTATGGAGAATCAGGCCGGCGGCGGGGTCTATGGCGTCGCCCTTTTTCGCGCGGCCCGCGCCCAAAATCTGCGCGCATTCCCCGACGGCGCGCGTCTGCATGGCGGCAAGGCAGCCGTCCTGCTTTGCGAAAACGTCCCGGCTGCATTTGGCCTTGGGCAGCGCCGTACCGCTCTCTAAGGCCTGCGCGCTGCCGCCCTGCGCCGCGACAAGCTCCAGAAATTTCTCGAAGGCCGCGCCGCACGAAAGCTTCTGCGCCGCCGTTTCGCGCGCTTTTTCCGCGGAAACGCCGAATCCCAGCTGCAAAAGCTGCGCGGTCAGCGCAAGGCTTAAGTCCCGCAGCGCCCGGTCGCCGCGCCCCTGTAAAATCTCCATGGCTTCGCGGACCTCTAAGGCGTTGCCGATGTGCGTGCCCAGCGGCGCGTCCATGTCGGTTACGAGCGCCGCCATTTTCCGCCCGCAGCGCTTGCCGATTTCGACCATCAATTGCGCAAGCCTCCGCGCGTCCGCCTGCGTTTCCATAAACGCGCCGCTGCCGCATTTGACGTCCAGCACGATGTGCGCCGCGCCCGCCGCGAGCTTCTTGCTCATGACGCTTGCGGCAATCAGCGCGACGCTGTCCACGGTTTCGGTCGCGTCGCGCAGGGCGTAAAGCGCCTTGTCCGCCGGGGCCAGGTTCCCCGTCTGCCCGGTCACGGCGACGCCGATGCGCTCGACCTGCCGCAGGAACGCGTCGGTTGAAAGCGCGGTTCTAAAGCCGGGGATGCTCTCGAGCTTGTCAATGGTGCCGCCCGTGTGCCCAAGGCCGCGCCCGCTCATTTTTGCAACCTGCAAGCCGCACGCGGCGGCAAGCGGCGCGACAATCAGCGTCGTTTTGTCGCCCACGCCGCCGGTGGAATGCTTATCGACGGTCGGCCCATGCAGCGAGGAAAGGGTAAGCAAATCGCCCGACCTTGCCATGCAGTCCGTCAGCGCCGCGGTCTCTTGGTCGGTCATCCCGCGCAGGCAAATCGCCATCAGCAGCGCCGAGGCCTGGTAGTCGGGGATGTCGCCCGCGGTAAAGCCCGATACAAAATAGGCGATTTCCGCGTCGGTAAGCGCTTTCCCCGCTTTTTTTCGGTTCAGCAAATCCGCCATGCGCATACGCGCCCCTCCTTTTGCTTTGCATCTGCTAACAGCATAGCCGCTTTTTGCGGCCGCGTCAAGAAAAAACGATTTCCCCGTTGAATTCCTACCGGTTTTGTATTATTATAGACCAAACGGATATTTTTATCAGAAAGGGGTGCGGACGATGAAAATTTCCACAAAGGGCCGGTATGCGCTGCGGCTGATGCTTGACCTTGCCGAGCAGCCGCCGGAAAGCTATGTGTCCTTAAAATCCGTCGCAACGCGGCAGGGCATTTCGGAAAAATATCTGGAGCAGATTATCAAGCTTCTCGGCAAAGGCGGGCTGGTCGAAAGCACGCGCGGCAAGTCCGGCGGCTACCGGCTGACGCGGCCGGCGAGCGCCTATACCGTCGGCGAAATTTTGCGCGTTACGGAGGGGAGCCTCGCGCCCGTTTCGTGCCTGGAGGACGAGCACCATTGCGAAAACTGCGAGGACTGCGTGACCTATGAGATTTGGCAGAACGTGCTCGACGCGATAAACGAGGTGGTCGATTCCATTACGCTGTCGTATCTGGTCGAAAAGCAGCGGGCGAAAAAAGGCTGCCCGTGCAAAAAGGGGTAAGCGTATGCAGATAGACCGTGCGGAAGCGCTGCGCTACATGGGCGCCTGCGGCGCGCCGGACGCGCAGACGACCGCGCTGCTGGACAGCGTCGAGGCGGAGCTCCTGCCCGCGCTCACGCCCAAATGCCTGTTTTTGGAAACGGATTTTCAAAGAACCGGCGAAGCGCAGCTGGAAATTTCCGGCCTGCGGTTTCAAAGCCGCGATTTGTGCCGCTGCCTGCAAGACGCAGAGCGGCTGCTTCTGTTCGCCGCGACCCTCGGCCCCGGTGCGGACCGGCTGCAGCGTCGGTACGCGGCGGCCGGCGAGACTGCGAAAGCCGCGGCGGCGCAGGCGCTCGGCGCGGCGGCCATAGAAAGCTACTGCGACGCGGTCTGCGCCGAATATGCAGCGAAGCTGCAAGGCGAGGGGTTGTTTTTGACGCCGCGGTTCTCCCCGGGCTACGGGGACCTGCCGCTGGAGGCGCAGCGGACATTTTTCCAGCTGTTCGATATTTCCAAACGCATCGGGCTGACGCTCACGGACGCGTGCATGATGCTGCCGACCAAATCCGTGACGGCGTTCCTCGGCGTCCGGCGCGCGCCGGCGTGCGAAAAAAGCGGCTGCGCATCCTGCCAAAAGACGGAATGCGCATACAGAAAAGGGGAAGGATAACATGGGATTTCGGGAAACGCTCGGCAAACGGATGCTGCTGTTTGACGGCGCCATGGGCACGCAGCTGCAATCCCGCGGTCTTGCGGCTGGGGAGCTGCCGGAGACCTGGAACCGCAGCCGCCCGCAGGACGTGTACGCCATCCACAGGGCGTATGTGCAGGCGGGCTGCGACGTGCTCAAAACCAACACCTTCGGCGCGAATGCGCTCAAATTGGGCGGGGAGGTGCGCGCGCTTGTGCAAAGCGGCGTACAGCTTGCCCGCCGCGCCGCCGACGAAGCGGGGCGCGAGGTATTCGTCGCGCTCGACTTAGGCCCCACCGGCAAGCTCCTTGCGCCATACGGCGAGCTGGAGTTTGAGGCGGCGTATGCGCTTTACCGCGAACAGGTGGAAGCGGGGCGCGACGGCGCGGACCTTATCCTCATTGAAACGATGGGGGACCTTTACGAAATCAAGGCGGCGGTGCTCGCCGCGAAAGAGGCAAGCGACCTGCCCGTGGCGGTCACGATGATTTTTGACGAAACGGGGAAGCTGCTGACCGGCGCGGACATTGAAACGGCGGTTGTAACGCTCGAGGGGCTCGGGGTCGACCTTATCGGTCTCAACTGCGGGCTGGGACCCGTCGAGATGCTGCCGTTTGTCGAGCAGATGGCGGCTTCTGCGTCCACGCCGATTCTCTGCGACCCGAACGCGGGGCTGCCCGAATGCGTGGACGGCGTAACCACATATCGGGTCGACCCGCCGGCGTTTGCCCAGTCACTGCGGCGCATCGCCGAGGTTGCGGGCGTTTGGGCGGTCGGCGGCTGCTGCGGCACCACGCCCGCGCATTTGCAGGCGGCGGCCGGGCTTTGTAAAGACATCCCGCTTCACGATATAAAGCCGAAAGACTTTACAGCTATTTCTTCCTATACGCACACGGTCCGCCTGGGCGAAAGACCCGTCATCATCGGCGAACGTATCAACCCGACCGGCAAAAAGCGGCTGAAGGCGGCGCTCTTGGCGGGCGACACGGGGTATTTGCTGGCCGAGGCGGTTGCGCAGGCCGACTGCGGCGCCGACGCGCTTGACGTCAACGTCGGGCTGCCGGAGCTCGACGAGCCCAAGGTCCTGTGCGAAACGGTCCGCGCGCTGCAGGGGGTTACGGACCTCCCGCTGCAGCTGGATACCGCTTCGCCCGACGCCATGGCGCGCGCTTTGCGGCTTTACAACGGCAAGCCGCTGGTCAATTCCGTCAACGGCAAGGCGTCGTCGATGGAGGCGGTTTTTCCGCTTGTGAAGCGCTACGGCGGGGTCGTCGTCTGCCTGACGCTCGACGAGCAGGGGATTCCCGCCACGGCTGCGGGCCGCATCGCCATCGCCGAACGTATTTTGAAAACGGCCGCCGCATACGGCATTGCGAAAAAGAATTTGGTCTTTGACCCCTTGGCCATGACCGTCAGCACCGGCGCGGACAACGCGAACGTCACGCTCGAGACGCTGCACCATCTGCGGTACACGCTCGGCGTGCAGACGGTGCTGGGCGTGTCCAATATTTCGTTTGGCCTGCCGCAACGCGCGCAGCTCAACGCCGCCTTTTTCACGCTCGCCATGGAAAACGGGCTGTCGGCCGGCATTGTCAACCCGAAAAGCGACGAGATGATGCACGCGTATTACGCGTTCTGTGCGCTGAAGGGGCTGGACGAAAACTTTACGCGGTATATCGCCCACGCGGCAGACAGCGCCCCCGCGCCGCAAACGGCCGGCGCAGAGGAGCCGGATTTGCAGACCGCCGTGCTGCGCGGCTTAAAGGCGGCGGCGGAAAACGGCGTGCGGCGGCTGCTTGCGGCGTCGGCGCCGATGGAGATTATCCAGAACCACCTGATTCCCGCGCTCGACGAGGTGGGGAAGGGGTTCGAGGCCGGGACGGTCTTTTTGCCGCAGCTTTTGATGAGCGCCGACGCGGCGAAGGCGGCGTTCGACGTGCTGAAAACCGCGTTTGCCGGCGGGCAGCCGAAAAACGCGCACAAAATTGTGCTCGCGACGGTGCAGGGGGACATCCACGACATCGGCAAGAACATCGTCAAGGTGCTGCTTGAAAATTACGGCTTCGAGGTCATTGACCTCGGCAAGGATGTGCCGCCCGAACGCGTTTTGGAAGCGGCGCGGCGCGAGCAGGTGCGGCTTGTGGGCCTGAGCGCTTTGATGACGACGACGGTCGAGAGCATGGAAAGGACCATCGCCCTTTTGCACCGCGAATACCCCGGCTGCAAAATTATGGTCGGCGGCGCGGTGCTTACGCAGGACTACGCCGACCGCATCGGCGCGGATTTTTACTCGAAAGATGCGATGGGCTCCGTCAGATATGCCGAAAAACTGTTCGCCTGACCGCCGAAGTTTGGAAGCGGCATATCTTGACAAGTTTTTCTTGCGGGCGTATCATAGAAACGAATTCATAGGGAATTACTATGAATAAGAAATTCCGCCGTCCGGCGGCGGTTCCGAGAAGGAGTTCCTATGCAGGTTTATGCAGATAACGCGGCGACGACCCGGCTGTCCGAGACGGCGCTGCAAGCCATGATGCCGTATTTGACGGACACATTCGGCAACGCGTCGAGCCTCTATCGCATCGGGCAGGAGGCGCACAAGGGCGTAAAATTCGCGCACGAGACCGTCGCGTCGGTCCTCAACGCCCTGCCGGAGGAAATCTTCTTTACCTCCGGCGGCAGCGAAGCGGACAACTGGGCCATTAAGGGCGTTGCCGAAGCGCTTGCCAAGAAAGGCAAAAAGCATATCATCACCTCCGCTTTCGAGCACCACGCCGTGCTGCATACGGTCGAAAAGCTGGAAAAGCAGGGCTTTGAAGTGACGTATCTGCCCGTGTACGCCAACGGCATTGTCCGCGTGGACGATGTGCGCGCGGCCATACGGCCCGACACGGCGCTGGTCACGGTCATGTATGCGAACAACGAGATTGGCACCATCCAGCCCATTGCGGAAATCGGCGCGGTCTGCCGCGAAAAGGGCGTGCTGTTCCACACCGACGCGGTGCAGGCGGTCGGCCACGTGCCCATCGACGTGCAAGCGCAGAACATCGATTTGCTGTCCATGTCGGCGCACAAGTTCCACGGCCCCAAGGGCATCGGCGCGCTGTACTGCCGCAGGGGGCTGCGTTTCCCGAACCTCATTGAGGGCGGCGCGCAGGAAAAAGGCCGCCGCGCGGGGACCGAGGCGGTTTACGCGATGGTCGGCATGGCGGCGGCGCTGCGGGAAGCGAGCGACCATATGGAGGAAAATATGCAGAAGCTGACCGCGCTTCGCGACCGGCTCATTGACGGGCTTTTGCAGGTGGAGGCCTGCCGCTTAAACGGCGACCGCCGCGCGCGCCTGCCGGGCAACGTCAACGTAAGCTTCGAGGGCGTGGAGGGCGAATCGCTGCTGCTTTATCTCGACGCCGAGGGGATTTCCGCGTCGTCGGGCTCGGCGTGTACGTCCGGCTCGCTCGACCCGAGCCACGTGCTGCTCGCCATCGGCCTGCCGCACGAGGTTGCGCACGGCTCTTTGCGCCTGACGCTTTGCGAGCAGAACACAGCGGAAGACGTCGAGTACATCATCCGCTGCGTCCCGGGCATCATCAAGCGCCTGCGGGATATGTCCCCGCTGTGGGAAAGATTGCAAAAGGAAAGAGGTTAAGCGAAATGGAATACAGCGAGAAGGTCATGGAACATTTCACCCATCCGCACAACGTCGGGAAAATGGACGACGCCGACGGTGTGGGCGAGGTGGGTAACGCCAAATGCGGCGACATTATGAAAATGTACATTAAGGTCCGCGACGGCGTCATCACCGACGTGAAATTCAACACCTACGGCTGTGCGTCCGCCATTGCGACGAGCTCCATGGCGACGGATATGATTAAGGGCAAGCCCATTTCCGAGGCGCTCAAGCTCACGAACAAGGCGGTCGTAGAGGCGCTCGACGGGCTGCCGGCGGTCAAGATTCATTGCTCGGTGCTGGCCGAGGAGGCCATTAAGGCCGCCATTAAGGATTACTACGATAAAAACGGTATTGCCTACGACCCCGCGCAGTTTCGCGAGGATACCTGCCACTACGAGCACCACCACGGTTAAGCCGCGGGCGGGGCGGGAAAATTTGCCAAGCCGAAGGAGGGAAGGCCCTGCGCCCGCCCTCCTTTTTTTCTGCATGGAAAAGCCGGACAGCCCCGCTGTCCGGCTTTTGGCACCCCCGGCGCGAATCGAACGCACAACGAACCCTTAGGAGCTTGGCGTGACCAATGCCGTACGGAACGGACATAATTTATGACGATTCCTCGTTCGTAATATTTTTTGAGGTACAAGGTTTTGTGGTACAATTTGCACAAAATGCCGTGTACTGCCGCGCTTTTTAAGGCGGCCAATTAGCAAGCTCTTAGCAGGAATTGCCTAGCCTACAACGTCTTTTCATCACACGCTATCATCCTGTCGGTAAGTAAATCATGGAGGTCACACAATGGGAAATCAAGAAAAGCGTCCGTTGCCGGAGGCACGCATCTATACCGCGGAAGATATTACGGTCATGCTCAACATTGGGTACGCCTCAGCCTATACCCTGGTAAAGTAAGGTCACTTTAAGACCATGCGGATTGGCACGGCGATTCGCATTTCTAAAAAGTCATTCGATGAATGGCTGGAGGAACTGGAACTGAAAAATCAATCAGCAAATATCCAAAGGGCCGCCGTAGGTTTAAAACTACGACGGTTCTTTAGTATCTGTTGCTTGCCAAATAAATTGCTATGGCTCCCTGTGAATAACATCGCAGGCATCCTAGGTATGATAAATAGGATGTTCTCGGCATCGGCCGCGCTTCGGCCTATAAACTCACAAACTCCGGATTGTCCAAGACGATCCGCATCGGTAACATGATCCGCATCTTCAGAAAGTCCTTTGAGGATTGGCTGAAGATGAAGGGGCTGGACGAAGAAACCTCTAAATAACTGGTAGAAACGCCATAGGTTTCAAAACCATGGGATTCTTTGATAG
>DVMW01000047.1 GCA_018714805.1 Candidatus Fimenecus excrementigallinarum
TCCGGCTGTGCTGTAAATTAAATTGACCGCTTGTAGGGGCGGGACTTAAGTGCCCGCCCGTACACAGTCGGACAAGGACACACGTTCCGGTTGCGCAGAAAATAAAATCCCAGCAGCCGTAGGGCGGGGGCTTGCTCCCGCCGCAAAACTCAGTCCGATACGGATACACGTTCCGGTTGTGCTGTAAATTAAATTGACCGCTTGTAGGGGCGGGACTCCGTGCCCGCCCGAGCACAGGTCGATAAGGACACACGTTCCGGCTGTTCTGATTTTTCAATATCTGTACAGCCGGAAACAGCTTGGTAAACCAACCGCCCACGGGCGGGCACGGAGACCCGCCCCTACGTTGGTTTCTGCAAATTTTTCAGTTTCTGCGCAGCCGGAAACAGTTTGGTAAACCTTCCGCCCACGGGCGGGCACGGAGACCCGCCCCTACGGTGGTTTCTGCAAATTTTTCAGTTTCTGTACAGCCGGAAACAGCTTGATAAACCAACCGCCCACGGGCGGGCACGGAGACCCGTCCCTACGTTGGTTTCTACAGTTTTTTACATTCTGCGCAGCCGGAAACGATTTGACAAACGAACCGCCCTTTAGATGCAGATTATCGGTTGTTCGGTGCAGATGCGCCGGTTCGGACAATCGTTCCATTTTCAAAACCAAGAATCCAATTTGAAAACGAGGTTTTTCCATGAAAAACAAACCCAGCGAACACCACGAGGACTACATCCCGTTCGAGCAGCAGAAGATAATCAACGTGGAGATTAACCGCGAGATGCGCAAGTCGTTTCTCGACTACTCCATGGCGGTCATCGTCTCGCGTGCGCTGCCCGACGTGCGCGACGGCTTAAAGCCCGTGCACCGGCGCATCCTCTACACGATGTACGAAAACAACCTCTACCCCGAAAAGGCGTACCGCAAGTGCGCGGACACCGTCGGCACGGTTCTGGGGCGCTACCACCCGCACGGCGACGCGTCCGTGTACGACGCGATGGTGCGCCTGGCGCAGCCGTTTTCGCAGCGGTATATGCTCGTCGACGGCCACGGCAACTTCGGCTCGGTCGACGGCGACCCGCCCGCGGCGTACCGCTATACCGAGTCGCGCATGAGCAAAATCTCGATGGAGATGCTCACGAACATCGACAAGGACACCGTCGATTTCATGCCGAACTACGACGACCGCTTAAAGGAGCCGGTCGTCCTGCCCAGCCGCTTCCCGAACCTTCTGGTCAACGGCTCGACGGGCATCGCCGTCGGCATGGCGACCAACATCCCGCCGCACAACCTGGGCGAGGTCATTGACGGCGCGTGCCTGCTGATTGACGACCCGGACGCCTCGCTCGAGCAGCTGATGGAATGCATCAAGGGGCCGGATTTCCCGACCGCCGGGATTATCATGGGGCGCGCGGGCATCCGGGCGGCCTACGGCACGGGGCGCGGCAAAATCACGGTCCGCGCCAGGGCCGAGATTGTCGAAAACGAGAAAAACGGCCGGTTCTCTATCGTCGTGACGGAGCTGCCCTATCAGGTCAACAAGGCGCGGCTTATCGAGGCCATTGCGGACCTTGTCAAGGACAAGCGCGTCGAGGGCATTTCGGACATCAACGACTACTCGAACCGCGAAGGGATGCGCATGGTCATTGACCTCAAGCGCGACGCGAACCCGCAGGTCGTCCTCAACCAGCTCTACCAGTACACCCAGCTGCAAATTTCCTACGGCATCATCCAGCTCGCGCTGGTCGGCGGCGAGCCGAAGACGCTGACGTTAAAGGAGATGCTCGAGCAGTACATCGCGTTCCAGTGCGAGGTCGTCACCCGCCGGACGCGCTACGACCTGAAAAAGGCGAAGGACCGCGAGCATATCCTGGAGGGCCTTGCGCGCGCGGTGGACATCGTGGACGACATCATCGCCGCTATCCGCGCCTGCAAGGGCGGCATCCCCGAGGCGAAGGCCGTCGTCATGGAGAAATTCGGCTTCGACGAGCCGCAGGCCGCCGCGATTGTCGCCTACCGTTTGGGGCAGCTCGCGGGGCTGGAGATTCGCAAGATTCTGGACGAGCGCGACGAGCTGCGCAAAAAGATTGCCGAATACGAGGAGATTCTCACCTCCGACCGGCGCGTGCATGAGATTGTCAAGACGGAGCTGCTCGCGATTCGCGACAAGTTCGCCGACGAGCGGCGCACCGAGATTGTCGGCGTTTCGGGCGAGGTGGACATCGAGGACCTCATCCCCGAGGAGACCTGCGTCTATACCCTGACGAACATGGGCTACATCAAGCGCCAGAGCGTGGACACCTACCAGACCCAGCACCGCGGCGGCCGCGGCGTCAAGGGGATGACCCGGCGCGAGGAGGATCTCGCCGAGACGATGTTCACCTGTTCGTCGCACGACTATATCCTGTTCTTTACGTCCCTGGGGCGCGTCTACCGCCTGAAGGGGTACGAAATCCCCGAGGGCAGCCGCCAGAGCCGCGGGATGAACATCGTCAACATCCTGCCGCTTTCCGCCGACGAGCGCGTGACCGCGATGCTGCGCGTGCCGGACTTCGGCGCCGAGGAGAAAAGCTACCTGTGCATGGTGACCCGCCAGGGCGTCATAAAGCGCACCGAGCTCGACGCCTACCGCAACATCCGCAAAAGCGGCATCGCCGCGATAAACCTCGACGAGGGCGACGAGCTGTGCTGGGTGAAGCTGACCGACGGCCGGCAGAGGCTGCTTGTCGCGACGAAAAAGGGCATGTGCATCACCTTTGACGAGGCGCAGGCGCGGCTTATCGGCCGGACGGCGCGCGGCGTGAAGGCGATTACCCTCAAGGACGGCGACTGCGTCGCGGGGCTTTGCGTGCTCGACGAGGCGAAAAAGGTCCTGACCGTAACGGAAACCGGCTTCGGCCGCCGCAGCGACGTGTCGAATTACCGCGTCCAGTCCCGCGGCGGCAAGGGGCTTATCAACTACCACACCGCGCGCTTCGGCGACGTGGCGGGCGTAACGATGGTGGCCGCGGACGAGGACGTGATTCTCATCTCCTCCGACGGCGTGCTTATCCGCATCCCCGCGTCCGACATCAGCGAGTTCGCCCGGCCCTCCAAGGGCGTGCGCGTCATGCGCGTTTCGGACGGGGAGAAGATTGTGACCCTGTCCGTGACCGCGGCGGAGCCCGACGAACCGGAAGCCGGCGAACCGCAAACCGGCGAACCGCAGGCCGCGGAAGCGGCGCCCGACGAAGCGTAAGGCGGCAAAGCCCGGATACCGGCGAACGGCAACCGGGGGGCGGGACCGGCAAGCTGCAAACCGGGGGAGTGGATACCGGTGGAATCGGACACCGGAAAACCGCCAACCGAGGGAGCGGGACCGACGAATCGCAAACCGGGGGAGTGGATACCGGTAAACTGCAACCTGAGGAAGCGGAAGGAGAAAGCGGGCAGTTAATTTATAACTACGGCAGAAGGAAAGCCGCGGGGACCACGATAGTTAAATTATAACTATCACAGGAACCCCCGCACCGTGCGGCGCTTACCCGTTCAGAATTCAGAATACAGAAGTCAGAAGTCAGAACGGTAGGGATAGGTTTCGGCAAAACCAAAAGTAAGATGTCGCCGTTCCTCCCTCTGACGAGGGAGGTGGGTCGGCGGCTTTGCCGCCGAGCCGGAGGGAGAGACAAATCAGATGTCAGCCTGCGTAGTGGCGGGCTTCCCCAGTCAGAATTCAGAATACAGAGGTCAGAAGTCAGAACGCGTAGTGGCGGGTCTCCGTGCCCGCCCGAGGGCAGCTGGCAGACCAAACCGTTTCCGGCTATCCAGTATATTACCAAATCAGAAGCAACCCCTTTGCCCCCTCTGACGAGGGGGCTGGATTGGCGAGCAAGGCGAGCCAAGACTGGGGGAGAGACAAGTCAGAACAAAGCGGGTGTTACGCGCCGTTCTGGCGAACGGCGAGAAGGTTCTCTCCCTCCGTCAAAACGTCACTTCGTTCCGTTTTGCCACCTCCCTCGTCAGAGGGAGGAAAGGTTACATCTGACTTTCAGCTGTGCAGAATGTAAAAATCTGTAGAAACCAACGTAGGGGCGGGACTCCGTGCCCGCCCGAGGACAACTGGTTGACCAAACCGTTTCCGGCTATCCAGTATATTACCAAATCAGAAGCAACCCCTTTGCCCCCTCTGACGAGGGGGCTGGATTGGCGAGCAAGGCGAGCCAAGACTGGGGGAGAGACAAGTCAGAACAAAGCGAGTGTTACGCGCCGTTCTCCGAACGGCGAGAAGGTTCTCTCATGTTAGACGTTAGATATTAGATATTAGATGTTAGACCGCATAAGGCGGGCTTACATCTGATTTGTCTCTCCCTCCGTCACGCGCTGCGCGCGTGCCACCTCCCTCGTCAGAGGGAGGAATGGTTACATCTGACTTTCAGCTGTGCAGAATGTAAAAATCTGTAGAAACCAGAGTAGGGGCGGGTCTCCGTGCCCGCCCGAGGGCGGCTGGCTGACCAAGCTGTTTCCGGCTATCCAGATATTGAAAAATCAGAACCGTTAAAACGTGTGTCCTTGCCGGGCTGTGTTGCGGCGGGAGCAAGCCCCCGCCCTACGGGTGCGTGCGCATTTGCCGTTTCCTGCGCAGCCAGAACGTGTGTCCTTGCCGGACTGTGCTCGGGCGGGCACGGAGTCCCGCCCCTACCGCTGTGTGGATTTACTTTCATCACAGCCGGTGCGTGTGTCCGTATCGGACTGTGTATGGCAGGCATGGAAGCCCGCCACTACGCGTTCTGACTTCTGATTTCTGAACTCTGAATTCTGACCGCACCCTTTGCCCCCTCTGACGAGGGGGCTGGCTAGCCGAATGCAATGAGGCGAGACTGGGGGAGAGACAAGTTAGAACAAAGCGAGTGTTACGCGCCGTTCTCCGAACGGCGAGAAGGTTCTCTCCCCTGTTAGACGTTAGATATTAGATGTTAGATGTTAGACCGCATAAGGCGGGCTGACATCTGACTTATCTCTCCCTCCGTCACGCGCTGCGCGCGTGCCACCTCCCTCCTCAGAGGGAGGAACGTAGGTGCTGACTTTTGGTTTTATAACAGCCGGAGCGTGTGTCCGTATCGGACTGTGCATGGCAGGCATGGAAGCCTGCCACTACGCGTTCTAGCGTCTAGCATCTAGTGTCTAATATCTGACCTCTGACATCTGACTTCTGAATTCTGACCGTGCGCGGGTGTGCGGAAATTTTAAAAAATCGTAACAATTCCGCCGCGGGTTTGTGGTAGGATACAAAGGAACGGGACGGCCCGCCGGCGGCGGGGGCGGTGCGCGCCGCCGTGTTCCGCTTCTTTTGAAACGCAAAGAGAGTGACGGTATGGAACAACAACGACCCAACAACGGCTACCAGCCCGGCGGCCAACAACCCGGCTATCAGCCCGGTAACCAACCCGGTAACCAATCCGGCTACCAGCCCGGCAATCCGCAAGCCGGCCAACAATCCGGCCAGAGGTTCGGGTATCAGCCCGGCGGCCAGCAACCCGGCGGGCAGCCCGGTTATCCGAAGCCTGACGGCCAATCCGGCCAGAGGTTCGGCTACCAGCCCGGCCAACAGCCCGGCGGGCAGTCCGGCTACCAGCCCGGCAATCCGCAGCCCGGCTGGCAGCAAAGCCCGCCGCCGGCGGGCGGGCGGCAGCATTTCCTGTCGCCGGAAAAATGGCGCGACCACACCGCCATCCGGCACATCAGCAACGCGACGGGGATTGCCATTATCGTCTACACGGTGCTGCCCGCCCTCGTGAGCGTGATTTTAAATCTGCTTCCGGGCTTCCCGGAGGCCTACAATTCGAACCAGCTGTTCGCGCTCGCCGTGGATTCGCTGTTCGCCATGGAATGCGTCGGCCTGCCGTTTTTCGTCTCCTACGTCTACCTGCGGCGCGAGGAGCTGTCCGAGCCGCTCGCCTTCGGCACGCCCGCCTCCGGCGGCGCGGCGGCGCTGCTCGTGTTCGTCGGGCTGATGCTCTGCATGGTCGGGAATTACGCGACCGGCTTCCTGTCCAATTTCGTCAACGCCGTGTTCGGGATTACCTTCACCGCCCCGGAGGACGCCTTCACCATCACAAACGGCGCGGAATTCGGGATGCGCGTGCTGCAAACCGCCGTCGTTCCCGCCCTCGTGGAGGAATTTGCGATGCGCGGCACGGTGCTGATGCCCCTGCGGCGCTACGGCGACAAGTTTGCGCTGCTGACCTCCGCCTTTGTGTTTGCGCTGATTCACGGCAACATGGAGCAGATTCCCTTCGCCTTCATTGCGGGGCTCGGTATCGGCTACGCGGTGCTCGCGACCGGCTCGCTGTGGACCGGCGTGCTCATCCACTTTTTCAACAACTTCATCGCGGTCTGCTCGGAGGCGATGTACGACCTACTGCCGGCGTCGACCGCGTCGGTGCTGACGCTGGCGATGCTGCTCTTTGTGTTCCTCGCGGGCGTCGTCACGCTCATTATCTACCTCGTGCGGTACCAGCGCCTGCCGCTGGATACGGTCAAAACGCCGCTCGACTCGCGCGAGCGCAACCGCGCGTTCCTGTGCAGCGCCCCGATGGTTATCTCCATCGTCCTGCTTGTGCTGCGGACCATCACCTATGTGGAAATCTGACCGCACGCCGCCCCCGCTGTGCGCAGGGCGGGCGGCAGAGGATATGATGCGCCTGGCGCTGGAGGAAGCGAAAAAGGCCGCCGCCGACGGCGAGGTCCCGGTCGGGGCGGTCGTCGTGCGCGGGGGCGAGGTGGTCTCCACCGGGCGCAACCGCCGCGAGCACGACAAAAACGCCCTCGCCCACGCCGAAATCGAGGCGATTGACCGCGCCTGCCGCGCGCTCGGCGGCTGGCGGCTCTGGGAATGCGAGCTGTTCGTGACGCTCGAGCCCTGCCCGATGTGCGCCGGGGCCATCGCGAACGCTCGCCTTCGCAAGGTCACGTTCGGCGCGTACGACCCGAAAAACGGCGCGGCCGGGAGCGTCTTTTCGCTGTTCGAATTGCCGATTACCCACCGCCCGCAGGCCGAAGGCGGCCTGCTCGAGGCCGAATGCGCCGAGGTTCTTACCCGGTTTTTCAAAGACCGCCGCGAAAGAAAGGCGCAGGCGGGAAACGGCGGTAGATAATTTTTAACTATAAGGACAGGGGAATAACCCGCCACAACGCGGGCTGGCATCTGACTTGTCTCTCCCCGGTCAGAATTCAGAGTTCAGATGTCAGAGGTCAGAAATTAAAAGTTAAAGCTTACCTTTTGCCCCCTCTGACGAGGGTGATTCCCCGCGGTGCGGGGAAATGTCCGCGCAGCGGACAAAGGGAACGGCCCCCGTCAGGGGCTGGATTGGCGAGCAAGGCGAGCCAAGACTGGGGGAGAGACAAGTCAGAACAAAGTGGGTGTTACACGCCGTTCTTACGAACGGCGTGAAGGTTCTCTCCCTCCGTCACGCGCTGCGCGCGTGCCACCTCCCTCGTCAGAGGGAGGAAAAGTTACATCTGACTTTTGGCTTTGTCCTCCTAATCCGGCATTGAACATCTGACATCTGACCTCTGGACTCTGAATTCTGACCGCTGACCTCTGAATTCTGAATGCTGCCCGGGCAGCCAGCGTCTAACATCTAATATCTACCATCTAACATCTAAAAAGGGGGTCCTTGCCCATGAACATCGTCGTTTTGGACGGCTACACCACCAATCCCGGGGACCTAAGCTGGGACTGGCTTTCCGCCTACGGGCGCGTCGCCGTGTACGACCGCACCCCGCGCGACAAAATTGCGGAACGCACAAAGGACGCGGACATCGTCGTGACGAACAAGACCCCGCTGACGAAGGCGGAAATCGACGAAATGCCGCGTCTGCGCTACGTGGCGCTGCTGTCGACCGGGTACAACATCGTCGACGGCGCATACCTGCGGCAAAGGGGCGTGCCCGTCTCCAACATCCCGGCCTATTCGACCACGGCGGTCGCGCAGCTGGTGTTCGCCTTTCTGACGGCCTTCACGAACCGCGTGGCGCTGCACGCCGAGGCGGTGCGCGCGGGCGAGTGGTGCCGCTGCCCGGATTTCTGCTTTTGGAAGGCGCCGCTGTCGGAGCTCGCCGGCAAGACGCTCGGGATTATCGGCTTCGGCGGCATCGGGCAGCGCGTGGCGGACCTTGCGGCGGCGTTCGATATGCGCGTTTTGGCCGTCTCCGGCCACGAAACCGACCAGAGCGCGCGCAAAAATTTTTGCTGGACCACGCTCGAGACGCTGGCGGCGGAATCGGACTTCATTACGCTGCACTGCCCGCTTAATGCGCAGACCGAAAACCTGGTGGACGCGGCCTTCCTTGCACGCTGCAAAAGGACGGCGTACCTTATCAACACCGCGCGCGGCCCCGTCGTGGACGCGCAGGCGCTTGCCGACGCCCTAAACGAAGGACGCCTGGCCGGCGCGGGGCTCGACGTCCTGCCCGAGGAGCCGCCGAAGGAGGACTGCCCGCTGCTGCGCGCGAAAAACTGCCTGATTACCCCGCACATCGCCTGGGCGGGGCGCGAGACGCGCGAACGGCTGATGTCCGTTTTGCAGGAGAACTTCGCCGCCTTTTTCGCCGGCAGCCCCATTCATGTGGTGAACTGAAAAATGCCGGCGCGGTCCTTTCGGACCGCGCCGGCTGCTCTTTATGGGTTTTCGGTTTATTCCGCCGTCTTGGCAAGGCCGAGCTCCAGAAGCTGGTCCTTGTCCACGGGGGCGGGGCATTCGGTCATCGGCTCCGAGGCGTTCTGCACCTTGGGGAACGCGACGACGTCGCGCAGGCTCGCGCAGCCCAGCAGCTGCATACAAAGCCGGTCAAGCCCCAGACCCATGCCGCCGTGCGGAGGCGCGCCGTAGCGGAACGCGTCCAGCAGGAAGCCGAATTTCTCCTTCGCCTCCTCGTCGGACAGCCCCAGCAGCGTGAAAATGCGGCTTTGCAGCGCCGGGTCCGTGATACGGATGGAACCGCTGGCAAGCTCGACGCCGTTGAGCACCAAATCATACGCCTTGGCGCGCACGCGGGCCTTGTCGGTCTCGAGGTACGCGAGGCACTCGTCCATGGGCGCGGTAAAGGGGTGGTGCATCGCGACAAATTCGCCGAGCTCCTTGTCGTACTCGAAAAACGGGAATTCCGTAATCCACAACAGGTCGTAGCGGTCCTTCGGCACCAAATCGAGCTTTGCGGCGACCTCCTGGCGCAGCGCGCCGAGGACGGTGAGCGCGAGCGACTCGTTTTCGTCGGCCACGAACAGCAGCGCGTCGCCGGGTTCGGCGTCCATTTTCCGGAGAATCGCGTCCATTTGCTCGGCAGTTAAAAATTTACCAAACGACGAAGCCACGCCGTCGGGATTCAGCCGCGCCCAGGCAAGGCCCTTGGCGCCGACGCCGCGGACAAACTCGGTGAGCTTGTCCATCTCCTTGCGGGAAAGCGCCGCGGCCGCACCCTTGACGTTGATGCCGCGCACCGTTCCGCCCGCCGAAAGCGCCGCGCGGAACACGCCGAACTCCGTCGCCCCGGCCTGCTCGCCTATGTCCACAAGCTCCAACCCGTAGCGCGTGTCGGGCTTGTCCGAGCCATAGCGCTCCATCGCCTCGCGGTAGGTCAGGCGCTTTAGCGGCGCCGTGAGCTCCAGCCCGAGCATTTCGCGGAACACCCGGCGCATATACCGTTCGCCGAGGTCGAGCACGTCCTCCATATCGACGAAGGACATTTCCAGGTCAATCTGCGTAAATTCCGGCTGGCGGTCGGCGCGCAAATCCTCGTCGCGGAAGCAGCGCGCAATCTGCATATACCGGTCAAAGCCCGCGACCATGGAAAGCTGCTTGTAAAGCTGCGGCGACTGCGGCAGGGCGTAGAAGCTGCCCTTGTGCAGCCGGGACGGGACCAGGAAGTCGCGCGCGCCCTCGGGGGTCGAGCGGATAAGCATCGGGGTCTCAATCTCGATAAAGCCGTTTTCGTCAAAGAAGTCGCGCGTAATCTTCGCAAGCCGGTGGCGCAGCAGGATATTCTTCTGCAAATCCGGCCGGCGCAGGTCGAGATAGCGGTATTTTAAGCGCGTGAGCTCCGACGTCTGGGAGTTTTCGACAATTTCGAACGGCGGGGTCTCGCTCTCACCCAAAATGCGCAGCACCGTGACCTCCACCTCGACGTCGCCGGTGGGAAGGTCCGGGTTTTTCGCCGCGCGCTCGCGCACGACGCCGACGGCCGCCACGACAAATTCCGAGCGCAGCCGCCGCGCCTTTTCCATGACCCCGGCTTCGGTGCCCTCGGTAAAGGCGAGCTGCAAAAGCCCCGTCCGGTCGCGCAAATCGACAAAGATAAGCGAGCCCAGGTCCCGCTGCTTCTGCACCCAGCCGCAGACGGTAACCGTCCGGCCGGCGTCCGCCATGCGGAGGGTCCCGCAATAATCCGTCCGTTTTATGCCCTGCATCGTATCCATCAGTTCTGCAAGCCTCCCAACACCGCGGCGGCGTCCGCCTCGGTAAGCTCCGTGTCTATCTGCCCGAGCGCGTCGCGCAGGAGAATCGCCTGGAACGCCCCGGCAAAGTCGTCGAGCGACAGCGTCTGCGTTTCGCCGCTGCGCATATTTTTCAGCGCCGCCTCGCCGCTTTCGAGCTCCGCGTCGCCGAGCACGACCGTATAGGCCGCGCCGAGCTTGTCGGCGTATTTCATCTGCGCCTTTAAGCCCCGGCCGACCGTGTCGAACTGCGCCGCGAGCCCCTCCCCGCGCAAGGCCTCGCAAAGCGCGGCCGCCCGGTAGGACGCCGCCTCGCCCATGGATGCGACGAACAGGTCGCACCGCTTCGCCTCGGGGAACGCGGCGTTTTGCGCTTCCATCAAAAGCCGCAGCCGCTCAAGCCCCAGCCCGAAGCCGCACGCCGGCATCGGCTTGCCGCCGAGCTCCTCCAAAAGCCCGTCGTACCGGCCGCCGCCGCAGACCGTGCCCTGCGCGCCAATCTCGCCGGAAACAAATTCGAACACCGTGCGCGTGTAGTAGTCCAAGCCCCGGACAATGGCGGGGTTGACGGTAAAGTCGATGCCCATCGCCCGCAGATACCGCCCGACCGCGTCGAAATGCGCGCGGCAGTCGTCGCAGAGGTAGTCGAGGATTTTCGGCGCGTCGGCCGCAAGCGCCGAGCAGACGGGGCTTTTGCAGTCGAGAATCCGCATCGGGTTGCGCTCGAGCCTTCCGCGGCAGGTGTCGCAAAGCGCGTCGGCGCGTTCGGTGAAATACGCCTTAAGCGCCTCCTGAAACCGTCTGCGGCACGTCGGACAGCCGATGGAATTGAGCTCCAGCGTCAGGTTTTCCACGCCGAGGTATTGGAACAGCGCGTGCGCGAGCGCGATAATTTCCGCGTCCGCCGCCGGCTCGCCCGCGCCGAAGCACTCGACGCCGAACTGGTGGAACTCGCGCAGCCTGCCCGCCTGCGGCTTTTCGTAGCGGTAGCAGGAGGTCAGGTAATAGATTTTCTGCGGCAACGGGTCGTTGAAAAGCCCGTGCTCCAAAAACGCGCGCGCCGCGCCGGCCGTGCCCTCGGGACGAAGCGTGACGCTGCGGCCGCCCTTGTCCGAAAACGTATACATTTCCTTCTGCACCACGTCGGTCGTCTCGCCGACCGAGCGCTGGAACAGCTCGGTGTGCTCAAACACGGGCGTGCGCATCTCGAGGAAGCCGTAATTTTCGGCAATTTCGCGCGCCGCCGCTTCAATGTACTGCATTTTGCCGCTGTCGGCGGGGAGCAGGTCGAGCGTCCCCTTTACGGCGTTGGTCAACAGGGCCATGGAACCTTCCTTTCGGGTGTATATCGATAAATACGTCCCCTCTTGCGGAGGGGACGTGCGGTTTATTTCGGGTTGACGATGTCGCGCCAGTCGAGGTCGCCGCGCTCGAGCGAGTGGATGATGGCTTCGGCGGTGGCGATGTTGGTGGCGACGGGGATGTTGTGCACGTCGCAAAGGCGCAGCAGCGTGTTCTCCTTCGGCTCGTGGGGCTTGGGGTTGAGCGGGTCGCGGAAAATCAGCAGCAAATCAATTTCATTGCAGGCGATACGCGCCCCAATCTGCTGGTCGCCGCCCTGGGAGCCGTTTAAGAAGCGGGTAATCTTCAGGCCCGTCGCTTCGGAAATGATTTTCCCCGTTGTGCCGGTCGCACACAGGTTATGGCGGGAGAGAATCCCGCAATAGGCGATACAGAACTGCGTGAGCAGCTCTTTTTTCGAGTCGTGCGCCATCAGGGCGATGTTCATAAACAGCCTCGCTTTCTGCATACTTGGTTCGGGCGCTGCGGGCGGCAGGCCGGTTTTGCCCGGAAATACTATACCGTTACCTATCTTACCAGACATTTTGCAAGATTGCAACCATCCGCGGTCGGTTTTTTTGGGAATTTTGTGATTTTTGCGCGGTTCTGAACGTTTTGTGTGCCCTGTGTTGAGCTGTAGGGCGTAAAGCAGACGCTGCAAGACGCGGAAAGCCGCCGCGCCGGGCAAGCGGAATTCAGAATTCAGATGGCAGATGTTAGATGTTAGACGCTAGAGGCTAGATGCTAGACGCCGGTCGCCGGATTAGGCGAGCAAAACCAAAAGTCAGAAGCAACCCTTTTCCTCCCTCTGACGAGGGAGGAACGGTAACATCTGACTTTCAGCTGTGCAGAATGTAAAAAAACTGTAGAAGCCAGAGTAGGGGCGGGTCTCCGTGCCCGCCCGAGGGCAGCTGGTTTGCCAAACTGTTTCCGGTTGCGCAGATATTGAAAATCAGAGCGCACCCTTTGCCCCCTCTGACGAGGGGGCTGGCGAGACGGCGCTTGCGGCGTCGAGACTGGGGGAGAGAAAAAATAGAAGGTTTTGTCTAATTTTGTCTCTCCCTCCGTCACGCGCTGTGCGCGTGCCACCTCCCTCGTCAGAGGGAGGAAAAGTTACATCTGACTTTCGGTTTCACCCGCCCAATCCGGCGACCCGCATCTACCATCTATTCAAAACCGGAATTTAAACGGGACGTCCTCGCCCTCCAGCCGGGCGGCGATGCGTGCGAACGCGTCGCGGGTGGCGCGCTCGGGCAGCTCGAGGGCGCACAGCCGCTTCAGGCGCGCATCCTCCGGCACGGCGCCCAAAAAGCGCACGCCGCAAAGGTCGACCGCTTCGTCCGGGGAGAGGCAGTCGCCGCGGCGCATGGCGTCGCGGGAAAAGCGGTTCAAAACGAGCCGGACGCGGTCAGGCGCGAGCCGGTCGAACAGCGCTTCGGCAAGCGTTGACGCCGCGCGCAGGCAGACCGGGTCGGGCGTGGCGACGAGCACGGCTTCGTCGGCCGCCGCAAGCGCCGCGGGGAACGTTCCGCCGAGGCCTGCGGGCGCGTCCAAAAGGCAGTAATCGAACGGTTCGGCGGCCGCGCGCAGCATGGCGCAGAAGGCGTCCGGGTCCGGCGCGTCCGGCTTCGCCGGCGGCAGCAGCAGCCCGCACGTCCCGTCCGGCGACAGGCACACCGCGTCGTTTGCCGCGCAAAGCCCGCCGGCGGCGTCCGCCCAGGTGTAGACGGCGTTTTCCCCGAGGCCGGTCAGCAAATCGAGCGTCCGAAGGCCCGCGTCGCCGTCGACGAGGAGCACGCGCCTGCCCCTTGCGCAAAGCGCGCGCCAAAGGCACGCGGTCACGGTCGATTTGCCCGCGCCGCCCTTGCCGGAGCAGATGAGAATGGTTTTCGCCACAGCGCGCCCCCCCTTTCGATTTACGACAGCAGGCTGTTGTAGCCCTGCTGCGCCTGCGGCGCTTCGGCCGCTTCAAAATACGCCTTGTAGATTTCCGCCACGAGCGTCGCGGTTGCGGACCCGCTGTTGAGGTTCTCAATCGCCACGGCGACGGCAATCTCCGGGTCGTCGATAGGCGCGTAGGAAATCATGAAGCCGTTTAAGCCCTCGACGATTTTGCCCTCGACCTTGGCCTTCGATTCGGCGGTACCGCTCTTGGCGGCTACGGCGACGGGCAGGTTTTTCAGCGCCGCAATGCGCTGGCCGTACCGCCCCATGCCCTCGCGCACAATCGCGAGCGTCTTGTCGGAAACGTTCAGCTCGCTTGCGACGGTGCCGGTGTTTTCCAGAAGGGTTTCGGAAAAGTCGGCGGTTTTGACGCTTTTTACAAAATGCGCCTGGTAGCGCGTGCCGGTGGCGAGCGCCGCCGCGTAATTCGCAAGCTGAATCGGCGTAAACAGGTTGTCGGACTGGCCGATGGCCGCCTGCACGGTGTCGCCGGGATACCAGGTGCCGCCGTGGGACTCGCGGTACTCGATGCTCGCGAGCACGCCGGTCGACTCGCCGACCTCGACGCCGGTCTTTTGCCCCAGGCCGAAGCGCGTGCAGTATTCGTTCATGCGTTCAATGCCCAGCTGCCGCCCGGTCTCATAGAAAAAGATGTTGCACGAGCGGTTGAGCGCCTCTTTGACGTCGATGCTGCCGTGGTAATCGGTGCAGCGGAACACCGTGTCGGTAAAATACGTATAGTAGCGCGTGCAGCGGATGCGCGTGTCCTCGGTGATGACGCCCTCCTCAAGCCCGGCGACGGCGATGGCGGGCTTCATGGTGGAGCCGGGGGCGTAGGTCGACAGCAGCGCGCGGTTCCAAAGCGGCGAATCGGTGTCGGCCGCGAGCGCCGAATAATCCTCGTAATACGTGGAAAGGTCGTAGCTCGGATAGGTCGCGCAGGCGAGCACGCCGCCCGTTTTGACGTCGATGACCACCGCCGAGCCGACCGCGGGGATGGCTTCCTTGTCGCGGTACTGCTGTACGAACGCCGCAAGCGCGTCCTGCGTGCGCTTTTGCAGGTTCGAGTCGAGCGTCAGAATGACGGCGCTGCCCTGCACGGGGGCGGTCGTAATTTCGGAGGTCTTGTTGCCCTCGGCGTCGGTCGTGGTCGTCAGCACGCCGTTCGTGCCGCGCAGCGTGTCCTCCATCGCGCTTTCAATGCCGAATTTGCCGATGGTGTCGTCCATGCCGTAGGCGCGCAGCTCGAGCGTTTTGCGGTCGGCCTCGGACAGGCTCTCGTCCGCATGGGCGGTCTCAAATTCCTCGGAAAGGGCGGCGTATTCCTCGGCGTCAAGCTTGCCGACCACGCCCAAAATGTGCGGGGCGACGGTGCCGTCGGGATAGCTGCGGCGCGTCGTCACGACGATGTCGACGCCGGTGAAGACCGCGCCGTTTTCCTTGATGGCGGCGGCGACCTCGTTGGAAACGGAATCCGCGAAGGTGTAGGGGTTCATCGCCGAAAACGAAATGCGCTTGAGCGAATAGCAGACGGAGCCCACCTTGCGGGCGGTCTCCTTGTCGAAATTTTCGAGCTGAAAGGTTTCCACCAGCGCGTCAAAGCAGTTCTGCGCCGTGGCGTAGGAATTGAGGTGCAGCACGTCGCGCGATTTTAAAAACGCGATGTCCGCCTGCGCATCCTCCTTATACTGGATATTCCCGTTCGCGTCAAACTCGAGCGGGAGGTCGTCGTTCCATTCGACGCCGTGTTCCTCGCACAGCGAAATGAGCGCGGCCAAGATGGTGTTGCGCTCCTCCTGGCGGGAGGTCGGCGGGAAATAGGAGGCGTTGAGCACGACGGCGTTGACCTGCTCGTTCGTGACCAGCGCCACGCCGTTGCAATCCAGAATTTCCCCGCGGGCGGCGGGAATGGTGCTTTCCACGGCGTTGACGCGCACGCCGGCGGTCGAATAGTCCCCGGCGTTGACGACCTGCACGCGGAACAGCTCGCCGACAAAAACCGAGAAAAACAGCGCGACGGCGGCCAAAAACGCCGCCGTGCGCAGCCGCAGGCTCTTTTCTTTCATGGGCGTTCCCTCCCTTGTGCCGTTTTACTCCTCCACGCGGGTGCGGCGCGTCACGGCGCGCACCAGCAGGTAAAACAGCGGCGTAAACAAAACGGACAGCGCCGCGGCGGGCAGATAAAAGCGCAAAAACAGGTAGCCTGCGCCCTCGACGCCCTCGGCGACAACGAAAAACAGCACGTAAAGCCCGGCATACAGCAAATGCGCCCCCGCCGACAAAAGCAGCGCCGTAAACAGGTTGTTGCGCAGGATGGTGTTGATAAGAATGCCGCACGCCGCGCCGATAAGCAGCAAAAAAAGCGCGTGGAACCCGTCGCCCATCGGGGAGACGACGTCCCAGAGGACGCCGGCAAACGCGCCGAACAGCGCGCCGGAAATTTCGCGGTCAAACAGCGCGATGCAAACGGTCAGGGACGTTAAAAACAGCGCGCGCACGCCGAACACCGCCGGGAACACCCCCGGGGTGCTTTGCAGCAGATAAAAAAGCAGGACGAACAGCGCGAACAGCGCGCGGCGGACAAACAGCCGCTTTGTACGCTCACGCATCGCCCTGGCCCTCAAAATCGGTGATGACAAACACGTCCTGCAGCTCGCCCACGTCCACGCCGGGCGTGATTTCGGCGCAGTAGGACACGTCGCCCTCCTCTTCCCGCACGGCGGTCACGGTGCCGATGATAAGGTCGCGCGGGAACACGCCGCCCACGCCCGAGGTGCACACAATGCCGCCCGGGGCAATGGACGTCTGGCGCGACAGCCCCGTCAGCTTCAATACGCCGTCGACGCCCCCGGCCGCGGTGGTCTCGGTATACCCGGTCTCGCCGGTCCGAATCTCATACGCCGCCGCGCTGACCTTCGGGTCGCAGACGGACAGCACCACGCAGGTCGTCGGCGCAACCTCCGAGACGACGCCGACCAAGTACTCCCCGCTTATGACCGGGTCGCCGGGCGAAACGCCGTCCGCGCTGCCGCAGTTTAAGGCGAACGAGCCGAACACGTCCGCCGCATCGCGCCCGATAAGGGAGCCCGCCACGAACTGGAAGTCGGGGTTTTTCTCCTTCACGCCCAGGAAGCTTTCGTAGCTCTCCACCTGGCGCTGCAGCTTTTCATAGTCGACCAGCATCCCCTGGTACTCGGCGACCTGGCGCTCGAGCGCCTCGACGCGGTCGCGGTAGGCGCCGGCCGAAACAAAGCCCTCCGCCGCGCCGCCAATCTTTTCGGCGACGTAGGTGCACGCGCGCTCCAGCGGCGAAAACACGGCGCTGACGGCCTTGGTGAGCACAGAAGTACCGCCGGCGAAGGCTGCCGCGGCGACGACGCACGCGAGCAGCACCACGACGGCTGCCAGCAAAATTTTAAATGCGGTGCTTCTGAAAAAGTTTCGCATGGCGGCTCCTCAAGGTCTTCTGTACGGAAAAGCGGGTTTTGGGGGAAGGGGGTTGCTTATTCGTAGTTGCGGCGGCCGGTCACGTTGAGCACGGCGTCGTTTTCCAGGCACTTGCCGCAGCCGTCGACCACGCAGTCGAGCGGATTTTCCGCCACGTGGACGGGGATTTTCGTTTCAATGGAAATCAGCTTGTCGAGCCCGCGCAGCAGCGCGCCGCCGCCGGTGAGCATGATGCCGCGGTCGATGATATCGGCCGAGAGCTCGGGCGGGGTCTTTTCCAGCGTCGAGCGGATGGTGTCGAGAATCTGGTTGACCGGGTCGGACAGCGCCTCGCGCACCTCCTCGGAGCTTATCTCGATGTTCTTGGGCAGGCCGTCGAGAAGGTTGCGGCCCTTGACGTCCATCGCGCCCTCGCCGTCGTAGGGGTAGGCCGAGCCTATCTTTATCTTGATGTCCTCGGCGGTGCGCTCGCCGATGAGCAGGTTGTGCTTTTTGCGGATGTAGGCGATAATCGCCTCGTCAAAATTGTCGCCCGCCACGCGCGCGGACTGCGCGGTGACGATGTCGCCGAACGAAATGACCGCGACCTCGCTCGTGCCGCCGCCGATGTCCACGACCATCGAGCCGACCGCTTCGGACACGGGCAGCCCCGCGCCAATCGCCGCGGCCATGGGTTCCTCAATGAGGCTGACGTATTTTGCGCCCGCGCTGCGCGCCGCGTCGTGCACGGCCTTGCGCTCGACCTCGGTAACGCCCGAGGGGATGCAGATAAGCACGCGCGCCTTCGAAAACGGCGAGCGGTTTATCGCCATGCGGATAAACTCCTTGAGCATATCCGAGGTAATCTCAAAATCGGCGATAACGCCGTCCTTTAAGGGGCGCACCGCGGTAATGGAGCCGGGCGTGCGGCCAATCATCTGCTTGGCCTTGTCGCCGACGGCGACAACCTTCTGCGGGTAGGCGCTCACGTCCACCGCCACAACCGACGGTTCGCGGATAACTATCCCCTTGCCCTTGACGAACACAAGGGTGTTCGCCGTGCCGAGGTCGATGCCGATGTCCTGGGAAAACAACATGGAGGTCTTCCTTTCCTTTTGCAAATTCGCATAAATTTCCAGTTTGTCTATTTTTGTATTATACCCTATCCGCGCGCATTTCTCAACCGCCAAAATGGGAAAACTTTGTAACGGGAAGGTAAAAATTTTTCAACGGGTTGCATGGAGCGCGGCGGGGAGGCACAATCAGAATGCAGAGTTCAGAAATCAGATGTCAGAACGCGTAGTGGCAGGCTTCCATGCCTGCCATACACAGTCTGACACGGACACACGTCCCGGCTGTGTAAGAATCGGCAATTGTGCGCATACCGTAGGGCGGGGGCTTGCTCCCGCCGCAACACAGCCCGGCAAGGACACACGTTTCGGCGGTTCTGTTTTTTCAATATCCGGATAGCCGGAAACAGTTTGGCAAACCAGTTGCCCTCGGGCGGGCACGGAGTCCCGCCCCTACTTTGGGTTTCTGCAAATTTTTGACGTACTGCACAGCCGAAAGTCAGCTGTCCCCGTTCCTCCCTCTGACGGGCGCCGTCGCCGAAGCGCCGCCGGCGGCGGAAAAAGCGAGGCGAGGGCGGCGAAGCGGTCAAAATTTGCCCGCGCTCCAAGCGTGGCAAATTTTGGGCACCGCGAGAGGGCCTGAGGTGGCACGCGCGCAGCGCGTGACGGAGGGAGAGAACCTCTCGCCGTTCTCAAGAACGGCGCGTAACACCAGCTTTGTTCTGATTTGTCTCTCCCCCAGTCACGGTGTCGTTCCTCCACCGTGCCAGCCCCCTCGTCAGAGGGGGCAAAGGGAGCGGTCAGAATTCAGAAGTCAGAAATCAGATGTCAGAACGCGTAGTGGCGGGCTTCCAGGCCCGCCATACCCAGTCCGACACGGACACACGTCCCAGCTGTGAACAAAATAAAATCGACCACCGTAGGGGCGGGACTCCGTGCCCGCCCGTGCACAGTCCGGCAAAGACACACGCACCGGCTGTGATGAAACCGAAAGTCGGATGTAACTTTTCCTCCCTCTGACGAGGGAGGTGGGTTTTGCCGCAGGCAAAAGCCGGAGGGAGAGACAAATCAGATGCCAACCCGTCTTTATGCGGTCTAACATCTAATATCTAACATCTAACGTCTAACAGGGGAGAGACAAGATTAGATAAGACTTTCTATTTTTTCTCTCCCCCAGTCTTGGCTCGCCTTGCTCGCCAATCCAGCCCCTGACGGGGGCCGTCCCCTTTGTCCGCTGCGCGGACATTTCCCCGCACCGCGGGGAATCACCCTCGTCAGAGGGGGCAAAAGGTGCGTTCTGACTTCTGACTTCTGTATTCTGATTTCTGCCCGGGGAAGCCCGCCACTACGTGTTCCAGCGTCTAGCGTCTAGTATCTAATGTCTAATATCTAATATCTGACCTCTGCATTCTGCCCGAGGAACAACCCGCCGCTGCGCGTTCCAATATCTAATATCTAATATCTAAAATCTAACATCTAGTATACCATATTTCCCCGCCCGGGGACAGAAAATTATTTTTGCAAAGGGAAATGTTGACCGTATCCGGGAATTGTTATACAATAAGGATATTATACTGGTCGAATCTGCGGCAAAGGGGGTGCGGCAATGGCGCTCGGAAAACGCGGCCGGCGGCGGCTTCTGAATTTCCTCGGCTGCGCGGCGCTGGCGCTGGGCCTCGGGCTGTTCTGCGCGGCGCTGCTGTTCCAGGACCCGGAATTTTTGGCGCGGTACGACGATTTGATGCTGAAAATGGCCGAGTTCGAATACGCGGTGGCGACGCTGCCGTACCGCGGGCTCATCATCGCGGTTATCCTGCTTTTGTTCCTTTTGAAGGCGGTCCTGCCCCTGCCCGCTTCGGCGGTCTGCGTCATTGCCGGTATGGCGTTCCAAACGCCGCTGGCCGTCGCCGTCAATATCGCGGGCTATATGCTGCTTGCCGCCATCAAATATTCGTGGGGCAGGCACGTCGGCGGCGGGCTTTTCCACAAGCTGCTTGTGCGCTATGAGAGCGTCGAGCGCGTTTTAAAGACCGGCGACGACCGCGTCAAGGGCGCGCTGCTGTTCTGCTTCCGGCTTGTCAGTGTCCCGATGAACACCGTCAGCCAGATTTACGGCGCGATGGGCTTTGATTTCCGCGCGTACCTGCTGCTGTCGTTTTTGGGCTTCCTGCCCAAGCTTTTGCCGCTGAGCTTCATCGGCCGCAACGTCTACGACCCGTTTTCCATGGCGTTTTTGCTGCCGATTGTCCTGCTGCTGCTTGTTTCGGGGGTCGCCCTTCTGGCGCTCAACCGCGTGCTTATATTTTACACCGAAAAAAGCAAAGCCAAAGAAGAAAAAAAACAGCCGGACGGCGCAAAATAAAGCCGTCCGAAGAAAGGAAGTTTTCCCATGCCGAACGTACAGGAACTCAAAACCGCCCTGCTTTCCGGCGGCTATGACGAAAGGCTGCGCCGCGTCTATGTGACCGACGAGGCCGTCCTTGCCCAGCGCGCGCGCTACGCCGCGCTTGCCGAGACCTTTGCGGAGCTTTACGGCGCCTCGCGCGACGTGCGCCTCTTTTCCGCGCCGGGGCGCACCGAGGTCGGCGGCAACCACACCGACCACAACCACGGGCGCGTGCTGGCGGCGGGCATCAATCTGGATGCGGCGGCCGCGGCGGCGAAAAACGACGAAAACGTGGTCCGCGTCAAGTCCGCGGGCTACGATATGGACGTCGTCGACCTCTCGGACCTCTCCGTCCGCCCGGAGGAGACCGGCCATTCCCCGGCGCTTGTGCGCGGGATGTGCCAGGGCTTTCTCAACTACGGCTACCGCATCGGCGGCTTCGACGCGGCGACCGTCTCCCAGGTGCTTTCCGGCTCGGGGCTGTCGTCGTCGGCGGCCTACGAGGTGCTGGTGGGCGTGATGCTCAACGCGCTTTACAACGACGGCGCGGCGGACGCCGTGACGATTGCGAAAATCGCCCAGTACGCCGAAAACGAGTATTTCGGCAAGCCCTGCGGCCTGATGGACCAGACCGCCTGCGCGGTGGGGTCGTTTGTGACGATTGACTTTGCCGACCCGAAAAACCCCGCGATAGAGGAGGTCCAATTTGACTTTGCCGCCTGCAAGCACGCGCTGTGCATTGTGGACACGAAGGGCAGCCATTCGGATTTGACCGACGAATACGGCTTTATCCGTGCAGAGATGGAAAGCGTCGCCGCCTGCTTCGGGAAGTCCGTGCTGCGCGAGGTGCCCGAGGCGGACTTCTACGCCGCCCTGCCGGGTCTGCGCCAAAAGGTCGGCGACCGCGCGCTTCTGCGCGCCATCCACTTCTACAACGACAACGCCCGCGTCGAACGGGAGGTTGCCGCGCTGCGCGCCGGGGATTTCGAGGCGTTCAAGCGGCAGGTCCTGGAGAGCGGCGCGTCCTCCTTTATGTATAACCAGAACGTCTTTTCCGTCAAGCAGCCGCAAAGCCAGCCCGTTGCGCTCGCGCTCGCGCTGTCCCAGCAGATTCTTGCGGGGCGCGGGGCTTGGCGCGTCCACGGCGGCGGCTTCGCGGGCACCATCCAGGCGTTTGTGCCGCTCGACCTGCTCGACGAGTACCGCGCCGCCATGGAGCGCGTGTTCGGGGAAGGGACCTGCTACGCCCTGTCCATCCGGCCGGTGGGCGGCACAGAAATTTGACCGGAAGAGAAAAGGAAGGAATTTCCATGCAGACGACCGCGCTTTTGCGCACGCTGACAGAGCTTACCGGCGTCTCCGGCGACGAACGCGCCGCCGGAGACGCGGTGCGGGCGCTTCTTGCCCCCTACGGCGAGGTGTATACGGACGCGCTCGGCAGCGTGGTGTGTACGGTGAACCCGGGCGGGGCGCGCCACATCCTTTTGGACGCGCACCTCGACCAGGTCGGGCTTGTCGTTTTGGAGGTCACCGACGAGGGCTTCCTGCGCGCCGCGCCCTGCGGCGGCGTGGACCGGCGGGTCCTGTGCCACAGCGATTTGACCGTGCACGGCCGCGAGCCGCTGTTCGCCGTCGTGACCGGCACGCCCCCGCACCTTGCCGGCGACGACGCCGACAAGGTCCCCGAAACGGTGCTGCTCGACGCCGGCCTTTCCAAAGAACGGGCGGCGGCGCTGGTTTCCCCCGGCGACCGCGTGACCCTGCGCCCGAATTTCCGCGCGCTTTTGGGGACGTGCGTCTCTGCGCCCGCGCTCGACGACCGGGCGGGGCTGTGCGTGCTGCTGCTGACGCTCGAGGCTTTGAAAAGCACCGATTTTTCCGATAGGCTGACCGTCGTGCTCTCGAGCCTTGAGGAGACGACCGAGGGCGGCGCGCGCACCGCGGCGTACCGCGCAAACGCGGACCTTTGCGTAGCGGTTGACGTGACCTTTGCCAAGACCCCGGACGAAAAGGCCGAGGAGACGGGCCGCCTCGGGGACGGCCCCATGATTGGGTACGCCCCGTCGCTGACGCGCGCGGTGAGCCTTGCGTTCCAAAAAACCGCCGAACGCTGCGGCCTGCCGTACCAGACCGAGGTCATGGGCGCGTCGAGCGGCACGAACGCCGACGTCATGGGCGTTGCGGGCGCGGGGACGAGGACCGGGCTTTTGTCCGTTCCCCTGCGGTATATGCACACCGGCGTCGAGGTCGTCGACACCCGCGACGTGGAAAATACCGCGCGGCTGCTTGCGGAATTTTTGCAGCGGGAGGTGCAGACGGTATGCTGAAGGACGCAGAGACCTTGCGGGCGCTCTGTGCGCTCGACGGCGCTTCGGGGCGCGAGGACGCGGTGCGCGAGTTTGTGCGCGAACGCCTTCCGGCAGACGTTGCGGTCACCGTGGACGCGCTCGGCAACCTCATCGCCGAAAAGCGGGGCCGTGCGCGCGCCGCGAAAAAGGTCGCGCTGTTCGCGCACATGGACGAGGTCGCGCTTCTGGTTACACATATCACCGACGACGGCTTTTTGCGCTTTGCGCCGGTCGGCGGGATAGAGTCTGCCGCGCTGTTCGGCAAGGCGGTGCGGCTCGAATCCGGCAAAGCGGGCGTTATCGGCGGCAAGGCCGTCCACCACCTCGAGAAGGCGGCGCGTGAAACGCTGCCCAAGACGGACGCGCTTTGCATCGACGTCGGCGCGCGCACCCGCGGCGAGGCCGAAACGGCGGCGCGCCTTGGCGACAACGCCTATTTCGATTCGGAATTCACCTCCTTCGGCGACGGCTTTTTGAAGGCGAAGGCGCTCGACGACCGCGTCGGCGTTTGGATGCTGCTCTCCCTTTTGCAAAAGGAGCTGCCCTTTGATTTGACCGCCTGCTTTACCGTGCAGGAGGAGATTGGCACGCGCGGCGCGGCGGCGGCCGCCTTTGCCGTGCAGCCTGACTTTGCGCTGGTGCTCGAATGCACCACGGCGGCGGACCTCGCCGGCGTCCCGGCGGACCGGCAGGTCTGTGCGCTCGGCAGGGGGCCGGTCGTCACCTTTATGGACCGCGGCACGGTCTATGACCGCGGGCTTGTGCGGCTCGCGTTTGCCCGCGCGAAGGCGCTGGGACTCCCCTGCCAGACCAAGACCCGCGTCGCGGGCGGCAACGACGCCGCCGCGGTGCACAAGGCGGGGCGCGGGGTGCGGACGCTTGCCGTTTCCGTCCCCTGCCGCTATCTGCATTCGCCCGCGTGTGTCATCCGGGAAAGCGACGTCGTCCACACGCAGGCGCTTATCGAGGATTTGGCCGAGCAGCTTTGCCATGCTGCGGCGCTTTGAGCCCCTGACCGACGCGGCCGGCGACGCGCTGTGCGCGCGCTTCCCGGGCGCGGCGGCGGCCGTGCTTTCGGCGGGGATAGACGCGTACGAGACCGAAAGCGTCTGGGTGCAGGCGGCAGAGGCCTCTGCCCGCCCGGCGGCGTTCTGCATTTTGCAAAGAAGCGGCACGGCGGCGGTGTATGCGCAAAAGGATGCGGACCTCGCGGAGCTTGCCGCCTTTTTGCGCGCCGGCGCAGCCGGAACGGTGCGCGCCGGGGGACCCGCGTTTGCAAGCGTCCGAGGGGCGGAACGTATTTTTTTAATGACGCAAGCGGCGCCGCCCACAAGGGAGCCCGAAGGGCCCGCCGCGTCGGTGTGCGACGACTTTTTTGCCCTGCACGCGCTGCTGTGCCGCGTGGCGGGGCTGCCTGAAAACGCGGCGCAGGCAAACGCCTGGGTCGCGCGGGCGTCGCGCACCTTTTTTGCCGGACGGTCGTGCGCCTATGCCGCAGCGTGTGCGTCGGGCGCGCTTGCCGCAACGGCGACGGTGCGCTTTGTCGGGCGGTACGCCGTTTTCGAGGACGTCGCCGCCCTGCCGGCGCACCGCGGGCAGGGGCTTGCGCGTGCCTGCGTCGAAGCGGGCTGCCGCCGTGCCGCAAAGGCCGGGCGCCTGCCGGCGCTGCTTTGCCGCGAGACGGCCGTCGGCTTTTGGAAGGCCTGCGGCTTTGCAATCCGGGAAACCATGTATACAGGGAAGTTTGGCAATGGGGAAATTTTTTGAAATTTCGGATACAATAGAAGAAGCCGGCCGCCGCGCCGAGGCGCGCGCCAAGGCGCAGTTTGCGCGGCTGGACGCGCTGACCGAGCACAACCAGCAAAAGGTGCTCGCCGCCTTCGGGCGCTGCCGCGTGGACGAGGCCGATTTCGGCACGACCACCGGCTACGGCTATTCCGACCGCGGGCGCGAGAAGCTCGACCGGCTCACGGCGGACATTTTCGGCGCCGAGCGCGCCTTCATCCGCGCCGGGTCGCTCGCCTGCGGGACGCACACGCTCTCCGTCTGCCTGTTCGGCGTGCTGCGGCCGGGCGACGTGCTGCTGTGCGTTACGGGCGCGCCGTACGACACGCTGCTGTCGACGATTGGCATCGACGGCGGGAAGTCGAAGGGCCGGGGCACGCTTTTGGATTTCGGCGTGCAGTACCGGCAGGTCGACCTGACCCCCGGCGACGCGCTCGACCTTGCCGCCATAGAACGCGAGGCCGCGCGCCCCGACGTGCGCATGGTCTATTTGCAGCGCTCGCGCGGGTACACCCTGCGCCACAGCCTGCCGGTTGCGGAGATTGCGGCGGCCGCGGCGGTCGTCCACCGCGTCAACCCCCGCGCCGTCGTCATGGTGGACAACTGCTACGGCGAATTTGCCGAGGAACAGGAGCCCACTGAGGCCGGCGCGGACCTGATGGCCGGGTCGCTTATCAAAAACGC
Organism: Candidatus Fimenecus excrementigallinarum; assembly: GCA_018714805.1. Lineage (GTDB taxonomy): Bacteria > Bacillota > Clostridia > Oscillospirales > Acutalibacteraceae > Fimenecus > Fimenecus excrementigallinarum. The sequence continues at coordinate 25,447 of DVMW01000047.1, forward strand.
GGGCGGCGGCATCGCGCCCTCCGGCGGGTACGTGGCGGGCCGCGCGGACTTAGTCGAGCTTTGCGCGTGCCGGCTGACGACGCCGGGGTTAGGGCTTGAGGTCGGCGCGACGCTCGGGCAGAACCGCGCGCTGTTCATGGGGCTGTTCCACGCGCCCCACGTCGTCGGCGAAGCGCTCAAAACCGCCGTGTTCGCCGCGACGCTGTTCGAGGACCTCGGCTTTGCGGTTACGCCGCGCCCGGACGAAGCGCGGCACGACATCATAGAGGCCATTTGCCTTGAAACCCCCGAACGGCTTGTCGCCTTCTGCCAGGGGCTGCAAAAGGGCGCGCCCGTGGACGCGTACGTCACCCCCGAGCCGTGGGATATGCCCGGCTATGACAACCAGGTCATTATGGCGGCGGGGGCGTTCACCGGCGGGTCGTCCATCGAGCTGTCCGCCGACGCGCCGCTGCGCGAGCCGTTTGCGGTGTGGATGCAGGGCGGCCTCAACTACCATACCGGCAAGGTCGGCGTGCTGCTTGCCGCCGAGGAGCTGCACCGCCGCGGCCTTCTGACCCGGTGACCGCCTTCGCGGCGTTAAAACCCTTACAAAAAGGAAAAAAGCTATGGATTTACAGCATTTGAAAAGCGGCACGGATGTGCGCGGCACGGCGGTCAACGAGGCCGCGCCGGAACAGATTGATTTGACCGACGAGGCCGTCCGGCGCATTGTTGCGGCGTTCGCGCGGTTCCTGACAAGGCGCTGCGGGAAAGCGGCTTCGGCGCTCACCGTTTCGGTCGGGCACGATTCGCGCGTGTCGGCCGGGCGCATATGCGCGGCGGTCGTCGCGGCGCTGACCGGGGCGGGGGCGAGGGTCCTCGACTGCGGCCTTTGCTCGACGCCCGCGATGTTTATGACGACGCAGACCGAGGGGTGCGACGGCGCGGTGCAGGTCACCGCGAGCCACCACCCCTGGGACCGCAACGGCCTGAAGTTCTTTACGCGGCAGGGCGGCATTTCGGGCGGGGAGCTGCTCGAAATTCTGCGGGCGGCCGAGACCGCCGCGCCCGTCCCCGCGCCGCAGCGCGGCGCGGCGGAGCCCCTCGACTATATGCCGAAGTACGCCGCGCACCTGCGCGCGCTCATCTGCGCCGGCGTGCAAAGCGAGGACTGCGACCACCCGCTTTCGGGCCTGCACATTGTGGTGGACGCGGGCAACGGCGTGGGCGGCTTTTATGCGTCGCAGGTTCTGGCGCCTTTGGGCGCGGACACGTCGGGCAGCTGCTATCTGGACCCCGACGGGCGCTTCCCGAACCATATTCCGAACCCCGAAAACGCCGCGGCGATGGACAGCGTCCGCCGCGCGACGCTTGAAGCGGGCGCGGACCTCGGCGTGATTTTTGACACCGACGTCGACCGCGGCGCGGTCGTGACCGCCGACGGCGAGGAGGTCAACCGCAACCGGCTGGTTGCGCTCGCCGCCTGCATTGCGCTGCGCGGCGCGCCGGGCGGGACCGTCGTGACCGACTCGGTGACCTCGGGCGGGCTGACCGAATTTATCGAAAAGCGCCTGGGCGGGAAGCATCTGCGCTTCAAGCGCGGCTATAAAAACGTGATTGACGAGGCGGCGCGGCGCACGGCGCTGGGCGAAAACGTCCCGCTCGCCATAGAGACCTCCGGCCACGCGGCGTTCCGGGAAAATTACTTCCTCGACGACGGCGCCTACCTGGTCACGCGCATCATCGTCGAGCTCTGCCGGCAAAAGCGCGCGGGCGGTGACCTTGCGGGCCTGATAGCGGCGCTCAGGGAGCCGGCCGAGGAGGCGGAGGTGCGCCTGCCCATTGCGGCGGCGGACTTCAAGGCCTGCGGCGAGGCGGCGCTCGCGCACGTCGAGGCGGCGGCGAACGCGGCCGGCCTTTCGGTTGCCGACGACAGCTATGAGGGCGTGAAGGTCCTTTTCCCAAAGGAGGACGGCTTTTTCATCCTGCGCCTGAGCGTCCACGACCCGCTTCTGCCCGTCAATTTCGAGGCGGGCGTGCCCGGCGGCGTCGGGCGGATTGCGCGGCGGCTTTTGTCGCTTTTGCAGGACGTTGACGGCGTGGACCTGCTTGTGCTGCAACAATTTTGCGCGGAAAATGGAAAAGGTTATTGACAAAGCCGAATATTTTTATACAATGGTTATGAGACCAAGGCTTTTTTGCGCGGGAGGTGCAGTATGATTTTTGAAAAGGTCAGAGACATCATCTGTGAACAGTTCGAGGCGGACCCGGACACGATAACGCCGGAGACGCTGCTGGCGGAGGATTTGGACGCGGACAGTCTCGACATGGTCGACCTCGTCATGTCGTTTGAGGACGCGTTCCAGATTGAGGTCCCCGAGGACGCGGCAGAGGAGATTAAGACCGTCGGCGACATCGTCCGATATATCGAGGAGCATTAAGCGCGAGGGGGCGCCGGGCGGCGTCCCCTCTCTTTCGGAAAGCAGGCAGGGAAGATATGGCAAAGGAAAAGAAATTTGTAGAAGAGATTACCTCCATGGAGGAGGATTTCGCGAAGTGGTACACGGACGTCGTGAAAAAGGCGGAGCTTGTGGAGTACACGGGCGTCAAGGGGTGCCTGGCGCTGCGGCCTTACGGCTGCGCCATTTGGGAGAATATCCAGCACATTCTGGACGCGAAATTCAAGGCGCTCGGGCACGAAAACGTCTGTATGCCGATGTTCATCCCCGAAAGCCTGCTCAATAAGGAGAAGGAGCACGTCGAGGGCTTCGCGCCCGAGGTTGCGTGGGTGACCTACGGCGGCAGCGAAAAGCTGGAGGAGCGCCTGTGCGTGCGCCCGACGTCGGAGACGCTGTTCTGCGAGCATTACAAGCAGATTGTCCAGTCCTACCGCGATTTGCCGAAGCTTTACAACCAGTGGGTTTCGGTCGTGCGCTGGGAAAAGACGACCCGCCCGTTCCTGCGCACCCGCGAGTTCTGGTGGCAGGAGGGGCACACCATCCACGCCACGGAAGCCGAGGCCCGCGAGGAGACGCTGCAAATGCTCCGGGTCTATGCCGATTTCTGTGAAAACGAGCTGGCCATGCCCGTCATCAAGGGCGTCAAGACCGCAAAGGAGCGGTTCGCCGGCGCAGAGGACACCTATACCGTCGAGGCGCTCATGCACGACGGCAAGGCGCTGCAAAGCGCGACCTCGCACTATTTCGGCGACGGCTTTGCGCGCGCGTTCGGGATTCAGTTCACCGACAAAAACAACACCCTCCAGTACCCGTTCCAGACCTCCTGGGGCTGCTCGACGCGGCTTATCGGCGCGATTATCATGGCGCACGGCGACGACCGCGGCCTGGTGCTGCCCCCGGCCGTCGCGCCCGTGCAGGTGGTGGTCGTCCCCGTCGCGGCGCACAAGCCCGGCGTGACAGAGGCCGCCGAGGCCGTCGCGAAGCGGCTTATGTCCGTCTGCCGCGTCAAGGCGGATTTTTCCGACAATTCCCCGGGCTGGAAGTTCGCGCAGTATGAGATGAAGGGCGTGCCCGTGCGGCTCGAGATAGGTCCGCGCGACCTCGCGGAGAACCAGTGCGTGCTGGTGCGGCGCGACAGCGGCGAAAAGCAGACGGTGTCGCTCGACGCGCTCGAGACGGCCGTCCCCGCGCTGCTCGACAGCGTGCGGCAGGGGTTGTACGACGCGGCGTTCGCGCGCCGGGCGAACATGACCTTTACGGCGAAGAGCTTCGACGAGCTTCGGGACATTGCGGAAAACAAGCCCGGCTTTATCAAGGCCATGTGGTGCGGCGACCGCGCCTGCGAGGACCGGCTCAAGGAGGAGCTGGGCGTGACGTCGCGCTGCATCCCGTTTGAGCAGGAGGCGGTCTCCGACGTCTGCGTGTGCTGCGGCAAGCCGGCGAAGGAGATGCTGTATTGGGGCAAGGCGTATTGATTTTCGCCCCGGACTACAACATATAGTGGTCAAACGATTCTATATATATAATAGTATAGAGATTCTGCGGCAAGAAAAGGATGTGCGCGAATGAAACGGAAAATTTTTGCTGCCGCCTGCGCGGTGCTCGCGCTCGGGCTTCTGCTTACGGCGTGCGGGAAGAAGTATCTGATTGTGGAAAACGACCGCGGCATGGAATACGCCGCCGTGACGGACGAGGAGGGCAACACCGTCGTAAACGACGACGGCGATATCGTCGTCTACGTGACCGACGCGGACGGCGAAATCGTGACCGACTCGAACGGCGACCCCCAGACGAACAACATCGAGTTCCCGAAGGTGATTGCGAGCGGCAGTACGGTGGAAACCGCGGACTTCAAGCTCACCATGCCCGACGGCTGGACGGCGGACACCGCCGGAATGTTCCGCTGGGAAGGCGATACGACCACCTACGTTCAGGTTGTCGCGCTTCGGGAGCTGGAAGCGGGCGAGACGCTGGAAAGCTGCATGGAAACGGAGTCGGCGACGGCGCAGCAGATAGTCGAACAGTTCCGCGAGGAATACCCGGACACAACGCTGGAATCGAGCGACTGCACGGTCGGCGCGGCTGCCGATGCGGGCAAGCGGCTGGATTTCCGCGTGCCGAATGCGGACGGTTCGATGCTGTTTTATTCGGAAAACATCTACTTTGTCCATGGCGAAACGCTGTATAAGGCGGAGTATATCTGCCAAAAAGGCGCGACTGTCCCCGATTTTGACCTGGGCGCCGCCCTTGGCAGCCTGACCTTCAAGGGCTGACGCCCGAAAAACCCGCATCCGTGCGCCCTCCCGTTTGGGAGGGCGCTTTTTTGTGCGGAAACAGCCCGCGCCGCGAAAACGGCGACAGCCGGCCAAACGGTTTCCGGCTGTAATGAAAATAAAATCGACCACCGTAGGGGCGGGACTCCGTGCCCGCCCGAGCACAGTCTGATAAGGACACACGTTTCGGCTGTAATGAAACCAAAAGTCAGCACCTACCATTCCTCCCTCGTCAGAGGGAGGAAAGGCTACGTATGACTTTAGGTTTTGCTCTCCTAATCCGGCATTGAACCTCTGACCTCTGACATCTGACATCTGAATTCTGGGACAGGGGACGGTTCTGTG
>DVMW01000048.1 GCA_018714805.1 Candidatus Fimenecus excrementigallinarum
ACAGGGGACGGTTCTGTGTCGCTGCGACACAGAACCGTCCCCTGTCTTACCCTGTCTTAATACCGCCACCACTTTTCCGAATGATACGCCGGTCTGCCGTCCGCATAATAAGCGTCCTGCAGGCTTTCCTGGGGATTGTCCTCCTCCAACGGGTCATCCGAGCCGTCGGCATACGTTTCAGAAATTTTCTCCTCTTTCCCGCACACAAAAATATTTTTGTAATCAAAATAATCCACGTATCGCGTGCTCAGGAAAATCGTCACTTCCGCCACATATTTTCCCCCGTCCCGCTCTACGATGTGCACCGGATGGATTTCGAAAACCAAAATCGTGCCCACTACGCTTGCGCCCAACGCGGCGACCCACGCAAGCGACAGAAGCACGGCGGCCGCCGTACACAACATGGATGTCCGGACGCGCAACGTTTCCTTCGCGACCCGGGAAAGGCGATACACCCCGTAAAGCAGCAGCGCCAGCGCCCAAACCGCCGAAAGGATTCCAACGGTCTGGGAGACATAGCGCGTAAACTTCAGTCCGAACAGCCCGAGTATGGCGTTTAACCCGAAATAAAGCGCCACTACCGCCGCCCACGCCCCTGCGGCAATCCACCCCTTCTTCGTTTTCCGCGTCCTTGCCGCTTCTGTCTCTTTTTTCACACCCGTACGCTCCTTAGGTCCCGACCGGGCAGGGGACGGTTTTGCGCCGCTGCGGCACAGAACCGTCCCCCGTTCTACTTTCACGTTATTTCGCTTTCCCCTGGAACAGCGCGGCGAACAGCGAGCCGATGTACATGAAGAAATCGGCGCTTCTGCGGTCGCGGAAATAATTCGCCACGAGTTCGATGCGGTCACGCATGGTTTTCATCGCGCTTACCCCTTTACCACCAGGTTCACAAGCTTGCCGGGGACGTAGATTTCCTTAACGACGGTCTTGCCGGCCAAGAACGCCTGCGTCTTTTCGTCCGCTTTGGCGGCGGCGATGGCGTCGGCGGCGGCGCAGTCGGCGGAAACGGTCAGCTTCGAGCGCAGCTTGCCGTTGACCTGCACGGCGATTTCAATCGCCGCGTCCACGCACTTTGCTTCGTCGTAATCCGGCCACACGCCGTCTTTCGCCAGCATTTCGCCGTAGCCGAGCTTTTCCCAAAGCTCCTCGCAGACGTGCGGCGCGAAGGGGTCGAGCAGCAAAAGGAAGGTGCGCAGCTCCGCGCGGTTGATGCTGCCCGCGTCGTAAACGGCGTTTAAGAGCGTCATCATCGCGGCGATGGCGGTGTTGTACTTGAGCTGCTCGATGTCCTCCGAGACCTTTTTGACGGTCTTGTGGAACGCGCTTTCGAGCGCCTCGGAATACGCGTCGCCGTCAGCGAGCATCGTCTGCAAATTCCAGACGCGGTCAATGAAGCGCTTGCAGCCCTTGACGCTGTTTTCCGACCAGGGCGCGGCCTTTTCGTAGTCGCCCATAAAGAGCACATAGGTGCGCAGGACGTCCGCGCCGAAGCTGTCGACGACCTCGTTGGGGTCGATGACGTTGCCGCGGGATTTCGACATTTTCACGCCGTCCGGCCCTAAAATCAGCCCCTGCGCGGTGCGTTTCGCATACGGCTCGGGACAGGGCACGACGCCGATGTCGTAAAGGAAGCGGTGCCAGAACCGCGAATAGATTAAGTGGCGGGTGACGTGCTCCATGCCGCCGTTGTACCAGTCGACGGGCAGCCAGTATTGCAGCTTGTCGTAATCGGCGAGCGCCTTGTCGTTGTGCGGGTCGCAGTAGCGCAGGAAATACCAAGACGACCCCGCCCACTGGGGCATGGTGTCGGTCTCGCGCTTGGCGTCGCCGCCGCATTTCGGGCACTTGCAGTGGACAAAGCTGTCGATTTTGGCAAGCGGGCTTTCGCCGTCCGAGCCGGGCTCGAAATTTTCGACGGCGGGAAGCCGCAGCGGCAGCTCCTCATACGGCACGGGAACCATGCCGCATTTCGGGCAGTGGACAATCGGAATCGGCTCGCCCCAGTAACGCTGGCGGTTAAAGGCCCAGTCCTTCATCTTGTACTGCACGCCGCCCTCGCCGAGCCCCTGTTCGGTCAGGTAGGCAATCATCCTGGCGATGGAGTCCGCCTTATTCGTAAGGCCGTTTAAGAAGCCGGAGTTGACCATTTCCCCGTCGCCGGCGTAGGCCTCTTTTTCCACATTGCCGCCCTTGATGACCTCCACGACGTCGATGCCGAATTTGCGCGCAAACTCCCAGTCGCGCTGGTCGTGCGCGGGCACCGCCATAATCGCGCCGGTGCCGTAGCCCATCATGACGTAGTCGGAAATGTAAACGGGAATCTCTTTCCCGTTGACGGGATTGACGGCGGAAAAGCCCTCGAGCTTTACGCCGGTTTTGTCCTTTACCAGCTGCGTGCGCTCAAACTCGGTCTTTTTGGCGCATTCGGCGCGGTAGCTTTGCACCGCGTCCATGTTGCCGATTTTTTCGGCGTACTTGTCGATAAGCGGGTGCTCGGGCGCCATGACCATAAAGGTCACGCCGAACAGCGTGTCCGGGCGGGTCGTGTAAACGCGCAGCGTTTCGGGCGTGTCCTTAAGGCGGAAGTTGACGAACGCGCCGCGGGACTTGCCAATCCAGTTGACCTGCTGCTGCTTGACGTTCGGCAGGTAATCGACCGTCTCGAGCCCCTCTAAGAGCTTGTCGGCGTATTCGGTGATGCGCAGATACCAGACGTCCTTGGACTTCTGCACCACGTCGCTGTGGCAGATGTCGCACTTGCCGCCCTGCGAATCCTCATTCGAAAGGACGACCTTGCACGACGGGCAGTAGTTGACAAGCGTTTTGTCGCGGAACGCAAGCCCGTGCTCGAACATCTTTAAGAAAATCCACTGCGTCCACTTGTAGTAGCCCTCTTCGGTCGTGTCGATAACGCGCGTCCAGTCGAACGAAAAGCCGACCTTTTTAAGCTGCGAGGTGAATTTCGCAATGTTCGTGTCGGTCACCCTGCGCGGGTGGATGCCCGTTTTAATGGCGTAGTTTTCCGTCGGCAGGCCGTACGCGTCGAAGCCGATGGGGAACAGCACGTTGTAGCCCTGCAGCCTCCGCTTGCGCGAGAGGACCTCGAGGCCGCTGTAGGCCTTGATGTGGCCGACGTGCATCCCCGCGCCCGACGGGTAGGGGAACTCGACGAGGGCGTAATACTTCGGCTTTTCGGAATTGTCGGCGGCGTGGAACACGCCCGCCTCCTCCCAGCGCTTTTGCCATTTGGCTTCGGCGGCTTTAAAATCGTAATCCATTGCTTTCACCCTTTGCTGGAATAGATACTCGTTTTACGCGGTCACCCAGGCGGACAAATCCACCGGCTGCGCGTCGCCCCAGAGCTTTTCGAGCGCGAACTGCTCGCGTTCGGCCGGGGTAAAGATATGGACGACCAGGCTTTTGTAGTCGAGCAGAATCCAGCCGGTCGTCTTGCCCTCTATGTGGTCGGGGACAACGCCCAGCGCCGCAAGCTTTTCCGCAAGCTCGTCGGCAAGCGCGCGGATGTGCGTCGTGGACGTGCCGGTCGCAAGCAGGAAATAGTCGGCGAGCGCGCTTACGTCGCCGATGGCGAGCGCGCAAAGGTCCATGCCCTTTTTCGCGTCTAAAATTTTTACGGCGTTTTCAAGCATTGCCTTGGGTTCCATGTAAGGCGTTTCATCCTTTCTGTTCGCTTTGTTCCGTAAGCGCCAGCGCCGCGTCGTTGTATGCGCCGATGCTGTCGGGGTCGACGGGGCGCGCGGCGCAAAGCAGCTCCTGTATCGTAAACTGCAGCCCCTCGACGACGGCCGCGTCCAGAGACTGCGCGGCGGTTTCGCGCATATGGCCGACGCCGGGGTAGTCGCGGTCCTCGGAAATGAAATCCGCAATAAACACGACCTTTTCGAGCGTCGTCATGCCCGCGCGGCCGGTGGTATGGTAGCGCACCGCCGACAAAATCTCCTCGTCGGTCACGTGCAGCGCGGTGCGCAGATACGCCTCCCCGGCTATCGCGTGCCACGTTTTCGGGCTCGCGCGGCGGGCGGCTGTGAGCATTATACCATTGTCCGCAAAGAAATTCAACAGGTCCGCCGGCGGCGTGTTCTTCATCACGTCGTGCACAAGCCCCGCCGTGTACGCCTTTTCCTCGTCCCCGCCGTACTGCGCGGCAAGCGTTCGGGCGCTTTCGGCGACGCACAGCGAATGGTGCAGGCGGTACGCGTCGAGCTTCGTTTGGAGCACCTCTAAAAATTCAGCGTTGCGCTTTGTATCCATACAATCCCTTTTCCCGAATATAGCGTTCGACCCCGGCCGGCAGATACCGGCTCATGTCCGCGCCGGCGGCAAGCGCCGCCCGCAGCGCGGTGGAGCTTATCTCCAGCGGCTCGGCCGCAAGAAAACGCAGGTGCTCGCCCGCGCGGTCCTTGACGTATACGCGCAGCTGCGAAAAGGCGTAGCCGCGCAGGGCCTTTAAATCGTCGGCGGTCTGCCGCGACGCGACGCAGAGCGTGCAGCGCTCGAAAATCTCGCGCCAGCGATACCACTTGTGGAAGCACAAAAACATATCCGAGCCCATCAGCAGATACAGCTCGGCCTGCGGGTATTTTTCCGTAAGCGTGCGGACGGTATAGACCGTGTAGCTGTCGCTCGGGCGGGCAATCTCCATATCGCTGACGGTGCAGCGCGGGCCCGAAAACGCGAGCCTGCACATTTCGAGCCGCTCGGCGTCGAGCGCCAAATCCTCGCAGATTTTGTGCACGGGGCGCTTGTCGGGGACGACGAACACCCGGTCGAAGGCGATTTCGCTTTCGGCCGCCTGCAAAAGCCGGACGTGGCCGAGATGCGGCGGGTTGAATGTCCCGCCGTACAGCGCGATTTTTTCGGCGCTCATTTGCGCGCCCGCTTTTCTTTTTCGTGCAGCTTTTCGCTGTAGCGGTAAAAGACCATGCTGCCGCCGACCACCGAAACGACCTCGGCGCGCGTCGCTTCGGCGAGCGTGTCGGCGAGCGCATACGGCTTTTCGGGCGCGGATTCCAAAAGCACCTTTAATTTTACAAGCTCCCGCGCGGTCAGCGCGTCGTCGAGCTGGGTAATGAGCGCGGGCGAAACGCCGCCCTTGCCCACCTGGAAAAGCGCGGGCAGGCCGTTGGCCTGTGCGCGCAGCGCGGCGCGTTGTTTGGATGTCATAGCGTCTTATTTCCTTTCGTTTGCGTCAAGATAGGCGGGCAGCGCGGCCGCAAGCTTGCGCAGCGCGTTGCCCCGGTGGCTTATCGCGTCCTTTTGCGCCGCGGTAAGCTCGGCAAAGGACCGGCCGCCGACGTAAAACAGCGGGTCGTAGCCGAAGCCGCCCGCGCCGCGCGCAGAGCGGCCGACCACGCCTTCGCACACGCCCTCGACCGTGCATTCGCGCCCGTCGGGGAACACGCAGGCGACGGCGCTGACAAAGCGCGCGGTGCGCTTTTCGTCCGGGACGTCCCGCAGCAGCCCCAAAAGCTTTTCGTTGTTCTTTTCGTCGTTGCCGTGCTCGCCGGCAAAGCGCGCGGAATACACGCCGGGCGCGCCGTCGAGCGCGTCCACGCAAAGCCCGGAATCGTCCGCAATACAGGGCATGGCGCCCTCTTTGCAGCCCGCGCGGGCCTTTAAAAGCGCGTTTTCCAAAAAGGTCGTGCCGGTTTCCTCGACGTCGGAAAGGTCGACGCCCGCCTCGTCGGCGGTCAGCACGTGTACGCCCAGGGGCGACAAGATGCGCTGCAGCTCGTCGCGCTTTTTCAGATTATGTGTGGCGATTAAAAAATCCAAAGCGTCTCTTCTCCTTTTTCGGCTTCTTGTCCGCGCCGCTTACCGGCGCTTCCGGTTCCACGCCCGAAACTCCGTCTTCAGAAGCTGCGTCTGCGGTACCGGCACGCCCCGCTTCGGGTGCAGCGGCGTCCGCCGGTACGCGGTCGGGTGCGTTTTCGGGTTCCGGTCGTGCTGCGGCTCCCTGTCGAACGCCCGAAACGTCCGAAACGCCAGCTTCCACATCCGTTTTCTCCAGGTCTTCATCGGCTTGCTCCTCGGTCTCGTCCTTTTGTTCAAACAGGCTTACGGCAAACGCCTGCGGGTCGAACGGCTGCAGGTCGTCGACCTGCTCGCCCACCCCGATAAATTTGACGGGGATGCCCAGCTCGTTTTTGATGGCGAGCACCACGCCGCCGCGCGCCGTGCCGTCGAGCTTGGTGAGCACGATGCCGGTTATCTCGGCGACGTTTTGGAACTCGCGCGCCTGGTTGACGGCGTTCTGCCCCGTGGTCGCGTCGAGCACCAAAAGCACCTCGCGGTCGGAATAGGGCAGCTCGCGGTCAATCACGCGGTAGATTTTCGCAAGCTCGTCCATCAGGTTTTTCTTGTTGTGCAGCCGCCCCGCGGTGTCGATAATCACGATGTCGCAGTCGCGCGCCTTGGCGGCGCTGACGGTGTCGAACACCACGGCGGCCGGGTCCGCGCCCTCGGCGTGCTTGACAAGCTCCGCGCCCGCGCGCTCGGCCCAGACGGCGAGCTGGTCAATCGCCGCCGCGCGGAAGGTGTCCGCCGCGCCCAGGATTACGCGCTTGCCCTCCGCCTTGTACCGGGCGGCAAGCTTGCCGATGGTCGTGGTCTTGCCCACGCCGTTGACGCCGATAACCAGCACCACGCTCGGGACGGTGACAAGGCCCATGTCCTCGCCGCCCTCCAAAAGCTCGGCGACAATCTCCTGCATCGCCCGCTTGACGGCCGCCGCGCCGCGCAGCCGCTTTTCCGCCACGCGTTTGCGCAGGCGGTCCGTAATTTCCACGGCCGTGGGCACGCCCACGTCGCCCATGACAAGGATTTCCTCGAGCTCCGCGTACAGGTCGTCGGTAATCTCGCCGCCGTCCGCGAACAGGCTGTCAATGGCCCCCGCCATTTTGCTGCGGGTCTTGGAAAGCCCGAAATTTATCTTGCTGAAAATGCCCATGCGCCTTCACCCTTTTCCAGTTTTTGCATATGTATGCCGCCCGTCAGGCAAGCCCCAATTCCTTCGCCATTTCGGCGGTCTTGAGCTCCAAAAGCTTCGACACGCCGCTCTCCTGCATCGTCACGCCGTACAGCACGTCCGCTTCCTCCATCGTCCCGCGGCGGTGCGTGATAAGGATGAACTGCGTGTTCTTCGTCATGCGCCGCACGTACTGCGCGTAGCGCGAGACGTTGACGTCGTCGAGCGCCGCTTCGACCTCGTCGAAAATGCAGAACGGCGCGGGCGTGACCTTTAAGATGGCGAACAGCAGGGAAATGGCCGCAAGCCCCTTTTCGCCGCCGGAAAGCGGTTCGATGCTCTTTAAATTCTTGCCCGGCGGCTGGACCTTGATTTCAATCTCGCATTCCAGCACGTCGTGCTCGTCGGAAAGCAGCAGCTGCGCGCTGCCGCCGCCGAACAGCTCGACAAACGTTTCGCCGAACGCGCGGTCGATTTGCCGAAAGCGCGCCGTAAACTGCGCCGCCATACGCTCGGTCAGCTCGCCGATGAGCCGCAAAAGCTCCGTGCGCGAGCGCTCGACGTCGGAAACCTGCCCCGACAAAAAGGCGTACCGCTCGGAAACCTCTTTGTATTCTTCAATCGCCGCAACGTTGACCGAGCCGAGCGCGCGAATCTGCCCTTTCAGCTCCGCCAGACGCTTCGACGCCGCCTGGTGGTCGTCGAGCCGGATGTCAAGCGCCGCCGCTTCCCGGCGGGTCAGCTCGTATTCCTCATACAGCTTCGCGATAAGGTCGTCGTACTCCTTGCGCATGGCGGCCTTGCGCTCCTCCAGTCGGGCGAGCTCGCCGCTCAGGCGTTCGCGTTCCTCGGCCTTTGCGCGCTCGAGCGTGCGCAAATCGTTCTGCTTTTTCGTCAGCGCGTCGCGCTCGGCCATGTGCGCCTCCACCCTTGCGCGGACGTCCGCGTTCGACTGCCGCAGCGCTTCGGCGTTCGCCCGCAGCGCCTCGATGTTCGCGCGCAGGTCCTCGTTTTTCTGCTGATAGTCCGCTATCTCGCCGTCGAGCGCGGCGCGCTTGTCCGCGTGGCCGCTCAGGCGGTTTTCGAGATGCTGCAAATCGTCGCGCGCGGATTGGGCGTCCTTTTCGAGCGTCAGGCTTTGCAGCCGCAGGGCGGCCGCCTTTTGGGACAGCGTCTCGCGCGCTTCTATAAGCGCGGCGCTGTCGCCGGTCAGCTTTTCGAGCGCGGCCTCCTTTTCGGCAAGCTGCGCCTGCAGGTCCCCGAGCGCCTTGCGCGCTTCGGCGGCGTTCTGCAAAATCCGGTCGGCGCGCGCGCGCAGGGTCTCCTTTTCCGTGACAAGCTCCTCCACGGCGCCAAAAACGCCGGCGAGCTTGTCGGCGGCAAGCTTTTCCTCGCCCTCGCGGCGAATCTTCTCCTCGCCCGCGCGCAGCAGGTCGCCCTGCGCCCCGTCGAGCTGGGCCTTGGCGGCGGCGGCGTCCTCGGTCAGCGTCTTTTCGTCGAGCCGCAGGGTCTGCAGCTCCGTTTCGGCGGCGGCAATCGCCTTTTTCAGGCGTTCAATCTCGTTGCCGCGGCTTAAAATGCCGACGCTCTGGGCGCGCGAGCCGCCGGTCATCGAGCCGCCCGCGTTGATAACCTGGCCGTCGAGCGTCACAATGCGGAAGCGGTAGTTGTACTGCTTCGCCATGGCAATCGCGGCGTCCATATCCTCGGCGACGACGGTGCGCCCGAGCTGGGCGCGGATGACGTCGCGGTACTGCGCGTCCGCCGACACAAGCTCGTCGGCCATGCTGACAAAGCCGTAGCGGTCCTCGAGCCCCGTTTCGCGGAACTCGCGCGGGCGCACGGCCGAAAGGGGCAAAAACGTCGCGCGGCCGGCGTTCTTTTCCTTCAAAAACGCAATGGCGCGCTTCGCGTCCTGGTCCGTTTCGGTGACGATATGCTGCACCGCCGCGCCCAGCGCCGTTTCGACGGCGGTCGTGTACTTCGGCTTGACGGAAATCAGCTGGGACAGCGGCCCGTGGACGCCGCGCAGCGCGCCCTGCTTTGCGGCGCGCATGACGGCGCGCACCGCGCCCTGGTAGCCCTCCATGTTTTTCTCCAGGTCCGAAAGCAGCCGCACGCGGTCCTGCGTTTTTTGCAGCTCGCGCTCTTTTTCCTGCAAGGCGCCGCGCAGCGCCTCCGCTTTTTTCGCGCGCGAGGCGTAGCGCATCGTATAGCCGTCCATCGCGTTTTGCAGCGCGGAAAGGGTCTCTTCGGTTTCTGCAAGCGCCGCCGCGGCCGCTTCGTGCGCGGCCTTGAGCGACCGGTAATGCGCCTGCCGGCTGCCCAGGGTCTCGTCAATCTGCCGGATGCGCGTCTCAATCTCCTCAACCGAGGAATTCGCCGTCTCCGCGACGACGCGGTCGTCGGCAATCTGCACGGACAGCGCGGAAACCGCCGCCGAAACCGCCGCCGCCTCTTCTTTGGCGCGGGTGCTTTCCAGAAGCCGCGCCTCCTGCTCGGCGGTCAGGGCGGCAAGCTCGGCTTCGCAGGCGGCGCGCGCCTGCTCGCTCGCTTCAATCGCGGCCTTCGCCTCTGCAATGCGCGTATCCAGGTGGCGGTTCGTCTCCTCCTCCTCGGCGCGGTCGCGCAGCAGGCGTTCAATCGCCTCTTCGTTGTGGCGGATGGAGGTCTCCTCCACCTGCACCTGCGCCTCCAGCGCGGCGGCCTGCTCTTCGGCCTTTGCGCCCTCGGCGCGAATCGTCTCAATCTGCACCAGCAGCGCCTGCACGTCCTCGGCGGCCTTGTCAATCTGCGCGCCGAGGTCGTCGAGCTGCTTTGCCGCCTCTGCGTGCTGCGCCTCGGCGGTCGCAATCTTATGCGACTGCTCGCGCAGGCGGTCGTCCGTGCGGTCAATCGTATACAGCCACAGCCCGATTTCGAGCTGCTTTTTTTCTTCGGCGAGCGTCAAAAACTTCTGCGCCTTTTCGCTTTGCGCCTTCAGCGGGCCGACGCGCCCTTCGAGCTCCGACAGGATATCGCGCAGGCGCACCAGGTTTTCCTCCGCGGCCGCCAGACGCTTGTTCGCGTCGTTGCGGCGGTAGCGGAAATGGGAAATGCCCGCCGCCTCCTCGAGCATATCGCGGCGTTCGCCCGCCTTGCCGGAAACCAGCTCCGCAATGCGCCCCTGCCCGACCAGGGAGTACCCGTCGCGGCCGAGGCCCGTGTCCATGAACAGCTCGTTGACGTCGCGCAGGCGCACCGTCTCGCCGTTGATACCATATTCGCTTTCGCCCGAACGGTAATACCGGCGCGTCACCGAAACCTCGTCGGTCTCGCGCTGCAGGGCGCGGTCGCGGTTGTCAAAGCGCAGCGTCACCTCGGCAAAGCCCTTCTGGCGGCGGGTGTCCGTCCCCATGAAGATGACGTCCTCCATTTTCGAGCCGCGCAGGCTTTTGGTGGACTGCTCGCCGAGCACCCAGCGCACCGCGTCGGAAATATTGCTCTTGCCGCTGCCGTTCGGGCCGACGACAGCGGTAATGCCCTTGTCAAATTCCAGCACGGTCTTGTCCGGGAAGGACTTGAACCCCTGCATTTCCAGCGACTTTAAAATCATGTATCCGTATCCTTCTGCGTAGTTTTCCAAACAGACTTATCTTTTCTATTGTACAACGAAACCCGATTTCCTGCAACGCTTTTATAGCCCCATAAGCTCCAGCGCCTGCCGCGCGGCGGCCTGCTCCGCCTTTTTCTTGCTCGGGCCGCTGCCGCGCCCTAAGACGTTGCTGTTCAAATGCACCTCGACCGTAAAATGCTTGTCGTGGTCGGGCCCGGATTCCGAAACGACCACATATTCGAGCGTTTCGCCGGGGTTTTGCTGCGTGACCTCCTGCAGGGTCGTTTTGTAATCGCGGAACACGGGCTTGGCCTCGACGTACGGCCCGACATACCGCAGCACGAACGGCTTGACCGCCTCCATGCCGCCGTCGAGGTACATGGCGGCGATAACCGCCTCAAACGCGTCGGAAAGCACCGACGCGCGCGTGCGCCCGCCCGTGCGTTCCTCGCCCTTGCCCAAAAGCAGGAATTCCCCGAGCCCGAGCTGCTTTGCGTAGACGTCCAGGGATTTTTCGCACACCGCGTAGGCGCGCAGGCGCGTCAGCTCCCCCTCGGGCACGCCCTTGTGCTCGGAAAACAGGTATTCCGCCGTGATGAAGCCCAGCACCGAATCGCCCAAAAACTCGAGCCGTTCGTTGTCGCCGGGGGCGTTCTGCTCGTTGGCGTAGGAGGAGTGGGTCAGCGCGCGGGTCAAAAGCGCGGGGTTCTGAAAGGTATAGCCGAGCTTTTCCTCGAGCGCCTTATTGCGCTGCGTCATGCTGCATCGCCTCCCGAATTTTTTCCGGCACGTCGGCCTCGACGCACATCGCCGCCTGCCGCAGCGCGCTTTGGAACGCGTATGCGTCCGACGAACCGTGCGCCTTGATAACCGGCTTTTGCACGCCCAAAATCGGCGCGCCGCCGTATTGCTTGTAGTCGAGCGTCCTGCGGAAGTCCGCCATGCCGGACTTCACGCCGAGGTAGGAGAGCATGGTCAGCGGGTTCTTTTTGAACATGGCCTTGATTTTGCCCGCCATCATTTTCGCGACGCCCTCATAGGTTTTTAACAGGATGTTGCCCGTAAAGCCGTCCGCCACAACGACGTCCGCCGCGCCCAGCGGGATGTCGCGCGCCTCGACGTTGCCGATAAAGCGGATACCCTCCATTTCGGACAGCGCCCGGTAGGTCTCCTGCCGCAGCGTGTCGCCCTTGGACGCTTCGGTCCCGATGTTCGCAAGCCCCACGCGCGGGGACTCGACCCCGAGCACGCGGCGCATATAGATGTCGCCGAGCTTCGCAAAGCAGCAGAGCATCGGCACGCTGCCCTCGGCGTTCGCGCCGGTATCGACCAGAATAAAGGGCTTGTCCGCCGTCGGCATCACCGCCCCGAGCGCGGGCCGCTTGACGCCCCGGATGCGCTTGACGAGGAACGTCGCGCCCACCAGCAGCGCGCCCGTGCTGCCGGCCGAAACAAAGGCGTCGCCCCGGCCCTCGGCGAGCGCGCGCAGGCCCACCGCCATGGAGGAATCCCGGCCCGCCTTTAAAAGCGCGGTGGGCTGCTCCTCCATGGAAAACACGCCGTCGGCGTGCAGGATTTTCATGCCCGAAAGGTCAAGCCCCTCTTGCTCGGCGCAGGCTTTGATTTTCTGCGTGTCGCCGACGAGGGTAATCTCATAGCCGTAGGCCTTCTGCGCCGCCGCGCAGCCCTTTAAAATTTCCAGCGGCGCGTTGTCGCCGCCGAAAGCGTCCGCCAAAAGTCTCATTCGCCCATTGCCTCCTTGTAGTCCGCCAGCGCCGCGAGCGCGCGCGACGCCAGCGCCGCATACCGCGCGGCCTTGTCCCTGATGCGCGCGTCTAAGGGCGGCAGAATCCCGAAATTCGCGCCCATGGGCTGAAAATTCGCCACGGACGGGTCGCTGATGTAGCGTGAAAGCGCGCCCATCATTGTGGTTTCGGGCAGCAAAAGCGGGGGCTTGCCCGCAAGCGCGCGTGATGCGTTGACGCCGGCGAGAATCCCCGACGACGCGGACTCCATATACCCTTCCACGCCCGTTATCTGCCCGGCGAAATAGATGCGCCGGTCTGCGCGCAGCGAAAAGTCCGCAGAAAGCAGCCGCGGCGAATCCAAAAACGTGTTGCGGTGCATGACCCCGTAGCGCGCGAACTGCGCGTCGTGCAGCGCCGGAATCATCGAAAACACGCGCTGCTGCTCGCCGAACTTCAGGTTCGTCTGAAAGCCGACCAGGTTGTACAGCGTCCCGGCGGCGTTCTCCTTGCGCAGCTGCAAATTCGCCCAGGGCCGGCGGCCGGTCTGCGGGTCCACAAGCCCCACGGGCTTCATCGGGCCGTAGCGAATCGCGTCGTGCCCGCGGGACGCGAGCGCCTCAATGGGCATACAGCCCTCGTACACGTCGCGCCGCTCGTCAAAGCTGTGCGTTTCGGCGCGCGCGGCGCCGGTCAGCGCCTTGTAAAACGCCTCGTACTCGGCCTTGTTCATCGGGCAGTTGAGATAGTCGTCCGCCCCGCCGCGGTCGTAGCGCGACTGCGCAAAGGCGTACTGCCGGTCGACGCTGTCGGCCGTCACGATGGGCGCCGCCGCGTCGTAAAACGAAAGGCCGTCCGCGCCGGTCAGCGCGCGGATGGTTTCGGCGAGCGCGTCGGACGCGAGCGGCCCCGCGGCGACGATAACGACGTCCGCGTTTTCGGGCAGCGACACGACCTCCTGCCGGTGGACGGTGATGCCGGCGGCGCCCTCCGTTTTTTCGGTGATATAGGCGGAAAACAGGTCGCGGTCCACCGCGAGCGCGCCGCCCGCCGGGACGCGGGTTTTGTACGCCGCCTCCACGCAAATCGAGGAAAACGACGCCATCTCCGCCTTTAAAAGCCCCGCCGCCGAATTTTGCCGCTCGGCCTTCAGGGAGTTGGAGCACACAAGCTCCGCAAACCCCGCCGACCGGTGCGCCGGGGAAAAGCGCTGCGGCTTCATTTCGTAAAGGTCGACGCGCACGCCGCGCTTTTGCAGCTGCCACGCCGCCTCCACGCCCGCAAGCCCCGCGCCGATAACCGCCGCCCGCATCCTTACGCCTCCGCCTCGTCCTTTTTCCTGCGCTTGCGCTCCGCCTTGCGCGAATAGCCGCAAGCCTCGTCCTCACAGACGATAAGACCGCCGCGCCGCTTGAACAGCGATTTGCCGCACTGCGGGCAGGTTTCGTCCGTGGGCACGTCCCAGGTCATGAAATTGCAGTCCGGGTAGTGGTCGCAGCCGTAGAACGTATAGCCGCGCTTGCTCTTTTTCTGGATAACCCTGCCGCCGCACTTCGGGCAGCGCGCCGCCGTTTCCACAACCAGCGGCTTGGTGTTTTTGCATTCCGGGTAGCCCGGACAGGCTAAGAACTTGCCATACCGGCCGGTCTTGACGACCATCATGCGGCCGCACTTTTCGCAGGGGATGTCCGTGACGTCCTCCTGCAGCTGAATCTTCATGCCCTGGGTCTTTTCCTTCGCCTTTTTCAGCTCCTCGTCGAAGCCGTCGTAAAACGCGTGCAGCATCGCGACGTAATCCACCTCGCCGTGCTCGACGCGGTCGAGGTCGTTTTCCATGTTCGCGGTGAATTTCACGTTGACAATGTTCGGGAACTGCTCCTTAAGCAGCTTCGTGACCGCCTCGCCGAGCTCGGTGGGCTTGAGCTGCTTCTGCTCGCGCGTGACGTACTCGCGCCCGGTGATGGTGGAAACAATGGAGACATAGGTGCTCGGCCGGCCGACGCCCGTCTCCTCCAGCTTTTTGACCAGCGACGCCTCGGTATAGCGCGCGGGCGGCTGGGTAAAGTGCTGGTTGCCGCCGAGGTCTTTGAGCTTGAGCGCGTCGCCCGCCGTCAGCGCGGGCAGGGCGGACTCGTCCTCTTCCTCCTCGTCGGTGCCGGCGACGTACACCTTCGTGTAGCCGTCAAAGCGCACGGTATAGCCCGCCGCGGTAAACAGGCAGTATCTGCCCGCCGCCGCGTCCGCCGCGTTCGCCCCGTGGATTTCGGCGCGGACCGTGTCCTGCACGCAGTTCGCCATCAGGCTCGCCATGAAGCGCTTCCAGATAAGGGCGTACAGCTTGTACTGGTCCGCCGACAGGCTCGCCTTCGCCTGCTCGGGTGTGAGCGACGGGACGGTCGGGCGAATCGCCTCGTGGCCGTCCTGCGCGTTCGCGCGGCTCTTATAGTACCGCGGCTTTTCGGGCAGGTAGTTCCTGCCGTAGGTCGCTTCAATGAACGCGTTGCCCGCGGCGCGCGATTCCTCGGAAATGCGCAGGGAGTCGGTACGCATATAGGTGATAAGACCCATCGCGCCGTACCCCTCGACCTCGACGCCCTCATACAGCTCCTGCGCAATGCGCATGGTCCGCTTGCCCTGGAAGCCCAGCTTGCGCGAGGCCTCCTGCTGCAGGGTCGACGTCGTGAACGGCGGGGCGGGCTGGCGGCGGCGCGTCCCCTTTTTGACGCTCGCCACGGTGTAGGCGGCGTTTTCCAGCCGGGAAAGCACCGCGTTCGCCTGCGCCTCGGTCCGGATTTCAACCTTGCCGGTCTCGTCGCCCGCAAAGGCGGCCGAAAAGGCGCGGCGCGACGACGGCGCAAGGAATTTTGCGTCAATCGACCAGTATTCCTCCGGCCGAAACGCGCGGATTTCCTCCTCGCGGTCGACAATGAGCCGCAGCGCGACGGACTGCACCCGCCCGGCGGAAAGGCCGCGGCGAATCTTCTGCGAAACGAAGGGACTCAGCTTATATCCCACCAGCCGGTCCAAAATGCGGCGCGCCTGCTGCGCGTCGACCAGGTCCAGGTCGATTTTTTCGGGGTTCGCCATGCCCTTTTCGACGCCGGAACGGTTAATCTCGTTGAATTTGACGCGGTTCTTGTCGTTCATATCGAGCCCCAGCACCGTCGCCAGGTGCCAGGAAATGGCCTCGCCCTCGCGGTCCGGGTCGGTCGCAAGATAGACGCGGTCGGCCTTTTCGACCAGCGCCTTGAGCTCCTTGACCAGCTTTTCCTTGCCCTTGACAATCGCGTACTTCGGCGCAAAATCATGCTTGACGTCCACGCTGAGCTTCGCGGCGGGCAGGTCGCGGATGTGCCCGACGGACGCGGCAACCTTATAGCCCTGTCCCAGGTATTTTTGAATGGTTTTCGCCTTGGAGGGCGACTCCACAATCACAAGATTTGCCATATGAATCCTTCCTATATGCTTCTGTATTTTCTGCCCTCGGAAAGGGCCGCAAATCCATAAACTTCGAGCTCCGTCAGCGCCGCAAGGCACGTCCCGGCGGGCAGGCCGGCACGTTCGGAAAGGTCGTCGATGTGCACGCCCGCGGGCTCGAGCGCCGCGTAGACCTTTTGGGCGTTTTCGCTCAAGCTCTCGGGCAGCGCGCGTTTTTCGGCGGGCGCTGCGGCGGGCGGCTCGGCCCCGTGCGCGTTTTTCGGCGCGCGTGGCTTTGCGGCGGCGGTCAGCGGCTCGCGCGAGAGGGTCTCCGGCTGCTCGCCGTTTTCGCGCAGCAGCTCGCCGAAGCTCTTGTCCGGCACGTCGTGCAGCTCCCCGGGGAAGCGGGGCAGGTATTCCGCCAGCACGTCGCGCGGGGAAAAGACCGGAACCGCGCCGTCTCGAATCAGCCGGTTCGCCCCGGTAAAGGCGCTGGAAACCACGTCGCCCGGGACGGCGAACAGGTCGCGCCCCTGCTCGAGCGCACAGCGCGCGGTGATAAGCGAGCCGCTTTTTTCGCCGGCTTCAATGACGACCGTGCCCAGCGACAAACAGGAGATAATCCGGTTGCGCCGCGGGAACGTATAGCGCGACGCCGGGGCAAACGGCAGGAATTCACTGACGACCACGCCGTTTTGCGCAATGCGCTTGCGCAGGCCGACGTTTTCCCGCAGGTAGTCGGTCCCGAGCCCGCAGCCGAGCACGGCGACGGTTTTGCCGCCCTCTGCGCGCAGGGCGCCCTCGTGCGCGGCGCTGTCAATGCCGAGCGCCCCGCCGGAGACGATAACCGCGCCGGCGGACGCGAGCGTTTCGGTCAGCAGCGACGCGACCCGCACGCCGTACGCCGAGGCCCTGCGCGTGCCGACCACGGAGACGGCAGCCTTGCGCTCGAGCACCGTCACATCGCCCCAGGTAAACAGCACGGGCGGCATATCGCGCAGCTCCCAAAGCCGCCGCGGGTACCACAGCATATCGGGCGTCACGGGGAACCAGCCGTTTTCGCGGCAGGCTTCCAGCACCCCGCCGCATTCCGACGGGGAGACCCGGGACAGCGCCGCAATCTGCTTTGCCGTCATCAGCCCGCAGATGCGCCATTCCGACGCCCCCGCTTCATAGAGTTTCCGCGCAGAGCCGAAATATTGCAGCAGGTCCTGCAATACGGTCGAGCCGCCCAGGGTTTGCAGCAGCCAGACCCAGTAAATCGTATCTTCCATCAGGCACGCACCATTTCCCATATCAGGATGGCGGCGGCAGCCGCCGCGTTGAGCGATTCCGCGCGGCCGGCCATCGGGACGGTCAGCCTGCGGGCGCATTCGAGCGTTTCGGGCCGCACGCCGTTGGCCTCGTTCCCGACCACGACCACCGCCCCGCCGGAAAAGTCCGCCTGCTGGACCGGCAAGGCGGTTTTGTCCGGCACCGCGGCGAAAACCGGCAGCACCCGCGCGGCGGCGGCAAGCGTTTCGGAAACCGACGCCGCCTCCCAGACGGGCAGGCGCAAAAGCGCGCCCATCGACGCGCGCAGCGCCTTCGGCGAAAAGCGGTCGCACCCGCCGAACAGCAGGATGCCCGTAAGCCCCAGCGCCTCCGCCGTGCGGGCGGCCGCGCCGAGGTTCTGCGGGTTCTGCACGGCGTCGAGCGCAAGGTACCGCTCGCCCGCCGCGGGCGCAAACGGCCGCGTTTTCGGGAACGGCACCTCGGCAAACACACCCTGCGTCGTCACGGTATCCGAGAGCTTTTCGGCGACCGGGTCGGAGATGAGAAAAACCTCCTTCGCCCCGGACAGCAGCGCGTCCATGCGCGCGCCGCCCTTGTCCAGCGCCGTCTTCGTCACATACAGCGCGGAGAGGGTCCCGCCCGTTTCCACGCAGTCCGCGCACAGGCGCAGACCCTCGAGCACAAAGCGCCCGGCGTCTCTGCGCGCACCGGCGCTGTCGCGCAGGCGGCAAAAGGCCTGCACGCGTGCGTTTCGTCGGCTTTCCAGCGGCTGCGGCTGCATAGGCGCGCCCTCCCTTTTTGCGTTTCCCCCTGTCTTGAAAAAACGGAAACCACGCCCCCGCGTGCGCACGGGGCGTGGTTCTGGCTTATTGAAGCGCCGCTTTCGCCTGCTCGCACAGGGCGGTGAAGGCGGCGGGGTCCGCGATGGCAATCTCGGACAGCATCTTGCGGTTAAGCTCGACGCCCGCTTTTTTCAGCCCATTGACAAACGTGGAATAATTCATGCCGTTTTGCTTGCACGCCGCGGAAATGCGGGTAATCCACAGACGGCGGAAATCCCGCTTCTTCTGCTTGCGGCCGATATAGGCGTACTGGCCGGACTTCATGACCGCCTGCTTCGCGGTCTTGAAAAGGCGGCTCTTCGAGCCGTAGTAGCCCTTTGCCAGCTTCAGAACCTTATTTCTTCTCTTGCGCGTCATCATCGCGCCTTTCACTCGTGCCATTCGTAGTTACCTCCGTTGCTTTGCGCTTCTTATTTGTAGGGAATCAGGCGCTTAATCTGACGCTGGTTCGTCGTGTCGGCGACCGCCGTCTTGCGCAGGTTGCGCTTGCGCTTGGTGCTCTTCTTCGTCAGGATGTGCGACTTGTTCGCGTGCGCGCGGATGGGCTTGCCGTTTTTCGACAGCTTGAAGCGCTTTTTCGCTCCGGAATGGGTCTTGATTTTCGGCATTTCAAATTCCTCCTGATAAAATATGCTTACTTCAGCGGCGCTAAGAACATCAGCATCTGCCGGCCCTCCATTTTGGACGGCTTTTCGACAGTGGAAAAGTCCTTGCACGCTTCGGCAAATTTTTCCATCGTGCGGTGTCCGAGGTCCGGGTGCGCCATTTCGCGCCCGCGGAAGCGGATGGAAACCTTTACCTTGTTGCCCGCCTTTAAGAATTTTTCGGCGTGCTTTGCCTTCGTCTCAAAGTCATGCGTGTCAATGTTCAGCGACAGACGGATTTCCTTGAGCTCGACGGTTTTCTGGTTCTTGCGCGCTTCCTTGTCGCGCTTCGCCTTTTCAAACCGGTACTTGCCGTAATCCATGATTTTGCACACGGGCGGCTTCGCCGTCGGCGCGATTTTCACAAGGTCGAGGTTTTTTTCCTCCGCCATTTTGAGCGCATCGCGCGCGGACATGATGCCAAGCTGCTCGCCGCCTTCGCCGATGAGGCGCACCTCGCGGTCGCGTATCTGTTCATTGAGCTGCGGTTCTTTGGTACTGATTGCAAATCACTCCTTCAAAAATCAAAAAGCGCGAACGAAGAACGTCCACGCTTGACAACACGAGCCGAATGCCCTAAGGGGCGGCGCATATTGACCTGTTTTGTACGAAACGCACAGGTGAGAACGAACGCTCTTCTTTGTTTGCTTAGATACTATACCGCACTTTTTCCGTTTTGTCAACAGGAATTTTTGCGTCGGCGCGAACGCCGGGCGGGCTACGGCAAATGCGCACGCACACGCAGGGCGGGCTTACCCGGGCAGAATTCAGAGGTCAGATGTTAGAGGTCAGAAACGTAGGGCGGGGGCTTGCTCCCGCCGCAAAACCCAGCCCGGCAAGGACACATGTTTCGGCTGTGATGAAAACCAAAAGTCAGATATAACCCTTTCCTCCCTCTGACGGGCGCCGTCGCCGAAGCGCCGCCGGTGGCGGAAAAAGCGAGGCGAGGGCGGCGAAGCGGTCAAAATTTGCCCGCGCGTAAAGCTCGGCAAATTTTGGGCACCGCGAGAGGGCCTGAGGTGGCAAAACGGAACGAAGTGACGTTTTGACGGAGGGAGAGACAAAATCAGATGTAAGCCCGCCTTAACACGGTCTAACATCTAATATCTAACATCTAACGTCTAACATGAGAGAACCTTCTCGCCGTTCGTAAGAACGGCGCGTAACCCCCGCTTTGTTCTAACTTGTCTCTCCCCCAGTCACGGTGTCGTTCCTCCACCGTGCCAGCCCCCTCGTCAGAGGGGGCAAATGGTAAGCTTTAACTTTTAGCTTCTGACCTCTGTATTCTGAATTCTGACAAGGGCGCCCGCCACTACGCATTCCAGCATCCAGCATCTAGTGTCTAGCATCTAATATCTAGCATCCAGCATCCAGCATCTAGCATCTAATATCTAGTATCCGCCAAAACAAAAAGGGCGCGCACCGTTTGGTGCGCGCCGCATCTGTTGCCTGGGGTTCAGTCCGTCTCGGCAAGGGGGCTGTAGGTGAAGCCGGAGTAGGTGTTCGTCACCGTCGTCGTGGCGTCGCCGATAATCTGCACGGTGTTCGTGCGGGCCGTGAACTTGCCGTACGCCGTGTAGGTATACGACAGGGAGTGCAGCTGGTTCGTGACGGCGTTGTACATCAGCGTCACTTCGATGTTCGAATAGGACATCTCGAGGTCGCTGAGCTTCAGCAGGCCGACCGACGTAGAGGGCAGGGAGGTGCTCTTCTGGATTGCCGCCTCGACCTCGCTCTGCACAAGGTAGTCGTTCGTGAAGTTCGCAAGGCCCGTCGCTTCCGTGCGGTTCGGGTCGTCGACGTTCTTCAGGCGAATCTTCCAGGTCTTGACCGTCGCCGTGTCGTTCGGACGGGAGACAATCTGGATGTCGTCGGCCGTCAGCGCGGTCGCCTTCATCAGGTAGTTCGCGTCGTTCTCGCCCGGGGCGCTCATCTGGCCGCTCTGCGAGCCGACGCCGGCAAGCTGGCCGACAATGGAATCCAGCGACAGCTCGACGCCGAGGGCGCTGCCCGCGCTGAGAATCTGGTTGAGGGTCTCGGTCTGCGCGCCAATCGAGGCGTGGCCGTCATCGGTGTACGCCGAGGCGCGGGAATAGTTGTAATTGGCAATGGTCAGGTCGCCGGTAAAGTCGTTGAGGAGCTTCGCCACTTCCGCGCGCTCTTCTTCCGAGCCGACCTCACCCGCAAAGCCGTATTCGACCGGGTCGTGCGTAATCGCCGGCTTGCCGGTCATGGACTCCTGGATGCGGTCCAGAAGGCCGAGCAGCGTATCCTGCAGGCTGTCGATGCCGTCGGCAACCTTGACGCCGAGGCCTTCAAAGTCGAGCATCCCGGCAATGGAGCTCAAGTCGATGTTGCCGAGCAGGCCCATAAGCATATCCAGAATGCCGCCGCCGGAGGAATCATCGCCCGAAGACGTGCTGCCGTCCGTAGAAGGCGTGGAAGGCGTTTCGGTGGGGGTGTTCGTGTCCTGGGGCGCCTGCTGCTCGCGAATGACAACCTGCTGCGAGGAGGGCAGCGTCAGCGGCACAACGCGCGGTTCGCCTTTCGCGGCGACAAAGTACACGCCGAAGGTCAGCAGGACGGCAAGCACAATCGCGCAAAACCGCACCCAGCCGCGCTGGCGGCTGCCTTTCTTGGCCTGCAGTTCCTCGAGCGTGAGCTCGGGCTTATTTTTTTTCGCCATGGTGTTTCTTCCTTTCGAAAATCAGTCGCAGTCCGTTCTATGTACGGTTTAATACACGAAGTTCGAGTAGGCGACGCTGACGGTGCCGTTGCCGGTGCCGGTTGCCACACTCAGCTCAAGGGACTTCACGTCCATGTAGTACGAGAAATTCATCGCGGTCAGCTGGCCGGCGTCGTTGAGC
>DVMW01000049.1 GCA_018714805.1 Candidatus Fimenecus excrementigallinarum
CGGGAGGTCGTTTTGGAGCTGCCCGCCGGGAAGCTCGAATACGGGGAGGACCCCTTAGAGGCGGGCAAGCGGGAGCTGCACGAGGAGGCCGGCGCCGCCGCGGACGTCTACCGCTCGCTCGGGACGCTCTATCCCACGCCCGGCTACTGCGGCGAAATCATCCACCTGTATCTTGCAACCGGCCTTGCCTTTTCCGCCCCGCAGCCCGACGAGGACGAATTTCTCCGGCTGCGGCGCATCCCGCTTGAGACGGCGTACCGCATGGTGCTGGACAATCAAATTCCCGACGCAAAAACGCAGGTCGGGATTCTGAAAACCTATCAGCTGATAAAGGAGGGGCTACTATGATTCTGGTGCTCGCTTCCGCGTCCCCGCGGCGCGCGGACATTTTAAAGCAGGGCGGGTTTTCCTTTGTGACGCGCGTTTCGGGCGCAAGCGAAGCGCTGCCCGCCTCCCTTTCCCCCGCCGCGGCGGTGCGGCGGCTCGCAAAGCGCAAGGGCGAGGCGGTCGACTGCGGTCCGGGCGAGGTGGTCCTTGCCGCCGACACGGTGGTCGTCTGCGCCGGGCAGCGGCTCGGCAAGCCCCAGAACGAAACGGACGCCGCCGGGATGCTCCGGCTGCTTTCCGGGCGCACGCACCACGTCTACACCGGCGTATACATCACGAACGGCGCGCAGGAGGTCCTGTTTTCCGAGCGCAGCGCCGTCACCTTTTTCCCGCTGTCCGAAGCCGAGATAGACGCGTATGTGCGCTCGGGCGAGGCGATGGACAAGGCCGGGGCGTACGCCATTCAGGGGCGCGGGGCGCTGTTTGTGCGCCGCGTTGCGGGGGATTATCTCAACATCGTCGGTCTGCCGCTGGCGCGCACGGCGCGCGAGCTGCAAAATTTTGGGTTCTGAAGGAAGGATACACACCAATGAAAACCGGACTTGTCTTGGAGGGCGGCGGGATGCGCGGCATCTACACCTCCGGCGTGCTCGACGCGCTCATGGACGCAGCCATACGCTTTGACTACTGCATCGGCGTTTCCGCCGGCGCGGGGCACGCGGTCTCGTACCTGTCGAACCAGCGCGGGCGCGATTTCCGCATCAACACAAAGTACATCAAGGACAAGCGCTACATCGGGCTCGACCCCATTCTCCACGAAAAGTCCGTGTTCGGGCTGGACTTCATCTACGACACCATTCCCAAGGAGCTGGACCCCTTCGATTACGACGCGTTTTTCCGCGACCCGACGGAATTTTACGCCGTGACGACCGACGCCGAAACGGGCGAGGCCGCCTATTTCGGCAAGGAGACGCTTTCCCGCGACGATTTTTCGCCGCTGAAGGCCTCGGCGTCGCTGCCGATGTTTTCCCCGCCGATAGAGATTGGCGGCCGCAAATATTTTGACGGCGGCGCGGCGGACTCCATCCCGGTGCAGCGCGCGCTGGACGACGGCTGCGACCGGCTTTTGATTGTGCGCACAAGGCCGCGCGACTTCCAAAAGGGGCCGGAAAAGCTGCGGCACCTTTACACACGCGTGCTGCGCGAGTACCCGAAGATGATTGAGACGCTCGACACGCGCCATATCCGCTACAACGCGTCGCTTGCGCTGTGCCGGGAGCTCGAGCAGGCGGGCCGGGCGGTCGTTATCGCCCCCGAATACCCGCTGGTCGTCGACAAATTCAGCACCGACACCGACAAGCTCGAGCACTGCTATTACGAGGGCTTTCGCGACACGAACCACGTGCTGGACAAAATTCGGCAGCTGGTTGCGAAATAACGGGAAACGGGACGCGCCTGCGTCCCGTTTTTGCAGACGGGATTTGACATCGGGTGTGTAATATCTTATAATAAACAGATACTACAAAGTGGAAAACAGCAAAGAGAAGGACTTTGAATATGCAGTGTGTGGAACGTGAATTTTTACCGGTCATTTTGGGCGCGGACATCACCGCCTATTCGCTCGCGCGCAGCTTTCACGAGGCGTACGGCGTCAAGTCGCTGGTACTGAGCATGGCAAAAGGCGGCTACATTGCGAATTCCGACATCATTGAGAACCGCGTGTTCCCGGGCCTTGAAAAAAAAGAGGTGCTCCTGGAGCGCCTTTTGGAGGTCGGCCGGGAGTTCGAGGGCAAAAAGCAGCTTATCGTGCTCGGCTGCGGGGACTGGTACGTCCGCGCGCTTATCGAAAGCAAGGACGCACTCAAGCCCTACTACATCGTCCCCTATATTGACGAGGCGCTTTTGAACCGCATTGTGTTAAAGGACAAGTTCTACGAGATTTTTGAGGAACTGGGGCTCGACTATCCGAAAACGTATGTGTACGAATGCGGGAAGGAAAACGACCTGCGGTTCGATTTCGACTATCCCGTTATCGCCAAGCCCGCAAACAGCGCGAAGTACCATTACGCCAAATTTCCCGGGAAACGCAAGGTGTTCAGCTTTGACGACGAGGCGGCCTTACGCGAAATGCTCGCGAATCTGGAGCAGTCGAGCTACGACTACAAATTCCTTATCCAGGACAAAATCCCCGGCGACGACACCTATATGCACGTGCTGACCTGCTACTGCGACCAGAATTCCAAGGTCCGCTTCGCGGCGCTCGGCCACACGCTTTTGGAGGACCACACGCCGACGGCGATAGGCAACCCCGTCGCCATTATCAACGAGGTGAACCCCGACATTGTGGCGGCGGCGACGAAATTCCTGGAGCACATCGGCTACGTCGGCTTTGCGAATTTCGACATCAAGTACGACCGCCGCGACGGGAAGTATAAATTTTTTGAGATTAATGTCCGCCTCGGACGCAGCAACTTCTATATCACGGGCAGCGGCTTTAACGCGGTCCGATGGATTGTGGACGACTACATCTACCACAAGCTTCCCGACTACACGGTGGCGGACAACATCTGCCTGTACACCGTCGTGCCGAAGGGGGTTATCCGGAAATACGTTTCCGACCCGGAATTGAAGGCGCAGGCCGAGGCGCTTTACAAGGCCGGCAAGGTTTCGTCCCCGCTGTTTTACAAGGCGGACAAAAACCTCAAGCACCGCTTCTACGCGGCGGCGGCCTTTTTTAACCAGTACCGCAAGTTCAAAAAGTTCTATTGAGCCGGTGACAGCTATGCAGGAAAAAGTTTTGGGCGTGCTCGGCGGCGTGGGGCCGCTTGCGACGGTGTATTTCGCCGATTTGGTCATTAAGATGACCGACGCGAAAACCGACCAGGAGCATATCCCGATGGTGATTTTGAACCACGCCTCCATCCCCGACCGGACGGCGTATATTCTGGACCGCACGAAGCCCGACCCCCTGCCCGTCATGGTGTCGGACGCCAAAAAGCTGGAGCGCGACGGGTGCGACTGCATCGTGATTCCCTGCAACACGGCGCATTATTTTTACGACGCGATGCAGCAGAGCGTGCGCATTCCCATCCTCAACATCTTAGAGGAGACCGTCGCTTATGCCGAAAAAACCGTGCCGAACCTGCGCTGCATCGGCATTCTCGCAACCGAGGGGACCGTCGCTTCCGGCGCGTACCAGACCGTCATCCAGAAGCACGGGCTCGATTACCGGCTGCCCACGACCGAGGACCAGGCGTCGCTGATGCACATCATCTACGACCAGGTCAAGGCCGGGGAAAAGGCGGATATCTGTGAATTCCTGCGCATCGTCGGCGCGCTGAAAAAGGCGGGCTGCGAAGCGGTGGTGCTCGGCTGCACCGAACTTTCGGTTATCCGCAAGGACTTTTCCTTAACGCAGCCGGAGCTTGTCGATTCAATGGAATGCCTGGCGCGCGCGAGCATCCGCTTTTGCGGAAAACGTCTTCGGGAGCCGGCGCAGGCGGACACGCATTTGGAATGAGGGAACATAAACTATGTGCGGATTTGTAGGCTTTGTCAACGACACGCCCGACACGAAAACCAACGAAGCGGTTGTGCGCGCCATGGCGGCGCGCATTGCGCACCGCGGGCCGGACTCCGAGGACTACTATGTGGACGACGGCGTTTCGCTGGGCTTTCGGCGGCTGAGCATCATCGACCTTGCGGGCGGCAGCCAGCCCATCCAGAACGAGGACGGCACCAAGGTGCTGGTTTTCAACGGGGAAATTTACAATTTCCAGGCCCTGCGCGAGGAGCTGCTCGCAAAAGGGCACGTCTTTAAAACGCGGACCGATTCCGAGGTGCTGCTGCACGGCTACGAGGAGTGGGGCAAGGACCTGCTCTCCCGGCTGCGCGGGATGTTCGCTTTCGTTATCTGGGACAAAACCGCCCGCCGGCTGTTCGGCGCGCGCGACATTTTCGGGATAAAGCCGTTTTTCTACTACCTGCGCGACGGGGTGTTCCTGTTCGCCTCCGAAATCAAGGCGTTTCTCTGCAACCCCCTGTTCC
Organism: Candidatus Fimenecus excrementigallinarum; assembly: GCA_018714805.1. Lineage (GTDB taxonomy): Bacteria > Bacillota > Clostridia > Oscillospirales > Acutalibacteraceae > Fimenecus > Fimenecus excrementigallinarum. Next base: position 4,375 of record DVMW01000049.1, read on the forward strand.
GAAAGGAGCTCAACGAAGCGCGGCTGCCCGAATACCTGTGCTTCGAGTACATCCCGAACAACGAGACGATGTTCAAAAACGTCTACAAAATGGAGCCGGGCGCCTATTTCACCTGGGAGGACGGCCGGCTTTCCACGGCGCGCTATTACACGCCGGAATTCGAGATTGACGACGAAAAGCCGCTTTCCTACTGGGAGGCGCTTATCGACGAGACCTTCCGCGGCTCGACCGCGGCGCACGGCATTGCGGACGTCGAGGTCGGCTGCTTTTTGTCCAGCGGCGTGGATTCGAGCTACGTCGTGCACGAGATGGCGAAGCGCAACCGCGTGCGCACCTTCTCCGTCGGGTACGCCGAGGAGAAGTATTCCGAGCTTTCCTCGGCCGAGGAATTCGCCAAAACCGAGGGCGTGCTGAATTTCACGCATAAGATAACGGCCGAGGCGTATTTTGACGCCGCGCCCGCCGTACAATACTACATGGACGAACCGCTGCCCAACCCCTCGGCCATTTCGCTCTATTTCCTGGCAAAGCTTGCCAGCGAGCAGGTCAAGGTTGTGCTTTCGGGCGAGGGGGCGGACGAGCTGTTCGGCGGCTACCACTACTACCGCGAGCCGCTGGATTTTCAAAACTATATGCGCCTGCCGCTTTCGCTGCGCAGAGCCCTTGCCCGCGCCGCGTCGAAGCTGCCGGATTTCCACGGCAAGCGGTTTTTGATGCGCGGGCAGTTCCCCATTGAAAAGCGCTACATCCGCAACAACTACGTCTACCGCCACGCCGAGGTGAACCGCGTGCTTGCGCAGCCGGTGGACGCGCCCGACCCGTCCGAATTTACAAAGCCGTTTTTCGACGAGGTGCAAAACGAGGACGACATTACGAAAATGCAGTACGCGGACATCCGCACCTGGCTTGTGCAGGACATTTTGGTCAAGGCCGACCGCATGAGCATGGCGCATTCTCTGGAGCTGCGCGTGCCCTTTTTGGACCGCGAGATGCTGCGCGTGGCGCTGCAGATTCCGGCAAAATACCGCGTCAACCGCGAAACGACCAAGGTTGCGCTGCGCGGCGCGGCGGCGCGCGCCCTGCCCGAAAAAACCGCGCATATGCGCAAGACGGGCTTTTTGACGCCGCTGAACGACTGGCTGCGCCGCGACGAATTTTACGCGCGCGTCAAGGCGAAATTTGAAAGCGACACGGCCAAGCGCTTTTTCAACACCGATTTCATCCTGAAGCTTTTGGACGACCACAAGGCCGGCACGGCGCACAACATGAAAAAGATTTGGTCCGTTTACTGCTTCCTGCTCTGGTACGAAGCATATTTTATAAACAACTGACCGCAAAAGGGGGCGCACGATGAAGCTCATTGACATTTCCAACGACCTGCTCACCGCCGAGGTGTACGAGGGCGACCCCGTCCCCGAGCTGCGCGCGGTGCAATCGATGGAGGCGGGAGACCGGTACAACCTCGGCGTCCTCACGGCGGGGCTGCACAACGGGACGCACATCGACGCGCCGCTGCATTTCCTTTCCGGCGGGGCGGACGTTTCGAAGGTGCCGCTGGACGCGTGCATCGGCCCCTGCCGCGTTTTGGAGGTCACGCCGGGCGTCATCACCGGCGAGGTCGTCGAAAATTCGTTCCCGCGCGGGTGCGAGCGGCTGCTGCTGAAATCCGGCGGGCGGGCGTTCATCCACGAAACGGCGGCGCAGGCGATGGCGTACTACGGCTGCCGGCTTGTGGGGACCGACGCGCTGAGCATCGACCCGGAATACGACCAGACGGGCGCGGCGCACATCGCATTTTTGCGCGAAAACGTCGTTATCCTGGAGGGGCTTAACCTTTCCGCGGTGCGCGGCGGCGACTATTTCCTTATCGCCCCGCCCGTAAAGATTGGCGAAGCGGAGGCCGCGTTTGCGCGCGCGGTGCTTGTCTCGGACTACATTTTCTGGAGCGGGAAGGGCCCGCAGGCGTAAGGAGCAATATGCAGAACATCGTAATTATCGGCGCGGGTCCCGCGGGGCTGACGGCGGGGCTCGAGCTGCTGCGCCGCGCGCCCGACCGCTTTTCGGTCACAATTTTGGAGGCAAGCGGCGCTTTGGGCGGCATTTCGCGAACCGTGAACGCCGGCGGCGACCGGATGGACATCGGCGGGCACCGGTTCTTTTCCAAGGACGCGCGCGTCAACGCGTTTTGGGAAAGCCTGCTGCCCACGCAGGGCGCGCCCGCGCTCGACGACCGGCTGCTCGGGCGGCAAAAGCCGCTTGCGCCCGGCGGCCCGGACCCGGAGCAAACCGACCGCGTGATGCTTGTGCGCGACCGGGTCTCGCGCATTTACTACGGCGGCAAATTTTTTGATTATCCCATCTCCGTCAAGCCGCAGACCTTTCGCAATCTCGGTCTTGCGCGCACCGTGCGCGCGGGGCTGGGGTATTTCGGCGCGTGCCTTCGAAAAAGGCCGGAAACGTCGCTGGAAAACTTCTATATCAACCGCTTCGGCCGCCCGCTTTACGAAATGTTTTTCGAGGATTATACCGAAAAGCTCTGGGGCCGGCACCCGTCCGCGATTTCCGCGGACTGGGGCGCGCAGCGCGTCAAGGGCTTATCCGTCCTGCGGGTCCTGCAAAACGCGCTGGGCCTTTCTAAAACGAAGGAGACGTCGCTTATCGAGCAGTTTCGCTACCCGAAATTCGGCCCCGGCCAGCTCTGGGAGCAGGCGGCGGCGGAATTTACCGCGCGCGGCGGGCGGCTTTGCAAAAACTGCCGCGTAACGGGGCTCGAGGTCCGGGACGGGCGGCTTTGCACGGTGCGTGCCGCAGACGGCGGCGCAGAAAGGGCGTTCCCGGCGGATTTTGTGCTGTCCTCCATGCCGCTTTGCGATTTGGTCGCCGCGCTCACCGGCGTTGCGGTCCCGCCGGCGGTTGCGCAGGCGGCGGCGGGGCTGCCCTACCGCGATTTCGTCACGGTGGGCCTGCTTGTGCCCCGGCTGCGGCAGAAAAACGAAACGGCGCACAAGGCGCTCGGCACGCTTGTGCCCGACTGCTGGATTTACGTGCAGGACCGTTCGGTGCGCCTCGGCCGCGTGCAGATTTTCAACAACTGGTCGCCCTACATGGTCCGCGACGTGCAGAACACCGTGTTTGTCGGGCTCGAATACTTCTGCCGCGAGCACGACGCGTTCTGGAACACAAGCGACGCCGACCTTGCCGAGGCCGGCCGCCGGGACCTTGTGCGCATCGGCCTTTTGGACGCGGACGCCAAGGTGCTCAAAAGCCATTGCGAGCGAGTCGAAAAGGCCTATCCGGCGTATTTTGACACGTATGCGCAGCTGCCGTGCATCCGGGAATTCCTCGACCGGCTCGGCAATCTGTACTGCATCGGCCGCAACGGCCAGCACCGCTACAACAACATGGACCACTCCATGCTGACCGCCTTTGCCGCCTGCGACGGCATTTTGCAGGGCAATCCCGACAAGACGGCGGTCTGGAGCGTCAATACGGAAAAGGCGTATCACGAATCGACGGAGGCACACGCATGAGCACGCCCGAGAAAAAGACACCGCAGTCGCGCTGCGATATGTGTATGTATTACGACTACGACGACGAAACCGAGCAGTATGTCTGCGTGCTCGACCTCGACGAGGATGAGCTGGAGGCCTTTTTGTCCTATCAAACGCAGAACTGCCCGTATTTCCGGTTCTATGAGGAATACAAGCTGGTCGAACGCCAGAATTAAGCAGGGGGAAAACCATATGGAACACGCAGCAGCCTGTTTGTACGGCGCGAAGAGCGCCTTTTCGCCTGTCCTTTGGAAGCCGGCGCTTTTCTGGGCCGCGGACGCCGTGCACGCCGCGGGCCTGGACGCGGGCGTCCTGCCCGAAAACGACGACGCGGCGAAAGCCGCCGCGGCAAAGCTGCCCGTTTGGGACGCGGCCGCGCTCGCCAAAGCTTGCGTCGGTGCTAAGGACCTTTTGCTCTTGCGCGGGGACCTCGCGCTCGTCGGGGCGGACAGCATCCGCGCCGCTTACGACGCGCACAAGGCGAATCAAAACGACCTGACGGCGTTCTGCTGCCCGGACACGGGCGACGCGCCCGCCGCCTGGGTGCGCACCGCGGCGCTGCCGGCCGCATTGCCGACGGAGCCCGGCTTCCCGCTGTCCGCGCTTCTTTTGCGGCTGCAAGCGGCGGGCGCCCGCATACAAAGGCTCGCCGCCCCCGTCGCGTCGGCCGCGCTTTGCGCCGACACGGCCGGGAACCGGCACCTGCTCACAGAAGCTGCGCGGTGGCAAATTTTGGCCGCGCTTTTGGACGCCGGCGTGGAAATTCCCGCTGCCGACGGCGTGCTCGTCGGCCCCGACGTTGCGGTGGAGGCTGGCGCAACGCTGCTGCCCGGCACCATTTTGCGCGGAAACACGCACGTCGGCGCGGGCGCGGTCTTAGGCCCGAACACGCTGCTGGAGGACTGCGACGTCGGGGAAAACGCCCGGCTCAACAGCACGCAGGGCTACAGCGCCAAAATCCTTCCCGGCGCGAACATCGGCCCGTTCGTCCACATCCGCCCGAACAGTGTCATTGGGGAAAACGTGCACCTGGGCAACTTTGTCGAGGTCAAAAACTCCAGCATTGACACCGGCACCAAGGTTTCGCACCTGACCTATGTCGGGGATTCCGACGTCGGCAAGCGCGTCAACTTCGGCTGCGGGACCGTGACGGTCAATTACACCGGCAAGGCGAAGTTCCGCACCACCATCGGCGACGACGCGTTCATCGGGTGCAACACGAACCTCGTCGCCCCCGTCCGCGTCGGCGAAGGCGCATACACCGCCGCGGGCTCGACCATCACCGACGACGTCCCCGCCGACGCCCTGGGCATTGCGCGCGCGCGGCAGGTCAACAAAGAGGGCTGGAGCCGCCGCTTCCTTGCCGACAAGAAAAAATAACCGCCCAAAAGCGGTTTTGGATTCCCGTTTCAGAAAGGCTGACACCATGTTTTTTCGCCGCAGCAAGCCCGCCGCGCCCGCCGGCGCGCCGGAATTCCTCATCGTCGGACTCGGAAACCCCGGCGACAAATATGCCGACACCCGCCACAACGCGGGCTTTTTGTGCCTGGATTTGCTCGCCGAACAGCACGGCGCGGACATCCGGCGGCTCAAGTACCGCTCGCTGCTCGGCGACGCGGTGATTGGCGGGCACCGCTGCCTGCTGCAAAAGCCCCAGACCTTTATGAACGCCTCCGGCGAAGCCGTGCGCGACGCCGCCGCGTTTTACAAAATCCCGCCCGAGCGCATCCTGGTGCTTTTCGACGACGTTTCCCTGGACGTCGGGCGGCTGCGCATCCGCCGCAAGGGCACCGACGGCGGCCACAACGGCATCAAAAGCATCATCTACCACCTGAACAGCGACCGGTTCCCGCGCGTCAAAATCGGCGTCGGCAAAAAGCCGCACCCCGACTACGACCTCGCCGCCTGGGTGCTTTCGAGCTTTAAGCCCGACGAAATACAGCCGCTTAAGGAGGCGCTCCGGCACGCCTGCGAGGCCGTGCCGCTTTTGCTCGACGGCAGGACGGACGAAGCGATGAACCGCTTTAATTCCTGACCCGTATACATAGCAGATGATTTTTAACTATGAAACTGCCTTTCCCGGCGAGCGGTATGCCTTTTGCGTCCCGCACGCCATATTGTAGTTAGTTTTTAACTATCCATAGAACGGAGACCCTGCCCATGTCCGGATTTCAAACTGCGCTGCAAGCCTCGCCCGAATACCGCACGCTGCTGCAGGCCGTCCAAACGCGCCGGCAGCCGCTGGGGGTGCTGGGGCTTTCCGGCGCGCAAAAAGCCATATTGACCGACGCGCTTTGCGGGGCGCTTTCCCGCAAGGCGCTTCTGGTGCTGCCCGAGGAGGCCGCCGCGACCAAGCTGACGGAGGACCTGCAAACCCTGGGGTTGCGCGCCTTTCTCTATCCCGCGCGCGACTTCGCCTTCCGCAGCGAAACCGAGGGGCGCTCGCACGAATACGAGCAGCGCCGCCTGCAGGCGCTGACCGCCCTGCTCGACGGGACGGCGGACGTCGTGGTCTGCGCGGCGGAGGCGGCCGTACAGCGCACCGTGCCGCCGGACGTCCTGCGCCGGCACGCGCGTACCGTTCGCAAGGGCGGCGAAATGCCGCTCGCAGAGCTGCTCGAAACCCTGACGGCGAGCGGCTACGAGCGCTGCGACGCGGTCGAGGGCGTCGGGCAGTTTTCGGCGCGCGGCGGGATTGTCGATATTTTTTCGCCGGGCTTCGGCCAGCCCGTGCGCATCGAGCTGTTCGGCGACACGGTGGAGAGCATCGCCGCCTTTGACGCCGCAAGCCAGCGCCGCACGCAGTCGCTTACGTCGTTTTCGCTGATGCCCGGCACGGAGCTGCTGCTGCCGCCGGGCGATGTGCTGGCCGACAAGCTCGAGGCCCTGGCCGGCACGCTTAAGGGCAAGCAGGCCGCAAAGCAGCGCGAAACGCTGTATGCGGACGCCGACCGCCTGCGCGGGGGCGCGCACATGGGGTGCGCCGACAAGTTTTTGCCGCTCATCTACGAAACCGTTGCCACGGTGTTCGACTACCTGCCCGAAAACGGGCTGCTGCTTGTGCTGGAAAGCGCGGGCGTGCGCGAGCGCGCCGCCAACGCCGCGAAGCTGTTTGCCGAGGATTTCAAGGCCTGTCTTGCGGACGGGACGCTGTGCCGCGGCTTAGACAAATTTTATCTGACGGAGGGCGAGCTCTTCCGGCACTACGAGCAGAAGGGCGCGCTGTACGTGGACAATTTCGCGCGCGGGAGCTTTGACACGCCGGTGCGCGAGCTGGTGACCTTTACGGCGACGCAGCTGCCGGTCTGGAACGGGCAGCTGGACGTGCTGTGCGAGGATTTGTCGCCGGTGCTGCAAAAGGACGCGGCCGCCGTCGTATTCGGCGGCACCGAAAAAGCGGCGAAAACGCTGGCGGAGGATTTGGCGGCCGAGGGGCTGCCCGCCGTCTATTTCCCGCTTTGCCCGAACGAATTTTCCAAAGGGCACGTGACCGTGCTGCCCGGCGCGCTGTCCGGCGGGTTCTGCTTCCCGCACGAAAAATTTTACGTTTACACCTACGGCCGCACCCGCCTGCAGGCGAGCAGGCGGCGGCACGCGCGGTTCCAGAAGGGACAGAGCCTCCATTCGCTTGACGACCTGAAAAAGGGCGATTACGTCGTCCACGCCGCGCACGGCATCGGCATATTCGACGGCATCCAGAAGCTGGAGGTCGGCAAAATTACAAAGGACTACATCAAGATTCGGTACGCCAAGGGCGACGTGCTGTACGTCCCCGTGACGCAGCTGGACCTGGTCTCCAAATACATCGGCCCGCACGAGGAAACCGGCCACGCAATCAAGCTCAACCGCATCGGCGGCGCGGAATGGGAAAAGACCCGCTCGCGCGTGCGCGCCGCGGTCAAGGACATGGCCGACCAGCTTATCGCGCTGTACGCCAAGCGGCAAAGTATGCCGGGCTACGCCTTTTCGCCGGACATCGATATGCAAAACGACTTTGAGCGGCGCTTCCCCTATGAGGAGACCGCCGACCAGCTGCGCGCCGCGGACGAAATCAAGGGCGACATGGAAAAGCCCTATCCGATGGACCGCCTGCTGTGCGGCGACGTGGGCTTCGGCAAAACGGAGGTCGCGCTGCGCGCCGCGTTCAAATGCGTCGCCGACGGCAAGCAGTGCGCCGTGCTCGTGCCGACGACCATCCTCGCTTTGCAGCATTACCGCACCATCCTCAACCGCTTTGAGGGGTTCCCGGTCAACGTCGAAATGATTTCGCGCTTCCGCACGCCGCGCCAGCAGGAGCAGATTCTTAAGGGGCTGCGCCGCGGGAGCATCGACCTTGTGGTCGGCACGCACCGGCTCGTCTCCAAGGACGTACAGTTTAAGGATTTGGGCCTTTTGATTGTCGATGAGGAGCAGCGGTTCGGCGTGGCGCAGAAGGAAAAGCTCAAGGAGCTGTTCCCGGCGGTGGACGTGCTCACGCTCTCCGCGACGCCCATTCCGCGCACCCTGAATATGGCGATGACGGGCATTCGCGATATGTCCGTGATTGAAGAAGCCCCGCAGGACCGCTACCCCGTGCAGACCTACGTCGTCGAGTTCGACATGGGGCTGCTTGCGCAGGCCATGGAAAAGGAGCTGCGCCGCGGCGGGCAGGTGTATTTCCTGCACAACCGCGTCGAGACGATTGACAAGCGCGCCAACGAAATCGCCGCCCTGCTGCCCGGCGCGCGGATTGCCGTTGCGCACGGCAAAATGCCCGAGGAAAAGCTCAGCGACATCTGGCGGCGGCTTTTGGAGGGTGAAATTGACATCCTCGTGTGCACCACTATCATCGAGACGGGCGTGGACGTGCCCAACTGCAACACGCTCATCATTGAGGACGCCGACCGCCTGGGCCTTGCGCAGCTGCACCAGATTCGCGGGCGCGTGGGGCGCAGCACGCGCCGGGCGAGCGCCTATTTCACCTTCACCCGCGGCAAGGAGCTGACGGACGTGGCGGCGCGGCGGCTGTCGGCGATTCGCGAATACACGGAGTTCGGCTCGGGCTTTAAAATTGCGATGCGCGACCTCGAGATTCGCGGCGCGGGCAGCGTGCTCGGCGCGCAGCAGCACGGACACATGGAAGCGGTCGGCTACGATATGTACCTGCAGCTTTTGGGCGAGGCGGTCAGCGCCGAAAAGGGCGAAAAAAGCCCCGTGCGGCAAAAGGAGTGCCTTGTGGATATGCAGGTCGACGCGCACATCCCCGAGCGCTACATTGAGAGCCTGCCGCAGCGGCTCGCCATGTACCGGCGCATTGCGGACATCCGCTCCGAGGAGGACGCCGCCGACGTGCGCGACGAGCTGCGCGACCGCTTCGGCGAAATCCCGCGCTCGGTCGAGGGGCTTATGGAGGTTTCGCTGCTGCGCAACGCCGCCGCGGACCTCGGGATTTATGAGATTGGGCAGAAGGGGCAGGCGGTCATCCTGTATATGAAGACGCTCGACACCTCGATGGTGCTCAATCTTTCGAGCGCGATGCGCGGCCGCGTTTCCGTGGCGGACACCGGCAAAAAGCACATTGCCGTAAAAATTACCGACAAAGAGCAGCCGCTGGACACCCTGCGCGAGATTTTCGGGTATCTGACCGTGTGAGCCGCCGGACGCGCCTTATGCGGGCCTGCGGAACAATTTTTTGCATTTATAAAAAGGGCGGGCCTGCCAAAAAAGCAGGTCCGCCCTTTTCGACGCCCGGCAGCTTATGCTGCCGTAAAGTTCAGCACATAGTCGTCGAAACGGATAATAAACGTCGGCGCCGCGCTGCCGTCGTAAAACGTCGTGTTGCCGCAGACGGCAAGACCCTCTTCCCCTTCCAGCGCCACAAAATAGGTTTTCGATTCGGGGTCGGCGGCCTCCAGCGCGTAGGTTCCCGTATAGGTCTTGCCGTTCGTCCGGTCGGTCAGCGTAATCGTCCCGTCTTTTGCCGTGCAGTCCATTTCAAGCACCGCCGCAGACGGGTTTTCCGTTTGGCGGTCGGGCTCGCACGCCACGACCTGCCCGTTCTCCCCGCCCTGCACGGAGGAGAGCGTCCAGCCGCAGTCCTCGACGGCCGGCACGCCGGCGCCGGCGCAGCCGGTCAGCACCGCCAAAAGAAGCAGCAGCAAAAGTCCAAGCTTTTTCATGCCAATCCCTCCAAAAAAGAAAAGGTACGGTTTTGCGCGCTGTTTTGTCACAGAACTGTACCCTTGCCATTTTTCTGCATTGCCGGTATCCGGCTTCGAGAGCCGGACCCGTATCAGCCCGCCGTGCGCTGCGCGTCCTCGTCCTCGTCGGGGAAATTGCGCCGTTCAATCTTCGCGCCCAGGGCCCGCAGCTTTTCCACGACGTTTTCATAGCCGCGCTCGATGTGCTGAATCTCCTCAATTTCCGAAACGCCCTTCGCCGACATGGCGGCAATGAGCATCGCCGCGCCCGCGCGCAGGTCGTCGGCGCGAATCGGCGCGCCCTTGAGCGTTTCCACGCCCTCAATCACCGCGGACTTGCCGTTGACATGGATGTTCGCGCCCATGCGCTGCAATTGCTCGGCATAGCGGAAGCGGTTGTCCCACACGCTTTCGGAGACGATGCTTGTCCCCTTCGCGAGGCACAAAAACGTTGAAAACTGCGGCTGCATATCGGTCGGGAAGCCGGGGTGCGGCATCGTTTTGATGTTGCAGTGCCCGGGGCGGCAATCCATTTTGACGCGCACCGCCTCGTCGTATTCCTCCACCGTCGCGCCCGCCTCGATAAGCTTTGCGGTGATGGACTCGAGGTGCTTCGGGATAACGTTTTTCACCAGCACGTCGCCGCGCGTCGCCGCCGCCGCGACCATGTAGGTGCCCGCCTCAATCTGGTCGGGAATAATGGAATATTCGCAGCCGTGCAGCCGCTTGACGCCGCGAATTTTAATCACGTCGGTGCCCGCACCGCGGACGTCCGCGCCCATGGTGTTCAAGAAGTTTGCCAAATCGACGATGTGCGGCTCCTTGGCGGCGTTTTCAATAACGGTGAGGCCCGGCGCCTTGACCGCCGCGAGCATCACGTTAATCGTCGCCCCGACCGAGACGACGTCGAGGTACACCGAATTGCCCATGAGCGCCGGCGCTTCCACGTGGACCATGGCGTTTTCCTCCATGGTGACGTCCGCGCCCAGGGCCTCGAAGCCCTTGATGTGCTGGTCAATGGGGCGAAGCCCCAGATAGCACCCGCCCGGCATGGCCACGCGCGCGCGGGAAAACCGCCCGATAAGCGCGCCGATAAGGTAATACGAGGCGCGCAGCTGCCGCGTCAGCTCATGCTCCACAACAAACGAGCGGACATGGCGCGTGTCAATTTCGAGCGTGGTTCTGTTGGGCACGCGCACCTGCGCCCCCATGGTCTTGAGAATCTTGACCATGGCGGTAACGTCGCTGATGTTCGGGATATTTTCAATGCGGCAGACGTCCTCGGCAAGGATGGTGGCGGGCAAAATTGCGACGACCGCGTTTTTCGCCCCGCTGACCGAAACCTCGCCCGTCAGACGGCGCCCGCCGGTAACGACGAACTTCTCCAAAAACGGTTCACTCCCCAAAAACGGTGCTATGGAAAAGCCCCGCGCTAAAAGCCGTATGCAAAGCTGCGCGCGGGCCGGGAAAAAGGCTGTGTAAAAAGCACGGAACACGAAATGTCCGTATAAAAACCTTTACTATTATAGCACCGAACCGGGCAAATTAAAAGCCCCAAAGCATAGAATTTTGCCCGCCGTTTTTGTCGATTTTTTTATAGCTTTTCTTACAAATTTTGGGGGTTTGTGCCAAGCGCCGTCCGACGCCCGGCCGCAAAAAAAGCGGCGCACCGTGCCGTGCGCCGCTTAATCTGGCTTTTGTTGCAGCTTACGCCTTGTCCTCGCAGCCGAGCACCGTTTCAATCTTGTGCGAAACGACGCGCTCAATGGCGTCGCGCGCCGGCGTCAGGTACTGGCGCGGGTCAAAGTGGGTCGGATTTTCGGCGAAGTGCTTGCGAACCGCCGCGGTCATGGCGATGCGGATGTCGGAGTCGACGTTGATTTTGCAGACCGCCATGGACGAAGCCTTGCGCAGCATCTCCTCCGGGATGCCAATCGCGTCGGGCATCTGGCCGCCGTACTGGTTGATGGTCTTGACGTCGTCCTGGTTGACGGAGCTCGCGCCGTGCAGCACAATGGGGAAGCCGGGCAGCTTTTCGGCGACCTCTTCGAGGATGTCGAAGCGCAGCTGCGGCTTCTGGCCGGGCTTGAATTTGTAAGCGCCGTGGCTCGTGCCAATCGCAATGGCGAGCGAGTCGACGCCGGTGCGGGTCACAAAGTCAAAAACCTGGTCAGGGTCGGTGAAGTGCGCGTCGTCCTCGCTGACGTTGACGTCGTCCTCAATGCCGGCAAGCTGGCCGAGCTCGCCCTCCACCACCACGCCGCGCGGGTGGGCATATTCCACAACCTGCTTGGTGAGCGCCACGTTTTCCTCATAGGGCAGGTGGCTGCCGTCAATCATCACGGACGTAAAGCCGCCGTCGATGCAGGCCTTGCAGGTTTCAAAATCCGGGCCGTGGTCCAAATGCAGCGCGATGGGCAGGCCCGTCTCCTCCGCGGCGGCCTTGACCATGGCGACAAGGTAGCCGTGGGACGCATATTTGCGCGCGCCCGCGGACACCTGCAAAATCACAGGGGCGTTGTGCTTTTTCGCCGCGCGCGTGATACCCTGGATAATCTCCATGTTGTTCACGTTGAACGCGCCGACGGCGTAGCCGCCCGCATACGCTTTTTTGAACATTTCGGTTGTAGTGACTAAAGGCATTTCCTTCACTCCTTGCAAATCTGCGCGCGGCCTGCCGCGCGGGGTCGGTATGCTCCTATTATACTGTTTGTGCGCCGTCTTGTCAAATCGCATCGCGCCGAAATCAGACGAAATATCGCAGCCGCGCCCGGAAAGATTTAGGTAAGCTGCCGGATACATTAGCGTCCCCCGGCCGGCGCAAAATATTCCGGCCGGCGGCAAAACGGGTTCGTTAAAATGACGAATTCAATTTTCATTTTTGGTGAATTTCAATTCGCCAAATATGGATTATTCCCATTGTTTTTTGCCTATTTCCTTTTCTTTTTCAAATGTTACGGATTCTTTAACGAAATGTTGCACAAAAAATATTTTACTTTTTTGGTAAAAAAGTCTTGACAAATCCGATAGCGCGGTTTATAATACAGACAATCTCAAGGAAAGGAGTGAACGAAATGCTGTATGACGAAAAGGCCCGCGAGGTGCGCAGACTGGTTAAGGAGCTGTCTGTGTCGAAGTTCTCGTGGAAGGCGCTGTGGAAGGCGCTGGAGCTGACCGCGCTCACCGAGCAGCTGTAAGCTCCCGCCCGACACGGACGACTATCCCGCGCAAGCGGGTTCCTATATTCTGGTTTTCCTCTCTTTTATATCCCCTTTTTCCGCTTCGGCGGCAAAAACGGACCCGGTTTTCTGCCGGGTCCGTTTTTGTTTGCTTATGAAATTCCGCCGGCCGTCAATACGCAAACCGGTATGTATATTCCGTAAACGCATGGCCGACCAAATCGCGCACGCGCACGACGACCTCTTCCCCATAGACCTCCACCGAATAGCCGAGGCCCGTGTCCTGCAGGACGCCGCCGTTCGTATTTTCCGAGCCGAAGGACGGGACGTTGATATAGGTAATCTGCCCCTCTGTCTTGTAGTCGCGCTCGTCGCCGTAAAGCCCCATGTGCAAATGTCCGCTGAAGAAGAAAATCCGGCTGCCGCAGGCCTCCAGCGCCGCCTTGAGCTGTTCGCTCTGCTCGCCGACGTGCCCCTCGGCCCAGACGTCGGGGAATACGTCGTTAAGCGGCCAATGGCTGAAGAGGAACACCGGGTTTCCGCCGGCCGCCGCCTCCTTAAGCACCCCTTCGAGCCACGCAAACTGCGCGTCCGACAGGTATTGCGCCACGCCCGCGTCGCGGTCGGAGCCGAGGACGATAAAATAGCACCCGTCCACAACCGCATAGTGGTACAGCTCGTCAATCTCGTGGTCGGTAAACGCGTTGTTGTAGCGGATAAAGCGCTTTTTCAGGCGGTCGTAATTCGCCAAATTGTAGTCGCTGCCGCAGATGTCGTGGTTGCCCGCCGCCATCAGCACCGTGTCGACCGTGCAGTATTTGCGCATCAGGCCGTACAGCATCCCCTGCTCGAACAGCTGGCCGTTCATCGTGTTGTCGCCGAGCATCACAAGCGCGTCGTACGCCGAGTCGGACGCCGCCGACAAATCGCGGAACGCCTCGCCCATCCAGTCGTGCTTGTCGCCGTTGTTGCCCTCGAGGTGCGCGTCGGAAATGACCGCGAACCGGAAGCGCAGCCCCTCCCCGGACGGCGCGAAGCTCGCCACGGCCGCGTCGGACGGCCGGAAAATGAACAGCGCCAGAATGGCGGCGAAAAAGCGCAGAAACCAGGACATAAACGGACCTCCCCGCCGCGGCGGTGCGCAGCGCACAAAACCGACCGGCTTTTTTCCATTTTATCTTATCACCCGGCGGCAGCCCGCGCAATCCGCAAAACTCCACAAAATCCGCCCCCGATTTTTGACAAGCCAAACGGCGCGCAGATTTCGGATATCCCGCCCGATTCACACGCCCTCCATGACGTGCATGGCGCGAAGGGCGCGGTCGCCGATGGTATCCTGCACCGCCAGGGCGTAGGGCTCGAGATACGTCTCGCCCGCCCGCTTTTGCAGGATACCCTGCCGCTCCAGCTCCGTGAGGAACACGTCGGCGAGGCGCTCCATCTCCTCGCCCGCCCGCTCGTCCGCAGGTGTCTGCAAAAGCCGTTCCAGCCGGTCGGGCACGCCGGGGAGCATCCCGGTTTCGCGCGCGGCGCGGAACTGCCATTTGTAAAACGGGCTGTACCGGCGCGCAAGCAGAAACAACAGGTGCAGCGCATGGCCGACAAACTCCCCGCGCGCAAGCGCCGCCGCGCCGGGCTCGCCGTGGCGCAGGCAGCGCGTAAAATTGTACTGCCCGCTCTGCGCCAAAAAGCACAGGACGGCCGCCAGCTTTTTGCGCCGCACGTCCTCGGGATAATAGGCGCACAGCGCTTTCCGCACCGCGGAAAACGCGCCCTCCCCGTCGTAAAACACCGCGCCGTTCGAGGCATTGGCCAGCGCGTATTCGGGCGTGTAGAGCCATTCCTCGTTGGTTTCGGGCGCACGGGGCAGGCCGATGAGGGTGCGGTAGAAATCCGAAATGCGAAACACCCCGACGCGGCTGTTGCCGTAGATGCTGTGCTGCTGCATTTTGACGCCGAGGAATTCCCGCGGCAGCCGGTTGTAGGCGCGCATCAGCCGGAAGCCGAAGTCCGCATCCGCCGCGTCCGTCAGCCAAAAGCAAAAGCCCGCCTCGAAATCGTGGTCGCGGGAAAGCGCGTCGTCGAAGCCGAAGCACTCGGAGCCAAGGCCGACAAGCCCGGCCGCCACGCGGTCCTTTTCGGCGGCAAACGCATTGTCCAAAAGCGGCAGCCCGTATGCTTCAAAATACCGCCGCGCCAGTTCAAGTCCCTGCATACAGCCGGTCCGCCCTTTCATCAAGCTCTTTTCGAATGCGGAAAAAGCCGTAATACCCGAACGCCTGCGCCGCCTTCCGGCAGACAAAGGCGTAGTACCCGTCGCGCACAGCCGCGGGGTCGTCCAGCAGCGCGAGCGCTTCCTTCAGCTTCTCTTCCACCGCCTGCTCCCCCTGCCCCGCCGCCGCCAGAAGGTCTGCCAAATTGAGCTTGGTCACGGCGCGGTCAGGCTCGGTGTGCGGGTTTTGCTCCAAAACGGCATACGCGCGCGCGTACAGCTGCTGCGCCTCCTCGAACCGCCCAATCTCCGCAAGCGCGGTCGCCTTGTTGTTATAAAGGCCGGCGCGCTGCAGGTCGTTTGCGGGCAGCTGTGTTTCGTAAACCGCTTCGACGCGGGCATACAGCGCCAGCGCGCGGTGCGGGTCCCCGAACGCCTTGCAGGTCGTCGCCGCGTTGAGCAGGATGGTCGCCGCCGAAACAAGCCCGCCGACGCCGAGCGCGTCAATCAGCGCAAGGCCGCGTTCCACCGCCGCCATGCCCCAGTCCCGGTCGCCGGTCTTGCGCGCAAGACCCATAATTTCGCTTTGCACGGAAAGCTCGCCGCGCTTGTCGCGAAGCGCCTGCGCCTCCGCTGCCCAGTACGTGAGCAGCCGCTTCGCCCCGGCGTTGTCCTCCTTGGCGAGCAGACCGTCGAGCTTGTCGATAACCTGCGCGACGGGAACGCGCCCCGCGGGCGCGTCGGGGTCCGGGTAGTAAAAATCCTTGCCGTCGCAAAGCGGACAGGCGGGCTCCTTGTAATCAAACGCATCCAAAGCGGCCATGTGGGAATCTCCTTTCCTTGCCGGCGCACGAGTTGCGGCGCGGCGTGTTTCTCTTGTATCATGCCAAAACGCCTTTGCCGGTGCGCACAGCTCACAGCGCGGCATATCTCTCCTGTATCATACCAAAACGTCTTTGCCGGTGCGCACGGCTCACAGCGCGGCGCGTCTCTCCTGTATCATACCGAATTTTCCCGGATTTGTCAATAAACGATAATAGGAACTTTTACTGTTATTGATAATTTTTCTGCGCAATCGGCGGGGAACGACTTGTTTTCCGGACCATTTCCGGCTGCGTAAGAAACGGAAAATGCGCATACACCGCAGGGCGGAGCACAAGCGTGCGCTGTATCAACCAGGGGACGGTTTTTGAACCGTCCCCTGGTTTCGCAGATATTCTTACTTTCTGATATTTTTGCGGCACTTGTGGTCCTGCGTCGGTTTTGCCGTCGGCGCGGAGCCCGGTGTTTTTGTCCGTGCGAAGCTGACCAAATTCCCGAAAAAGCGGGCCGTGGTTGCTACGCAAAGCGTGCCGAACCAATCGGGCCGTATTCCGTAAAAGCAGGCTGTGATTGTTACGCAAAGCGGGCCGTGCTGCCGCGCAAAGCAGGCTGTGTTACCACGCAAAGCGGGCCGTACAAGGCGTGCCGCATTACCGCGCAAAGCAGGCCGTACAAGGCGTGCCGCATTACCGCGCAAAGCGGACTATGTTACTGCGGTTACCGCGCGAGGCGGAACACGCGGCCGGAGAAATCCGCGCCCCAGACGCCGTCCTTGGTCACGGCCAGCTTGCCGAGCACCCGCGCGCCGACCGCATTACCGTACATCGGGCTATATTCCGTAAAAGCAGACTGTGATTGTTACGCAAAGCGTGCCGTGCTACCGCGCAAAGCGGGCCGTGCTGCCGCGCAAAGCAGGCTGTGTTACCACGCAAAGCGAGCCGGACAGCGGGCCGTGTCACTACGCTAAGCGGGCCGTACAAAACGTCGTATTCCCGGAAAAGCAGGCTATATTGCCGCGCAAAGCGGACTATGTTACCGCGGTTACCGCGCGAGGCGGAACACGCGGCCGGAGAAATCCGCGCCCCAGACGCCGTCCCCGGTCACGGCCAGCTTGCCGAACACCGGCGCGCCGACCGCATAGGCTTGCACAACGCTGCCGTCCGCGGCGTTCACACAATAGATTTTCCCGTCCGAAGCGCCGAACCAGAGCTGCCCGTCCAAAAGCACCGGCGTGCTTTCTATCGTTTCGGCGCCGTCGTTCGTGTAGGGCGCGGTAAAGACCATCGCGCCGCCGACCTTGGTCTGCCACAGCACGCTGCCGTCGGATACGGAGACCGCAAGCAGGCCGCTGTCAGACGCCGGGATATACGCCGTGCCGTCCGCAAGGACCGGCTGCGCGCTGGAGGAAAGGGATTTGTCCTCCAGCACCGTTTTCTGCTTGATTTCGCCCGTGGCCGCGTCCAGCAGCACCACCGCGTCGTCGTCCGCCACCAGAATGGTCGCGTCGTCCGCGGCGACGGGCGTCGAGCTGCGGAAGCGCACGTCCTCGTCGCTGTTCTTCCAAAGCTCCTTGCCGGTCGCCTTGTCGAGCGCAACCAGCGCGTCCCAATGGGAGCTGACCAGCAGCTTGTCGCCCATCACGACAAATTCCGCCGGCGAGCCCTCGCCGCGGCCGCGGAGGTTCTCCCAAACGACCTCGCCCGTTTCCGCCGAGAGGGCGGTCACGCCGGCCGCGCAGCCCGTATACAGCACGCCGCCGTCCAGCGCGATGCCGTTGGCGGTACTAAGTCCCGTGCTGAGCTTTACCTGCTTATGCCAGACCGGCTCGCCGCTTTCGGCGTCCAGACAGTAGACGTAGCCCTCGCAGTCCTGCGCGTAGACGCGCCCGTCGCGCACGACCACATTGTTTTTCACCGAATTGACGGTTTCATAAAACCAGACGACCGCGCCGGAATTCGCATCCAGACAATAGACCCCGCAGCGCCGCGGCCAGTCGTCGTCCACCGTGGCGGTATAGACCCGTCCGCCGTCGAGCACCGTATCGCAGAACAGGACGTTGCCCTCCAGCTGCGCGGCAAAGGCGGCGTTTTCCACGGTGGCCGGCGTTTCGGGCAGATTGTAGTAATACATCCGCGTCGAGACGGTCCCGTCCTCGGCGATGGAAATGAGCCGCGTGCCGCTCGCCGACGAGTCGATGCCGCCGCAGTCCGGGCGGGCGGTGGAGATGTTCAGGACGCCGTCGTTTTCCTGCACATAATTATAATGATAATGCCCGTACACCCAGGCGATGAGGTTGTGCGCTTTCAGGTCGAGCGTCTTGCGGTCGAATTCGAGCACGTAATTCTCGCTTGGGGACTTGGTGTGGTTGAACATAACGACCTTCATGTCCGGGTCGGTGTTTTGCAGGTCGTTTTCGAGCCAGCGCCAGCGGTCGTTTTTGTTGTAGCCCGATTTTTCGTCCCCGCCGGGGCCGAAGGGCGTAACGACATAGTGGACGTTGCCGACCTCGAACGAATACCAGGTCGGGCCGTACAGGCTTTCAAACAGCGCCTCGCCGTATTTGCCGTCCACGTAGTCGTGGTTGCCGAGCAGGTACCGGACCGGCAGCCCCATATTTTCGGTGTTCATGTCCTCGATATGGCGCTTGAGTCCGGCCTCGTAGCAGATATCGCCCGTGTGCACCAGGAAGGCGGGCTGCAGCTCGTCGGCAAGCCCCTTGACATGGTCAATCCATTCGCCGACGCCGTTCTCCCCGATTTCGGTGTCGGAAATCTGCAAAAAGGTGTGCGCCGCGCCGGCCGGAATCTCGGACACGTCGAGCGCAAAATCATAGCTTTCCGTGCCGCCGGACACCGGGATATAATAGTCCTCCGTCCAATAGCCCGCCGGGGCGGTTACGGTGATGAACCGCGTTTTGCGGTAGCCGGGCAGGGTAAAGCTGCCGTCCTCGGCGGTTTTTGTGACGTTGCGCCCGTCCGAGACGCTGACGCCCGCAAGGCCCTCCCCGGTTGCGGCCAGCGTCACGCGGCCCGTATACGGCCCGCCGCCGCGCAGCGTGAAATACAGCGTCAGGCCCACGATAAGCAGGACGGCGAGCGCGACGCAAAGGATGATAAGCTTCTTTTTTGACATGGTGTTTTCCTCCGGTTTCCATACGGATTCATGCTCAGTCTAACAAATCCGCCCGGCAAAGTCAACGGATAAAGCCGCCAAAATTTTCGAAAAAATGGTTGACAAAATACAATTGAAATGTATAATATATTACGGTTTTGTTCCAAAGTAAACCAAATATAGGGGGGATTGATTCAATATGGAGGATTTTATGAAAACCACGGAGTATCTCAACTGTATGCGCTGCATCGTGAAGTTGCATGAGTCCATGCTCAAGGTCGTCTGCCGCCGCTATGACCTGAGCAACACGCAGGCCGCCGTCATAAGCTTCCTGTGCAACAACCCCGATAAAAACACCGCCGCGCAGATTTCCCAGCTGCGGATGCTTTCGAAAGGCAACATCTCGACCGCCGTCGACGGCCTTGTGGAAAAGGGCCTGATGGATCGCCAGACGGACACCTACGACCGGCGCAGCCTGCGGCTCTGCCTGCTGCCCGCCGCCGAGCCCATTGTGCGCGACGTGCGCCAGGTGTTCGACGACCTGTTTGCCGAGCTGACCGACGGCTTTACCCGCGCGGAGCTGCGGCAGTTCCATGCGCTGACGCTGCGGCTGGAGGACAACGCCTACGTCGCCATGCGCCGGAGGAAACGGCATGGCTGAGGCGAAGCGGAATTTTCTGGAGACCGCGCCCGTCGGCCGGCTCCTGCGGCGGCTTGCGCTGCCCACCGTGGCCGCGCAGCTTATCAATATGCTGTACAACATTGTGGACCGCATCTACATCGGCCACATTCCGGAAATCGGCGCCGCGGCGCTGACCGGCGTCGGGGTCTGCCTGCCGCTTATTATGATTGTCTCCGCTTTTGCGGCGCTCGTCGGCAACGGCGGTGCGCCGCGCGCTTCTATTTTTATGGGCAAGGGCGACAACGACGCCGCCGAAAAGACGATGGGCAACTGCTTTGTCGCGCAGCTCGTCATTTCCGCCGTGCTCACGGCGGCGCTGCTCGTTTGGAACCGCGACCTGCTTATGGCGTTCGGCGCGAGCGAAAACACCATCGGCTATGCGCTCGACTACATGAACATCTATGCGCTCGGCACCGTATTCGTCCAGCTGACGCTGGGCTTGAACGCCTTCATTACGGCGCAGGGCTTTACAAAAACCGGGATGCTCTCGGTGCTCATCGGCGCCGTCGCCAACATTGTGCTGGACCCCGTGTTTATTTTCGGGTTCGATATGGGCGTGCGCGGCGCGGCGCTCGCCACCATCCTGTCGCAGGCAATGTCGTGCGTCTGGGTCGTCTGCTTCCTCTGCGGGCGCAAAACGGTCTGGAAGCTGCGTTTTCGGCAAATGCGCTTCGCCCCGAAGCTGCTGTTCCCGAGCCTTGCCCTGGGCCTTTCGACCTTTATCATGCAGGCGAGCGAAAGCGTGATTACCGTTTGCTTTAACGCCTCGCTCCTGCGGTACGGCGGCGACGTCGCCGTGGGCGCCATGACGATTTTAAGCAGCGTCATGCAGTTCGCCATGCTGCCCATGCAGGGCCTCGGACAGGGCGCGCAGCCCATTATCAGCTACAACTACGGCGCGAAAAACACCGCCCGCGTCAAAAAGGCGTTCCGGCTGCTGCTGGTCTCGAGCCTGACCTATTCTCTGGCGCTGTGGCTCTGCGTCCAGCTTTTCCCGCGGGCGTTCGCGTCCATGTTCACCTCCGACGCCGCGCTGCTCGACTTCACCGCGCCGGCGCTGCGCATTTACACCGCCGCGCTGGGGCTGTTCGGCGTCCAGATGGCGTGCCAGATGACCTTCACCTCGCTCGGGCGGGCCAAGGAGTCCATCGTCGTCGCCGTTGTGCGGAAATTCGTGCTGCTGCTGCCGCTCATCTACCTGCTGCCGCACATTCTGCCCACGGACGGCGCGACCGCCGTCTATATCGCGGAGCCCGCCGCGGACTTTTGCGCGATTGTCTTTACCGCCGTGCTGTTCTCGTTTCGTTTTAAACGGGCGCTGCAAAAAGCCGAGCAGGCGTAAAGCCCGGATACAGACAAAAATCGGCCCCGGAAGGCTTCGACCTTCCGGGGCCTTGCTTTGTGTCGCGTCCATGTCCGCAAACGCAAACCGTTATTAAAATGTGATAGCAGAGCAAAAACTCGCTGTAAAAATGTGAAATTATTTAAAAATATCGCTCATGTTTTGTGAAAACGATTGATTTTTTCAGCAAAACCGGGTACAATGAGGACAGGGAGGTGAACGGGATGCTGTATTGCAGACGCAAGGTCGACTTGTTCTTAAAAAACTGGAAGGCAGACCCCGACCGCAGGCCGCTGATTGTCAAGGGGCCGCGGCAGGTCGGCAAAACCGAGTCCATCCGGCGGTTCGGCGCGCAAAACTATCCGAACGTGGTGTATATCAATTT
Source organism: Candidatus Fimenecus excrementigallinarum (assembly GCA_018714805.1). Taxonomy (GTDB): domain Bacteria; phylum Bacillota; class Clostridia; order Oscillospirales; family Acutalibacteraceae; genus Fimenecus; species Fimenecus excrementigallinarum. Next base: position 25,838 of record DVMW01000049.1, read on the forward strand.
TGTGGAGGAGCCGAAATATAAAGCCATCACCGCAGACGGGTACCGGCCGGAGGATGTTTTGAAAAATCTGTCCCGCATTGACCCGTCCAAGCGGTTCCCGGCCGGGAAAACGCTGCTGGTGTTCGACGAGCTGCAGGCGTTCCCCGACATTGCGACGTCGCTCAAATTCTTCAAGCTGGACGGCCGGTACGACGTGATTTGCAGCGGCTCCCTTTTGGGGATTCAGTATCAAAAAATAGAAAGCAACAGCGTCGGCTACAAAACAGATTACGAAATGTTTTCCATGGACTTCGAGGAGTTCCTTTGGGCCTGCGGCTACGACGACGCGTTTGTCGACGAAATGCTTGCGCATATGCTGGCCGGCGCGCCGTTCAATCCGGCCCAAACGGCCGTATGCGGCGATCGGTTTTTGGACTACTGTGTGTTGGGCGGGATGCCCGCCGTTGTCCGCGAATATGTTGTCAAGGGAACCTTTGAAGGGTCGCTCGACACCCAAAGGCAGCTGCTCGCCGACTATCAGGAGGACATTCGGAAATACGCCGAGGGCCTGGACCAGACGCGCATTCTGAACGTGTTCCGCCATATCCCGGTCCAGCTTTCCAAGGACAACAAAAAGTTCCAAATTTCCAAGGTCGCCTCCGGCGCGCGTTTCCGGGACTACCGCGGCTGTATCGAATGGCTGCAGGACGCGGGCATGGTGAATATCTGCCACTGCCTGCGCTTCCCGGAGCTGCCGCTTCGCGGGAACTACGACGAGACCAAATACAAGCTCTATTTTGCCGACACGGGCCTTCTGGTCGCCATGCTCGACGAAGAGGCGCAGGAGGACCTGCGCGCGCACAAAAATCTCGGCGTTTACAAGGGCGCGCTGTACGAAAATGTTGTCGGCGAGGCCCTGCGGAAGTCCGGGTACGCGCTGTACTACTATAAGCGGGAGGACTCGACTTTGGAGCAGGATTTCTTTGTGCGGACGGCAAATGCGCTTATCCCCATAGAGGTCAAAGCGGCAAACGGCACGGCCAAGTCGATGCGCACCCTGATAAACAGCGAAAGGTACGGGGATATTCGCTGCGGCATCAAATTGACCGGCGGAAATATCGGTCTGCAAGACCGGGTCTACACCTTCCCGTACTACTGCGCGTTTTTGCTGAAGCGGTATTTATCGGAAGCAAGCCTGTGAGCATTTTTCACGAGGGCTTCCCGCAATTGCGCCGAAAAAGTCTGCGCCGGCGCAAAATACAAACCGCCCCGGAAGGCTTCGGCCTTCCGGGGCTTTGCTTTACTTTGCTTTGCAGCGTTGTTATTTGTCGTGGCGCGGGCGGCGATGGTCGCGGCGCGGCGGGCGGCGGTCGGAAATTTCATTTTCCGGCGTCAGGCCCTCGACTTCAATCAGCGCGTCGCGGCGGGAGAGGTTCAGCCGGCCCTGCTCGTCGCGCGGGAGCACCTTGACGATAATCTCGTCGCCGACGTTGACGACGTCCTCCACGCGCTCGGTGCGCTTGACGTCGAGGTGGCTGATGTGCACCATGCCCTCCACGCCGGGGACAATCTCCACAAACACGCCGAAGCTCATAAGCCGGGTCACAACGCCCTTGTAAATGGCGCCGGTCTCGGGGCCGTTGGCAATCGTGTCGACAATGAACACGGCCTTCTTCGCGTTTTCGAGGTCCACCGAGGAGACGAACACCTGGCCGTCCTCGTTGACGTCAATCTTGCAGTCGCACTCGGCGCAGATTTTCTGGATGACCTTGCCCTGCTTGCCGATAACGTCGCCAATCTTGTCGGGGTCGATGTGCGTCGTGAGCATCTTGGGCGCCCACTTGGAAAGCTCCTTGCGCGGCTCGGCGATAACGGGCAGCATAATCTCATCGAGGATATAGCAGCGCGCGGCGTAGGTCTTGTCGAGCGCCTCGCGGATAATCGCCGGCGTCAGGCCGTGAATCTTCAAATCCATCTGGATGGCGGTAATGCCCTTCTTCGTGCCGGCAACCTTGAAGTCCATGTCGCCGAAGAAGTCCTCGACGCCCTGGATGTCGACCATCGTCATAAAGCGGTCGCCCTCGGTCACAAGGCCGCAGGAAATGCCCGCCACGGGCGCCTTGATAGGCACGCCCGCCGCCATCAGGGACAGCGTGGAGCCGCAGATGGAACCCTGCGAGGTCGAGCCGTTGGAGGACAGCACCTCGGACACGACGCGGATGACGTAGGGGAACTCCTCCACCGACGGGATAACGGGCAGCAGCGCGCGTTCCGCAAGCGCGCCGTGGCCAATTTCGCGCCGGCCCGGACCGCGGGAAGGACGGGTCTCGCCCACGGAGTAGGAGGGGAAGTTGTAGTGGTGCATATAGCGCTTCTCGGTCTGGCTGTCAATGCCGTCGAGCATCTGCGCGCTGCTCATGGGCCCTAAGGTCGTAATGGACAGGCACTGCGTCTGCCCGCGGGTAAACAGGCCGGAGCCGTGGACGCGCGAGAGCAGGTCGACCTCGGCGTTCAGCGGGCGAATCTCATCGATGCCGCGGCCGTCCACGCGCTTGCCGTCGTCCAAAAGCCAGCGGCGCACCACGTATTTCTGCAATTTATACAGGCAGTCGTCAATCTTGTCGGCTTCCTCGGGGAACTGCTCGTCAAACTTCTCATGTACGGCTTCGTACACGGGCTTGAGCCGTTCGTCGCGGATGCGCTTGTCGTCGGTGTCGAGCGCGGCGCGGACGTCTTCAATCGCGAAGTCCTTGACCGCCTCATACAGCTCTGCCGACGGGTCGTTCGACGGGAACTCGACCTTCTCCTTGCCGACCTCGGCGCGGATGCCCTTGATGAACTCGACAATCTTCTGGTTCGCCGCGTGGCCGAACATGATGCCGTCGTACATTTCGTCGTTCGTCACTTCGTTGGCGCCCGCCTCAATCATGGCGACGAGGGAGTCGGTCGACGCGACGGTGACCGCCATCTGCGATTTTTCACGCTGCGCGGCGGTGGGGTTGATGACGTATTCGCCGTCCACAAGGCCGACGGAAACGCCGCTTATCGGGCCGTCCCACGGAATCTCGGAAATGCTGATGGCCACGGAAACGCCAATCATCGCGGTCACGTCCGGCGCGCAGTCGGGGTCGACGGACATCACCGTCGCCACAACGCCGACGTCGTTGCGCATATCCTTCGGGAACAGCGGGCGGATGGGTCGGTCGATAAGCCTCGCTGCGAGCGTCGCCTTTTCACTCGCGCGGCCCTCCCGGCGCAAAAACGAACCGGGGATGCGGCCGACGGAATAGAGCTTTTCCTCAAAATCCACGGACAGCGGGAAAAAGTCGATGCCGTCGCGGGGCTTTGCGGACATGGTGGCGGTGCAGAGAATCTCGGTCTCGCCGTAGCGGGCCATGCAGCTGCCGCCCGCGAGCTGCGCCATTTTGCCGACCTCTACGACGAGCGGACGGCCGGCAAGCTCGGTCTCAAAGCGTTTGAAGTCCTTGAAAAACATTGCCTTACCTCTTCCTTTTATGCAGTTTCCTGCGAAATTTATTTCCTCGGAAGCGGCTTTCGGTTTTTAGCAATAAATGCGGCCGTCCGAACAGGCGGAAAGCTCCATTTACCGCTAAACACCCCCAGCGCCTCCGGCGGATGCGTTGCAAAAATGCGGCAAACGCAAAGAGAGGCAAGCAGCCTTTTTTGGAAGGCCGCTTGCCCTGCAGCTTCTTACTTGCGGATGCCGAGCTTCGCGATGAGCGCACGGTAACGCTCGATGTCGGTCTTTTGCAGGTACGCAAGCAGGTTGCGTCTGTGACCGACCATCATCAAAAGCCCGCGGCGGGAATGGTGGTCCTTTTTGTGGGTCTTCAAGTGCTCGGTCAAATCGTTAATCCGCTTCGTGAGCACCGCAACCTGGACCTCCGGCGAGCCGGTGTCGCCCTCATGGGTGGCGTATTCGGCCATAATGGCCTGCTTTTCTTCCTTGGTCATGTCTTTCACCTCTTTCAAAATTTGCCTGTCGCGCAGCACAGAAGAAGGTTAGGTGAATACCCGGCGTTTGCGTACCGGGTCTGCGCCAAAATCCGTGCGTGCCGAATCAGCGTTGCTATTATATACCGTCTTTCACCCCTTGTCAAGGAGAATCTTGCTGTGATAGGTGTTAGATACTAGATACTAGATGCTAGATACTAGATGTTAGATGCTGGATGCTGGAACGCAAGCGGCAGGTTCTGTCAGAATTCTGATTGGCCGTCCCCTTTCGCTTCTCTGCGGTGTTTACAGCGCGCACGGCGGTTTTGTTTTTGTATAGAACGCTGAAATCTTTTGCTTATGGTTGCTATTTTAAGAGAATTAGTATATTATATACAAATAGAATATCCACCAACTTGGTTTCTCGAAAATATTTTGGAGGATTTGTATGAATTACGCGTTGTCCAAAAAGAAAGCAAAGGAGCTGCTTGAAGCGAAGCTCTCCCACTTCATGGGCGTTTCGCCCGAGGAGGCGACCGACGAGCAGTATTACAAGGCCATCGCCCTGATTCTGCGCGACATGATGAGCGCGGGCCGGGCGGACTTTTCCGCGCAGGCCGCAAAAGCCGGCACAAAAAAGGTCTATTACCTGTGCATGGAATTTTTGATGGGCCGTTCGTTAAAGAACAACCTGTACAACCTCAATCTGACCGCCGTGTTCCAAAGCGTGCTGGCGGACTACGGCGTGAAGCTGGAGAACCTGTACGAATGCGAGCCGGACGCGGGACTCGGCAACGGCGGCCTCGGGCGGCTTGCCGCGTGCTACCTGGACGGTCTTGCGACACAGGGGTACCCGGCGCGCGGGTATTCCATCCTCTATGAGGCCGGCATTTTCAAGCAGAAGCTTGTCGACGGCTGGCAGACCGAGCTGCCCGACTTCTGGCTGCCCGGCGGCGACGTGTGGCTTGTCCCGCACGAGGAAAGCGCCCTGGAGGTCCGCTTTGAGGGCAACGTGCAGGAATCCTGGGACGGCGAGTTCCACCACGTCGAGCAGGTCGGCTATCACCCGGTGCAGGCCGTGCCGTATGATATGTACGTCTCCGGCAAGGACGGCAAGGGCATTTCCGTCCTGCGCCTGTGGGCGGCGAAGGCGCCGGCTTTGGATATGTCGCTGTTCAATCAGGGCGACTATATGCGCGCCATGGAGCAAAACGCCATGGCGGAGGTCATTTCGAAGGTTCTCTACCCCGCCGACAACCACCCGGAGGGCAAGTCCCTGCGGCTTCGGCAGCAGTATTTCCTGGTTTCCGCGTCGGTGCAGGACATCGTCCACCGCCACCTGCGCGTCTACAGCACCATGGACAATTTCGCGGACAAGGTCGCCGTCCACATCAACGACACGCATCCGACGCTCGCCATCCCGGAGCTTATGCGCATTTTGCTCGATGAATGCGGCTACGGCTGGGACGATGCGTGGAAAATCGTGACGAACGCCGTCGCGTATACGAACCACACGGTCATGGCCGAGGCGCTCGAGTGCTGGCCGGAGGACCTCTACCGCCGGCTGATGCCGCGCATCTGGCAGATTACGAAGGAGATAGACAACCGCTTCCGCAGCTTTGTCTGGCAGGCGACGGGCGACGCCGAACGCGTCGAGCGCATGGCCGTCATTTCCAACGGCGTGGTGCGCATGGCGAATCTCTGCGTTGCGGGCTCGCACTCGGTAAACGGCGTGTCGGCGCTGCATTCCGAAATTCTCAAGGACTCCGTGTTCCACGATTTCTACCTGCTCACACCCGACAAGTTCCAAAACGTTACCAATGGCATTGCGCACCGCCGGTGGCTGTGCCAGGCGAATCCGAAGCTTTCCGCCCTCCTTTCGGACCTCATCGGCGACGACTTCGTGCTGCACGGCGACGCGCTTTTGAGGCTGCGCGACTACAAGGACGACAAAGGCGTGCTCGAGGAGCTCGGCAAAATCAAGCGGGAAAACAAGGTCCGCTTTGCCGAGCAGGTGAAAAAGCAGACCGGCGTGACGCTCGACCCCGACTCGGTGTTCGACGTTCAGGTCAAGCGGCTGCACGAATACAAGCGCCAGCATTTGAACGCGCTCAACATTTTGGCGCAGTACCTTGCCATTAAGGCGAACCCGAACGCGGACTTCCCGGCGCACACGTATATTTTCGGCGCCAAGGCGGCGGCGGGCTACGTCATGGCGAAAAAAATCATCAGCTTTATCTGCGCGCTCGGCGACATGATTCACAACGACCCCGACGTGCGCGGCCGCCTGAAGGTCGTGTACTGCGAGGATTACAACGTCACCATGGCGGAAAACCTGATGCCGGCGGCGGATATTTCCGAGCAAATCTCGCTGGCGGGCACCGAGGCGAGCGGCACCGGCAACATGAAGCTGATGCTCAACGGCGCCGTGACCTTGGGCACGATGGACGGCGCGAACATTGAAATCCACGACGCGGTCGGCGCGGACAATATCTTCATTTTCGGGATGCGCACGCCCGAAGTCGAGGAGCTCAAGCGCCGCGGCTACGACCCGCTGTATTTCTACAACAACAATCCCGAACTGCACAGCGTGCTGGGCTTTGTCGCGCGCACGCCGATTGCGGGCAAGAGCTTCCCGGATATTGCGAATCTCGTGCGCCACGACCCGTACATGGTGCTTGCGGACTTTGCCGACTACCGCGCCACGCAGCAGCGCGCCGCAGCGGCCTACGGCGACGCGCTCGGCTGGAACCGGATGTCCCTGATGAACATTTCGGGTGCGGGCCGTTTCGCGGCGGACCGGGCCATCAATGAATACGCGCAGAACATCTGGCACACGAAGCCGGCGTTCACCCCCGGCGAGGCGGGGAAGGCGGCCGGCAAGGCAAAGGCGGCAAAAGCTGCCAACCCGGCGGCTGCAAAGCCGACAGCTGCCAAAACCGCAGCCGCAAAACCGGAAGCCAAGCCCGCAGCCGCAAAACCGGCTGCCAAAGCTGAAACCGCCAAACCGGCTGACAGAGCTGCTGCAAAGCCCGCGGCCGTCGCCGAAAAAGCGCAGAAGGTCGCGAAAAAAGCCGAGCGCCTTGCCGAACAGGCCAAAAAGCCCGGCAAAACGAACGGGAAAGCAAAAACCAAATAACGGCGCAAAGCCACCGTGTGCAAAAAGCGCGCAGACCGCCCGGTCCGCGCGCTTTTTCCGTTTCCCCGGGCAGAATGCAGAAATTAGATATTAGACGTTAGATGTTAGACGTTGGACGCGGGTTGCCGGATTAGGCTGGTAAAACCGAAAGGCAGATAACACCTTTTCCTCCCTCAGCGGCCAGATGTTAGATGTTAGATGCTAGATGCTAGACGTTAGAAGCGGGATACCGGATTAGGCGGGCAAAACCAAAAGTCAGATAACACCCTTTCCTCCCTCTGACGAGGGAGGTGGCACGCGCGCAGCGCGTGACGGAGGGAGAGACAAAATTAGATACGAATTTTTATTTTTTCTCTCCCCCAGTCTCGACGCCGCAAGCGCCGTCTCGCCAGCCCCCTCGTCAGAGGGGGCAAATGATAACTTCTAATTTGCGCATTTCTGACTTCTGACTTCTGAACTCTGAATTCTGACAGGGGAAGCCCGCCACTACGCGGTCTAACATCTAGCATCTAGAATCTAGAATCTAAAATCTATCATCTATAAAACGCGCCCGGGCCCGGCGAAAGCCGGGCCCGTGGTCTGTGTGTGCGTCTGCCGGCGCGTCGGTCCGCGGCTTTTGTCCGCTCCGCATTTCGCTTATTCCAGCTCGAACTGGCCGGTATACAGCTTGTAGTACCGTCCCTTTTGCGCGAGCAGCTCCTCGTGGTCGCCGCGCTCGATAATCTCGCCGTGCTCGAGCACCATAATGGCGTTGGCGTTGCGCACGGTAGAGAGCCGGTGCGCGATAACGAACACGGTGCGCCCCTGCATAAGCTTGTCCATGCCCTGCTCGACCAGGCGCTCGGTGCGCGTATCGATAGAGGAGGTCGCCTCGTCGAGCACCAGCACCGGCGGGTCGGCCACGGCGGCACGCGCGATGGCCAGCAGCTGGCGCTGCCCCTGCGAAAGGTTCGCGCCGTCACCGGTTATGAGCGTATCGTAGCCGTTCGGCAGCGTGCGGATAAATTCGTCCGCGCCCGCAAGCTCGGCGGCGGCGACGACCTGCTCGTGCGTCGCGTCCAGGTTGCCGTAGCGGATGTTTTCCTCCACCGTGCCCGTGAACAGGTGCGTGTCCTGCAGCACCATCCCCAGAGACCGGCGCAGGTCGCTTTTGCGGATTTTGCGGATGTTGATGCCGTCGTAGCGGATTTTGCCGTCCTCAATCTCATAAAACCGGTTGAGCAGGTTCGTGATGGTCGTCTTGCCCGCGCCCGTCGAGCCGACAAACGCAATCTTCTGCCCGGGCTTCGCATACAGGCTCACGTCGTGCAGGACGGTCTTTTTCCCGTCGTAGCTGAAGGAGACGTTTTCGAACACGACGTCGCCCTGCAGTTTTTTATAGGAGACGGCGCCGTCCTTGTGCGTGTGCTTCCACGCCCAGACGCCGGTGCGTTCCGCGCACTCGGTCAGATTGCCGTCTTCGTCCTCGCGCGCGTTGACCAGCCGCACATAGCCCTCGTCGGCCTCGGGCTTTTCGTCCAGCACCTCAAAAATCCGTTCCGCGCCCGCGAGCGCCGCTAAGATGTTGTTGAACTGCTGCGACAAATTGGTGACGGGCTGCGTAAAGGAGCGCGTGTACTGCAAAAAGGACAGCGCGGTGCCGACCGTTAGCGACCCGCCTATCACGAACGCCCCGCCCACGGCGGCGATAACCGCGTAGACGACGTGCGAGAAATTCCCCAGAATGGGCATCAGCGCGCTTGCGTATGAGTTCGCCGAGGTCGCCGCGTGCTGCAATTCGTCGTTGAGCGCGCCGAAATCGCGCAGCACGCGTTTTTCGTGGTTAAAGACCTTGACGACCTTCTGGCCCTCAATGGTCTCCTCGATATAGCCGTTCGTTTGGCCCAGCGCCTTTTGCTGCTCGCGGAAATAGCGGCCGCTCTTTCTGCCCATGACGCGGACAATGAGCAACATCACCGCGACGAACACGAGCACAATGGCGGTCAGGCGCACGCTTAAAAACAGCATGATGCCGAACGCCGCCACGACCGACACGACCGAGGAGATGGTCTGCACAAAGCCGCTGCTTAAAAAGTTGCGGACGGTGTCCACGTCGTTTGTGTAGCGGCTCATCAGCTCGCCGTGCGTGTGCGTGTCGAAATAGGAAATCGGCAAATCCTGCATCGCGTCAAACAAATCGCGGCGCAGGATGTTGACCGTCGACTGCGACAGCGTGAGCATGATGCGCGCATAGCCGAACGACGCCGCGGCGCTGGCGATAAACAGCACCGCCATGCGCGCGAGCATCCCGAGCATCGGGCCGAAATCCGCATTTTCGGGGCCGGCCGCAATGAGGGGCAGCAGATAGTCGTCGGCCAAAATGCGGATGAAATACGCCGCCGAAACCATGCCCAGGGTGCTGCCGAGCACCAAAACCAGGACGAAAAACAGCAGGAGCTTGCGCTTGGAGACGTAGCCGAACAGCCGGCGCACCGTCTTTGCCGTATTTTTGGGGCGCGGGCCCTTGACGCCGCGCGGGGGTCTTTCGTTCTGCGCCGCAGGCGCGGTCTTTTTCCGTTCCGCCATCAGTCCGCCGCCTCCCCTATGGCCGCGCCGCCCTTTTGCTGGCTTACATAGACGTCGCGGTAAATTTCGCTGCGTGCGAGCAGCTCTTCGTGGGTGCCGAAATCGGACACGCGCCCTTCGTCGAGCACCAGGATTTTGTCCGCGTCCTCAACGGAGCTGACGCGCTGGGCAATGATGAGCTTGGTCGTGCCCGGGAACTGCTCGCGCAGCGCGGCGCGGATTTTGCTGTCCGTCACGGTGTCGACGGCGCTCGTGGAATCGTCCAAAATGAGAATCTTCGGCTTTTTCAAAAGCGCGCGCGCAATGCACAGCCGCTGCTTCTGCCCGCCGGAGACGTTGACGCCGCCCTGCCCGAGGTCCGTCCGGTACCCGTCGGGGAAGGCGCGGATGAAGTCGTCGGCCTGCGCGGCCCGGCACGCGGCGGCGACCTCCTCCTCGGTTGCGTTTTCGTCGCCCCAGCGCAGGTTGTCGAGAATGGTGCCCGAAAACAGGACGTTGTTTTGCAGCACGACGCTCACGCGCTCGCGCAGCTCATACAGCGTGTAGTCCTTTACGTTGTGCCCGCCGACGCGCACCTCGCCCGCCGTCGCGTCGTACAGGCGGGGAATGAGGCTGACGAGCGTCGTCTTGGCGCTGCCGGTGCCGCCGATGATGCCGACGGTCTCGCCGGCGCGGATGTGCAGGTTCACGTGGTCGATGACGTTGTGCTTGCCGTCCTTTTCATATTTAAAGCTGACGTCGCGAAATTCAATCTCCCCGTCCGGGACCTGCAGCGCGGGGTCCGCGCCGTCGTCGCGGATGTCGGGTTTTTCGGTGATGACCTCCCAAATGCGGGAAGCGGCCGCGCGCGACATGACGTAATTGACGAAAATCATCGCAATCATGATAACCGACATGAGAATCTGCATGACGTAGGTCAGCACCGTCGCAAACGCGCCGATTTCAAGCCGGCCCGCGACAATGTCGCCCGCGCTGAAGTAGGCAATCGCGAGGATGGTGCCGAACATCGTCAGCATCATCAGGGGCTGCGCCGCCACGACGAGCTTTTCGGCGTTGATGCCGGCGCGCATGAGGGCGTCGTTGGCCTTTTTGAACTTTTTCTTTTCATAGCCGCCGCGCACGAACGCCTTGACGACGCGAATCGCGATAAGGTTCTCCTGCACGGAGGCGTTCAGGTTGTCGAACATCCGCAGCATCTTTTTGAACAATTTCATCGCGATGGGCCCGAAAATGGCGAGCACGACAAGGATGAGCGGAATGACGACCAGGAACACGTCGCCGACGACCGGGTCGAGCCGGAAGCTGATGACCATGGCGAACAGGAACTGCAGCGGCGCGCGGAAAAAGATGCGCAGCATCATCTGGTACATATTCTGGACGGTGGTCACGTCGGTGGTCATGCGCGTCACGAGCGACGCGGTCGAAAATTTGTCGATGTTGGAAAAGGAGAAGGTCTGGATGTTGCGGTACATCGCCTCGCGCACGCGCGCGCCGAGCCCCATGCTCGCCTGCGCCGCCAGGTGCGCGGCAAGGCCGCCCGCCGCAAGCGACACGCCCGCCATGCAAATCATCATCCCGCCGGTGCGAATCACGAACGGCAAATCGCCGTTCGGTATCCCGACGTCGACGATGCGCCCCATGTAGTAGGGAATGAGAATCTCCAGCGCGACCTCGATAATCATGAGAATCGGGCAGATGACGGATTGGAGCCAGTAGGGCTTGGCGTAGCGCATCAATTTACCCACGGCAATCACCTCCGAATTTTCCGGGACTGCCCCGACGGGCAGAAAAACAGATACTAACATTTTAAAGCAGGGCGCGGGGCTTGTCAACCAAAACGCGACGAATTCGTCGACGGATTTTGAATAATCAACAGAAACCGAAAAAGTGTTGTCTCGATTTGCCTGCATTTTCCGCCGCTTCGCGCTATGGGTGAAAGGGGCTTTTCAAGCAGGACCTTCCGAAAAAAGCAAAAAGGAGCTGGTATGATGTCTTCCCCGCTTTCCGCGCGGCAAAAAGCGTTTTGCCGCCACTTCGTCCGCACGCGCAACGGCCGCGAGGCCGCCGCGGCGGCGGGGTTCGCCTGTTTCCCGCAGCGCGCGGCGTTTCGTTTGCTCTTTGACAAACGCGTGCGCGCGGAAATTGCCGCACTCGAAAAAGACCTGGCCGCCACACGTGCGGAGCTTATCGCCGGATACCGGCGGCTCGCGTTCGGGTCGGCGGCGGACGCGGTGCGTCTGCTGCTGCACGCCGACGACGAATCGCTCGACCCGGAAAATCTGGACCTGTTTCTGGTCTCCGACATAAAGCGCCCCAAGGGCGGCGGGCTGGAAATCAAATTTTTTGACCGCCAACGCGCGCTCGAGCGGCTGGAAGCCCTCGCCTCCGGCGACGCGGACGGCGCCCTGCCCTTTTACCGGGCGCTGGAGCGTTCGGCGGCCCTCTTTTCGACGGAAGGCGGCGGCGAGGCATGACGCTGGCAAGCTTTGAGCGGTTTTCGCAGAAACAGCTCGCGCTTTTGTCGTGGTGGTGCGAGGACAGCCCCTTTCACACCCGTGACGCCGTCATCTGCGACGGCGCGGTCCGCAGCGGCAAGACCGTCTGTATGTCGCTGTCGTTCGTGCTCTGGGCGTTTTACCGGTTTTCGGACCAGTCGTTCGGCCTGTGCGGCAAAACGCTGTCCGGTCTGCGGCGCAACGTCGTCACGCCGCTTTTGCCGGTGCTCTCGGAGCTGGGCTTTGCCTGCCGCGAGCAGAAAAGCCGCGCGCTTTTGGAAATTTCCAAGGGCGGGCGGCAAAACCGGTTCTACCTGTTCGGCGGCAAGGACGAATCCGCCGCCGCGCTCATCCAGGGCCTCACGCTTGCGGGCGTGATGCTCGACGAGGCCGCGCTCATGCCGCGTTCGTTTTGCGAGCAGGCCGTGGCGCGCTGCTCGGTGGACGGGTCGCGGCTCTGGTTCAACTGCAACCCCGAGCACCCCGCGCACTGGTTCTACCGCGAGTGGATTCTCAAGCGCGAGGAGAAAAACTGCCTGTACCTCCACTTCACCATGGAGGACAACCCCGCCCTGTCGCGCGCCATGCGCGAACGGTACCGGACGCTCTACAGCGGGGCGTTCTACCGGCGGTTCGTCAAGGGGGAATGGGCGGCCTGCGACGGGCTCGTGTACCCTTTCTTTGATGCCTCGTACGTCTGCGACGTGCCGGACGGCTTTTCGGCGTTCGTCATTTCGTGCGACTACGGCACGGTCAACCCCACCTCGATGGGACTTTGGGGACTGCACGAGGGCAGCTGGTACCGCATCGACGAATTTTACCACGACGCACGGCAAAAAGGCTTTCAGATGACCGATGAGGAGTACTACCGTTCGCTTTGCGCCCTCGCCGGCGACCGGCCGATTGAACGGGTGGTCGTCGACCCCTCGGCAGCATCCTTCCTCGAGTGCATCCGCCGGCACGGCCGCTTCCCCGCCGAAAAGGCGCTCAACGACGTGCTTTCGGGCATTCGCCGTACCTCCGACGCGCTCAAATCGGGGCGCGTGCGCATCTGCAAGCCGTGCCGGGACATCCTGCGGGAATTCACGCTGTACCGCTGGGATGAAGGCGCGCGGTACGACGCCGTGAAAAAGGAGAACGACCACGCCATGGATGATATGCGTTACTTTGTTGCAACGGTGCTGGGCGAAGACAGCGACGACGGCTTCGCCCTTGCCGTACCGAGAAAGGGGAGGTGATTTTTTGCCGCTTTTCAAACGGCGCGAAAAAGCGCCGCAGGCCTTCGCCGCGCCGCCAGCGCTGGCCGCACCCGGGCGCGCCCAGCCGGTTCCGGGGCATTTCGCCGCGCCGCCGACGCTGTCGGGCGACCTGTGCCGGGCGCTGCGCGAGGCGGTGCCCGTTATCGACGCCGCGGTTTACAAGCTCGTGCGGCTCGCCGGCGGCTTTCGCGCGGTCTGCGAGAACCGCCGCTACCAGGGCGCGCTCGACGCGTTTTCGGCCGCGGTACCCAGCGACGGGGCGAACCGCTCGCTGCAATCCTTCGCCGACTGCTATTTTGAGCAGCTTTTGACCTACGGCACGGCGGTTGCGGAAATGGTGCCCGACGAAACCGGCGCGGTGCGCTATCTTTACAACGCCCCGCCGCACGACTTCCTGCTGCGCCGCGCAAGGACGGATTTTTCGCGCGTGGAGGTTTTGAAAAACGACGGCGCGTTCGGCCGGGCGCTGCCGCACCCCGAGCGCTTCGTTTACGCGGCGCTTGCCGCGCAGCCCGGCGAGCTTTACGGCGTGCCGGCGCTTTCGGGCCTCGCGTTCGTAAGCTCGGTGCTTTTGAAAATCTTCAACGCCGTGGGCCAGAACTGGGAGCGCGTCGGGAACATCCGCTTCGCCGTGACCTATAAGCCGTCGGGCGACCCGTCCGCGCGCGCCTACGCCAAGGAGCGCGCCGCGCAGATTGCCGAGCAGTGGGGCGAGGCGATGCGCAGCCGCGAGGTGCGCGATTTTGTGGCGGTCGGCGACGTGGACGTCAAGGTCATCGGCGCGGACAACCAGATTCTGGACAGCGAGGTCCCCGTACGCCAGCTGCTCGAGCAGATTGTCGCCAAGCTCGGCCTGCCGCCGTATATGCTCGGCCTTTCCTGGTCGACGACCGAGCGCATGGCCGCCGAGCAGGCGGACATTCTGACGACCGAGCTGGAATACTACCGCCGGGTGCTGTCGCCGGTGCTCCAGGAAATCTGCCGCACGCACCTGCGCGCGCTGGGCTGCACCGACCGCGTGGATATCGTCTGGGACGACGTGACGCTCAAGGACGCCGTCGCCGAGGCGACCGCCCGGCATTTGGACGCGCAGACTGCGGAAATCCGCGCGAAACTCGGGCTTTCCGGAGAGGAGGGAGACAAAAATGCAGAAATCGTTTGACGCCGCACCCCGCGCCGCCGCCGTGACCGACGAGCTGCTGGGGGAAATCAACCGCTTTACGCGCAAGCCCCTGACCGCCGACGAGGTCTATGTCTTTTCGGTGCTGCTGTGCGACAACGAAATTGACCGCGACTACGAGCGGTTTTCCGTCGAGAGCCTGCGGGCGCTCGCGCCGATGATGGTCGGGCGCACCGCGCTGCTCAACCACAGCCCGGACGCCGAGGCGCAGACCGCCCGCACCTTCCGGTGCACGGTCGTGACCGACGAGACCCGCCGCACGTCCCTGGGCGAGCCGTACACCTACCTGCAGGCGCTCTGCTATATGCCGCGCATCCCCGAAAACGCGGCGCGCATCGCCGAAATCGACGCGGGCATCAAAAAGGAGGCCTCGGTCGGCTGCGCCGTCCGCCGGGCGGTCTGCTCGATTTGCGGGGCGGACGAACGCACCGCGCCCTGCGCGCACCGGCGCGGGCGCGTCTACGGGGGCAAGACCTGCCACTATGTGCTCGAGGAGCCGACGGACGCCTATGAATGGTCGTTCGTCGCCGTACCCGCGCAGCGCGCCGCCGGCGTGATGAAGCGCTTTTCCGACGCGGTCGGGGCGCTCGGCGAAAAGGACAGGGGCGTGCGCCTGTCCGCCAAGGAGGCGCGGGCGCTGTCCGAAGAGATTGCCGCCCTGCGCCGGCGCGCCGAAGCGGGCGAACGCTACCGCGACGCGCTCGAGCAAAAGGCGGTGCGCGGCCTTTTGCAGGCGCTGCCCGCGCTCGACGCGAAAACCGCGAAGGCCGTCTGCGCCCCGCTCGACACCGAGGCGCTCGCCGCGCTCGCCGGCGCCGTGCGGGAAAAGCAGGGCCTTGTCCCGCAGCTTCTGCCGCAGGACAAAACGGACGCCGCCGCGCACAACGCACGTTTCAAGCTGTAACCGAAGAAAGGAGCAAAACCCATGGAAAATTTTGAGACCATCCGCTTAGACAAGGGGCTGTACACCGCGCGCGAGGGCTGCACCGCCGCGCTCGAGGCGGTCGACCCGTCCGAAGCCTACAAGGGGACCGCGCTCGAGGGGCTCGACGCGTTCGAGCGCCAGCTCAAGCGCTTCGACATCCGCATCCACGGCGCGGCGAGCGACTGCGTGGAAAAGTTCTTTGCAACGACCGACTCCGCCGCCCTGTTCCCCGAATACGTCGCGCGCGCGGTGCGCAAGGGGCTCGAGCGCGCCGATTTGCTGCCCTACATCGTCGCGACGCGCACCGACATCAACAGCATGGACTACCGCACCATCGCCTCCGTCCCGACCGAGGCGGAAAAGACGCTCGAGGACGTCGAGGAGGGCGCGACCATTCCCGAAACCGCCGTGCACCCGCAGGAAAACCTCGTCAAGCTGAAAAAGCGCGGCCGGATGCTGTGCGCCTCGTATGAAGCGCTGCGCTTCCAGCGGCTCGACCTGTTCACCGTCACGCTGCAGCAGATTGGCGCGTACATCGCCCGCACGCAGCTCAAGGACGCGGTGGACGTGCTCGAAAACGGCGACGGCAACGCGAACCCCGCCCCGACCTCCGACCTCGCGGGGACCGGCGTCACCTACGCGGACCTCGTGGATTTCTGGAACGAATTTGACCCGTATGAGCTCAACACCCTCGTCGCCTCGCCCGACATGGCGGCGGCCGTCCTCAAGCTCTCCGAAATGCGCGACGCGGCCGCGGGCTTAAGCTTTCACGGCGACGGCAAGCCCGTCACGCCGCTGGGCGCGGCGCTTTTGAAAAGCGCGGCGGTCCCCGCGGGGAAAATCATCGGCCTCGACCGCACCTGCGCGCTCGAAATGGTGCAGGCGGGCGGCGTCCTGACCGAATACGACAAGCTTATCGACCGCCAGCTCGAGCGCGCGGCGATTACGCAGATTTCCGGCTTCGCCAAAATCTTCACCGACGCGTCCCGCGTGCTGTCGTAAGGAGGAAACGCGCATATGGATGTTATCGAGGTGATGCGGCAGCTGCACACCCTGTACGGGTACGACCTTGCCGCGCTGGAGGCGGCGCGTGGGCTGCTTGCCGGCGTTTGCGCGGCCTTCGCCTGCCGCCTGCGCAAGCCGGAAAACGCCTCTGCGCCCGCCGTGCTGGACGCGGCGGCGGCCGTCTGCCACTACCAGCTGATTTTGCGGCGCGCCCCGGACGACGGCGGCGTGACCGTTTTCAAGGCGGGCGACGTGACGGTGCAGATGAACCGCACCGCGGCGCTCGAGGCGGCCGCCCGGACGCGCGACGAAGCGCTGGCCGCGGCGGCGCCGTTTTTGACGGACGACGACTTTTTGTTTGCGCAGGTGACGGCATGACGCTCGACGCGCTGTTCCAAAGCTTCGGCGTTACGGTCCGCCTGACGGACGGGGAGGGCTGGTACTCCCCGGCGTTCGGCGCGTTTTTGCAGCCGCTGCGCTACAAAAACAAAATGTACCTCGAGGGCGTCTATACCCCCATCGGCCGCGACAGCACGGGGCTGTATTTGTATCTCGGCCCGGCAAAGCACCGGCTTTCCGCGCTGCCGGAGACCGCGCGCATTTTGGACGGCGACGCGCGCGAGTACCTTATCCAGCGCGCCGAGGAGGTCCGCCTGCAAAACCGGGTGTTCTACTGCTGGGCCGTTGTAAAGGAGGTGCACAAGGGTAAGCCATGACCGATTCCGTGTATGACCTCGTCAAGCTGCTCGTCAAGCTGCTGACCACAAGTCCGGATGCCATGGGCGTTGAGGGCTGCTCGGTTGTCGTCGCCTATGAAAACGACATCAAGCCCTACCCGGTCGAAAAGCCCATCCTCGCCTTTTCGGTGGACAAGGTCGACATCGGCGCGCCGATTGTCCAAATCGCCGAGGACGGCGAACAGACCGTCACGCGCGACCGGCCCGTCGACGGCATTGTCCGGCTGAGCATTTTCGTCCCGTATGCCGAGGGCCCCGAGCGCTGCCAGGCGCTTTTCAAGACCTTTGCGGACAGTCTGCTGTTCCACATCTCCATCCAGAACGCAACCGTCAGCGGACTGCGCGCCTATGCGTGCGATTACGTGCGCGACTGCGGCGCGCTGGTGCTGGATGCGGACTTCACGCTCTCGTATACCCTCACGTTCAGCGACGAAGCTTAGCGCCCGCGCCGAAAGCACGGCGCGTCCTGCAAAAGGCTCATTTCAGCAGCGCCGCGTCCTGGGCAGGCGCATTTCCGCAAAAAGGGGGCGCGCTTCAGGGCAGAACCCCGTAAAAAACACGGTGTGTCCCGCAAAAGGGACTCCTGCGGAAGGAGCGCGTCCTGCAAAAGGGGCACGTCCTGCGGAAGGGGGGCGTCCTGCGGAAGGGGGGCGTCCTGCGGAAGGGACGCGTTCCCCAAACAAAGCCCGCCGCGTACCTGGTCGGTACGCGGCGGGCTTCTTGTTAGATGCTGGATTCTAGATTCT
>DVMW01000009.1 GCA_018714805.1 Candidatus Fimenecus excrementigallinarum
GTCTGTTAACAAAAAATGAAAAAAATTTTTATGAAACTATTCGGTTAATCGCGGAAAAACTTAATCTAAATGTACTTACCAAGGTTAGACTGGCAGATATTGTAAACGTCAATAAAAATATTCAATCTGAGTCTGATGAGTGGTGGGACTACTTTAAACAAATCAGCCAAAAGCATGTAGATTTTGTGTTAGCGGATAAAGGTTTGTCAGAAATCCATCTAATTATAGAAGTTGACGACAGTAGTCATAAACGTGCAGACCGTATAAAGCGAGATCGCTTTGTTGACCAAGTGCTTGGTAATGTTGGTATTCCAATTTTACATATTGAAAACGTGATAGGTTTAGAAGAAAAAATAAATCGACTACTGAAAAATAAAAATAATAAAGGAAGTGGAGATGTAACTTATGGACAAAGAAAAAATTATTACAAGGATTCAGGACTGCGGCATTGTGGCGGTCGTCCGCGCGGAATCCGTGGACAAGGCCATGCGCATCACCGACGCGTGCATCGAGGGCGGCGTGGCGGCCATTGAGCTGACCTTCACCGTGCCGCACGCCGACAAGGTCATTGAAGAGCTTGCAAAGCGCTACACGCCCGAGGAAATTATTCTCGGCGCGGGCACGGTGCTCGACGCAACCACGGCGCGCATCGCGATGCTGTCGGGCGCACAGTACATTGTAAGCCCCGCTTTGGACCTCGACACCCTGCACCTGTGCAACCGTTACCGCGTGCCGATGATGCCCGGCATTATGAGCGTGCGCGAAGGCCTTCTCGCCATGGAAAACGGCGCGGACATCCTCAAGGTATTCCCCGCCGACCTCTTCGGGCCGAAAATCATCAAAGACATCCGCGGGCCTATCCCCTACGCCAAGATGATGCCGACCGGCGGCGTGACCGCGGACAACGTCGGCGAATGGGTCAAGGCCGGCGCAGTCGCCGTGGGCGCGGGTTCGTCTTTGACGGCCGGCGCGAAAACGGGCGACTACAAAAAGATTACCGAAACCGGCCGCCGCTTTGTGGAGAACATCCGCGCAGCGCGCGCCGAGCTTGCGGGCAAATAAAGCAAATCATGTTCTAAGGGAGAAGATGCACAAATGGAAAAAACGGTTTTGGTGGAAACCTCCGCGCGGCACGTCCACGTGACGAAGGAAACGCTGGAGACGCTGTTCGGCGCGGGGTATACGCTTACGAAAAAGAAGGACCTTTCGCAGCCCGGCCAGTTTTCGTGCGAGGAGCGCGTGCAGGTCGTGGGGCCCAAGGGCAGCTTCCCGGCGGTCTCCATTTTAGGGCCGGAGCGTTCGGCGGACCAGGTGGAGCTTTCCGCCTCCGACGCGCGTAAAATCGGCGTCGCCGCCCCCGTGCGCGAATCCGGCGACGTGGCCGGCTCCGGCGCGTGCAAGCTCGTCGGCCCCAAGGGCGAGGTGGAGCTTGCCGAAGGCGTTATCATCGCCAAAAGGCATATACATATGACGCCGGCCGACGCCGAAAAATACGGGATGCGCGACAAGCAGGTCGTGTCCGTGAAAATCGAATCGGCGGAACGCACGCTGATTTTCGGCGACACGGTTGTGCGCGTCAGCCCCAACTATGCGCTCGCCATGCACATTGACACCGACGAAGCGAACGCGGTGCTGGCGCCCGCGGGCGTGCTCGGCGTAATCTTGGATTAAATCCGTATGGCGCTCTTTTCTCGGGAACGCACGGCGCGCGGACGGTCCGCTGCGCGAGAGGCGGTATGCGTCGGCGCCTTCGCCGCCATAACGGCGGTGCTCTCGCAGCTTTCCATCCCCATAGGGCCGGTGCCTATTTCCTGCTCGCTTGTGGCCGTGTACCTCTCGGGGCTTCTGCTCCCCGTAAAATCCGCGGTTATGAGCCAGCTTGTGTATTTGCTGCTGGGGCTTGCGGGCGTGCCCGTTTTCGCGGGCTTTCAGGCCGGCGCGGCACGCCTTGCGGGGCCGACGGGCGGATACCTGCTCGTTTACCCGGTCCTTGCGCTGCTCGTCTCGCTTTGTATGCATCGCTTTGACCGCACCCTGCGGCAAAAGCCGCTCGCCAAACGGGCGGCGGCGCTTGGCGGCATTTTGCTGCTGGCGCTCGCGATTTGCTATCTTTGCGGCACGGCGTGGTTCGCGGTGTTTTCGGGGACAGGCTTTGCTTCTGCGCTCGCGCTGACAGCCCTCCCCTTTTTGGCCGGCGACATGGCAAAAATCGTTTTGTGCGTCGCCCTGACGCTGCTGTCGCGCGACCGGTTGCAAAAGGTCGTCCGCGGCAGGCTGTAACCTTCCCCATACATAAAAAGCTGCGTCCGGTCTTCCCCCGGGCGCAGCTCTTTTTTTGCGGTCTACAGGCCCTTTGCCGCCGCTTCAAAGCGCAGGCGGGCCTCCTCGACCGCCTTTTTGTCGGCGGGCGGTTCTTCGAGCCAGCCGCGTTTTTGCATTTCGGCCTCGATGGCGGTCTGCAGGTCGTGCTCCTCACGCAAAAGGTCCAGCAAATCGCAGACGAGCGCAGGCGTTTTGCCTGCGGAGGCCAGGGTGTTGTACAGGGTCTCCATATGCTGCTGCGACAAAAGGAGGTCGCAAAGCAGCTCGCGGTCGGAAAGCGGCTGCGGCATCTTCATTCACCTCGCGTAAACGTTTGCAAAAGCGTCTCATAGTGCCGGCGGTGCTGTGCGGCAAGCTGCTCGCAAAGCCCGCGCACGGTCGGGTCGGCGGTCTGCTGCGCATAGTGCCGAAACTTTACAATCAGCAGTGCTTCGGCGCGCAGGCCGTCGGAAATGCCTTTCAGTTCAGCGGCGGTCCATTCTGCCATAGGACGGCTCCTTTCCGAAAATCAAATCAACCCATCGTGCTGCCGAGGCCGAAGCTGACGGACAGCGCGTGGTCCACCCGTTCCATTTCCGCCTGCGGCAGATTGCCCATACGCGTTTTCAGGCGCGTTTTGTCCAGCGTGCGGACCTGCTCAAGCAAAACGATAGAATCCTTTTGCAGGCCGCAGTGCTCCGCCTGCACGCGGATGTGCGTGGGCAGCGGCGTTTTGTATTTCCGGCTGGTAATCGCCGCCGCAATCACGGTGGGGCTGTATTTGTTACCGACGTCGTTCTGCACGATAAGCACCGGGCGCGTACCGCCCTGCTCCGAGCCGACGACGGGGCTTAAATCCGCGTAATAGATATCCCCGCGTTTTATCGTCATGTGCATCACGCTCCAAGGAAGATTGCAACCATAGTGTTGCCGCCGAAGCGGCTTCCTAATCATGGTTTTGCAGAAAACGTGGGGAGCAGTACAGTATATGCCCGCGCCGGGGCGCTTGACAGGCCGGCGGATTTCCTATATGCTGGTACAAACCATACACGGGAGGCGCGCCATGGAGACAAAACGGCTGTATTTGCGGGAGATGACCGACGCGGACCTGCCCGCGCTCTGCCGCATATTGCAGGATAAGGACGTGATGTACGCCTATGCGCACGCGTTTTCGGACGCGGAGGCGCGCGAATGGCTCGACCGGCAGAAGGCGCGCTATAAGCAGTACGGCTTCGGGCTTTGGGCGGTAATTCTCAAAACAAGCGGCGAAATGATTGGGCAATGCGGCGTGACGGTGCAGGACGCCGGCGGGCGCGACGCGCTGGAGGTCGGCTACCTGTTTTGCAGGGACGCCTGGGGGCAGGGCTTTGCATCGGAGGCCGCGCAAAGCTGCCGGGACTATGCGTTTCGCACCCTGCGCGCCGACGAGGTCGTCTCCATCATCCGCGACAACAACTTCCCCTCGATGCGCGTGGCTGTCCGCAACGGTATGCTGCCGCGCGGCGGGTTTGTCAAGCAATATTACGGGCTTTCCATGCCGCACATCGTCTTTTCCATTTCCCGAAGCGAATGGGAGGCGCTGCAAAAGAGCGCAAAATAACAAGCCGCCCCGCAGTCCAAGGGAACTGCGGGGCGGCTTGATGCGTTTGGGCTCAGGTTTCCTGCAAAAGCATCCGGTCGTTGTCGAGCGTCTTGCCCGCCTTTTCGCGGTACAGCTCCAGCAGCGCGGGCAGGGTCATTTGCGCGCGCGCCTCGCCCGAAAGGTCGAGCACGATGCGCCCGGCGCTGAGCATAATCGTGCGCGTGCCGGTGTGCAGGGCCTGCTCGATGTTGTGCGTAATCATCATGGTGGTAATGCGGTTCGTCTCCACAATTTCCCGCGTGATTTCCAACACCTTTTGCGCCGTTACGGGGTCGAGCGCGGCGGTGTGCTCGTCTAAAAGCAGCAGCTTCGGCGTAACAAGCGTGCTCATGAGCAGCGTGACCGCCTGCCGCTGGCCGCCGGAAAGCTGACCAACCTTGGTGCGCATACGGTCCTCGAGCCCCATATCGAGCCTTGCGAGGCGCTCCTTGAAAAACGCGGTGTCCTTTTTGCGGCGGGCGGGCGACAGAATCCGGCGCGTCGCCTTGGAATAGGCGAGCGCAAGGTTTTCCCCGACCGTCAAATCCGGCGCGGTGCCCTTCATCGGGTCCTGGAAAATGCGGCCAATCTGCCGCGCGCGGCGATGCTCCTTTTGATAGGTGACGTCCCGGCCGTCCAGCAAAATGCGGCCGCTGTCGCACAGAAACGAGCCGGCGACGGCGTTGAACAGCGTCGATTTCCCAGCGCCGTTCGAGCCGATGACGGTGACGAATTCGCCGTCGTCCAAATGCAGGGAAAAGTCGTCGAGCGCCGTGTGCGCATTGGGCGTGCCCTTTAGGAACACCTTGGTAACGTGCTGCAGGTCAAGCATGGCGCTTCGCCCCCCTTTGCGTGCGGCGCCGCGCAACGGCGGCGCGAATGGCGGGTACGGACAGCGTAATGCCGACAATCACGGCCGACACAAGCTTCAGCGCGTTCGCCGTGAACCATTCGCTTTCCAGCGCGAGCGCCAGAATCAGCCGGTAGCCGACCGACCCGACCACGGCGGAGATAAGCCCCACCGTAATCGACCGCTTGCCGAACAGCACCTCGCCGATGATAACGGAGGCAAGCCCCACGACAATCATGCCGTTGCCGCCGTTGATGTCCGCATAGCCGCTCGTCTGCGCAAGCAGCGCGCCGGAAAGGCCGACCAGCGCGTTCGCCATGCACAGCGCGGTTACCTTGGTTGCGTTCGTGTTGATGGAGGAGGCGCGGACCATATCCTCATTGTTGCCCGTAGCGCGGATGCACAGGCCGAACACCGTCCGGAAAAACAGGATGAGCACCGCCGTCACGGCGACGCAGACCAAAAGCACCGCCAGAATTTCCGGGATGTTTTTGCCGGCGTTCGGGAGCAGCGCTTCGAGCGGCTCGTAAAACCGGGGCTTGCCGATAAGGGAAACGTTCGGCGCGCCCATCACGGTGATGTTGACGGTGTAAAGCCCGCTCATGGTTAAAATCCCCGCCAAAATCGGGTGGATACCCGCCTTGGTCTGCAAAAAGCCGGTCACGCCGCCCGCGAGCGCGCCGCAGGCGAGCGCGGCGAGCAGCCCCAGATACGGGTGCCCCGCCGCGCCGAGCACCGCCGAGACCGCCGCGCCCAGGGTGAAGCTGCCGTCGACGGTTAAGTCGGGGATATTCAGCACGCGGAACGTGATGTACACGCCGAGCGCCAGCATGGCATATTGCAGCCCCAAAAGCAGGGCGCTTTCTACGATAGCCAACTTCCGTTCTCTCCTAACAAGCCGGTTCGGGCGGCAAGACGCCGCCCGAACCGTCGTTTGTTTACCCGATTACCTGATAATTGTCGCCCTCGGGCACGGTCACGTTCAGCGCCGCCGCCGCTTCGCGGCCAATCACGTACTGGAACTCCTGCAGCGCTTCTGCCGGGACCTCCGAGACGGGCTTGCCGCGCAGAATTTCATCCGCCATTTCCGCGCTGCGCTCGCCGAGCTGGGTGTTGCTGACGCTCACGCAGGCCAGCGCGCCGGACTGGACCATGACGGGGTCGCTGCCGTAAACCGGGATGCCCGCGGCGTTCGCGGCCTCCACGACCTGCGCCATGGCGGCCTGCACGGTGGAGTCAATCGGAATGTAGATGGCGTCCGTATCCGCCGCCAGGGACTGCGCCGCCTGCTGGACCTCGGAGGAATTCGCAACGGTGACCTCACGGTAGGTGTAGCCGTTTTCGCTCAGGTACGCCTTGGCCTTTTCGGCGGTCTGCACGGCGTTCTGCTCGCCGGAGCAGTAAAGGATGCCGATGTTCTTGACCGACGGGGTCAGGGTCTTTGCCAGCGTGAAAATCTGGTCGACGGGGACGATGTTCGACGTACCCGTCGCGTTTTTATCGGGCGCTTCCATCGTGGTCAAAATGCCGGAGGCCACGGGGTCGGTCACGGAAATGAACACCACCGGGCATTCCGGCTCGCCGTTGACGACGGAAATGGTCGCCGGGGTAACGATGGGGACGATAAGGTCATAGTCGCCCGAGCAGACCGAATTCGTAATGCTCGCGAGATTAGACTGGTCGCCCTGCGCGCTTTTAATCTCAAACTGCATTTTCGCCTCGTCATAGCCGAGCTCGCGCATCCGGGTGATGAACGCCTCGCGCATTTCCTGGAACGCGGCGTTGTCGGCGTACTGGACAATCGCGACCTTGTAGGTGTTGTCGGAATCGCGCGGAGTCGTTTCGCCGGCGGTGCCGGTCTCGGTGCCGCACGCGGTGCACACGCCCAGCGTCAGGACGAGCGCCATGAGGATGGTCAAAAGCTTTTTCATACGGGTATACCTCCCAAAAGTTTTTGTCCGACGGGGCCGCGGGGAACAAAAAACGCCTGTCCTTGATAACAAGGACAGGCGAAAGACCTGCGGTACCACCTTGCTTGACGGCGAAAACGCCGCCCGCTCAAACAGGATACGGACATATCCCTCTTTCTGTAACGGGAAAGCCCCGTCGCA
>DVMW01000010.1 GCA_018714805.1 Candidatus Fimenecus excrementigallinarum
TTTCCAAAAGCAACTTGCTGTTCGCCAACGTCAATACAACAGCTTCCCCATGCGTCCTCTAAACTGGCGCTCGCCTAAACAGGTCTTATTCGCTTTCCCGAATGTGTAACGCATCATTGACAAACCTACAAAAACAGAACGGCTTGCGCCGGTACAAACCATCGGCAAACGAAACCGGCAGCCCCGGCGTGCTTGGAAAAAGTTTTGCAAAACGCTTGACAGCGCCGGGAAGCTTTGCTATAATAATGACCGTTGCGAAAGCGACAAACCCGGTTTGCGAGAGTGGCGGAATCGGCAGACGCGCACGTTTGAGGGGCGTGTGGTAATCCCGTACGGGTTCAAGTCCCGTCTCTCGCACCAAAAAGACAGGATACACGATATGTGTGTCCTGTCTTTTTCTATATACGGGACTTGTTGTCGTAGGGTTTCGGCGTCAAAAAAACAGCCCGGCGGGCTGTTTTTAGCCGAAAGCGCGAGGGCGGTACCGCGCGCGAAGCGTGGGGTGTCCCGAGCGAACAGTATGCGGCGCAAGCCGCAGACGGTCAAGTCCCGTCTCTCGCACCAAAAAGCAGCGTACACGACTTGTGTGCGCTGCTTTTTCCTTGTTCGGGACTTGTTGTCGTAGGGTTTCGGCGTCAAAAAACGGTTAGACGGCAGGGACGGTTCTGTGTCGGGCTGACATCTGACTTGTCTCTCCCCTATTAGATGTTAGATGTTAGATGTTAGATGTTAGACCGCATAAAGGCGGGCTGGCATCTGATTTTGTCTCTCCCTCCGGCTTTGCGGCGAATTTTTCGCCGCAAAGCCACCTCCCTCGTCAGAGGGAGGAAAAGTTACATCTGACTTTTGGGTTCTGCGCAGCCGGGGCGTGTTGTCCGTAGCGGGCTGGGTATGGCGGGCGTGGAAGCCCGCCACTACGCGTTCTGACATCTGATTTCTGAACTCTGACCTCTGACTTCTGAACTCTGAATTCTGACCGGAGAAGCCCGCCGCCACGCGGTCTAGAATCTAGCGTCTAACATCCAGCATCTAACATCTAACATCTAGCATCTAACATCTAACATCTAGCGTCTAACGTCTAGCATCTAGCATCTAACGTCTAATATCAACATCTAATTATCCGGCCAGGCGGGCGTGCCGTCGGCGTTCGTTTCGTCGTAGGCCGGCACGCTGAATTTCGGCCCGAGATAGACAAGCTGGAAATTGTAGCTTTCGGTTTCCATCTGCATGGAGGTGCCGGCAATCGGTTCGTCGACGTAGAGGACAATCTGGGCAATTTTGTCGTACGCCACTTCAACGAACACGCGTTTTGCGCCCTCCAGCAGCGACGGTTCGCCGTAGGTCTCGCGGTACCGCTGCAGGAAGCTGTCGCGCACGCAGAACTGCATTTGCACAATGTGCCCGCGGCTGTCGATTTTGCAGCCGTCGGCGGAAAAGTCCATATCCGCCGCCGTAAGACCGGTCAGGCACCGCAGCTTTGCTTGCAGCGTATAGGGCGAAAACGCGTCGCTTTCCTGATACGCCGCAGCCGTCATCGGCGTTTTGGTGCGGGTCTCTCCGCCCGCCTCGTCCCGGGTATTTTCAAAGAGATAGGCCTTTGTTTCCCCGGACGCCCCGGTTGAATCGCCGCAATACGCTTCGTACACCGTTTTGCCGCCCAGCTGCTTTTGCACCTGGATGCGCAAAGTCGTATAGTCGCCGTTTTCATCCACATACGGCGTATAGGTTTTGTTGTCGATGTCGGACAGGACGTTGACCAGGGTATACTGCGTCGTTTCGGCGCGGTTGTCCGTCTCCTTCCAATAAAAGAGGTCGGCGGCAAGGGAATTTTGCAGCGCAGTTTCCAATACGGCCTGCGCGTCCGTTTCCGAGGCCTTTGCGCCGCAGCCGAACAGGCTGCCGAACAGCAGCGCGGCGGCAAGCAGCAGGCCGCCCGTTTTTAAACCGTTTCGCATGGTTCTCTCCCCTTTCAGGCCTGCGCCGCAGCCGTTTTCGGCGCAGCGGTCAGCTCGCGGTACCGCGCGCGCATATCCGGCAAAAGCGTCCGGCTGATTGCTTCCTCGCGCACCAAGGTTTTGGCGTCGAGATACGGCTTGAACGTGCGGTGGTACAGCTCCAGCTCCTTTTCCGCTTCGCGGATGGCGCGGTTTCTTGCGCGGTACGCCTCCCGCGTATCGTCGGGCATGGCGAGCGCCGCGTGCAGACGGCTTTCGTCCGGCGCTTCTATGCCGTTCGGATACGCCTTTTGGATGGCCGCCGCCATGCGCAGGCGCTTTTTGGCCTGCGACACCGCGTACCGCCGGCGGCGCTTTTCCGCCTTGGTGGACGCGGGCAGGGCGCGCGCGTCCGTAAGCAGGCTTTGCGGCGCCGTGCGCAGGTCCTCCGGCTGCAGGGCGGCGAGCGGCCGGGCAAATTCCAGCTTCATCTGCATTTCCGGCGTTTCAAATTTGGTCAGCTCGTCGGTCAGATAGACCGCCGCGTCCTTTTCCACAAGCAGCTGCCGCGCGGCTTTGAGGGCCTTTCGGGCGGCCTTTCGTTCCGCCTTTCCGGAGGCGGCGCGCACGGCGCGCTTGCACGCGGCAAGGTCCGGCGCGGGCGCGTCGAGGCAGGCGTAGGTCTCCTCAATGCCCGCCATCGTTTCGACGATGCGCTCATCCGACAGGCAGCCGTCGGCGTAGTCGTCGAACAGCGCGCGGTACTCGAGCGCCTTGACGATGTTGCGGTGCTTTTCGACCGACAGGCTGTAAAAGAAGAACGGAATCAGGTTGGTAACCGCGCCGGCGATGGACATCAGGCACAGCACCATGAAGAAATTGTTGCGGATGGTGGGGTCAAAGAGGATATCGTAATTGGTCGTCACGCCCATGAGCTCATAGACGTACGGAATCACGAGTCCCGTGGAAAGCGTTACGGGCAGGCCGATGAGCCCCGCCGTGCCGAACATGAAGTCCATGCGCTTGCCGCTGATGTACTGCTGGTAATCCTTGACCTCGGCGTGCATGACGTTGTTGTAGACAAGCGACAGCGCGTTGACGAACGTGTTGAGGTAATTGAATATGAAAAACAGGTACATCGTCTTGTAGGTAAACAGCATCGCGGTGACGAACACGATGTTGAGGCTGTTGTGCACCAGCAAGAGCCTGCGGTTGCCGAGACGCTTTAACAGGAACGGCGCAGAGAACATGGCGATGCCGGACGCGGTGCCGAGCACCGTATTGAGCAGGCCGTAATTGGTCATGTCCTGCGTGCCGTAGATGAAAATCCAGCTGAAAATAACGCCGCAGGCGGATTCCGCAAAGCCAATCCAGCCGGAAACGGTGCGCAGCCACCAATGCTTGTTGCGGTAGATTTGCAGGCAGCCCTCAATCACGCGGACGCGCGGCGTATAGTTTTTGGAGGCGACGATGCGCTCCTTGCAGCCGAACGCCGTAAAGAGGTTCATCCCCACGCCCAGCACCGCGACCGGCACAATGACGTAGCGGTAGGTGTTGATGTTGGTGTAGCCGCCGAAGCGGGCGGCGAGCATCGGGACGAAAAGGCCGGTCAGCGTCGGCGCCATGGAATAGATGATGCTGTTGATGGCGATGATTTTGGAGCGTTCCTCGGAGTTGGAGGAGATGACCGTTTGCAGCTCGCTGTAGGTGTCGGTGAACATGGGCGAAATCATTGCAATCGACACCGTAACGAAAAAGGTCAGATACAACTTTTGCGTGTAAGGCAGGGTCGGGACGGGCAAAAAGATATAGACCGCCGCCAATACCGAAATGGGAATGCCCATCACCGCGATATACGGGCGGAAACGCCCCCAGCGCGTGCGGGTATTGTCCACAATGCGGCTGCGGATTATCGCAAAAAAGATGTTGAGGACCGTATAAATCATCGACATATACTGGATGTGCATGGGCGTTATGCCGATGGTCGAGCCGATAAGCGTGTTGCCGACCGACAGGCCGAAATACCCGGTCAGCGTCGTGACGAACTGCTGGCCCATACCGCCGAGGCCGAGATTCAGAATCTCCTTATACGGGACCTGATTTTTCCCGCCCGGGGTCTTCCAATGGCCGGTTACGTCCTTGATGACGTTGACGGCAAGCGTTTTGCCTTCTTTGAAGATGTTCAAGGGACATACCTCCAACCCTACGCATTACTTATATCATAGCGTTTGCGCTGTTTTTCGTCAATGTGCACAACAAAAGAAAAAAACCGCTTTGGGTTTGTAGAAAATCCACAAAACCAAAGCGGTTTTTGCCGTGTTGCCCAAAGAAGCGGTCGGGCGCGTTTTGTTGTAAGGCCGTTTTCCTTTACACGCTTGCCAGCGCCCGGTCGACGTCGGCTAAGATGTCGTCGATATTTTCTATGCCGACCGAGAAGCGAATCATGTCGGGCGTGACGCCGCATTCGGCCAGCTCCTTGTCGGAAAGCTGCCGGTGCGTCGTAGACGCCGGGTGCAGCACGCAGGTGCGCGTGTCGGCGACGTGCGTCACAATGGCGGCAAGGCGCAGGCTGTTCATAAAGCGTTCCGCCGCCTCGCGCCCGCCCTTGACGCCGAAGGAAATCACGCCGCAGGTGCCGTTCGGCAGGTATTTTTCAACAAGCGCGCGGTCGGGGCTGCTTTTCAGCCCCGGGTAGTTGACCCAGCTGACGCGGTCGTCCGCCTCCAAAAACTCGGCGACGCGCTGCGCATTTTGGCAATGGCGCTCGACGCGAAGCGCAAGCGTTTCCAGCCCCAGGTTCAGATAAAAGCTGTTCTGCGGCGCGGGGGTCGAGCCGTAGTCGCGCAGCAGCTGGGCGACAATCTTGGTGATATAGCCCGCCTTGCCGAAATCGCGGGTGTAGACCGCGCCGTGGTAGCTTTCGTCCGGCTCTGTAAGGCCGGGGAACTTGTCATTCTGCGTCCAGTCGAAATTGCCGCTGTCCACGACCGCCCCGCCCAGCGCGCAGGCGTGGCCGTCCATGTATTTCGTAGTGGAATGGGTCACGATGTCGGCGCCGAACTCGAACGGCCGGCAGTTGACCGGCGTGGGGAAGGTGTTGTCGACAATGAGCGGCACACCGTGCGCGTGCGCGGCGCGGGCGAACTTTTCAATGTCGAGCACCTCGAGCGACGGGTTGGCAATCGTCTCGCCGAACACGGCCTTCGTATTCGGGCAAAACGCGGCGTTCAGCGCCGCCTCGTCGGCGCGCGGGTCCACAAAGGTCACGTCGACGCCGATTTTGCGCATGGTCACGTTCAGGAGATTGAACGTGCCGCCGTAGATGGTCGCCGAGGAGACGATGTGGTCGCCGGCGCCGAGGATGTTGATAAGCGCGAAGAAATTCGCCGCCTGCCCCGAGGCGGTCAGCACCGCCGCCACGCCGCCCTCTAAAGAGGCGATTTTCGCCGCAACCGCGTCGTTTGTGGGGTTGGCAAGACGCGTGTACATATAGCCGGGCTCCAAATCAAACAGCTTGGCCATGGCGGCGCCCGTGTCGTACTTGTAGGTGGTGGACTGGTAAATGGGCAGGACGCGCGGCTCGCCGTTTTTCGGGCTGTAGCCGACCTGCACGCATTTGGTCTCAATCTTATAGTTCGGTTCCATGGGTTATGCCTCCTCCAAAAAACGCTTCATAATGTCCGGGCCGTGCTCGATAAACACGCCCGTGGCCGCCGCCGTCTGCTCGTTGATGGTCGAAACGCCCTTTTGCGCCCTGCTCTTTTGGTAAATGAGATAGGGCACCGGGTCGCTTGCGTGCGTGCGGGTGACAATGGGCGTGGGGTGGTCGGGCAGGAGCATGATTTTATAGTCCTCCCCGAGTGCCTCCAGGCCCTCGAGCACAATGGGCAGCACGCGGCTGTCAATCGCTTCAATCGACTTGACCTTGTTTTCCGGCTCGTTGCGGTGGCCGCATTCGTCGGGCGCTTCGAGATGGATGTAAGCCAGGTCGCAGCCGTCTTGCAGCGCTTCCACGGCGGCGCGGGCCTTGCCCTCGAAATTCGTGTCGATGTAGCCGGTCGCGCCCTCGACCTCCGGCGCGCGCATCCCGGCGCATTTGGCAATCCCCTTGAGCAGGTCCACCGCGGAAATGACCGCGCCGGTCTTGCCGAACAGGGATTCAAACGTCGGAAGCATCGGCTTTTTGCCCTCGCCCCACAGCCAGATGGCGTTCGCCGGCCGCTTGCCCGCGTCAACGCGCGCCCGGTTCACCGGGTGGTCCTTTAAAAACGCATAGCTCTCGCGCATCATGGCGACAAGCTTTTCGGCGTTCGGCGACGTGGAGAGGTACGGCCCCACAACGCGGCCGGAAATATCGTGCGGCGGGGTCATGGCGCCGAGCTCGGTCGTCCCGTTTGCCCACACCAGGCAGTGGCGGTAGCTGACGCCCGGATAAAACGTAAATTCTTCGTTCCCGAAATGCGCCTGCACGTCGCGGATGAGCACGGCGGCCTCTTCGCTCGAAATATCGCCCGCGCAGTAATCCACCATGGTCTTGTCCGCGAAATCCGGCTCGTCGGAGAGCGTCACCAGATTCGTGCGCAGCGTTACGTCCGTGTCGCGCAGCGCCACGCCGATGCTCGCCGCCTCCAGCGGCGAGCGGCCCGTATAGTAAAGCGCCGGGTCAAAGCCCATGACGCTCATGTTCGCGACGTCGCTGCCGGGCTTCATGCCCTTTGCAACCGTGCGCACAAGCCCGACCTGCGCGGACTTTGCAAGCGCATCGATGTGCGGCTTTTTTGCCACCTCCATCGGCGTTTTGCCGCCGAGTGCGGGCACGGGGTAATCCGCCATGCCGTCGCACAGCACTACCACATATTTCATGTTTCCAGACTCCTTTTTCGGTCTTTCGGCCGTTATACGCGATGCCATTTGACGCCCTGGGGCGTGTCCTCCAGGACAATCCCCTCGGCCTTCAGCTCGTCCCGGATGCGGTCGGCCTCCGCCCAGTTTTTCGCGGCGCGCGCGGCCTGGCGCGCTTCGATGCGCGCGGCGATACCGTCGTCGAGCGTCTCCTTTTTGCGGTTGTAGACAAGCCCGAGCACGTCCGTCGCAAGCCTGTCAAACAGCGCGGCGGCCTCCTCCAAAAGCGCCTTTGAGCCGGAGGGAAGCACCGACACGTTGATGTCGCGCACCAGCTCGAACACGGCGGCAAGGCCGTCGGCGGTATTGAGGTCGTCGTCCATGGCCGCGATGAACTGCGCCCGGCGCGCTTCCAGCTGCCCGCGCACCTCGGCGGCGTTTTCGGGCTCCCGGTCCCCCGCGCTTTGCAGCGCAAAGTCGATGCTGTCACGGCAGGTGTAAAGGCGCTCGAGCGACGCGCGGCACTGCTCGATGATGTCCACGCTGTAATTGATGGGGCTTCTGTACTGCGAGGACAGCATCAGATAGCGGATAGGCTCGTAGCCGTATTCCTTCGCGACGTCGCGCACCGTAAAGAAATTGCCCAGCGACTTCGACATTTTGACGTTGTCGACGTTGATATAGCCGTTGTGCATCCAGTACCGGGCAAACGGCACGCCGTTGCAGCACTCGCTTTGCGCAATCTCGTTTTCGTGGTGCGGGAAAATCAGGTCCTGCCCGCCGCAATGGATGTCAATCGTTTCGCCCAGGTACCGGCGCGCCATCGCCGAGCATTCTATGTGCCAGCCGGGGCGTCCCCTGCCCCACGGCGCGTCCCACGCGGGCTCGCCGGGCTTCGCGCCCTTCCAAAGCGCAAAGTCCATCGGTTCCTTTTTCAGCTCCCCGATGTTGATGCGCGCGCCCGCCTCCAAATCCTCGAGCGGCTGGTGCGACAGCTTGCCGTATTCCTTGAACTTGCCGGGGCTGAAGTACACGTCGCCGTTCTCGACCGCGTAGGCGTAGCCCTTTTGCAGCAGCGTCGAAATAATCGCTTCGATTTCGTCGATGTTTTCCGTCGCCTTGGGGTGGACAGTCGCCTCGCGGAAATTGAGGCCCTTCGCATCCGTCCAGAACTCCCGGATGTAGGTTTCGGCTACGGTTTTGTAGTCGGTCCCCTCCTCGTTTGCGCGGCGGATGATTTTGTCGTCGATGTCGGTGAAATTCTGGACGAACCGCACGGTATAGCCGCGGAATTCCAAATAACGGCGCAGCGTGTCAAACACGCACAGCGGGCGGGCGTTGCCGATGTGGATGAAGTTGTAAACCGTCGGCCCGCAGGCGTAGATTTTCACTTCGCCGGGGCTTAAGGGTACAAGCTCCTCTTTTTTTCGGGTGAGCGTATTGTAGACGCGCATAATCATTCTCCTTTTCGTTCCGCGTCGCGGTAAGCTTGCAATTCCTGTTCGAGCTTGTGGATACGCACGGACATACGGCACAGTTCCTGGGAAACGGGGTCGGGCACATGGACCTGGTCGAGGCTGTCGACCCGCACGCCGTTGCGCTTGACGACGCGCGCGGGCACGCCGACCGCCGTGCTTTCCGGCGGGATTTCCTCGAGCACGACCGCGCCGGCGGCGATGTTGGAATTGTCGCCCACGCGAAAAGGCCCGAGCACCTTGGCGCCCGCGCCAATCATCACCCCGTTGCCAATCGTCGGGTGGCGCTTGCCCGTGTCCTTGCCCGTGCCGCCGAGCGTCACGCCCTGGTACAGCGTGACGTCGTCGCCGATTTCCGTCGTTTCGCCGATAACGACGCCGGTGCCGTGGTCGATAAAGAAGCGGCGGCCGATTTTGGCGGCGGGGTGAATCTCAATGCCCGTTTTGCGCACGGCGCGCTGCGAAAGCCAGCGCGCCCAAAACCGGTGGCCGTGCCGCCACAGCCAGTTGGCGCGGCGGTGCATCCGAATCGCCTTAAGGCCCGGATACAAAAGCAGAATTTGCAGCGTGGAGGTCGCCGCCGGGTCGCGCTCCTTGACGGCGGCGATGTCCTCCTTGAGTCTTGCGAACATACCTTTCCTCCAAAAAAACAGCCCTCGCCGCCCCTACGGGTGCGGCGAAGGCGAAAAATTCGCGGTCCCACTTCGCTTCCCGCCCCGCCATGCGGGACGGCTCTTTGCCTTAACGCGGCTTAAGACGGGCGGGGATACTCCTGTTCCCCCCGCCTGCTCGGGAGTGCATTTCACCGGGTGTCCCGCAAAAGCGCTCACAGCCTTCGGCGCTTTTTCTCTGGGGCGGGAGGGAGACGGCTACTTCTCTCCGTCAGGGCATTTGGAAACCTTCTCTATTGGTATAGTATAGCACGTTTTTTACGGATGTGCACCTGTTATTTTGCCGAATCTCACGCGCGCAGCGGCACGGTCATTTGGTATAATCGATTACGCTGCGGCTGTCCTTGATGTAAATCGCGCCGGAAATGACGGTTAACACGGCGGTAATCCACAGAAGGACGTTGGAAATGTTTGCAAGCGTCAAGAAGCTCGGCACCGTCACGCCGGGGTACAGCTGCGGGACGTATTGGTAGACCTCGCCGAGCAGCATGATAACGATGGTAAAGACCATCTGGCTGACGGTCTTGAGCTTGCCCCAGAAATTGGCCGGGATAACGACGCCTTCGGCCGCCGCAATCATGCGGATGGACGCGATGGCGAATTCCCGCGTTAAGACAAGCATCACAATCCAGATGTTGCAAAGCCCCATCTGCAAAAAGGCGAGCAGCGCCGAGGTGGTCAGGATTTTGTCGGCGATGGGGTCCAAGAGCTTGCCGAAATTCGTAATCTGCCCGTTTTTGCGGGCGAGCTTGCCGTCAATGGCGTCCGTCGCGGAGGCGACGGCGTAGACCAGCGTCGCAATCAAAAAGCGGTGCGGCAGCGATTCCCACAAAAGGAGCGCTAAAAACACCGGCGTCATGATGACGCGCGCAATGGTCAGCTTGTTGGGGGTGTTCAGCTTCATACGACTTCTCCAATCAAATCACAATCGCGCACATCGAAAATTTCGACCTCCACGAAGTCGCCCTCGTGCAGCTCGTAGCCGCAGGTGAAATGCGCCTCGCCGTCGATTTCCGGCGCGTCGCGCCAGATGCGGCCGAAATAGCTGTCCGTGTACGGGTCGTACCCTTCCACGACCGCCTGATACACATTTCCGACACAGGCCCGGCATTTTTCCTCGAAAATCCGGCTCTGGATATCCATGACCGTCTCACCGCGCGCACGGCGGACGTCCTCGTCCACCTGGCCGGGGAATTCGGCGGCGGGCGTCCCCTCCTCCGGCGAATAGGCAAAGCAGCCCAGGCGGTCGAACCGGGCGGCCTTTACAAAATCGCACAGCGTCTCGAACGCCGCCTCGGTTTCCCCGGGGAAGCCGGTGATAAGCGTCGTGCGCAGCACCACGTCGGGCATCCGCGCGCGAATTTTTTCAAGCAGCGCAAGCAGGCTTTCCCGGTCGCCCGTGCGGTGCATGGCGCGCAGAATCCCGGCGTCGGCGTGCTGCAGGGGCAGGTCGATATAGTGCAGGATTTTCCGGCTGTCCGCCATGACGTCCAAAAGCTCGTCGGTGATGCGGTCGGGGTAGCAGTACAGCACCCGAATCCATTCGAAGCCCTCCACGGCGTCGAGCGCCTTCAAAAGCGCGGCGAGCGCCGGCTTGCCGTACAGGTCCTCGCCGTAGCGCGTCGTGTCCTGCGCGACGACAATCAGCTCCTTAACGCCGGACGCGGCAAGCGCCTTCGCCTCTTTGAGAATCTCCTCGGGTTGTCGGCTGCGGAACGGCCCGCGAATGGCGGGAATGGCGCAGTATGAGCAGCAGTTCGAGCAGCCCTCGGCGATTTTCAGGTACGCGAACCACGGCGGCGTGGTCAGCATCCGTTCGCCGGAAAGCGGCAAATCGGTCTTTTCGCCGAAGCGCTCGACCGTCTCGCCGTCGAGTACGCGCCGGCAGATGTCGCAAATGTCGGCGTTCGAGCCCAGTCCCACGACGGCGTCCGCCTCGGGAATCTCGCGGAGAATCTCCTCGCGGTAGCGCTCGGCAAGGCAGCCGGTCACGACAATCTTGCCGATGACGCCCTCCTTTTTGAGCTCCGCCATATCCAGTATATTCTCAATAGCCTCCTGTTTTGCCTCTTCAATGAAGCCGCAGGTGTTGACGACGACAAGGTCGGCGCCGTCGACCTCGTTGGTGATGGTGTAGCCGGCCTCGGAAAGCCGCGCCAGCATCCACTCGGCGTCCACCTGGTTTTTCGGGCAGCCTAAGGAAATCATCCCGATTTTTTCAGCCATCTGTTTCCAGCTCCTCGCATTCCTGTTCCAATGTTCTGAAGGCTTCGCGGATGTCCGCATACGTATAGCCCATGCGCAAAAGGCCGTTGACCGCGCGCCGCCGTCCCTTTTCGTCGGACAGGGCGCTGCGGTATTTTCCTTGCAGCAGTTCTATAATACGGGTTTCGCCGGCTTTGTCAAGCCCTTCCACGGCATTTTCGGCAATTTCCCGCGAGACGCCTTTTCTGCGCAGCTCCAAAAGGATGCGCCGGGAGGCGAAATGTTTGTTGCGCGCGAGCTCCTCGGCGTACGCCGCGGCAAAGGCTGCGTCGTCCAGAAGCCCCAGTTCCTTGACGCGCGCGACGGCGTCGGCCGCCGCGGCGGGCGGGTATTTGCGGCAGAGCTTGTCATACAGCTCCTTTTCGCTGTGGCCGCGGCGGGAAAGATAGTCCTCGGCGCTGTTGAACGCACGGCGGGAGCCGACCGCCTGTTCCAAGGCGGCCAGCTCCCCCGAGTCAATTTCTGTCCGATTATGCCATCGTTCGGAATACCAGAAGCGGCTGTCCACCGTTAAGCGGTATTCGTCGTCGATGAAGATGTGTATTTTTTCACCCTTGCCGGGCTTGATTTGCAGCTTCATTCATCGTCCTCGACCGCGACGTCGATTTTGGCGCGCGCGGCGGCCTTGGACGTTACGACCGGCTTATAGGCCACGGGCTCGTCCGCCGGGTCCGCCGGCTTTTCGTGCTGCTGCGCCTCGGCGGCAAGCAGCTCGCGCACCTGCTTTTCCAGGTCGTCGCAAAGCGCCTTGTCGCGCGACAGCAGCGCCTTGACATTGTCGCGGCCCTGCCCCAGGCGCTCGCCGCCGTAGGAGAACCAGGCGCCGCTCTTTTTGACAAGCCCCAGCGTAACCGCCGCGTCGAGCACCTCGCCCACGCGGGAGATGCCCGCGCCGTACATGATGTCGAA
This sequence comes from Candidatus Fimenecus excrementigallinarum, assembly GCA_018714805.1. GTDB lineage: Bacteria > Bacillota > Clostridia > Oscillospirales > Acutalibacteraceae > Fimenecus > Fimenecus excrementigallinarum. The sequence continues at coordinate 12,097 of DVMW01000010.1, forward strand.
TTCCGCCGTCTTAAACGGCGGGGCAACCTTGTTTTTGACAATCTTGACCTTGGTGCGCGAGCCGACAAACTCCCCGCCCGTGCCCTTGAGCGATTCCACGCGGCGCACGTCGATGCGCATGGTGGCGTAGAATTTAAGGGCGCGGCCGCCGGTGGTGACCTCGGGATTGCCGTAGACCACCCCGACCTTTTCGCGCAGCTGGTTGATGAAGATGACGACGGTGTTGGACTTCGCAATGACGCCGGTCAGCTTGCGCAGCGCCTGGGACATCAGCCGGGCGTGCAGGCCGACGTGGCTGTCGCCCATGTCGCCGTCAATCTCGGCGCGCGGCACCAGCGCGGCGACGGAGTCCACGACAATGACGTCGAGCGCGCCCGAACGCGCGAGCGCCTCGGTAATTTCCAGCGCCTGCTCGCCGTTGTCGGGCTGGGAGACCAGCAGCGAATCCACATCCACGCCGAGGTTTGCGGCGTACACCGGGTCGAGCGCGTGCTCGGCGTCCACGAACGCCGCTTCACCGCTCTGCTTCTGCGCTTCGGCGACGACGTGCAGCGCAAGCGTCGTTTTACCGGAGGATTCCGGCCCGTAAATTTCAATAATGCGCCCGCGCGGCAGCCCGCCGACGCCCGTCGCAATATCCAGAGACAGCGAGCCGGTCGGAATGGCTTCAATTTGCAGCGCGCGCGACTCCCCCAGACGCATCACGGCGCCCGCGCCGTATTTTTTCTCGATTTGTACCAGCGCCGTTTCCAGCGCCTTGTTCTTTTCCGCCATGGGACAGACCTCCAAATCGTACAAATGTTCGTTTTTCTGCATTATATACCATCTTGCAAAAAAAAGCAATAGTTTTTTTCGTTTCTTCCGGCGCGCCGTCCAATTTGCGGGAAAAGGCGCGGGTTTTGAAAAAAAGGCTTGACAGCCGGCGGGGTTTCTGCTATCATGTTGTTTGCTGAATCGAGAAAAGGGAGGTGCCACAGCAATGGCAAAATGTGAATTTTGCGGCAAAAGCGTAACGTTCGGCATTAAGGTCTCGCACTCGCACAGACGTTCCAACCGGACGTGGAAGCCCAATGTCAAGAAAGTGAAAGCAATCGTGAACGGCTCTCCTAAGCGGGTCTATGCCTGCACGCGCTGCCTGCGCTCCGGCAAGGTCACCCGCGCGGTCTAATCCCGCCTGTAGCCTGAAAGAACGAACGCCCGTCCAAAGGACGGGCGTTTTTTCGCTGCCTTATTTTGCGCGCGCCGCCTCCTGCAGCCGCAAAATTGCGTCGCGCACCTCCGCGGTCAGCTGCTGCGCCGTTTTGCCCGCGCTCGGAATCGGCTCGCCGAACGTGACGTCCAGTGGGAACTTGCGCATATGCTTCCAGTCGAACAGCCGGAACCATTTGCGCCCCTTCGGGAAAATTGCAAACGCGCCGTGCAGATAGACCGGCACGACCGGCACGCCGGTTTCCACCGCCAGCACGGCGGCGCCGCTTTTCATATCGCGGAAAATGCCGTCCTCGCTGCGCGTGCCCTCCGGGTGAATGAGCACGCCCCAGCCGGCCTGCAGCTTGCGGCGCAGGGATTCCATGCTCTTTGTGTTCACGCCGCTGCGGTCGACGGGAACCATGCCGGTCGACCGGATAAGCTGCTTCGAAAACGGGTCCTTGCGGAACAGCTCTTTTTTTGCCATGCAGCAAAGCCGCATCACGCGCGACTTCGGCATGGCGGCGGTGATGTAAAGGTAATCGAGCTTGGTCACGTGGTTCGCGCACAGCACGTAGCCCCCGCTGTCGGGCAGGTTCGCAAGCCCCGAAAAATGCATTTTGTAGTTGAGGCGGACCATATTGCGGAAAAAGGCGTAGGCGAGGTAGTCCCGGTTCGTTTTTTCAAACGGATACGCGGGCCCATCTCCCTGCCGGTCCCCGTCGTGCGGCGCAAGCAGCAGCGCGGCAAGGCCCTCAACCGTCAAATCCGGCGTGAATTTGTCGTCCGGCACGGGGCCGAAGCGTTCCTCCAGCGTCAGTGCAAGGTCCACGGCGCCCAGCGAATCCACCGGCAGCTCCGCAAAAATGCGGGTATCGCGCCGCACCTCCTCGGGCGCAGCGTTCGCCACGCGCGCCACCGCACGGCGGACAAAGTCCAGCACATCCGCCTCGGCGGCCGGAGACGGCTTTTCCGGCGCGGCCCGGCGCTGCTCGAGCGCGAGCTCCCGCAAAAGATAGCGTTTCGGCTTTTGCAGGCTGGTCTGCGGGATTTCCTCGACGAAATGCACCTGCGCGACGCGCATCGCCTGATGGATGCCGGCGCTTTTCGCGCGAATCTCCGCTTCCAAAGCGGCGCGGCATTCGGGCGTGTCCGCCTTCGGCACGCAAAACGCGTGCACCTCGTCCCCGTCGCCGTTCGCGCGCTCCACGCCGCAAATCACAAACGCCTGTGCGTCGGCAAGCCCGGCGTACTGCGCCTCCAGCTCCTCGGGCGTGACCTTTTTGCCGGAGGGCAGGACAATATTTTCCTTCAGGCGGCCCGTGATGCGCACGTACCCCGCCGCGTCTATCTCGCACAAATCGCCGGTATGGAAAAAGCCGTCCTCGGTAAAGGCCGCCTTTGTCGCCGCCTCGTCGCGGAAATAGCCGAGCATCCGATAGGGCGAGCGCACCAGCAGCTCCCCTTCGCCGCTGCGGCGGATTTCAATGTCCGGGTACGGCAGGCCGCAGGAGTCGGGGTGGATGTCGTTCGGGCGGTTGCCGACGGTGGGGATGTTCGTTTCCGTCGCGCCGTAGGTGATAAGCAGACCGAAGCCCGTGCCGTAGTAAAAGTCCGCAACCTCCCCGGAAAGCGGCGCGCCCGCCGAGCAGACGTAGGAAAGGCAGCCGCCGAAGCCCTCGTGAATGCTTTTGAACACCTTTTTCCCGAGCAGGCTGCCGGTTTTTTGCCGCCGGCGCAGGCAGATTGGGAAAAAGACCTTGTAAAGCAGGGAGGTCACGGGGTTCGCATGGATTTTGCGCAGAATCTGCGTGTAAAACAGCTCGTAGACCTTCGGCACGGCGGGCAGGACGGTGGGGCGGTAGGACGCAAACGCCGCAAGCACCGCCTCGGCGCCGAGCGTCTCGAGATAATGCACCTGGGCGCCGCTTAAGGCCGGTCCCAGCACCAGGCAGACCATGCCGTAGATGTGGGAATTCGGCAAAATGCCGAGATAGCGGTCGCTGTCGCACAGGCCCTGCTCGCCGAGCGTCATGCGCGTCGTCCGGATAAGCGCGTCGTGCGTGTGCAGAACGCCCGCCGCCTTGTGCGTGGTCCCGGAAGAAAAGAACAGGCACGCCGCCGTCTCATCCGGGTCGGGCGTCGGCGGCAATGTATCCGGCACAGCGGCGTTAAAGCCCGGCAGCACCGCGCCGTTTGCCATGGAAAAAACCGGATATGCCGCAGAAACGCCGTCGAGCTTCTGCGCGGCGGCGTCGGACCAAAACGCGGCGCGCACATCGGCGTCCTTTGAAAACTCCAGCAGCGCCTCCTTCCCGAGAGACGCGTCCAGCAGCGCCGCCGTGCAGCGACATTTGCACACCGCGAGAAAGGCCGCCGTCCATTCGGGGCTCGACGCGCCGACCAGTGCGACGCGGTCGCCCGCGCGCACGCCCGCAGCGGTAAGCCCCGCCGCATACGCGTCCGCCTTAAAGAACAGCTCACCGTACGTATAGACCCGCTCGCCGCCGTCGGCAAGCGCTATGGAAGCGGCGCGGCGCGAGAGCCCGTTTTGGTTGACCTGATAGACTGCGTCGTAGATATTCATACGCTTTTTCTCCTTGAGGAGGTTCGCCGGAAGGCCGGCGGTTCTCTATTTTGAGTCTATCACAGCCGTCCGCTTTTGTCAACATTCTGACTGTTTTTGACAACATTATAACAAAAATCAAGCCCCGGCGACTGTCGGGGCTTGCTCGTTTCAGTCTTCTCTGTCCGCTTCGCGCGCCCGGTCGAGGGCGGCGAGCATATCGACGCGCGCACGGTGCCGGCCGCCTTCGAACTCCCCTTCCAAGAACGCGTCCAGAATCATCAGCGCGAGGTTTTCCCCGACGACGCGCGCGCCCAGCGCCAGGACGTTCGTGTCGTTGTGCCGGCGGGAAAGCAGCGCGGAATACGGCTCCGAGCAGACGACGGCGCGCACGCCGGGCACCTTGTTGGCGGCGATGGAAATGCCCACCCCCGTGCCGCAGAGCACGACGCCCAGGCTGCACGCGCCGGACGCCACGGCTTCGGCGACGGCCTTGCCGTACACGGGGTAATCCGTGCGCGCGGCGCTGTTTGTCCCGAGGTCAACCACCGTATAGCCGCGGCGCTCCAGGTGCTCGACGACCGCCCGCTTCAAAAGGAAGCCGACGTGGTCACAGCCGACTGCAATGCGCATACCGCTCCCCCTTACCCGTTGTCTTCCTGCGAGACGATATACGAATCGACGGGAATCGTCTCCGGCTCGGCCTCGGGGTCGATTTTCACCCCGTTTTGCACCGCCTCGACCATTTTGCGCAGAGAAGCCGCGCCTATCTCGGCGGAATCCTGCGCGACGGTGGCGGTCAGCTCGCCCGCGCGGACGCTTTCAACCGCTTCGGCGGCGCCGTCCGTCCCGACGACCAGCACCTCGCCCAGCTTCCCGGCATTTTTGACCGCCTGCAGCGCGCCGAGCGCCATGGTATCATTGCAGCAGTAAAACGCCGAAAGGTCCGGGTGCTGCTGCAAAATGCCGGCGGCGGTGTCGAGCGCCTTCTGCCGGTCCCAGTCCGCCGGCTGCGACGCAACCAGCTCCACGCCCGTCGCGGAACGGAAGGCCTCCGTCGCGCCCTTTTTGCGCGCCTCGCCGGACGCGTTGCCCGCCTTGCCTTCTATAATGGCAACCTTGCCGCCCGACGTCAGGCGGTCCAGGATATAGCGCGCCGCCTTTTCACCGACGGCGACGTTGTCGGTCGTGGCAAAGGCGATAACGCTGCCGCCCGCGTTTTTGAGCGTTTCCATATCCATTTTCTCGTCGATGTTCATCACGTAAATGCCCTTATCGTTCGCCTGGGCGACGGCGGACAGCAGGTTGGTCGGCGACAGCGGCGCAACGCCTATGGCCTTGTACCCTTTTGCGATGCAGTTTTCAAAAATGCGCAGCTGCCCTTCGGTGTCCTCTTCGCTGGTGGCGGCGAAAATATCGACGGTCACGCCCTGCTTTTCCGCCTCCGCCTCAATGCCCGTTTTCATCGTCGCCCAAAAGTCGTTGGACAGCGTTTTGAGTATAACGGCGTACTGGGCGGATGCGCCGCCCTCGGCGGCGTCGTCCCCGCCGCAGCCCGTAAGGCAGAGCGCGGCCAGAAGCGCGATGCCCAAAAGCAGCGCCGTGATGCGTGTGTGCAGGTTCCGTTTCATAAAATTACCTCTTTTCAAACCAGTTTTGCGTTGGCCTTGTGCAGCGCCTCGGCCGCAAGCAGTCCCCCGCCGCGCACGCCGCGCATGGCGTCCGCCGGCGAGAAGCGCAAATCCAGTCCCGTCGCGGGATAGGGCTTGCGCACATGGGCGGTTACGGCGTCGAGCAGCTCGGACTTCGGGAAGCCCGGCATTTCGAGCACCCCGCCGGAAAGCACCGCGCAGTCGGGGTCTAAAATGTTGATTTCCGTCGCGATGGGGACGGCGAGCTCCCGCGCAAAGCGCAAAAGCGCGGGATGGCCGGGATGGTCGACAAACGCGCGCTGCACCGGCGTTTCGGGGAACAGGCGCTTGACGAGGTGCTCGAGCGCGCGGCCCGAGCAGCGCACCTCGCAGCAGCCGACGTTGCCGCACGCGCAGGTCACGGAAAAGCCCAAAAGCGGAATGTGTCCCAGCTCCCCCGCCGCGCCGTTTTTGCCGGCGTAGAACCGGCCGTCAAGATACAGCGCGTTGCCGAAGCCCGTACCGACGTAAAAGCCCAGGACCGTCGTCTGCCGGTCGAGCACGAGCGCGCGCATATCGCTGCGCAAAAGCAGGTTCACGTCCCGGTCCAAAAACACGGGCAGGCAAACCGCCTCCGACAAAATCTTGGGCAGGGCGAGCGCGTCAAAGCCCGGCAGGTTCGGCGCGGAACGCACCACCTGCTTGTCCCGGCTGACCACGGCCGGCACGCCGATGCCGACGCCCGCAATCCGCCCGCGCAGCCCGTGCCGTTCCCGGTAGCCGAGCAGGACGTGCGCCAGAACCCCGGCCGCGTCTCCGGCGCGGAAGAGGTCGCTCGAATGGCGTTCGAAGCAGGAGACCGCACCGCCGGCGTCCACCGCGCCAATGCGGAAATTGGTGCCGCCGATGTCGATTCCGATGCAAAGCGGTTCCATCCCCTGCCCCCTTAGTCCCGGCCGCCGACTGCGGCGGCAAAGTCCGACTCCATCTTTTCCCAGGCCCGGCCGAGGTCCTTGTCCAGCGAAAACAGCCCCGACGTACCGACGACAAAGCATTCCGTGCCCGCCGCACAAAGCGCACGGTAGGTTCCCGCGTTGCACGAGCCGTCCGCCTCCAAAACAAAGCGGCAGCCGTGCTCGCGCTTGTAGTCGCGCGCCTCGCGCAGCTTGTCGAGCATTTCCGGGATGAACCGCTGCCCGGCAAAGCCCGGGTCGACGGTCATCACGGTCAGCCGGTCAATGTGCCCGAGCAGCGGGTACACGGCCGAGAGCGGCGTGGCGGGGCAGAGCACGAGCCCCGTCTTGCAGCCGAGGGTTCGAATGGCCTGCAGCACGCGGAACGCGTCGCGCCAGACGGTCTCCGCGTGGACGCAAAGCGTGCCGACGCCCGCCTTCGCGAGCGGCTCGAGATAGGCGCCCGGGTCGGTCACCATCAGATGACAGACCGTTTCGCGCCCGGCCGCGGCGCAGAACGCGCGCAGGAAATCGGGCGAGAGCGCAAAGTTGGGTACAAAATGCCCGTCCATGACGTCCGCATGGTAGCAGTCGCAGCGCGTGTCGAGCGTTTCTATGGACGCGCCGACCTCTAAAAAATCCATGCACATCAGCGACGGGGAAAATTGCGGCTTCATAAAAAGGCCTCCTTTTTACCTGCGGTTCGCTACGAAGCGGTCGAGCGCCACGGAGCCGATAATCAGCGCGCCCATGACGACCTGCTGCAGGGTGCTGGGCAACGACAGCAGATTCATGCCGAAATTGATAACGCCGATGATAAAGCCGCCGATAACGACCCCGAAAATTTTTCCCTTGCCGCCGAAAAAGCTGGTGCCGCCGATAATGGCGGCCGCAATGGCGTAGGTTTCAAAGCCGGTCGCCGCCGCCGGCTCCGCCGAGCCGACGCGGCCGAGCAGCACGATGCCCGCGACGCCGGCGCAAAGGCCGGAAATCATAAACACGAGCAGCGTGTGCAGCTTGACGTTGATGCCCGCGTACCAAGCCGCCTCCCGGTTGCCGCCGAGCGCGTAAATGTTGCGTCCGAGCCGCGTCTGCCGCGTCAAAAAGGCGAGCACGCCGGCCGCCGCCAGGGCGATGAGCGCAACGAGCGGGAAAACGCCGAGGACGTTGGTGGAAATGACGCGCGTAAAGGCGGCCGGGAAGCCGAACACGGCGCTCGAGTCGGAAAGGATGAGCGTCGCGCCGCGCAAAATGGCCTGCGTGCCGAGGGTGATGATGAACGGGTGCAGCCCCGTGCGGTTGACGAGCGCGCCGTTGATAAGCCCCAATACGCCGCCGAACAGCACGCCCAGCAGCACCGCGAGCACCGGGTGGACCCCGGCGACCATGAGCTTGGCGGCAACCATGCCGGTCAGCGCGACGACCGAACCGACGGAAAGGTCAATCCCGGCGATGAGGATGGCGAAAAATTCCCCGAGCGCAATCAGGATATTGACCGAGCTTTGCGCCAAAATCTGCGTGAGCGTTGCGGCGGTAAAGAAATATGCGGGCCGCGCAGCGGCCAGCACGGCCAGCAGCAAAAGCAGGATGCCGAAGGTCCCGAATCGCTGCCACAGCGTATGAAAGGAAAGTTTCTGCCCGGTTTTCGTTTCAGTTGTCATAACGCACGCTCCTTTTGCGGCGCGTCCTCGGTTGTGGCGGCCAGCATGATATTTTCCTCCGTCGCCTGCCGGCGCGGAAAGGTACGCACAAGGCGCCCGTCGCAGAACACCGCGATGGTATCGCACACCGCCAGCAGCTCCGGCAGCTCCGACGACACGACCAGAACGCCCTTGCCGCTGTCGGCAAGGCTGCGCAGCAGCGTGTAAATTTCCGCCTTGCTGCCGACGTCGACGCCCTTTGTGGGCTCGTCAAAGATTAGGATTTCCGATTCCGCGGCGAGCCAGCGTCCCAAAATGACCTTTTGCTGGTTGCCGCCGGACAGCTCCGAAACAAGCTGGTGGACGGAGGCGCATTTGATGCGCAGCGCTTTTCGCTGTTCCTCGGCGGCGCGCAGCTCGAATTTCCGGTCGACCAGCCCCAAAGTCCCGCCGCCGCCCGCCGTTTTGACAAACGGAACGATGGAGATATTCTCCTTGATGTCGAAGTTGTCGAAAAAGCCCGTCTCGCGGCGGTTCTCGGTAACCATCGCAAGGTCCTGGCGGATGGCGGCATACGGCGTGCGGATATGCAGCTGTTTGCCGCGCAAAAACAGTTTGCCCGCCTTTTTCGGCGCGGCGCCGAACACCGCGTTCATCAGCTCGCTGCGTCCCGCGCCCACAAGCCCCGCAAAGCCCAGGATTTCGCCCTCATGCAGGCAAAACGACACGTCGCGCACCTTGCCGTCGGGCGTGGAAAGCTTTTGCACTTCAAAAAGCGGCTTTGCGCCGGCAAAGGTGTCGGGCGCGTCCGGGTGCTGGTAGTTTTTCTGAATCTGCCGGCCGACCATCATCGTCACAAGGTCGTCCGCCGTTACGTCGCGCACGTTGTGCGTACCGACGTTTGTCCCGTCCTTGAGCACGGTGACCCGGTCGCCGATTTCCAAAATTTCCCCGAGCTTGTGCGAAATAAACACAATCCCCTTGCCCTCGGCGCGCAGCCTGCGGATAACGGCGAACAGGTGCTCGACCTCCCGCGCGGTCAACGACGCGGTCGGCTCGTCCATAACGAGCACGCGGCTATCGACGGCGAGGGCTTTGGCGATTTCGACCTGCTGCTTTTCGGAAATGCTCAGGCGTTCGACCGGCGTGCGCACGTCGCGCGCAAGGCCGACCGTTTGCAGAAGCTGTTCGGCGCGCGCATACATGGCGGCATGGTCGACGACGGAAAACGGCCCTCCCTTTTTCACGGGCAGGCGGCCGACGAACAGGTTCTCGGCGATAGACAGCGTCGGGATAACGCTGAGCTCCTGATAGATAACGCGGATGCCGAGCCGGTCCGCGTCGTGCGGGGTCAAACGGGCGTGGGCTTTGCCGTCGAGCACAATTTCGCCGGAGGTCGGCGTGTAAACGCCGCTGAGAATTTTCATCAGCGTGGATTTGCCCGCGCCGTTTTCCCCGAGCAGCACATGGACCTCGCCGGCGCGCACGTCAAACGACATATCGGCAAGCGCCGTGACGCCCGGGAACACCTTGCGCACGTGCTGCATTTGCACAAGCGGCTGCGTCTGCATGGCTTTCTCCCCTTTTCAGATTGGTTCGGCGATAGTATTTGACGCTTCTGCGCCGTTATGCGCCGTGTGCGGGCGCGGCGGGGATTTTTTCGATTTTCGGCGCAAAGCGGACGTTTGCGGTTGACACGGAAAATGCGCAAGCTTATAATATGCATAGCGTTTTTGCAGCCTGCCGCGGCAGGCCGGCGGAAAGGATGGCAAGGAAAATGCAGCTCCCCATGCGCGTTTACGCCCGGGTGGATTTGGACGCCGTTTGCCAAAATGTGCAAAGCGTCCGCCGAAAGGTCGGGCCGGACGTCAAAATCATGGCGGTCGTCAAGACGGACGCATACGGCCACGGCGCAGTACCCGTGGCGAAGGCGCTGTCGGGCCTTGCCGACGCGTTTGCCGTCGCGACCGCCGAGGAGGCCGTCGAGCTGCGGCGAAGCGGCGTCGGGGAACCGATTTTGGTGCTGGGCGTGGTGTTTGAGCCCGATTTCCCGCTGCTTTTGGACCACGACGTTGCAGGCACGGTTTTTCAGTATGAAACGGCCGCCGCGCTTGCCGCCTGCGCAAAACGGCGCGGCAAAACGGCGCACGTACACCTGAAGGTCGACACCGGCATGGGCCGCATCGGCCTGCAGCCGGACGAAGAGGGCCTGCGGGAGGCCTGCCGCATCGCCGCGCTGCCCGCGCTTACATTGGACGGCGCCTTTACGCATTTCGCCTGCGCGGACATGGCGGACAAAACCAGCCGCAACCGGCAGGCCGCCGCATTTTTGCGGTTTTTGGATGCGCTGCAAAAGGCGGGCGTTGAAATCCCGCTACGGCATATGTGCAACAGCGCGGACATCATCGACGCGGACGGCGGCTTCCTCGACATGGTGCGCAGCGGCATCCTGACCTATGGGCTGTACCCGTCCGACGAGGTGGACAAGGCGGGGTTCCCGCTTCTGCCCGCCATGGCCTTAAAAAGCCACGTGGCGTTTGTCAAGACCGTGGACGCGGGCTTTCCCGTCAGCTACGGCTCGACCTTTGTGACAAACAGGCGCACGGTTATTGCGACCATCCCCGTCGGCTACGGCGACGGGTACCCGCGGCAGCTCTCCAACCGCGGGCGCGTGCTTATCCGCGGGCAGTTCGCCCCCATTCTCGGGCGCGTGTGCATGGACCAGTTCATGGTGGACGCGACCGATATTCCGGGCGTGCAGGCGGGCGACGAGGTCACGCTTATCGGTAAAGATGGGGACGGGCGCATCCCGATAGAGGAGCCGGCGGCGCTTTCGGGCCGGTTCAACTATGAATTCTGCTGCGACATCAACAAGCGGGTGCCGCGGGTCTATCTGAAAAACGGGCAAGTGTCCGAAATTGCGGACTTTCTGATTTGACAGCCCCGCCGTTTCCCCTTACAATGGAAGATGCAGGGAAAAACGGCCACACAGATACGCAAAGGAGGACTTATGGATTTCCATTCATTCGACGCGTTCAACGCGGGTGTAAAGGCCGGCGGCTTGCGCAACCGCAGTGAAATTCGGCTGCTGGTCTGCTATCTTTTAAGCGCCGTCGACGCGCCCGTTGAACGGGACGTGCTGGTCAACGCCGTTATCGGAGAAGGGCTCGCCAATTTTTTTGAACTCAACGAAGCGATTGACGAGCTGCTGCACACGGGCAATGTGCAAACCGCCGACGACGGCGGCGTAGAGGCGCTGACCGCGACGGACGCCGGCCGCCATTCCGCGGAGCTTTTGGAAACGACGCTGCCGCGCTCGGTGCGCGAACAGGCGGTCAACGCGACCCTGCGGCTTATGAAGCTTGCGCGAAACCGCCGCCAGAACCACGTACAGATTGACGCGCTCCCCGACGGCGGCTGCAACGTCACCTTCCTTTTAAAGGACGAAAAAACGGAGTGGATGCGCCTGACGATGTACGTCGCGGACCGGCTGCAGGCCGAAACCGTCCGCGCCAACTTCTTAGAGGACCCCGTAAAGCTGTACGCCGGCATCTTAGACGCGCTGACCAAGCCGGCGAGCCCCGGCGAATGACAAAAAAAGAAAAGCGGGAGGCCAAAGGCCTCCCGCTTTGCCTATGCTTTTTTCAGTCTTCCTTGAACACGCCGTCAAACAGCGGCAGCTTGGACATTTTCATCACGGCGCTGAACAGCCGCCCGCCGAGCACCGGCATAATCCGGCCGAAGTAGTTCATGAACGCGGCGTCCTTGCCGAACACCATCAGCTCGCGCTGGTTGCCGACACCGTGCATAATGAGCTTGACCATCTTGTCGCAGGAGGTGCTGACCATATTGAGCATCTTCTGCGCCTTTTCGTCGGAAGAACCCTGGTTGCGGAAAATATCGGTCTTGGTAAAGCCGGGGCAGACGATGCCGACGTAGCATTTGCCGCGCAGCTCCTCGCGCAGGGATTCGGTCAGGGACTTGAGCGCCGACTTGCTCGCGGAATAGACCGACGTGCCCGCAAGGGACATCAGAGACGCGGACGAGTCCACGTTGATGATAGCCGCCGACGGGGATTTGAGCAGAAGCGGCAGCAAAATGTGCATGGAATAGACCGCCGAATAGAAGTTGATGTTCATGGCGCGCTCGATTTCCTCAATCGTGTAGTGCTGGAACTTGTCAAACTTCGGCAGGATGCCGGCGTTGTTGATAAGGATGTCGGGCTGGATGCGGTTGTCCTCGAGGTACTTGCGGAAATTCTCCCAGTTCTCAAGCGAGGAAACGTCGAACAGCTGATAGGTAAAGCGGTCCTTGTACTCGCCGAGTTCCTCGACGAATTTCTGCATTTTCTGCTCGCTTCTGGCGACGCCTATCACGTTGCAGCCGTGCTCCTTGATAAGCTTTTCGGCAATGCCCTTGCCCATGCCGCTCGACGCGCCGGTGACGATAACGGTTTTGAAATTCAGCCAGTTTTTATCCATGAGGTTCGCTCCTTGTCTTTTCGGATTCTATTTTGTATTGTATCGCAACGCCGCCGGTTTTTCAAGTCTTTTTTCCGCTTTCACCGCCCTTGACAAACGCGCCCCGCAAATGCTATGCTGAGAGCGCACGGGAGGGAAAACGATGGAATACCGTATCCGCCGCAGCCGGCGCAAAACGCTCGCTCTGCAGCTTAAGCTGCCGGGAATCGAACCCAATATGGTTTTGGGCGGCCCCTTCCCGCGCGGGCGGCGTTAAAATTTTTGCCATACGTCAGTATGGCTTCAAATTTATGCCTTGCCCGCACGAAAATTTCCTCGCCCAAAACTGCTTTGCACCGAAAACACAGGCGGTGGGGATGGATTTTTGCTTTTGAGCCCGCAGGCGGGCTGTCGCCCGGCAAGGGCGAAAAGGGGAAAAGGCGCCCCACCGGTGCGTTTTCGGCATATCGGGTTCGGTTCCCGGCAGCTTACGCCGGACGGCGTGCCGCTTGTCAAAGCGCCGCTCGGCTTCCCGCAGGCGGAGGTCGAACGCTTTTTGGCGCGGCACGAGACATGGCTTCATGCTGCGCGCCGGCGGCAGGCGGCCCAAAACGCGCTGGAGGCAGCGCTCACCGAGCCGCGCGTTGCCGCGCTCAAGGCCCGCGCCAAGGCGGAAATCCCGCCGCGCGTCGCCTATTTTGCCGAAAGAATGGGCGTGCAGCCAAAATCCGTGCGCATCACAAGCGCCAAGACGCGCTTCGGCTCCTGCAGCGGCGAAAACGGGCTTTGCTTTTCGTGGCGGCTGATGCTGTACCCGCCCGAAGCGGTCGATTATGTGGTGGTGCACGAGCTTGCGCACATTCTCGAAAAGAACCACGCCCCCGCCTTTTACCGCCTTTTACCGTCTTATTGCCGGCGTACTGCCCGACTACCGGGCGCGCGAACGGCTGTTGAAAGAAATCCCAGCAAAAGGAGAACCCCGCAATGACCCATGAGGAAGTCCGCGCCCGGATGGAGGAAGGGCGCATCTACCCGCCCGACGACGAAGGCATCCTGCACGAGCAGCTCGGCTGCCTGGAGCTTTTGTACGACTACAACGCAACGCGCCCGCACGAACAGGAAAAACGGCAGGCGCTGCTGCAAAGGATGTTTGCCGAAATCGGGGAGGGCTGCTATTTTGAGCCCCCACTGCACGCAAACTGGGCCGGCCGGCACGTGCACGCCGGAAATTTTGTATACGGCAACTTCAATTTGACGCTGGTGGACGACGGCGAGATTTACATCGGCGACAACTGTATGTTCGGCCCGAACGTCACCATAGCCACCGCCGGGCACCCGGTCGAGCCGGGGCTGCGCAGCCGCGGGATGCAGTTTAACCTGCCCGTGCGCATCGGCAAAAACGTGTGGGTCGGCGGCGGCGCGGTGCTGCTGCCGGGCGTGACAATTGGGGACAACACGGTTATCGGCGCGGGCAGCGTCGTGACCAAGGACATCCCGGCGAACGTCGTCGCGGTGGGCAATCCCTGCCGCGTGCTGCGCGAAATCGGCGAGCGCGACCGGCTGTATTACTACAAGGACCGCAAAATCGATATCGAATAAGCCCGGTAAACGCGCGCGGGGCCTCCGGCTTGGAGGCCCCGC
>DVMW01000001.1 GCA_018714805.1 Candidatus Fimenecus excrementigallinarum
GGGAGCCGGTGCGGGAGCCGGTGCAGGCGCGGGCACTGCAACAGGAGCCGGGGCGGGGGCAGGCGCCGGAGCCGCGGCGGTTGCCGTGCCGCCAATGCTTGCAAGCAGCTCGTCGGTCGCCACGGTGCTGCCCTTGGCGGCAAGCACAGCGGTAATTTTGCCGCTCGTGGGCGCGACAATCTCGTTTTCCATTTTCATGGCCTCGAGGACGAACAGCACGTCGCCCTCTTTGACGTCCTGGCCGACGGTAACATTGACGCTCAGGACCGTACCGGGCATCGGCGCGGTGATATCCGTCCCGCCCGTAACCGTAACGGCAGGCGCGGCAGCGGGGGCAGCCGGCGCAGCAGGCGCTGCAGCCGGAGCGGGCGCGGCGGCGGGGGCGGCGGCAGGCACCGGGGCGGGGGCAGCGGCCACGGGAGCGGCGGGGGTCACCGCGGTTACAATGGCCTCGCTGCGCTCGTCGACTTCCACTTCATAGTTTTTGCCGTTTAACGTAACAATGTATTTCATGTGGCTTCTCCCTTACTTCTCGATTGCTTTGATGGATTTGAATTCCAGCCGGTTGAGCGGCACGCCGCTTTCGTTGGAGACAATCGCCATGATGACGGCCGCTTCCTTTTCCGTGCAGTCATAAAGCTCCAGCGTCCCGGCGGACTGGTTCTCCGGAAGGGGGACGGCAGCGGGCGCGGACGCGGCAGCCGGTGCGGCCGGCACGGCCGGCACGTCGCCGATTGCGGCGGCGGAGTCGACAGATTCCTCTGCGGCTTTGCCTTGCGCGGCGCGAACCATTTTGGAAATGAGCAGCACCAGAACCGCCAGCACCACCAGGACAATCAGGACGACGACCATGCCGTTGCCGGAAATGCTGAGCGCTTCGCCCAGCGGCATCTGCGTCGTGCCTTCCGCGGCAAGCTTCAAAAGACCCATGTTCGTCCCTCCTTACTCAACCTTCGTGATGGCGTAGGTGAAGGTGTTGTGCTTCTTTTCCTCGCGCTCCTTTAAAAAGGCCTCCGCCTGCGCCGGGAACGCGATGTAGGACAGCACATCCTCCTCGCTTTTTGCGAGCGCGCCGATTTCCTTCTTCGCCTTTTCAAAGCCGGGCTCCAGGGTGTCTGCAAAGCGGCAGGTGATGGGCGATTCGTCGCCGAGCACCTTCTTTTGCAGGTCCTTGTCGATTTCGCCCGGCGCGCGGCCGTATTCGCCGCGGATATAGGCCTTGACCTCTTTCGAGATGTTCTTGTACCGTTCGCCGAGAAGGACGTTCGTCGTGGCCTGGACGCCGACCATCTGGCTCATGGGCGTGACCAGCGGCGGATAGCCGAGGTCCTTGCGCACGCGCGGGGTTTCGGCGAGGACCTCCTCAAACTTATCCATTTTGTTCTGCGCGGTCAGCTGCGCGACAAGGTTGGAAAGCATCCCGCCGGGAATCTGGTAGTTGAGCGCGTCCGTATCGGTCGAAAGCACAACGGGGTTGAGCTGGCCGTTTTCAAGGTGTTTCGCTTTAATGGGCTTGAAGAAATCGTTGATTTCCCGCAGGACGTCCATGTCGAGCCCGATGTCGTAGCCCTCCTGCTTGAGCGCGTAGGCCATCGTTTCGGTCGGAACCTGCGAAGTGCCGCCGGAGAAGGAGGAAATAGCGGTGTCAATCACGTCGCAGCCCGCCTCCACGGCTTTTTGCAGCGTCAGCATCCCGAGCCCGGTCGTCGAGTGGGTGTGCAGCACAACGGGGACCTTGACGTTTTCCTTGAGCGCCTTAACGGTGTCGTACGCCTCCTGTGGCCCCATGATGCCGGCCATGTCCTTAATGCAGATGCTCTGGCAGCCGAGCGACTCCATCTCCTTGGCGAGCTTGACGTACGCCTCCAGATTGTGAATGGGGCTCTTGGTGTAGCTGATGGCGCCGGACGCAATCGCGCCGTTCTTGAGCGTTTCGTCCACGGCGACCGCAATGTTGCGCACGTCGTTGAGCGCGTCAAAGATGCGGATGATGTCAATGCCGTTTTGGACCGATTTCTGTACGAACTTCCGAACCACGTCGTCCGGGTAATGCTTATAGCCGAGCAGGTTTTGCCCGCGCAGCAGCATCTGCAGCTTCGTGTTCGGGCATTTCTCGCGGATTTTCCGAAGCCGCTCCCACGGGTCCTCGTCGAGGTACCGCAGGCACGAATCGAACGTCGCGCCGCCCCAGCACTCGAGCGAATAGTAGCCGGCCTTATCCATGGTTTCGAGAATGCCCTCAAATTCCTTAAAGGGCAGCCGCGTCGCAATCAGGGACTGGTTGGCATCGCGCAGGACCGTTTCGGTGAATTGAACCTTCATGTTGCTTTCCTCCAAAGCGAAATTGCAAATCTATGTGCCAAAATTATCCGATTGTCAAAAATTATACCGTATATAGTGTATAGATTCAATAGCGAAAACATAAGTTGTGAATTTTTGGAAAAAAGCCAAAAAAAACGCCGAAAAGCCGGCCCGTTTTTGTTAATCTATTAACGATTAGGCAAAGCAAAGGCGCGCCGAATCCTTCGGCGCGCCCGGTATGAATCGGATGTCGTTTATCGCAGCGCTTTGGCGGCCTCATACCCCGCGCGCGTCGCGTCGGCGATGCGTCCGGGCTTTTTGGCGTCGCCCAAAAGCACAACGCGGGGGAATTCGCTGCAAATGCGCGCATACAATCGCTGCTCGGACCGCACGCCGAGCGACAGGACGGTTTGGTCCGCCAGCAAAAATACCGTTTCGCCCGTCGCCGTCTTTTGCAGCTCGACCGCCTCTGCGCCGATGGAGCAGAGCTTGTGCCCGGTTAAGACCTTTACGCCGTGTGCAAGCAGGCGCGGCATACAGTCGTCAATGTGCTGCATCCAGGTGCCGGGCGCGACACAGTCCGCCATTTCCACCAGCGTGACGCGGTTGCCCGCTTCACAGAGTAGCTCGGCGGTTTCCAGCCCCGTCATGCCCGAACCGATGAGCGCGACGGTCTTGTTGCGCAGCTTCACCCGGCCGCTCAAAACCTCCTCGGCGGTGCAGACCGTTTTGCGGTCCGTACCGGGAATGGAGCCCGGCCGCACGCTCTGCGCGCCGGTCGCAACAAAAACGGCGTACGGCGAGTAGGAGGCGATGCGTTCCGGGGTCGCCTCGGTGTTGTAGAGGATACGCGCGCCGTGCTTTTTTGCGGCGTGTACAAGGTCCGCAATGCACCAGCCAATCTTTTCCTTGTGCGGCGGCTTGCTCGCAAGCTGCAGCTGCCCGCCGGGTTCGCTCTCTTTTTCCAGCACAATGGGCGTAAACCCGCGCCTGCCGAGCGTCTCGGCAGCCGTCAGCCCCGCGGCGCCCGCCCCGACAATCACGACTGTGCGCCCGTTGCCGTCGCAGTTCAAAATATCGGCTTCGTGCCCGAGCTGCGGGTTGACCGAGCACCCGGCGTGCCCGCCGTAAAAGGCGTTGTGCTGCATACTTTCCATGCAGTACAGGCAGCAGATGCACCGTTTTATTTCCTCCGGCTTTCCGGCCTTCGCCTTGTTTGCCCACTGCGGGTCGGCAATGTGCGGGCGGCCGAGGCACACAAAGTCCTGTATGCCCTCCCGCAGCTGCGCTTCCGCCTGCTCGGGCGAGCGGATGAGATTTGCCGCGAGCACCGGCACGCGTACCGCTTTTTTGACGGCCGCCGCCATGTACTTGCGCCAGCCCGGCGCAAAGGAGGTCGGCTCCAGCCAATAGTTGTAGGTGTCGTACCCGGCCGAGGAAACGTCAATTGCGTCCGCGCCCGCCTGTTCCAAGCGCTTTGCCATCTCCACGCCGTCGTCGAGCGTATAGCCGACGCCCTCGCGCCCAATCATGCGGTAGCATTCGTCTACGCTCAGGCGCACAATGACCGGGAAGCTGCTGCCGCAGGAGGCCTTAATGCCGGTCAGCACCTCCAGAAGGAAGCGCATCCGGTTTTCCAGCGAGCCGCCGTACTCGTCGGTGCGGCGGTTCGTGTAGGGGCTTAGGAACTGCTGGAACAAATACCCGTGCGCCGCGTGCAGCATGACGCCGTCCGCACCGGCCTTTTGCACGCGCACGGCGCCCGCTATGAATTGCTGCACGAGCTTGTGGATTTCCTTGACCGTAAGCGCCCGGTTGGCGCTGTCGGCGGAATAGGCGCGGTCGCACGCGGAGGGGGAGACGGTTTTGAGAAAAACGTCCTTTTTCATGAAGGGCATCAAATGCGGCGCAGCCTTGTAAAACAGCCTGTCAAAGGTTTTCCCGAGCACGCGCTCGGCGGCGATGCTCACCGGCACCGTCCCGACCATAAGCCCCAGGTTCTGCCGGCCCGGATGGTGCAGCTGCACGAAAAATTTAGCGCCGTGGCGGTGCAGGCGCGCCGTCATTTCCGCAAGCGGCTTTATCTGGTAATCGTGGCTTATGGCGAGCTGCGCAAAGGCGGAAGCGCCGCTGAAATCGTTGACGCGGGTAATTTCCGAAACAATAAGCCCCGTCCCGCCGCGTGCGCGCGCCTCGTAATATTCCATCATCGCCTCTGTAGGCGTGCCGTCAAACTGCCCGAAGCCGAGCATCATCGGCGGCATAACGATGCGGTTTTTAATCTCGACGTTCCCGATTTTTCCCGGGGCAAACAGGTGTTCGTAAGGCATGGTTCCTCCTGCGGCGGTCAGCCGATTTGCATAAGCGGGGCGACGGTCACTTCGGCAATGCGCGGCGCGGCGGTTACGCGGCCGTTGAAGCGGTAAGAGCCGTCGTTCTGCATGGTGATGATGTTCGTGCCCTGCTTGAGATACACGGTTACGGTTTTGGTCTTATAGGTTTCCCAGCTGTAGGTGCTGCGGAAATAGGTGTTTCCCTGCTTTTCCCCGTTTACAAAAAGGGTGACGTACCGTTCGACCAAATCCACGTTGTAGTCGTGGACGCCGCCTTCCTCGTTGCTGCTGTAGAGGAAGGTCAGCTGGTAGTACCCGTCGGCGGGCGTCAGGCAGGTAATCTGCGCCGAGGCGCCGTTTTCGCAGGTGATGTTGTCAATGTAGGGCAGGGTGTTCGTTTTCCCGGCGGCAGCCGTGCTGTCGGCCTGCGGGAACACCCGCTGCGCGCCGCCGGCAATCCCGAGCGAGTCCGCGGCAAATACCGTCAGACCCGTCGCCGCGTCGTCCGCCCTGGTAATTTGAATATCCTGCGCGCCCGGCACGTTTACGCCAAGGTAGCTTAAACCGCGGCGCAGATAGACCTTGCAGCTGTATACGGGCGCGGCGTCCGCCCGGAAGGCGGCGTTCGACACGGTGGTGCCGTTGAGCGTAAGCGCGGTCGGCGCGCTTTGCGCCGTAAAGCGCACGTTGTGGTAGCCGTCCTCCTTCGCGAGCAGCAGGATGCTCGTCTCTGTATCGGTGGAGGTCGCTTCGTCCGCCTCTGCATAGAGAAGCTCGTTTTCCGGCTCGCTTTGCCGCGTCACATCCAAAAAGTCAAACGCCAGCGTTTCCGTAAACGCTTCGTTTTGCGGCAGGACAAAGCGAATCTCGTGGTCGCCCGCGGGCAGCGTAACGGTTGCGGACACGCAGCCGGTGAAATCGTCCTTTATCGTGGAATCCAGCGTCAGCGCGCCGGCTTCCCGGCCGTCCAGGAACAGCTTGACCTCGACCGGCGAGCGCGCGCCTTTGTCCGTCACCGCGCCGGCTTCGTCATACTGCACGCCGTTCGCCCCGTTGGCATAGACGAGGTCCAGCGTATAGGTCCCCTCGGTCGCGGCGGTCACGTCAAATTCCACGCCGCTTTCCTTGGCGCTGCTCATGCGCACCAGCTGCTTGCCGGACGCCGCATAGGCGGAATCCGACGCCTTTTTCGCCGTGCCGAACAGGTCGGCGTCCTCCGCCTCGTACCGCTGCATCACCGTCAAATCGCGCGGCGTTCCCGCAACGGACAAAACGCCGCTTTCAAATTCATCCCAGAGGATATCCGTCGGCGTTACGGTCAAATGCCAGCACTGCGTGTAGAGGATGTCGTTCATTTCAATTTGGACTTCGCCGTCTTTTACCGGCAAATAGGTCTCAAAGCCGAATGTCGGCTCCAGCACCGCGCCGCCGAGCCCTTTGTAATCCACATATTCCGCCGTCACCTTGACCGTTTCCACCCCGGCAAACGTTTCGGTCTTATCCAGGTTTTGCAGGAAAATGTCGGAATCGCGGTCGCTGCCGCCGGCAAGCAGCTGCATTTCGCCATTATCCTCATCCAGCGCCGCCAGTGCCGTAAAGCCCTTGTATTCCAGGTGCTTCGACTGCCGCGTCAGGAATTTCCCCATGTTGCTCTGGAACAGGTCCTTATCCTCGACCGCCAGCGTCTCGCCGGTCATTTCCGCGTACCAGCGGTACGCCCACCAGTTGCTGTTCGGCGTCACGTCGTCCGCCACGGTGTCCGACATATTGTTCGCAAGCCGCCAGTAGGCGACGCAGGCCTCCGACTTGCTGTTTTCAATGCGGGTTATCCATTTGAGCGATTCGCCGGGGATGCCGTTCGTCTCCATCAGGCCGTATTCCGAGATGCAGACCGGGAGCGCTTCGATGCCGAGCTCTGCGCAGATTTTTGCGTAGTCCTCGAAATGCTCGTCCCAGAGATACAGGGAATTGGAGCCGAGCTCGTGCCAAATCATGGTGTCCGGCAGGCAGCTTTCCGCCTTGCAGTATTCCAGAAATTCCCGGATGTTGTCCGCGTCGAAATTGCAGTAGCCCGGGCCGCCGATTTTCGCGTCCGGGTCAATGGAGCGCACAAGCGCGTACGTCTCTTTCCAGGCTTCATAGGTTTTCTGCCGGTTCTCCGGGACGGAAAAGTCCCCGAACCACGCGCCGTTGTCCATTTCATTGTAAATGCAGTAGGTCACGCGGTCGGCGTAATCTGCCTGCGCCGTCGCCGTCACGGTCTCCCGGACGCGCTCGAGATAAGCCTCCATGCTGTCAAACTGATAGTACCAGGTGTCGTACATATCCTGCGTGTAGACGATAATCTCCTCGCCGCCCGCCGCAAGGAAGGTGCCGGCAACCTGGTTCACGTCGCCGATGGGGTGCTGCAAGCCGCCGTACGTCTTGGTCGAGAGGGTGGAAACGTCGATGCTCCTCGCAATTTCCACCGAGGGGATGTCCGGCTCTGCAAAGCCGTACAAAAAGCCGGACGCACCGTTCGTAACCGCGCCGGTCTTTTGCGCGGCATCCACTATAGCGGACGGGCGGTTCGTGCTGTAAACGCCCAGGTACGCGCCGCCGCCGACCACGCCGAGCCCGAGGACAACGCAGACAGCAATCCGAATTGCTTTTTTCAGCTTTGCTTTCGTTTGTGCCGACAGTTTTTTCATGGCAACCACCTCGCGTGCAGGCAGGGGAGCGCCCATGCCCGTTTGGGTGTATTTTACCATATTTCACAGCGGCGTTCAAGCATTATTGTGCCTTTTCCCGACGAAAAACTGTAAACAGTCCGGCGGCAATCATCAGGCACGCAAAGCCGACGGTCAGCGCGCGGGAGCTGACGTTTTGCAGAAACAGGCTGCCCGCGCCGACGCCCAAAGCGCCGCCTGCGGCCATCGGCAGAACCGTTTTCCATCGCAGGAGCCCGCGGCGCGCGTAAATGATGACCGCCGTAACGGCGCACGGCAGGAAAAAGAGCAGGTTGACGCCCTGCGATGCAAGCTGCGGCATATTTTTGACGAGCGTCAGGTACAAAATCAGGACGCCTCCGCCGCCGAGTCCCATGGCGCCGATGCAGGCGCTCAGCAGCACCGCAAGCACGTCCCATACGCCTATCCCTTCCATAAGAGCCGCACCCCCGCCCAGACCATGAAAAGCCCGAATATCCGCCGCATCGCTTTGCCGGAGAGCTTTCGGAACACCAGCGTCCCGAGCAGGGCGCCGACGGCGGCAGCCGGCAGAATCCAGAGGCTGCCGGCCAAATTGACATATTCGCTTTTTGCATATATAATAAAGCTCAAAGCCGTCAGCGGCAGAATGACCGCGACGGCGTTTGCCTGCGCCTGCTTCTGGTCAAGGCCGGTCCGCTTTAAGACCGGTACGGCTAAGATTCCGCCGCCCGCGCCGATGAGGACGTTTACAAGCCCCACGGCGCCGCCGGCCAAAGCGAGCAAAACGGTTTGCATAGCATCACCCGCATTAGGGTGTGACGGCGCGGTGAAATTATTCCGCGCTTTTGATTTGAACGGCGCGCCCTGCGGCAGCGGCGCGTTTGTACGGAGTGAAAACGGATGCGGTACATCGTTATGGATATGGAGTGGAACAACGCCTACTGCAAGCAGCTGGGCGGGTTCTTTAATGAGGTTATTGAAATCGGCGCGGTTTGGCTGGACGAGGACCTGACGGAGCGCGGCGAATTTTCCGTGATTATTCATCCCGTCGTCGGCAAGCGCCTGCAAAGCCGCGTCAAAAACCTGACCCACCTGACGAACGAAGACGTCTCCCGCGGCGTGCCGTTTCGCGAGGCGGTCAAGCGCTTTGCGGCCTGGCTCGGGGAGGAGGAAAACACCTTCCTGACCTGGGGGGACGGCGACGTGCGCACGCTCATCAAAAACTGCGAGTTTTTCCTGAATGCGCCGCAGCTGACGTTCATGGACAATTACGCCGATTTGCAAAGCTATTGCCAGGGCTTTACGGATGCGGCGGGCAGCGGCCAGCAGCTCGGGCTTTCGGCGGCGGCCGAAAAGCTCGGCGTGGACCCGGACGCCTTTCCGCACCACCGCGCGCTCGACGACAGCCGCCTGGCGGCCGTGTGCCTGCGCAGGACCTTCGACCGGGACAAGCTTTCCGGCTTTGTGCGCAAGTGCGACGATTCGTTTTACGAGCGCCTGCGCTTTAAGCCGTATTACATCACCGACCTGCACAGCCCGCTTGTGGACCCGGCGCTGTTCCAATGCGTCTGCGACCGCTGCGGCGGCCGGCTCAAAAAGGTTAAGAAGTGGAAGTTTAACAACACCGCCTTCCGCGCGGAATTTTACTGTAAGCGCTGCGACCGCCGCCTGCGGTTTTCCGTGCGGTACCGGCAGCTTTACGACCGTCTGGACGTGCGCAAGACCTGCGCGGAGATTGTGCCCAAGCCGCCGGAAGAAGCGGCGGAAACGCCCGCCGTGGAAAACCCGGCGTCCAAACAGAAAAGCGAAGCGTGAATCGAACGCTTCGCTTTTTTGCAGATAAAATCGGAGGGATAATCGGCAAGGGACCGGCAAAACAATACCGCCCGAACGAATCGGGCGGTATTTTAAAAAAGCAGGTTGTCAAATGACCCGTACGCGCACGATTTCCTCGACCGCGCTGATGGCTTCAATGGCTTCGGCGGAAACGTCCGCGTCGGTGTCAAGCATCGTGTAGGCGTATTCGCCGCGGGACTTGTTGACCATGTTGTCGATGTTGATGTTTTCCTCGGCAACGGTCGACGTAATCTTGCTGATAACGTTCGGGACGTTTTTGTGGATAATCGTAATGCGCGCGCGGCCGGTGCGCGGTACGTTTACGTCGGGAAGGTTCACGGAATGCGTGATGTTGCCGTTCTCTAAGAAATCTCGGATTTCATCCACGGCCATGACCGCGCAGTTCTCCTCGGATTCCGGGGTGGACGCGCCAAGGTGCGGCAGCACAAGCACGCCGGGGACGTCCAGCAGCTCCTCCGAGCCGAAGTCGGTCGCATAAGCCGCAATCTTGCCGCTCGAAAGCGCATCGACGACGTCCGCCGTGTTGACCAAGTCCCCGCGCGCAAAGTTCATGATGCGCACGTTGTCCTTCATGGCGGCAATGCTGTCCTTGTTGACCATTTCCTTGGTGTCGGGCGTCAGCGGGACGTGCAGGGTGATGTAGTCGCAGTTTGCGTAAATCTCATCGAGCGTTGCGGAATGGTGCACCCCGCGCGACAGCGCCCAGGCGGCGTCGACGGAAAGGAAGGGGTCGTAGCCGTAAACGGTCATGCCCAGCGCCTTGGCCGCGTTCGCCACCAGCACGCCGATGGCGCCGAGCCCCACAACGCCGAGCGCCTTGCCCTTCAGCTCGGGGCCCGCAAAGGCGGATTTGCCCTTTTCCACGGCCTTGGACATTTCCGCGCCCGTGCCCTTTAAGGTCTTGACCCAGTCGATGGCGGCGGGAATTTTGCGGGAGGAAAGCAGCATTGCGCACAGCACCAGCTCTTTCACGGCGTTCGCATTTGCGCCCGGCGTGTTAAACACGACGATGCCGTTTTCGCTGCAGCGGTCAATCGGGATGTTGTTGACGCCCGCGCCCGCGCGCGCAATGGCCTTGAGACTTTCGGGCAGCTCCATGTCGTGCATGGAGGCCGAACGGACGAGCACCGCGTCGGGGGCGGTCTCCTCGCCGGAGCAGACGTAGCTGTCCGGGAAGTTCTGCAGCCCCTTTTGCGAAATTTTATTTAAGGTTAAGATACGATACATACCGGTTTCTCCTTACGCGTTCTCTTTTTCGAATTTCGCCATGAAGTCCACAAGCGCCTGCACGCCTTCATACGGCATGGCGTTGTAGATGGAGGCGCGCATCCCGCCGACGGTGCGGTGCCCTTTCAGGTTCACAAGCCCGGCCTCGGCCGCTTCCTTGACGAATTTCGCGTTGAGCTCGTCGCTGTCCGTCACAAACGGGACGTTCATAAGCGAACGGTCCTCCGGCACGACGGTGCCGCGGAACAGCTTGCTGTTGTCCAGATAGTCGTAAAGCAGCTTCGCCTTTTTGACGTTGCGCTCCCGCATCGCCTCCAGCCCGCCGTTTTCCTTCAGCCAGTCCAGCACCAGCTTGCAGATATAGATGGTGTAGCAGGGCGGGGTGTTGTACAGCGAATCGGCGTCCGCGTGCGTCTTGTAATCCAGCATGGTCGGCGTGATGTCGCGCGCGTGGCCGAGCAGGTCCTCGCGGATGATGCAGATGGTAAGGCCCGCGGGCGCAACGTTTTTCTGCGCGCCGCCGTACAGCATGCCGAACTTGGAAACATCCAGCGGCTCTGAAAGGAAGCACGAGGAAATGTCCGCGATAAGCGGCACCTTGCCCGTGTCGGGCAGCTCGTGGTAGACTGTGCCGTAGATGGTATTGTTCATGCAGATGTAGAAATAGTCCGCATCCGGCGTGAAGGCGGCCTTGTCAAGCTTCGGGATATACGAGAACGTCTTGTCGGCGGAGGAGGCGACGATGTTTACCTCGCCGTACTTTTTCGCTTCCGCCGCGGCTTTTTTCGCCCATTGGCCGGTGACGACGTAATCCGCCTTGCCGCTGCCGTTCATGAAGTTGAGCGGAATGGCGGCAAACTGCGTCGAAGCGCCGCCCTGCAAAAACAGGACCTTGTAGTTGTCGGGGATGCGCATAAGCTCGCGAAGCGAAGCTTCCGCGCTCTTGATTATCTCGTCAAACACCTTGGAGCGATGGCTCATTTCCATCACGGACTGGCCGCAGCCGTGGTAATCAAGCATTTCCGCCGCAGCGGTTTTGAGGACTTCCTCCGGCAGCATGGACGGGCCGGCGGAGAAATTGTACACTCTGGACATGGTAATGACCTCCCGGTATTTTTTGCCTTGGTTGCCATTATAGCAAAGGCGGGAAAGAAAAGTCAATAAATTGACAAAAGATTAACAATAAATTTTGTAAAATTTCTGTAAAATTCAAAAAGTTGTTCGAAAAATTAACAAAATCACGCGCGGATTTGGAGACGCCGACGATATTTTGCAGCTTTCGGCAGGTTTCGGTTGCAGGAAATCAAAAAATACAGTATAATATAGGCTCAAACCGTATACTGCGGTGGTTTGACTCTTTTGTTTTTCGGAGTGAATACGATGAACCCTATTACGCGAGAAGAATTTTCCCTGCCCGCCGTCGCGCTGCGCGGGCTTGTGGTCTTCCCCGATATGACGCTGCATTTCGACGTCGGCCGCAAGCAGTCCATTGCCGCGGTCAAGCACGCCATGCTCACCAAGCAGGACCTGTTTTTAGTGGCGCAGACCGACCTTTCGGAAAAGCTGCAGGACGACAGCGGGCTATATAAGATTGGCGTGGTCTGCGAGGTCAAGCAGGTTGCGCGCCTTCCCTCCGGCGACTTTTACCGCGTCATTGCCGAAGGGCGTTTCCGCGCACGGCTTTTGGAGCTGTCGGCCATGAAGCCGCACCTTATCGCGCGTCTGCGCCCGCTCGCCGACCGGGACCCGCGCACCGCGTCCCCTGCGGAGACCGAAGCGCTTGTGCGCTATGCCAAGACCCTGTTTGAAGAGTATGCCATGCTGCACCAGAAGCTGCCCGGCAACCTTTTGCCCGCGGTAATGCGTATGCGTTCGCCCGGCAAGCTCGCCGACTGCATTGCGGGCAACCTGCCGCTGCCGTTCGCCGACAAGCAGAGTATCCTTGAGGAGCTGCAGGTGCAGCGCCGGCTCGAAAAGCTTTGCGTGGTGCTCGTGCGCGAGATTGAGATGCTCGAGGCCATGGAGGAAATCGACGAGCGCGTGCAGGAGCAGATTGACGAGAACCAGCGCGAATATTACCTGCGCGAGCAGATGAAGGTGATTGCCGAAGAGCTCGGCGACGCGGAATCCGCCGCCGGGGAGGCGGAAAAATACCGCGCGCGCATTTTGAAGCTGCATCTGGAAAAGGACAGCGAGGAAAAGCTTTTGCAGGAGTGCGACCGTCTTGCGCGCACGCAGCCGACAAGCCCCGAAAGCGCGGTTTCCCGCTCGTATCTCGACGCGGTGCTCGCGCTGCCCTGGGGGCAGTATACCCGTGAAAATCTGAGCCTTGACCGTGCGCGGAAAATTTTGGACCGCGACCACTACGGCCTTACGCGCGTCAAGGAGCGCATTCTGGAATTCCTGGCGGTCCGCAGCCTTGCCGGCAGCCATGTGAAGGGGCAGATTATCTGTCTTGCCGGGCCCCCCGGCGTCGGCAAAACCTCGATTGCCCGGTCGTTGGCGCACGCGATGAACCGAAAATACGAACGCATTTCCCTGGGCGGCGTGAACGACGAATCCGAGATTCGCGGTCACCGCAAGACCTACATCGGTTCCATGCCCGGCAGCATCGTAGCGGCGCTGACGCGCGCCAAAACGTCGAACCCGCTGATTTTGCTCGACGAAATCGACAAGCTCTCGCGCGACTACAAGGGCGACCCGGCGTCCGCGCTGCTCGAAGCGCTCGACCCGGAGCAGAACAACGCCTTCCGGGACCATTATATTGAAATCCCCATTGATTTGAGCCGCGTGCTGTTCATTACGACGGCAAACGACACATCGACAATCCCCGCGCCGCTGTACGACCGCATGGAGGTTATCGAGCTGTACAGCTACACGGCCGAGGAAAAATTCCAGATTGCAAAACGGCACCTTGTGCGCAAGCAGCTTGCCGAAAACGGGCTGACGGCAAAGCAGCTGCGCATTTCGGACGACGCGCTGCGCCTGATGATTGACGGCTACACGCGCGAAGCCGGCGTGCGCGAGCTCGAACGCACCATTGCGAAAGTCATGCGCAAGGCGGCGCTTGAAATCGTCGGCGGGCGCACGGAAAAGCTGTCGGTGCGCGCCAAGGACCTGGAAGGCCTGCTCGGCCCGCGGAAATTCAAGCCGGACGACCTTGCGGCGGCGGACGCCGTCGGCGTGGTGAACGGCCTTGCGTGGACGTCTGTCGGCGGTGAGCTGTTAAAGGTCGAGGCCGCCGTAATGGAGGGTACGGGCAAGCTGGAGCTGACCGGCTCTTTGGGCGACGTGATGAAAGAATCCGCGCGTGCGGCGTGCAGCTATATCCGCTGCCATGCGGCGCGGTGGGAGATTGACCCCGATTTTTACAAAACGAAGGATATCCACATCCATTTCCCCGAAGGCGCCGTTCCTAAGGACGGACCCTCCGCCGGCATCGCCGTGACGACGGCGGTCGTCTCGGCTTTAAGCGGCCGCGCCGTGCGCGCCGATGTCGCCATGACGGGCGAAATTACGCTGACCGGGCGCGTGCTGCCCATTGGCGGGCTGCGGGAAAAAACAATGGCGGCTTACAAATCGGGCGTTAAGACCGTGCTGATTCCGCAGGCGAATCTGCCGGACCTTGCCGAAATTGACCGGACGGTTGCCGACGCGCTCGAATTTGTCCCGGTCACAGAGGTGTCCGAGGTGCTGACCCGCGCGCTTGCGGCGGACACGCGGCAGCCGGAACAAGAGAATGCGCCGCTTGTGCCGGAGCTCTCGCCGAAGCGCAAGGTCCTGCCGCCGCCTGCGCGCAGACGCTCGGAAAGGGGAGAGGAGCTTTCATGAATTTCCGTACCGCGGAATTTGAGGCCGCCTACGGCACGACGGCGCAGCTGCCGCGCTCTGCCTGCCCCGAAATTGCGTTTTCCGGCCGTTCCAACGTCGGCAAATCGTCGCTGCTCAACCGCCTTTGTGCCCGAAAGGCCTTGGCGCGCGTCAGCGCAAAGCCCGGCAAGACCGTAACCGTGAACTTTTTTAGCGCCGGCGGCGTGCGCCTTGTCGACCTGCCCGGCTACGGCTACGCCCAGGTGTCAAAAGCCGAAAAACGCCGCTGGGCGGAGCTTTTGGAGGGCTATTTTCAGTCCGGGCGCGACATCCGGCTGGTTGTGCAGCTTCTGGATATGCGCCACGCGCCGTCCGCCGATGATGAGACGATGCTCGATTTCCTGCGGCGGACCGGCCTCCCGTTTGTCGTTGTGCTTACAAAAAGCGATAAGCTCAACAAAACCGAATATGCCGAGCGGCTGGCGGCGTTCCAAGCCTATTTTGCGGAACGGCAGCCGCTGGCGATTCTGCCGTTTTCCGCGCTGCGCGGGGAGGGCGTCGAAGCGCTTGTACGGTGTATAGAGAAGCAATTGGAGCAATAGCTTTGGAGGAGAATATGCAGAAAAAACCGTTTGCAACAAAAGAAAAGCTGGAGGAAATTGCGGCGAAGTACCCGACGCCGTTCCACCTGTACGACGAGGCGGGCATCCGCAAAAACGCGCAGGCGCTTAAAAGTGCGTTCGCCTGGAACAAGGGCTTCAAGGAATATTTTGCCGTCAAGGCGACGCCGAACCCGTTTCTCATTGACATTTTGCGTGAATACGGCTGCGGGTGTGACTGCTCCTCCAAAACGGAGCTGATGCTTTCGAAGGCGCTCGGCGTGACGGGGACGGACGTCATGTTTTCGTCGAACGACACGCCCGCCGAGGAGTTCCGCTACGCCGCCGACATGGGCGCGATTATCAACCTCGACGACATTTCGCACATCGAGACCCTCGAAACCGCGCTGGACGGCCGCCTGCCGGAGCTTGTCTGCTGCCGCTACAATCCCGGCGGGCAGTTCAAGATTACGACGGACATCATGGACAACCCCGGCGAAGCGAAATACGGGATGACGACCGAACAGATTTTCGAAGCGTTCCGCATTCTGAAGGCCAAGGGCGTAAAGCGGTTCGGCCTGCACGCCTTCTTGGCGAGCAATACCGTTACAAACGCCTATTATCCCGTGCTCGCCGGCGTGTTGTTTGACCTTGCCGTCCGCCTTAAGCAGGAGACGGGCGCCGAGATTCGCTTTGTCAACCTGTCCGGCGGCGTCGGCATTCCCTACCGCCCCGACCAGGAGCCGAACGATATCGCGGAAATCGGCCGCGGCGTCCGGGAGGTGTACGAGCGCGTGCTTGTGCCGGCCGGCATGGGCGACGTTGCCATCTACACGGAGCTCGGCCGGTTCATGATGGGACCGTACGGGGCGCTGGTGACGCGCGCTATCCACGAAAAGCATACCTATAAAGAGTATATCGGCGTCGACGCGTGCGCCGCCAACCTCATGCGCCCCGCCATGTACGGCGCTTACCACCATATCACCGTCATGGGCAAGGAGGACGCGCCGGCGGACCATACCTACGACGTGACCGGCTCGCTTTGCGAGAACAACGACAAATTCGCCGTGGACCGCCGCCTGCCGAAAATTGACATCGGGGATTTGCTGTTTATTCACGACGCGGGCGCGCACGGCTTTTCCATGGGGTATAATTATAACGGCAAGCTGCGCTCGGCGGAAATCCTGCTGCAGCCCGACGGGCGCTTCCGGATGATTCGCCGCGCGGAAACGCCGAAGGATTATTTTGCGACGTTTGACTGTTTCCCCGAATTTTACGATAAGGTTTTAAACGCCTGAGAGCGGGAGTCGAATCGTATGGCTTTTGCCCACCTGCACCTGCATACCCAGTACAGCCTCCTCGACGGCGCCTGCCGCCTCGGGGAGCTTTGCGCTGCCGCAAAAGAGCTGGGCATGACGTCCGTTGCCATGACCGACCACGGCAATATGTACGGCGCGGTCGAGTTTTACAAAGCGGCGCACGACGCCGGGATTAAGCCCATCCTCGGCTGCGAGGTCTATGTGGCGCCCCGCCGCCTGACCGACAAGGTTCACGGGCCGGATTCGGAGCGCTACCATTTGGTGCTGCTGTGCGAAAATGAGACGGGGTACAGGAACCTGATTCATATGGTCTCGCGTGCGTGGGTCGACGGGTTTTACGTGCGCCCGCGCGTCGACAAGGAGCTGCTCGAAGCGCACCACGAAGGGCTCATTGCGCTTTCCGCCTGCCTGGCCGGCGAAATCCCGCGCCTTCTGTCGTCCGGCGATTACGAGGGGGCAAAGCAGACGGCGCTCTGGTACGACCGGGTGTTCGGCCGCGGGAATTTCTATTTGGAGATGCAGGACCACGGCCTTCCCGAGCAGCAGGCGATTCTGCCGAAGCTCATGCAGCTTTCCCGGGAGACCGGGATTCCGACCGTCGCGACGAACGACGTGCATTACATCCGCCCGTCGGACGCCAAAACGCAGAAGGTCCTCATCTGCATCCAAACGAACCATACGATTGACGAGGACACGGGTCTGGAATTTTCCACGGACGAGTTTTATTTGAAATCCGAAGCCGAAATGCGCGAGCGGTTCTCCTTTGCGCCCGAAGCGGTCGACAATACCGCCAAAATCGCCGAGCGCTGCTGTGTGACGTTTGAATTCGGCAAAACGAAGCTGCCGCGCTTTGAGGTCCCGAACGGCGAGGACCATTTTTCCTATTTCAAGCGGCAATGCGAGGCTGGCCTGCAGCGCGTCTGCGGCGGCGAGCCGCCGGCGGCATACAACGAGCGCCTGTCGTACGAGCTGTCCGTCATCCGGGAGATGGGGTACGTCGACTATTTCCTCATCGTGGCGGATTTTATTGCCTACGCTAAGTCCCGCGGCATCCCCGTGGGCCCCGGGCGCGGCTCGGGGGCGGGGAGCCTTGCGGCGTACTGCATGGGCATTACGGGCGTCGACCCCATTCGCTACAGCCTGATTTTTGAGCGCTTCCTGAACCCGGAGCGCGTGAGTATGCCGGATATCGACGTGGACTTCTGCTACGAGCGCCGCGAGGAGGTCATCGACTACGTCATACGCAAATACGGCGCGGACCATGTCGCCCAGATAGTGACCTTCGGGACGATGGCGGCGCGCGCGGCGGTGCGCGACGTCGGCCGTGCGCTCGGCATTCCCTATGCGACCGTCGACGGCGTTTCCAAGCAGATTCCGCATGAGCTGGGCATTACGATTGACAAGGCGCTGCAAAAAAATCCGGAGCTGCGCGGGATGTACGACCGCGACGAAAAAATCCGCGAGCTGCTGGATACGGCCAAGCGCGTCGAGGGAATGCCGCGCCACGCCTCGACCCATGCGGCCGGCGTGGTCATTACGGACCGGCCGGTCAGCGAATACGTCCCGCTTGCGCGAAACGACGAGGCG
The DNA here is from genome assembly GCA_018714805.1 of Candidatus Fimenecus excrementigallinarum. Lineage (GTDB taxonomy): Bacteria > Bacillota > Clostridia > Oscillospirales > Acutalibacteraceae > Fimenecus > Fimenecus excrementigallinarum. The sequence goes on from DVMW01000001.1 coordinate 17,724, forward strand.
GTCGTCACGCAGTTTACCATGACGGCCATTGAGGAACTCGGCCTTTTGAAAATGGACTTTCTGGGGCTGCGCACGCTGACGGTTATCCATGACGCCGAGCAGATGATTCGGGAAAAAGAACCGGATTTTGATATAGAAAAAATACCGCTGACCGATGACGCGACCTACCGTATGTTTTCCAAAGGACAGACGCTCGGCGTGTTCCAATGCGAATCCGCGGGGCTGCGCAGCGTGTTGACGCGCCTGCGCCCGCAGAGTCTGGAGGATATCATCGCGGTCATCTCCCTGTATCGTCCCGGCCCGATGGATTCCATCGACGACTATATCGCGAACCGCCACGACCCGCAGCGCATCCGCTATAAGACGCCGCTGCTCAAGCCCATTTTGGACGTTACCTACGGGTGCCTTATCTACCAGGAGCAGGTCATGGAGGTGTTCCGCTCGCTTGCGGGCTATTCCTTCGGGCGCGCGGACATCGTGCGCCGCGCCATGTCCAAAAAGAAGCATAAGGTCATGGAGGAGGAGCGGCACAACTTTATTTACGGCTTAAAAAATGCGGACGGCTCGACGGCCTGCTGCGGCTGCATCGCCAACGGGATTGACGAACGCACGGCAAACAGCATTTTTGACGATATGTCCTCCTTTGCGTCGTATGCATTTAACAAATCCCACTCTACCGCGTATGCAATCGTCGCTTACCGCACAGCCTATTTAAAGTGCCACTACCCGGGCGAATTTATGGCGGCGCTTTTGACGAGCATTTTGGACGATGCGGACAAGATTGCCCTGTATATCGGCGACTGCCTGCGCCTGGGGCTTCGGACCCTGCCGCCGGACGTCAACCGCAGCGCCCATGCCTTTACCCCCGAGGGGCGCGGCATCCGCTTTGGGCTTCTGGCCATTAAAAATCTCGGGAAGGGCTTCATCGCTTCCATTTTGGAGGAGCGTGCAAACAACGGCCCGTTCACGGAATTTTACGATTTCTGCAAACGGCTGTACGGCAAGGAATTCAACAAGCGCGCGGTCGAGGGCCTTATCAAGAGCGGTGCGCTCGACGGCCTGGACTTAAACCGGCGGGAAATGCTGCAAAACCTGCCGGCGGTGACGGCGTCTATTGAAGCGGAGAACCGCCGGAACCTGGAAGGGCAGCTCGACCTGTTTTCCATCGGGCAGGCGCACCCCGTTTCCCATGCGCCGGAGTATGTCCGCTGCGCGGAATTCCCGCAGCAGGAGCTTTTGCAAATGGAAAAGGAGACGACCGGCCTGTATCTTTCCGGCCACCCAATGGCGGCTTACGCCGACCGCGCCGGGCAGCTCGGCGCGGCATCGGTGGCGGAGCTTCTGGAGGCGGGGGAGGAGCCCGGCGCGAAATACCGCGACGGCAGCACGGTCTCCCTGCTTGCGATTGTGACGGGCGTTAAGCGCAAGACGACCCGCAATGACGACACCATGGCGTTCGTTACCGTCGAGGACCTGTACGGCAGCATCGAGCTTCTGGTTTTTCCGAAGGTCTATGCCCAGTACTCGCATTTGCTGACGCCGGGGAGCGTAATTTATGTACGCGGCCGGCTGTCCTTGCGGGAGGACGAAAGCCCGAAGGTTTTGCCCGACCGCATTGCGCTGCCGCCCGAGCACCCCGGCGAGGGCGCGCAAAAGGAAGCGCCGAAGGCGAAAGCGGACGGCCCCGATTCGGAAAAAATCGAAATTCCGGCGCAGATTCGGGAGGGGCTGTATCTGCTTATCGATACCATGGGCAGCCCGCGGGACAAAAAGGTTAAAAACCTGCTGTCCATTTTTGACGGACAGATTCCGGTCTATCTTTGCTACGGCGACACGCGCAAAAAGTTTGTGACTTCGCGCGGCGTCCAGCTGTGCGACCCGCTGCTGGCCGAATTGCAGCGGCTTCTCGGAAAACGCGGCGTGCTGCTTCGCTGAGGCGGTTTGTCGAAAATTTAACGGGAACACTTGACAACGGCGCGGATTCGTGTATTATAGAATAACTCGCCTGCGGGCGGGCAAAAGCGCATTGTTCGGCGCTTGCTTCTTGGTAAAAAGGGGCTTTGGCCCGTTTCCATTTTCTTTTACAGAATTTTGAGGTGACGAAAGATGAAGACGATTGGTGTTTTGACAAGCGGCGGCGACGCGCCGGGCATGAACGCGGCTATTCGCGCGGTTGTCCGCGCGGGCTGTGAAAGCGGCTTCCGCGTGATGGGTATCCGCCGCGGCTACAACGGCCTGATGTACGGGGATATGTACGAGATGAACCTGCGCAGCGTCTCCAACATCATCAATCGCGGTGGCACTATCCTGTATTCCGCCCGCAGCCCCGAATTCAAGACGGAGGAGGGTATGCAGAAGGCGATTGCCGTCTGCAAGGAGGTCGACATGGTCGGCATCGTCGTCATCGGCGGCGACGGCTCCTTCCGCGGCGCGCGCGACCTCTCGCTGCGCGGCATCCCGTGCGTCGGCGTGCCCGGCACGATTGACAACGACATCGCCTGCTGCGACTATACGATTGGCTACGACACCGCCATGAACACGGTTATGGAAATGGTCGACCGCCTGCGCGACACGTCCGAATCGCACGACCGCTGCTCGGTCGTCGAGGTTATGGGCCGCCGCGCCGGGTATATTGCGCTCAATTCCGGCATTGCCTGCGGGGCGACGACCATCCTTATCCCCGAGGTTCCGTTTGATTTTGAACGCGACGTCATTGAACGGATGCGCCGCACGCAGAAAACCGGCAAGCGGCATTTCATCATCATTGTGGCGGAGGGCGTCGGCGGCGTGCAGGAAATGTCCGACCGCATCCAGCGCGAAACGGGCGTGGAATCCCGCGCAACGGTGCTCGGCCACGTGCAGCGCGGCGGCTCGCCGACGGTGCGCGACCGCGTCGCGGGCAGCCAGATGGGCTACCGCGCCGTGGAGCTTCTGAAGTCCGGTACGGGCAACCGCGTTGTCGCCATGCAGAAGGACGCGATTGTCGACTACGATATTTTTGAGGCGCTGAACATGGAAAAGTCCATTGACCTGGATTTGTACCGCCTTGCGCACGAGATTTCCATCTGATGCGAAACATTGTCCTGATTGGTATGCCCGCCAGCGGCAAAAGCACCGTCGGGGTGCTGCTTGCCAAAACCCTCGGCGTCGGCTTCTGCGATACGGATTTGTGCATCCAGCAGCGCGCGGGGCGGCTTTTGCAGGATATCATCGACACAGACGGCATTGAGGCCTTTCTGGATGCGGAGCGCGACGCCGTTTTGGCGCTTACCTGCACGAATACGGTCATTGCAACGGGCGGCAGCGTCGTCTTTCGGGACGCCGCCATGCAAAAGCTGAAATCGGACGGCGTGGTTGTTTTTTTGGACGTTCCGCTTCCGGAGGTGCAAAAGCGGCTGCGAAACATCAAAACGCGCGGCGTGGCGGCCAAAAAAGGCGAAAGCGTGGAGGAAATTTACCGCGAACGCCTGCCGCTTTATAAGCGGTATGCGGACCTGACGGTTTCGTGCGCGGCGCATACGCCCGAGCAGTCCGTCCGGCGGATTCTGGACGCTTTGCAAAACACGCGGGTATAAAATGCAAATTTTTGCAAAACTTAGGCTTTACGGCGAACGGAAAGTTTCACCGTAAAGCCTTTTTTATTCCGTCTCATAAATCGGCGCGCACGGCATATAGTAAGACCGCGGCCGAAAGGTCGTACACGGAGGTGAATCATGAAAAAGCTGTTTCGTTTTTTCAGCGCCTTTGGCCTGTGCGTCGCCTCTGTGGTCTTTGCGGTCGTGCTGTTCGGCGAGCTCACCATCCCAGACAGCATCCGGCTTATGGAAAACGAGGAGATTCATGTCAACGGCATTTTTTCGTGCAAGAGTACGCCGGAAGCCGGAGACGCTTCCGCGGCCTCGGTCGCTTCGGTCTCCCCGGAAGACGCCGGACGCTATACGGTCGAGTTTTCCGTCCTGGACGCAATTCCGGTCAAATCCTCGGTTGTCACGGTCAGCAAGCGGCAGTATGTTGTGCCGAGCGGTGAAATTTTCGGCGTGAAAATTTACACGGACGGCGTGCTGGTCGTCGGCATGGACGATGTGTTCACGGCCGACGGCGCCGTAAACCCGGCCAAGGAGGCGGGCCTGCAAATCGGCGACGCCATCCTTGCGGTAAACGGCGCGCAGGTCGATTCGGTAGACGCGCTCACAAAAGCGCTGCACGCCGGCGGCGAAACGGTACGCCTGGAGGTCCGCCGGGAAGCGGAGACCTTCTCAGCCGAGCTGCGCCTTGCGCTTTCCCAGAACGACGGCGCTTATAAAGCCGGCCTTTGGGTGCGCGACAGCACGGCCGGCGTCGGTACGCTGACCTTCTATGACCCGTCAACCGGCCTGTTCGGCGGTCTCGGACACGCCATCTGCGACCTTGATACCGGAACGGTCATGCCGCTGAAAAGCGGCGTCGCCGTGGAAACGGTCGTCAGCGGCTGCTACAAAGGCGGCGCCGGCGTGACCGGGGAGCTGTGCGGTGTGTTCCAGGACAAAACGCTCGGCAGTCTGTATGCAAACTGCGGCGCCGGCGTGTTCGGCACGCTGGAGGTGTACGACGCCAATGCCCGCGCCCTGCCTGTCGCCGCGAAGAACGAGGTGCAGGAAGGCCCCGCACAGATTCTTTCGACGGTCGACGACGGGGGCGTCCAAATGTATGACGTAGAGATTCGGAAGGTTTACCTGAATTCTGATGAGAACGGTAAAAGCATGGTCTTGGAAGTCACGGACCCGCAGCTTATTGCAAAGACCGGCGGGATTATCCAGGGCATGAGCGGCAGTCCCATCCTTCAAAACGGGATGCTCGTCGGCGCGGTCACGCACGTGTTCGTCCACGATTCGCTGCAGGGGTACGGCATATTCGCCGAAACCATGCTCGAGGCGGCGAACAAGGTGCCGGCCGCACAAAAGCAGGCGTCTTAGCACAGGCAGATAAAGGGGCGTGCGCGGTTTTCTGCGCGCGCCTCGTTTTTGCGCGCAAAAACCCGATGTAAAAAATGCCGGCAGGCGGTTCAATCCGAAAGCTTGCGGTGCGGTTCGCGGGGAACCGCGCCGATATACGGCCTTCTTCTGTTTGCCGTAGAAAATTTGCAGGAATCGCAAATTTCTACTTGCCAAATAATTACAGATATGGTAAAATATGGCAGATTCAAAAACAGGAGGTTGTTTTCATTGGAAAAGACGCGAAAGGTATTGTTTACGGAAGAACCGGACGCCTTCGGGCAAAGCTGCACACAGGCGCTGCGGGGCCTCGGCTTTACGGTTAAGACCATCCCGAAAAACGGGTCGGAGGTTTTGCGGCTCTTAAAAGAGGAGCAGCCGGACGCGCTGGTGCTCGACGCAATCTTAGCTTCGGTGGACGCGCTCGGGGTGCTCGCGCAGCTGAAAAAGGAGCCGCTGAAGAAGCGGCCGGTTGTCGTGGTTGTTTCGGGCGTGGACAATCCGCGCTTTGAAAATGAAGTGATGCTTGCGGGCGCGGATTACTATTTCCTGAAGCCGTTCGACGTGCGGGTGCTGGCGCAGCGCGTCGCGATGCTTCTCAACTGGCAGGAGACCAGCCGCGTGCCCGACGCGGCAGCCGGACAAATCACGGATTCGCAGCTCGAGGTGCTCATCAGCGACATCATGCGCCAAATCGGCGTGCCGGCGCATATCAAGGGCTACCAGTATTTGCGCGAAGCGATTATGCTTTCCGTGCGGGACGCGGAAATGATGAATTCCGTTACCAAGGTTTTGTACCCGACGGTTGCCAAACGGTTTTCCACAACCTCCTCGCGGGTCGAGCGCGCCATTCGCCATGCCATTGAGGTCGCCTGGGACCGCGGCGACGTCGACGTGCTCAGCTCGTATTTCGGCTATACCATCCAAAACGCCCGCGGCAAGCCGACGAACTCGGAATTTATCGCCATGATTAGCGACAAAATGCGCCTGCAGCTGAAAATTGCCTGAAAACGGAAACGGACCCGCACCGCAAGGGTACGGGTCCGTTTTTTATTTGTTCAGCCGTTTTCCTGCGCTATGGATTCGGCTATGCGCTCGAGCTGCGCCACGCTCTCCAGCTGGGAAAGCTCGCGCCGGTAGGCCGCCGCGCCGCGGATGCCCTTGACGTACCAGGCGGCGTGCTTGCGCGCCTCCCGGATGCCGACGCGCTCGCCCTTGTACTGGCAGATTTTGCGCACGTGCGCGCACATGACGCGCATACGTTCCTTTGCGTCGGGCGCGTCCGGCGTTGTGCCGTCCGTTAAATAGGCGGAGATTTGCCGAAAGACCCAGGGGCTCCCGAGCGCGCCGCGCCCGACCAGCAGAAAGTCGCAGCCGGTTTGTTCGAGCATCCGCTTCGCCGAGGGTCCGTCCACAATATCGCCGTTGCCGATTACGGGGATGGCGACGGCCTGCTTGACGGCGGCGATGCTGTCAAAAAGCACCGGCGGGGCATACATCTGCGCGCGCGTCCGCCCGTGTACGGTGATGGCCGCCGCGCCGGCGGCTTCGGCGCGCTTCGCCATATCCACGGCGTTCAGGCTGCTCTCGTCCCAGCCCGCGCGAATCTTGACGGTTACCGGCACGCGCTCTGCCGCGTGCACGACGGCGCGGACAATCCGCTCTGCCAGCGCCGGGTCGCGCATGAGCGCGGCGCCGCCGCCGTTGCCCGCGATTTTCGGGGCGGGGCAGCCCATGTTGATGTCAATAAACTGCGGGTCGCTTTGCAGGACCATGCGGACGCTCTCGGCCATCACGACCGGGTCCGAGCCGAAAATCTGCACGCCGGCCGGCCTTTCCTCGTCGGACAGGCGCATCAGGGCTTTGGATTTGCGGTCACCCATGGAAAGGCCCTTGGCGCTGACCATTTCTGAAACCGTATACGCTGCGCCGTAGGCTCTGCAAAGCTCCCGGAACGCCCGGTCCGCCACCCCCGCCATCGGTGCAAGCGCGGCAAACCCTTCCACTTGCAAGCTGCCAATCTGCATATGCCCCATCCGCTCCCTGCGTAGTTTTTGCACCAGCAGTATACCACACTTTATTTTTCCGCACAACCGAAAAATCCCGTGCATTTCGCCGGCAGGTATGGTATATTAAAAGAGAATGAAACGCAGCTGGGAGGGCTTTCTTTGAAACTGCTGGTACTCGACGGCAACAGCATCTTGAACCGCGCCTTTTACGGCATCAAGCTGCTGACAACCAAGGACGGCCGTTTTACGAACGGTATTTTCGGCTTTATGAACATTCTCTTAAAGCTCGAGGAGGACGTCCGGCCGGATGCGGTCGCCGTGACGTTCGATTTAAAAGCGCCCACCTTCCGCCATCGGCTGTACGACGGCTACAAGGCGACGCGCAAGGGTATGCCGCCGGAGCTTGCCGAGCAGGTGCCGGTGCTCAAAACGCTGCTCACCGCGCTCGGGTACCGGCTTGTGAGCAAGGAGGGGTACGAGGCGGACGACCTTATCGGGACGCTTTCCAAGCACGTCGGCGCCGAGAACCAATGCTTTATCGCGACGGGCGACCGCGACAGCCTCCAGCTTGTGCGCGGCAACGTGCAGGTGCTTTTGACGGCGACGAAAATGGGCCGGACGGAAACGACGGTGTACGACGAGCAGCGCGTGCAGGCGGAATACGGCGTCTGTCCGCGCCAGATGATTGACATCAAGGCTCTCATGGGCGACAGCTCCGACAACATCCCCGGCGTTTCGGGCGTCGGGCAAAAAACGGCGCAGGCGCTTGTGCAGGCGTTCGGCTCGCTCGACGAGCTGTACGGCCATCTGGATGCGGACACCATCAAACCCGGCGTGCGCCAAAAGCTGCAGCAGGACCGGGACAAGGCGTATTTGAGCTACAAACTCGGGACGATAGACTGCGACGTCCCCATGGAAACGGACCTTGCGGCATATAAAAAAAGCGCGCCGAACAAGCAGGAGGCAACGGCGCTGCTGATTTCGCTGGAAATGTTTAAGATTCTCGACAAGCTGCATCTGGAAGGGGCGGCGGACGCGACAGCCCCGGAGGCGCCTGCAAGGCAGGTATCGTTTTTCACCGGGCTGCCCGCCAAAGCCGCGCTTGCATCCGGCGCCTGCTTTGCGCTCAGCGGGGACAAGGCGTATTTTTGCGGGCAGAACGCGGTGTATCTTGTCGATTTGACGGACGCGAAGCAGAAGGTTGATTTTCTTGCGCTGCTTGCGGACCGGGATGTTCCGAAATCCGTGTATTCCGCGAAGGAGGTCTACGCCTTCGCCTTCCGAAACGGCACGGAGGCGCAGAACATCTGTATGGACGCAACGCTTGCCGCGTACCTTTTGAACCCGAACGCCAAGGATTATGCGCTGGAGCGCCTTGTGCAGGAATACTGCCCGCGGCGCACGGAAACGCAGGCGGGGGAGGATGCGTTTGCAAACGCCTGCGCCGGCCTGTCCGTGCTTTGCGAAAAGCTTTTGACCCGCCTTGCGACCAACGAGCAGACCGAGCTGCTGCGGGAGATTGAAATCCCGCTGTCCGAGGTGCTCGCCTCCATGGAGCGCGTCGGCGTGCTTGTGGACCGGCCCGGCATCGAGCGCTATTCCGAAATGCTCGACGGGCGCATTGCAAAGACGCAGGCGCGTATCTACGAGCTTGCCGGCGCGGAATTCAATATCCACTCGCCCAAACAGCTCGGCGAAATCCTGTTTGACAAGCTGCACCTGCCCGCGCGCAAAAAGACCAAGACCGGGTATTCGACCAACGCGGAGGTGCTGGAGGGTCTGGCGGACGAGTACGAGATTGTGCGGCAGATTTTGGAATACCGGACGCTGACCAAGCTCAAATCCACCTACTGCGACGGCCTTTTGAAGGTCATAGCGCCGGACGGGCGCATCCACTCGAGCTTCAACCAGACCGAGACGCGCACGGGGCGTATTTCCTCGACCGAACCGAATCTGCAAAACATCCCGGTCCGTTCGGAGCTCGGGCGCGAAATGCGGCGCTTTTTTACGGCGGGAGAAGGGAACGTGCTGGTCGATGCGGATTATTCCCAAATCGAGCTGCGCGTGCTTGCGGACGTGGCGGACGACCCGGCGATGATAGCGGCGTTTAATTCGGACACGGACATCCACGCGGTGACGGCCTCCCAGGTTTTTCACGTGCCGCTCGACGACGTCACGCCGCTGATGCGCAGCCGCGCCAAGGCGGTCAATTTCGGGATTGTCTACGGCATCGGCGCGTTTTCGCTGAGCAAGGACATCGGCGTCACGCGCGCCGAGGCGGATAAATATATCAAGGACTATCTGCACCACTACGCGGGCGTGGACCGTTATATGGAGCAGGTTGTCGCGCAGGCGAAAAAAGACGGCTACGTCTCGACGCTGTTCCACCGGCGGCGGTACCTGCCGGAGCTTGCCTCGTCCAACGCCATGCTGCGGGCGTTCGGCGAGCGTGTCGCGCGCAATATGCCCATTCAGGGGACGGCGGCGGATATTATCAAGATTGCCATGGTGCGCGTCTACCGCCGCTTGAAAGAAGCGGGCCTGCGCGCAAAGCTGATTTTGCAGGTGCACGACGAGCTGATTGTCGAAGCGCCGCAGGAGGAGGCGCAGCAGGCCGCGCAGATTGTCTCGCGGGAAATGGAAAACGCCTGCGCCTTAAAGGTGCGCCTGAAAAGCGACGCGAACGTCGGCAAAACCTGGTACGATGCAAAGGGGTAAGGCAATGCGGTCTGTTCTGTTTATCTGCACCGGCAACACCTGCCGCAGCCCCATGGCGGCCGGTCTGTTTGCCGAATATGCGGCGAAAAAGGGACTCGCCTCGCTCGTTTCGGTCAAAAGCGCCGGACTTGCCGCGTCGCCGGGCGCGCCGGCTTGCGAAAACGCTGTCCTGGCCGCCGCGCAGCTCGGCGCCGACATTTCCTCGCACCGCTCGCGCCCGCTTTCGGCGGCGGACCTGTCGGGGGATACGCGCTTCGTCTGCATGACGGCGCAGCACGCGCAGGCGCTGCAAAGCGCGGGCGTGCCGGCGTCGCGCGTGCTGGCGCTGTCCGTATCCGACCCGTTTCTGGGCGACGCGGCGGTGTATCGCCGCTGCGCGCAGCAGCTTTCGGACGAAATGCCGCGCGTTTTCCGCTTCGTTTTCGGCTGCGACGATATCCGCCCGATGACATCTGCCGACGCCCCCGCGGCGGCCGCTTTGGAGCGCGCCTGCTTTTCGCATCCCTGGAGCGAGGCGTCGCTGCGCGCGTCCTTGGAGCAGGACGGCGCCCGCTTTTTCCTGCTGTCGGCGGACGGCCGGCCCGCCGGTTACATCGGCGCGAGCCTGGTTGCCGGGGAGGGGTACATGAACAATCTTGCGGTTCTCCCGGATTTTCGCCGCAGGGGCTTTGCGCGGATGCTGCTTACGGCGCTCTGCGACTGCTTACAAAAAGAAGACGCCGCTTTTCTGACGCTGGAGGTCCGAAAAAGCAACGCGCCGGCCGTTTCGCTGTACCAAAGCGCCGGCTTTCAGACCGTCGGGGAACGGCGGAGGTTTTACCGCGACCCCGAGGAGGACGCGCTTTTGATGACTTTGTTGTTTTTACACGGAAAAGAATTATTAAATCGATAAAACTTTAACGATTTGTAACTTGCTTTTTTCGACAAATTCCATATAATATAGGTGAAAACGTTATTGTTGAAAAAAGAGGTTTTTATGCAATACAGGGATCCGAACCGTCCCGCGCGCCCGAGTCCGCGCGCCCGCCAGAATCAGCGTGTTCAGCAAATCCGCCAGCTTCGAACGGTACTGCTTGTTTGTGCGGTCATTATCGCCGTTCTTGCCGTGGCGGTTACGGTGTTCGCCGTGCGCAGCCACCGTATGACCGATACGGACATCGTACAGGAAAAGGCGTATGCGAGCCTGTCCGCGGCGTTTGCGTCCGAGCAGGCCGCGCGCGAGCAGGAGGGCGCCTCCTATCAGGCGCAGCTGGACGAGCAGAGTAAGGCGCACGCCAGCGAAAAGGACGCACTGGAGGCGACCATTTCCGATTTGAACCGGCAGCTTTCCGTAAAGCAGGCGGCGGCTACCGGCCCGTCGTCCGGCTCCGGTTCTTCCGGCTCGAGCGACCTTTCCCAAAAAACCATATATCTGACCTTTGACGACGGCCCGTCGCCCCGTACGCCCGAAATATTGAAGATTCTCGATAAATACGGCGTGAAGGCGACTTTTTTTGTGATTAACGGCGGCAAGTACAACCAGTATATGAAGGACATCGTGAACGCCGGGCACGCCATTGCGCTGCACTCGTATACGCACTCCTATTCCACCATTTACGCCTCGGAATCCGCCTATTTTGACGACCTGCAAAAGATTTCCGACGTGGTCTACGAGCAGACCGGCGTGCGCACGAAGCTTATACGTTTCCCGGGCGGCAGCAGCAATACCGTCAGCCGAAAGTATTCCTCCGGGATAATGACGCGCCTGACAAAGCAGGTGGAAAGCAAGGGCTACGTCTATTTTGACTGGAACCTTTCCTCCGGCGACGCGGACGGCAACCGCGTTCCGGCGCAGACGCTTATCAACAACTGCCGCAAGGTGCCGCGCTCGAATTCCGTGATTGTGCTCATGCACGATGCGTCCGTAAAAAAGACGACGGTCGAAGCGCTGCCCTCCATCATCGAATATTACAAGAACGCGGGCTGCAAGTTCGCAAAGCTTACGGAATCTTCTCCGACCGCGCACCAGCGCGTCAACAACTGAAAGCGGCTGTTTCGGCCGGGAACGGGCTTTGGTTTCCGTTCCCGGCCGGCTTTTTCCTGTTTTTTGTGGATATTCCATATATGCACACACGTCCTTTTGTGATTTTGCACAAAGAACCTTTGCACCGTATCGGATGACTTTGGCGTACCAACTGAAATCTCACAAAATCCCCCATATATCGTGTTTTAACCGTTGACGCGGACAAGTTTTGTGGTATAATATGTTAACGAAAAGCGGTAAAACAGCCGACACTTCTGTATATGGGGAGATTAGGTTTATGTTTGTGAAAGAAGTTCTTGTTCAAAACCAGGTTGGTCTGCATGCGCGTCCGGCTACGTTCTTCATCCAGAAGGCCAATGAGTTCAAATCCTCCATCTGGGTTGAAAAGGATGAACGCCGCGTCAATGCGAAAAGCCTGCTCGGCGTCCTTTCGCTCGGCATCATGGGCAACACCACCATTCGCATCATCGCCGGCGGCCCCGATGAGGTTCAGGCTGTGGAAGCCCTTGTGAAGCTGGTCGAGTCCGGCTTCGCCGAATAAGATTTTTTTGCTTTTTATCAGACACGCCGGCGTTTCGGTGTGTCTGATTTTATTATCTGCCGATTTTAAAGGAGGGCGGGCAAAATGGAATCCAGACGTGCGGCTCTGCGCAAAAAATCCATGCGCCTGCCGCTGCTGCCGGGCGTATATATCATGAAAAACAAGGCCGGCGAGATTATTTATATCGGCAAGGCCAAGGCGCTCAAAAACCGTGTCAGCCAGTATTTCGGCTCACCGAACGCCCATACGGTGAAGGTCCGCAAAATGGTCGAAAACGTAGAGGATTTCGACTATATCGTTACGGGCAGCGAATTTGAAGCGCTGGTGCTCGAGTGCAGCCTTATCAAGCAGCATATGCCGAAATACAACATCCTTCTTAAGGATGACAAGGGCTACAGCTATATCCGCATCGCCGGAAAAACCTATAAGACCATTTCCGCCGTGCTCCAAAAGCAGGATGACGGCGCGCAGTATATCGGCCCCTACACAAGCTCCTTTGCCGTCAAGCAGAGCGTGGACGCGGCCAACAAAATTTTCATGCTCCCGCAGTGCGGACGGGATTTCGACAAGGAAGTCCGCGCGGCACGTCCGTGCTTAAACTACTATATTTCGCGCTGCTGCGGCGTCTGTACGGGCAAGGTGAATCCCGCGGAATACGCCGAGGCCGCCGAACAGGCCATCCGGTTTTTAAAAGGCGATACCCGCGCGGTTCTCGAGTCGCTGACCGCCCAAATGGAGCAGGCCGCCGAGGCGCTGGATTTTGAACGTGCCGCGAAGCTGCGCGACCGCATTGCGGCGATTCAAAAAATGCAGGAAAAGCAGAAGGTCGTTTTCAAATCGGTCGAGGAGCAGGACGTCTTTTCCATGGCCGAGAGCGAAAACAGCGTGTGCCTTGCGGTGCTGCGCTTTTCGGACGGCCGGCTGTTTGACAGCGAGCACTTCTTTTTTGATAAGGCGGGGAGCGCGGGCGAGATGATGGCGTCCGCAATCACGTCCTATTATTCGCTGCGCCGGGACGTGCCCAAGCGCGTGACCGTCGACGGCGCCGTAGACGGCCGGGAGGACCTGGAACGCTGGCTGTGCGAAAAACGCGGCAAAAAGACCGAAATTTTCTGCCCGCAGCGCGGCGAGCAGGTAGAGGTCGTGAAAATGTGCCGGGAAAACGCGCAGGAAAAGCTGGCCTTAAAGCTCGGCATACGCGGCCGGGACGTTGCCGTGCTGGAGGAGCTGCGCGATTTGCTGGGGCTCACGCGCGCGCCGTCGTACATCGAAGCGTATGACATTTCGCACACCGCGGGCGCGGACAGCGTCGGCGGCATGGTCGTTTTTCAGGACGGCAAGCCCCTTAAATCCGCGTACCGGCGGTTCCGGATACGTTCGTTCGAGGGCAACGACGATTACCGCTCGATGCACGAGGTGCTGACCCGCCGGTTCGAAGAGTATGAAAAGCTGAAGGATACGAACGAGGGCTTCGGGCGGCTGCCGGACCTGATTCTGCTGGACGGCGGCGTCGGGCAGGTCAACGCCGTTAAGCCCGTGCTGGACAGGTTCGGCCTTTCGGTCCCGCTGTTCGGCATGGTCAAGGACAACCGCCACCGCACGCGCGCCATTGCGCAGAACGGCGGCGAAATTGAAATTCGGTCGAACCGGCGCGTCTTTACGCTGGTTTCCGACATTCAGGAAGAGGTCCACCGCTATTCCGTCGCCTACCACCATGCGCGCCACGCAAAGCACTCGCTGTCCATGACGCTTTGCGAGATTGACGGCATCGGCGAAAAAAAGGCGCGCGCGCTTTTGAAACGGTTCAAGACCCTGACGGCCGTACGGGAGGCGGACATCGATGCGCTTTGTACGGCGCCGGGCATTTCCCGCAAGACGGCGGAACAGATTTACGCATATTTTCACCCCGAGGAGGCGGACGCATGAAACAGGCGGTTGTATTTGATTTGGACGGTACGCTGCTGAATACCCTGGACGACCTTTGCGACAGCATGAATTTTGCGCTTGCGGCGCTCGACTTCCCGGCGCGCACGCTTGAGGAGGTGCGCCGGTTCGTCGGCAACGGGATTCGCAAGCTTGTGGAGCGCGCGGTGCCAAGCGGAACAGACGCGCAAAAAACGCAGGCCTGCTACGAGGTGTTTTGCGAGCATTATAAACACAACATGGCCAATAAAACGGCGGAATACAGCGGCGTTTCCGATATGCTTTGTGCTTTGTACGACGCGGGGTATCAGCTTGCCATTGTGACAAACAAGGCGGATTTTGCAGCGCAGGCGCTTTGCGGCAGTATGTTCGGGCGATATGTCAAAACCGTCGTCGGCAGCGTCGAGGGCCGGCCGAACAAGCCTGCGCCGGACGGCGTGTTCTATGCGCTTGACAAAATGGGCGTGCGCCCGGAGGACGCGGTGTTTGTCGGCGACAGCGAGGTCGACATTGCGACGGCGCACAACGCCGGCGTGGACGCCATCGGCGTGCTGTGGGGGTTCCGCGACGAGCGGCAGCTGCGCGAAGCGGGCGTGGAACGCCTGGCGCACAGCCCCCGGGAACTGAAAAAAATGCTGCTGGATTTAAAAAATTGCGGAATGTAGTTGACATTTGCAAAAAAATAGTGAAAAATAGAGACAAGCAAACAAGGAGGACGCCATGCGGGTCATTACGGGTTCGGCACGCGGCCGAAAGCTTATGACGCTTGCCGGGGACGACGTGGTGCGTCCGACTGCGGAGCGCGTCAAAGAAGCGTTGTTCAGCATTATTCAATTTGAGCTGGAGGGCGCCGAGGTGCTCGACGCTTTCGCGGGGTCCGGCCAGCTTGGGATTGAGGCGCTCAGCCGGGGCGCGGCGCGCGCCGTGTTTACCGACGAAAACCGCGACGCGGTTTCCGTTGTGCGGGAAAATCTGCGCCATACGCAGCTTGCGGACCGCGCCGAGGTCCTGCAAACCGACGTTTTTTCCTTTTTGCGCGCGGGGCGCGCGCAATTCGACGTGCTGCTTTTGGACCCGCCTTACCACAGGGATATTGTGCAAAAGGCCCTGCCGCTGCTTCCGGCCTGCTGTAAGCCAAACGCGATTGTCGTCTGCGAAACGGAGGAAAAGGCCGAGCTTCCCGAAAGCGTCGGCGCGCTTCGGCTGCTTCGCACCTACAAATACGGCAAGACGAAGCTGACGACCTACAGGATGCGGGAGGGAGCACAATGAAGACTGTTATCTGTCCGGGCAGCTTTGACCCGGTGACCGTCGGGCATATGGACATTATCCGCCGCAGCGCGCAGATGTTCGACCGGGTAATCGTGGTCGTGATGCGCAATTATCAAAAGCGCAGCACCCATGCGTTTACCGCCGACGAGCGTGTCGAGCTGCTCCGCCGCTGCACCAAGGACCTCCCGAACGTGGAGGTGGAAGCCTACGAAGGGCTTTTGGCGGAATATGCGCGGCAAAAGGGGGCCGTGGCGGTCGTCAAGGGGCTGCGCGCCGTATCGGATTTTGAATATGAATTCCAGCAGGCGCTGACCAACAAGCGCCTCAACAACGAGCTTGACACCGTTTTCGTGACGACCACGGCGGAAAATATGTTCTTAAGCTCCAGCGTTGTGAAGCAAGTCTGCGAATTGGGCGGGGACATCAGCGGTTTCGTTCCCGAGGAGATTCGTGACGATATTATCAAAAGATTAAGAGGCAGAGGTGACAAAAAATGAATATAGAAAGCTTGCTCGATGAGCTGGAGGACATCCTCGACGAGGGCAAAAGCGTCCCGTTCACGTCCAATATGCTCGTAGACGTCAATGAAATCCGCCGCGTCCTGGAGGACATCCGCCTGAATATGCCGGATGAGCTTATGCAGGCGCGGAAGATTGCTTCCGAGCGCAAGGAGATTTTGACGGCCGCGCAGAATTCCGCGGATGAAATCACCGCAGCCGCGCACCGCCGCGCCAAGGAGCTCATTACGGAGCATGAGATTACGAAGGGCGCCGAAATCAACGCCGCCGACATCCTTGCGCAGGCGCGCACCCAGGCCGGCGAAATTGTGGAGGGCGCGCGCGCGACCGCGTCGCAGCTGACGGACCAGGCGCAGAAATGGGCGAACGATATGCGCACGAGCGCCGGGGAATACGTGGAAAATATCGTTGCGCTTGCGGATGAGAGCCTGACTAACTCCGTCAATGAAATCCGCCGTGCACGGCAGTCCCTGCGCGCCGCCGCACAGCAGCAGCACAAAAAGCCCGAGGCATAAAACGTTTTCTAAACCTTCACCAAGCCGCATATATATGTGTGCGAGGTGAAGGTTTATGTTTGTGCTGTCCGTACACAAAAGACAGATTCGGCTCGGGCTGCTGCTTTTGGCGCTGGCGCTGATTGCCGTTGCCTGCGCCGTGGTTTCCCGCAACGGCACGGCTGTAGCGCGCAGCGGCGACGTCAATCTGCGCGCCGATACGGCCGACGAGCGCATTGCCTATTTGTCGCAATTCGGCTGGCAGGTCGATGCGGACCCGGTCGAGGTTTCGGAGGTTGTTATTCCGACTGCCTTTGACGACACCTACACGCAGTATAACGCGATTCAGCAGGCGCAGGGCTTCGACCTCCTGCCGTATGCCGGGCAGCGGGTCAAACGCTGGGTTTACCGCGTTCGGAATTATCCGGGCTATGAGGAAATGGACTGCATTCAGGCGACGCTGCTGGTCTTTGACGGGCAGGTCATCGGCGGCGACGTCTGCTCGACGCAGCTCGACGGCTTTATGCACGGCTTTGTAAAAGAAGCGGCAGAAACACAGCCGGCCGAAACGCAGCCGGCAGCTTAAGGAGGAAGGGGAGCATGGTCCGTCTTGACCGATGGATTGCCAATACCTGCGGCCTATCGCGCAAGACGGTCAAAGAGCTTGTGCGCGGCGGGCTGGTCACGGTCAACGACCTAAAAGTCCTTGACCCCGGTGCCGGCATTGACCCGCAGAACGACGTGCTGACGGTAAACGGCGAAACATACCGGCAGACGCCGTTTGCGTATTTGATGCTGCATAAGCCGCTCGGGGTCGTCAGCGCCACCAACGACCGCGACCAGAAGACCGTGCTGGAGCTTGTGCCGCCCGCGCTGTACCGCAAGGGGCTGTTCCCGGCCGGCCGGCTGGATAAGGACACGACCGGCTTTGTGCTTCTGACGGACGACGGCGCGTTTGCGCACCGCATTTTGTCGCCGAAAAACCATATTCGGAAAACCTACGTCGCGTCGCTGGAACGGCCGCTTGGGGATGAGGGCCTGCAAACGCTGCAAAACGGCCTGACGCTGCGCGACGGGACACGGCTTTTGCCGGCGCAGGTCCGCTGCTTGTCCGACGACCGAAAGACGGTTGAGCTTCAAATTTGCGAGGGCAAATATCACCAGATTCGCCGGATGCTTGCGGCGGTCGGCTGCCCGGTCACCGCGCTTATGCGCACGGCGATGGGCGCGCTTCCCTTGGACAGCACGCTGTCGCCCGGCGCGTGCCGCCCGCTGACGCCGGACGAGGTGCAAAAAATATTGGAATGACCGCGGACCGAAGGCTTCCTTCGGTCCGTTTTTTGCACCGCCGCCCTCTTTTCCACATAGGATGAAGCAAAAAGACACGGTGGTGGAACCTATGGGAAAGACAGTACGCGTGGCCGTCGGCTCGGTGACCTACGCGCTGAAAGCGCAGGAGGCGCTGCGCCGGCAGGGCATTCGCGCCCGGGTCGAAAAAACGCCGAATCCAAGCCGGGAGGAAGGCTGCGGCTACAGCCTGCTGGCCGAAGCCTCCGAACCGCAGGTGCTTGCCGTTTTGGGACGGGAACGCATTCCGGTGCGCCAAATGAAGTGGGCACCGTGACGTATTTTGACAATGCGGCGACCACCTATCCGAAGCCGCACGCGGTCCTCTGGGAAATGCAAAAGGCGATGATACGGTACGGCGCGAATCCCGGCCGCGGCGGACATGAAATGGCGCTGGCGGCCGCAAAAGCGGTGTATGCCGCGCGCGCCGCGCTGTCCGACCTGTTTGACCTCGGCGCGCCGGAACGCGTCATCTTCACGCAAAACTGCACGCAGGCGCTCAACATGGTCATCAAAGGCCTTGCGCGGCCGGGCGGGCATTTTATTTGCTCGAACCTTGAGCACAACGCGGTTGCGCGGCCGCTGGAGGCGCTTCGGCGCCGCGGTGTCTGCAACTGGGATGCGGCGGCGGTCGGCGGCAGCGATACAGAGACGCTGTCCGCCTTCGACGCCTGCTTCCGGCCGGAAACGGTTGCGGTCGTCTGCACGGGCGCGTCCAATGTGTTCGGCCGCGTGCTGCCGCTCGAGCAGCTCGCACAGCTTGCGCACAGCCACGGCGTGCCGCTTGTCGCCGACCTTGCGCAGACCGCCGGCCTTCTGCCGGTTTCGCTGCAAAAATCCGGCATCGATTTTGCGTGCTGCCCGGGGCATAAGGGCTTATACGGTCCTATGGGAACGGGCGTGCTGCTCTGCAATTCCGACGCGCGCCTGGAAACCCTCCTGGAGGGCGGCACGGGGACGCTGTCCATGCAGCTTGTCCAGCCGGAGGCCTACCCGGAACGCCTGGAAAGCGGCACGCTCAACGTACCCGGCATTGCAGGGCTCGCTGCCGGCGCGGCTTTTGTGCGGCGCCTTGGGCCGGAAACGATTTTTGCGCATGAAATGCGGCTGGCAAAAGAAATTGCCGACGGCCTTTCCGAAATGCCGCGCGTGCGCCTGTATACCGATTTTCATAACCGGGCGCAGCGGTTCGTGCCGCTGGTTTCCTTCAATATAGCGGGTATGCACAGCGAAGAGGTCGGCGCGGCGCTCGCTTCGCACGGCTTTGCCGTCCGCGCGGGCCTGCATTGCGCGCCGCTGGCGCACCGGGCGTACGGAACGCTTGATACCGGCACGGTCCGCGTCTGCCCGTCCGTCTTTTCTGCGGAAAAAGATGTAAAAAGTTTATTAAATTGTATATTTCAAATTGCAAAACGACAAGGTGTATGATACAATATATCGTGAATTTATGGGTGTAGTTTTGCCCTTTTTGCGATATATTGTATTTTTTTGGAAATCGGGTGGGAAAATGTTCCAAATGCTGACCGCTGCCGACACCTTCCGGGATATCGGAAACGCCATTTTAAGCTTCCGCAGCCTTGCGGACGTCCTGGACGTGCTGCTCGTCGCCTTTGTCATTTACAGCGTGATTAAGCTCATTCGGGAAACGCGCGCCATTCAGCTTGCAAAGGGCTTTATTTTGCTGCTGCTTGTCTATGCGGCCGTGTATTTGCTGAATATGGAAGTCAGCTCCTATATGTTTTCGCTTCTGTTTTCCAACATACTGCTGGTGCTGGTTATCATTTTTTCACCGGAAATCCGCCATGCGCTCGAAAGCGTCGGCCGCAGCAGCGTTTCCAATTTCAGCCTGTTCAACTTCAAGCACGGCGACGAGCTGCAGCGCCAGGAGCTGTATACGGATATGATTAACGCGGTCACCAAGGCCTGCGCGGACATGAGCGACAAAAAAATCGGCGCGCTTTTGGTGTTTGAGCGCGAAAGCATCCTCGGCGAGATTATCAATACGGGGACGCTCGTGGACGCCGCCATATCGGCGGAGATGCTGGGCAATATCTTTTACCCGAAAGCGCCCCTGCACGACGGCGCGGCCATTGTCCGCAACGCGCGGCTTTGCGCGGCGGGCTGCATTCTGCCGCTGACGAAAAACACGGAAATCAGCAGCGAGCTCGGCACGCGCCACCGCGCGGCGCTCGGCATGAGCGAGCAGAGCGACGCGCTTGTGATTGTGGTTTCGGAGGAAACGGGCGGAATATCCGCCGCCGAAAAGGGCAGGCTGCGGCGCGACCTTTCCAGCGGCGATTTGCGCGAGCTGCTGATACAGACCTTTATGAAACCGGAAACCGACGAGGACAACCGCCTGAAAAAATGGCTGAAGGGGCATCGCAAGCATGAAGAAGCTGCATCTGAAAAGAAAGACTGAACCCGCCGCGGGACAAGCCGCCGAAAAAAAGCCGCGCGGCCGCCTGATTGACAATAACAAGCTGATGATGCTGTTTTCGCTGCTGGCGGCTTTCGGCCTGTGGATTTGGGTCGCCATCGAGAAAAGCCCGGTCGTCGAGGTAACCATCCCGTCCGTGCCGGTGCAGATTGATATGGAAAACAGCGTGCCCGCACAGCTGAACCTGCAAATGTTCGGGCAGACGGAGTATTACGTGGATGTGACCGTGACCGCCAAACGGTTCGTGGCGTCCACCCTCAGCGCCGCCGACGTTTCCGTGACGGCGCAGACCAACTACGTCGATTCCGCCGGGACGAAATCGCTGCAGCTGCGCGCGGCCGCCGCCAATTCCAAGGATTTTGAAATCACGGGTCTTTCCCAAAACTATATCGACGTGTATTTCGACACCTACAAGGAAGCGGAGTTTGCGGTGCTCAGCCGCATCAACGCGCCGGAAGCCGGTTCCGTTGTGGAGGGCTGCATTTTGGGCGACCCGGTCTTTTCCAGAAGCACCGTAATTGTCAGCGGCCCCGCGACCGAGGTGAACACCGTGACCGGCGTCGTCGCCGTGGTCACGCTCGACGAGCCGCTTGCCGCGACGACGACGCTTCAGCCGGAGCTGCAGCTGCAAACCGAGTCGAACGAAACGCTTTCCAACGTGCAGATTGATTCCGGCGACAGCGACGTGACCATGACTGTCCCGGTTCTGAAAAGCGTCGTGCTGCCGACGACCGTCACGTTCCGCAACACGCCGGCCGGGTATTTAAACGAGCCCGTTCCCTTTACCGTTTCCCCGAGCAGCGTGGAGGCCGCGATACCGGTCGAGCAGGTCGGCGTCGTGTCTTCCATCAGCGTCGGAACGCTGGATTTCGCCGATTTGGAGAGCGGCTTCAACCGCTTTACCTTTGAGGCGGCGGATATTACGGATTATATCGTAACGGACAATACGACCCGTTTCCGGGTGACGGTCGATATGAGCGGCACAACGTCCGCCTCCTTTACCGTCCCGCAGGCAAACGTTTCCATCGTGGCGCAAAAGGACGGCTTCGCCTCGACCGTTGCGTCGGGGAATATCGCCAACGTCCGCGTCATCGGGACCGCCGAGGAGGTCGCGGCGCTGACCAACGATATGCTGTTTGTGGAGCTGGACCTTTCCGAGACGGACATCCAGGCCGGCGAGCAGACGGTGGAAGCGCACGTGTTTGTGCGCGGGAGTACAAAGGCGTGGGCGTACGGCACATATCCCGTCCGCATCCGTTCCACGCCGGCCGAGCCGCCCGCGACGGAGCCGGTAAGCTGAAGGAGGACGAAGCGTGAAGCGGAAAATCGGCGTTTTGCTGGCCGCGGCGCTGCTTGCGCTGTGCACCGGCTGCTCCGCCCGCTTTGCGGCGGTTGACGAATTGATGCGCCCGCCCCGTCTTTCCGGCGAGAACAGCGGCATTGAAGAAGCGTTTGAAAACGCGGTGCAGAATAAGAACGTCCAGATTAAAACGCCCATGGCGGGGCAGTACCGCTCGGCGTATGTTCTGTACGACCTGGACGCGGACGGCCGGGAAGAGGCGATTGCCTTTTACAGCGACGCGCGCGACGACACGACCGCGTATATGCACATACTCGATTTTGACGGCGAGGTTTGGCGGTCTGCGGCGGATATAAAAGGCGAGGGCAGCGACGTCTATGAAATTGCGTTCTGCGATATGAATGCGGACGGTCTTTCGGAGCTTGCGGTGTGCTGGTCTTTGTTTGAAAGCGACGGCGGACGCGTTTTGACGGTGTATTCGCCCGCCGAAACGGACGGCGCGCTCTCGTTTCGGCTGCTTGTGCAGGAGCCGACAACGCAGATTTTGCCGGCCGATTTAAACGACAACGGGCGCGACGAGCTGTTTTCCGTCCGCATTACGACGGAGTATGCGTCCAACCGTACAAACTGCCGCTTGCTGGCGCTGGACGATGAATTCGGCGTTTATGTTCTGGACAGCATCGACTTAGTTCCGGCGCTCAGCATATTTTCGCTGCGGGCCTCCGCGCCGGAAAACGGGGCGCCGGTCATTTTTGCAGACTGCGTGCGCAATGAAAATGTGGCCGTCACCGAGGTTGTCAGCTGGGATGCGGATGCGCATTGCCTTCGCGCGCCGCTGACCGAAGACAATCGTTCCGCGCAGCCGAAAACGGCGCGGGTATCCGATTTGCCGTGCCTGGACGTCGACGCGGACGGCGTGCCGGAAATCCCGACGCAGCGCTATTATTCCAACGCCGTGGTGGATTCCGGCTCCGAACGCCAGGCGCTGCCGCTGACCGTCTGGCTGTCCTGGGACGGGGCGGCTTTGGAGGAAAAGACAAGCGCGCTGCTTTTCCCGAACGCGGCCTGCGCGTTCCGGCTGACCGCAGAGGAGCTTTCCGGGCTGTCGGCCGTCTACGATGCCGACGCGCTTCGCTGCGATTTTTACAAGCAGCTTTCCGACGGCACGCGCGGCGCGCTTCTGTATACGATTGCCGTGGTGCCGACGGCCAAATGGGAAGCCGGCGAAGACAGCGCGCATATCCTGCTGGCACAGGACGGTTCGCGCACCTATGCCTGCGAGCTGACCGCGCAGGGAGAGGCGTTCGGCATTACGCCCGAGGACCTTGCAGAGCGGTTTACCGTTACACGTGAAAAGGAGAAGGTGCGGACATGAAACGTGTTTTGATTGCCGAAGATGAAGCGGCCATTCGCGATTTTATCGTTATCAACCTTCGCCGCAGCGGATATGAGGTTTTGGAAGCCGCCGACGGCGCGCAGGCGATTCGTCTGTTCGACGACTGCGGCGGGGAAATCGACGTCGCGGTGCTTGATATCATGATGCCGGAAAAGGACGGGATGGAGGTTTGCGGCTATCTGCGGGAAAAAAGCGCGGAAATGGGCATTATCCTGCTGTCTGCAAAGTCGCAGGAGCTCGACAAGGTTTCCGGGCTTATGCGCGGGGCGGACGACTACATCACCAAGCCGTTTTCGCCGTCGGAGCTGGTGGCGCGCGTGGACGCCGTGTACCGGCGCGTCGCGCTGCTGCGCGCCCGCGGCAATATGGAGCAGACGGACCGGTGTATCCGCCTCGGCGATTTCACGCTTCGCCGGGACGAGCGTATCCTGTATAAGCGCGACAAGCCGATTGAACTGACGCAGATTGAATACCAGATTTTGGAATTTCTCTTTAAAAATCCCAATACCGTTTTGACCCGTGCGGAAATTCTGCGCGAGGTCTGGGGCGAAAACTGCTATGTGGACGACAAGGTAATCGATGTGAATATCCACCGCCTGCGCAGCAAAATTGAAGACGTTCCCGCGCAGCCGCGGCGGCTTGTGACGATTTGGGGCATGGGCTACAAATGGATAGCTTGAAGGGTTTGCGCAAAAAGGTCCGTGCCAATAAAAGCGGGATTACAAGGCGCTGGGTCGTCAATACGCTGTGCGTCATTGTCGTGATTCTTCTGCTGGTGACGGTGGTTTCCCTGTTTTTGTTCCGGGAGCAGTATTACGGCGCGGTGCGCGCGGCGCTGGACGCGCGCGCGACCGGCTATGTCCGCGCGTATTTCCAAAACGCTGCCGACGGCGACAGCTTTGACCGTCGCGCCAACGAATATGTTGAGGAATTTACGGACAAGGCGGTTATGGAGGTCTGGGTGATTGATGAAACCGGCAGCGTCATCGTTTCCTCCAGCGGCTTTTCCGCCGACGGCGAGCCGTTCCCCGACTATGACGCGGCGCTTGCGGCCGAAAGCGGGAAGGCGTTCTGGACGGGGCGCACCTCCTCGGGGGAGCATATTATGGCGCTCAGCTACCTGCTAAAGCCGCAGAGCGTGCAGAGCGGCGCCGTGCGCTACATCATTTCGCTTGCGGACATCGACAGCCAGCTTGTTACCGTAGCGGCATTGCTGTTTATGCTTTGCGCGGTGATTTTGGCGCTGATGACCATCTCGGGGCTTTACTTTGTGCGTTCAATCGTGCAGCCGGTCAAGCGTATCACGGAAACCGCGCAGCGCATTGCCGACGGCGACTTGAGCGCCCGCATTGCGGGCGAGGAGCACGACGACGAGCTCGGGCGCTTAAGCGCGACCATCAACGACATGGCGCAGGAGCTCAACGAAACGGACCGGCTCAAAAATGAGTTTATTTCGACGGTCTCTCACGAGCTGCGCACCCCGCTGACGGCTATCCGCGGCTGGGGCGAGACGCTGCTCGCTTCCCCGGCGGAGGACACGCAGCTAATCCATAAGGGCCTGCAGGTCATGATAGGGGAGACCGAGCGGTTGTCCCAGCTTGTCGAGGAGCTGCTGGATTTTTCCCGCATGGAGTCCGGGAAGCTTACGATGCGCATGGAGCGGTTCGACGTTTTTGCGGTGCTCACGCAGGCGCTGACGCTGTTCCACGAGCGCGCGCGGCGGGAGGCGATTACGCTTTCCTTTTCCATAGACCGTGCGCAGGCGATGCTGTCCGGCGACCGTGACCGCATCAAGCAGGTGTTTGTCAACGTGCTGGACAATGCGTTTAAATACAACAGACCCGGCGGCGAGGTCTGCGTATGCGCAGAACACACGCCCCGGGCGGTTCGTATTACCGTTCGGGATACGGGCTGCGGCATTGCGGAGGCCGACTTGCCGCACGTTACAGAAAAATTCTATAAGGCAAATACAGCCGTCCGCGGGTCCGGGATTGGGCTTGCGGTGGTCCGCGAAATTATGGAGGCGCACAACGGCTCGCTGGCGATTGAAAGTACTTTGGACGCCGGCACGACGGTGACGCTGTGTTTCCCAATTTCGCCGCAGGCGGATTTGCCGGAAGGAGCATAAGTTTGGCAAAAAAGCAGAAAAAGGCCTGTCCGTACAGCTCTGTCGGCGGGCAGGCGCTGATTGAAGGCGTCATGATGCGCGGCCCGAAGGGTACGGCCATGGCCGTGCGCCTGCCGAGCGGCGAGATTGAGACGGAATACAAGGACACAAAGCCCTGGCGCGACAAATGCCGGCTGTTTCGCCTGCCGCTTATCCGCGGCATCGTCGGCTTTGCCGAATCGCTTGTAACCGGCTACGGCTATCTCATGGAGTCCGCCGAAAAATCCACGCAGGGGCTTCCTCAGGAAGAGGAGGAGCTGTCCAAGGTCGACCGCTGGCTCAACGACCATCTCGGCGAAAAGATGATGCACGCGATTGGCTTCCTTGCCGCTATTCTCGGCTTCGGCCTTGCATTTTTCCTGTTCATGTGGCTGCCGACCTTTTTGGTGGACGTCGTGACCGGCGGGACGCTTTTGAAGTTCCACGCGCTGTTCGAGGGCCTTATCCGCGTCGTCATTTTCGTCCTGTATATGGTGCTTGTCTCCTTGATGAAGGACATCCGCCGCGTGTTTATGTACCACGGCGCGGAGCATAAGTCGATTTTCTGTTATGAGCACGGTCTGCCGCTTACGGTGGAGAACGTCCGCAAGCAAAAGCGTTTTCACCCGCGCTGCGGGACCAGCTTCATGTTCGTGATGATTTTGCTGAGCATCCTCTTGTCGTCGGCGCTTGTGCTGATTTTCCCGGGACTTGCCGAAATCAACCGCATTTTGTGGATTCTTCTGAAACTGCTGATTTTGCCGGTCGTCATGGGTATCGGCTACGAGTTTATCCGCTATGCCGGCCGGCACGACAACCTGCTTGTGAAAATTCTGGCGGCGCCGGGGCTCTGGATGCAGCGCATCACGACGAAGGAGCCGACGGACGACATTATTGAAGTCGGCATCGCCTCGCTGCAGGCCGTTTTGGACGAGCAGGCGCCCGCCGCGGCTGAGGAAGCGCCGGCAAAACCGGCTGCGTCGTCGGAAAATGCGGAAACGGAAGAACAGGCGCAGCAGCCACTAAGCGGAGAAACGGAAACGGTGCAGGAGGCGGCGGAGGCCCCGGATGCGCCGGAAAAGCCGGAGTCGACATGACGCTCGCGGAGGCCTATCTGCGGGGCGTGTCCGCGCTGGAAGCCGCCGGCGTCCCGGACGCCGCTTTTGACTGCGGGTGTTTGATTGCGTCGTTTTGCGGCTACACGCACGCGCAGCGGATTGCGCACGCCTCCGACCGGCTTTCGGAAACGGCTGCGCGTGACTTTCTGGAAGCCGTTCGCCGCCGTGCGGACGGCGAGCCGCTGCAATATATCCTCGGCGAATGGCCGTTTTTCGGCCGCGCGTTCTTAGTGGGGCGGGGGGTCTTGATTCCACGGCCGGAAACGGAGCTTCTGGTCGAATATGCGCTTGCCGCCGTGTGTGCGCGCCAAGCGCCCGTCGTCTGGGACCTGTGCGCGGGCACGGGCTGTATCGGCCTGACGCTTGCGCTGGAAAAGCCGGATGCGCAGGTCTTCCTGCTGGAAAAATACCCGGACGCGTTTGCTTATCTTGAAAAAAACCGCGCGGCGCTGCACGCTTCCAACGCGACGCTTGTGCAGGCGAATGTTCTGGAGGGTGCGCCGGTGCTGCCCGCGCCCGATTTGATTGTATCCAATCCGCCCTACGTGCCGTCCGGCGAGCTTTGTGCGCTGCAAAAAGAGGTGCGCCGAGAACCGTCGTCGGCGCTTGACGGCGGCGCGGACGGGCTGGCGTTTTACCGCGCGCTTGCGCAGCGCTGGATTCCGGCGCTGAAAAAGGGCGGCACTCTCCTTGTGGAATGCGGCGACGGACAGGGCGCCGGCGTTGCGGCGCTGTTTGAAGCGCCCGCGCGTTCTGTCCGCGTGCGCTATGACGGAAATCGTATTGACAGATTTGTAGAAGTTACAGTATAATAAGATTTCAAGGAACTTTTTGGAGTACAGTATGCTTTACACCATCCTGCGCAACGGGTTTCATAACCCCATTACGCTGATTACCGGGATTTTTGCCTCGCTGTTCGTCGTGTTCTGCACCATGCCGGTGCACGAGTGCGCGCACGCCTTCATGGCCAACCGGCTCGGCGACTCGACGGCGCGCCTTTCGGGGCGGATGTCCTTAAATCCCATGCGCCACATCGACCCGATGGGCGCGGTGATGCTTGTGCTTATCGGCTTCGGCTACGCAAAGCCCGTGCCGGTCAACCCGCGGAACTTTAAAAATCCCAAGGCCGGCATGGCGCTGACGGCGCTGGCCGGACCCGGCGCAAACCTTTTGATGGCGGTTGTGTTCATCTTTTTGCAGAACCTTGTCGGTATGCTGCCCGCTTCAAATGTGCTTGCGAGCGCGGTTTATACGTTTTTGCTCTATGCGGCGATTATCAATTTGCAGCTGGCGGTTTTCAACCTGATTCCAATCCCGCCGCTCGACGGTTCCAGGCTTCTGCAGCTTCTGATTCCGTCAAAATATTATTACAAATTCCTGCGGTACGAGCGGTACATCGTGCTGGTCGTCTTTTTGCTGCTGTTCCTCGGCGTGCTCAGCGGGCCGATTAGCGAAGCCGTCCTGTGGCTGTATGAAAAGCTGGATTTCATCATCGGCTTTCCGTTTCGGTAAGGTGCGCGTGCATGGAACAGATTTCGTATAAGTTAGAGGTGTTCGAGGGTCCGATGGACCTGCTTTTGCACCTGATTTCCAAGCATAAGCTGAATATTTACGACATCCCAATCCTGACGCTTGTTGAGCAGTACACCGACTATGTCAAGCGGATGCAGGAGGAAGATATGTACGTGGCAAGCGCCTTTTTGGAAATGGCGGCGCGCCTCGTCTACATCAAGACCGTTTCGCTGCTGCCGGTGTATGAGGAAGCCGAAAAGCTCAAGCAGGAGCTGACCGGCGAGCTGATTGAGTACCGCGACTGCAAGCAAATGGCGCAAAAGCTCGCCGAACAGACCGAAGGCTTTGACCGGTTCGTGCGCGAACCCACACAGGTGGAGGCGGACCCGACCTACACGCGCCTGCATGAGCCCTCCGAGCTTTTCCGCGCCTATCTGCGCGCGGCCGGCAAGCGGCTGCGCAAATTGCCGCCGCCTGTGGAGGCGTTCCGCGGCATAGTCGCCACCAAGATTGTTTCGGTCGAGTCCAAGATTCGCTCGATTTACCAGACCCTGCGCAGCGGCGGCAGAAAGCAGCGGTTTTACCGGCTGTTTTCGGGCGCGCAGTCGCGTTCCGACCTTGTCGCGACATTTTTGGCGGTGCTGGAGCTTGCCAAAAGCAAAAAGGTGCGCATTGACGGCGACGGCAAATCGGCCGACGTCGAGCTGCTGACAGATGATTTTGGGGACTTCGGTTCCAAGGAATGGGGGTAAACGCCATTGGCGCAGGCAAAAAGACTGCTGGCCGCCGCGGAAGCAATCCTGTTTTCCGTCGGGGAACCGCTGGAGCTTTCCAAAATTGCACAGGCTCTGGAGATTGATGAAGAAGAGGCGCGGCAGACGCTTTTAAACCTGGCGGCGACGCTCGACGAGCGCGGCAGCGGCATATCGCTTCTCCGGCTCGGCAAGCAGTACCAGCTGACGTCCCGGCCGGAATTTTCCGAGCAGGTGCGCGCCGTTCTGGAGGTTCGCCGCAACGCGCCGCTCTCGCAGGCAGCGTTTGAAGTGCTCGCGGTCATCGCCTACAACCAGCCGGTCACCAAGGCGTTTGTCGAGCAGGTGCGCGGCGTGGACTGTTCGGGCGTTATTGCGACGCTTTGCCAGAAAAAGCTGATAGAAGAAAAGGGGCGGCTCGACCTGCCCGGCCGGCCGCTTGTATACGGCACAACGCCCGATTTTATGCGCTGTTTTTCCATTTCCTCGCTTGAGGAGCTTCCGAGTCTTCCGGAAAAGGAAACTCCCCCGGAGCCGGAATCCGACACGGCGGAATCGGAAGAATCGTAACAACAGGAAACCGTTTACAGTCAGGAGGTGTCTCGATGGTTGCGCTTTATATCCTCTTGGGGATTGTCTTGCTGCTGGTTTTGCTTTTAAGCGTCAAGGTCCGCGTGGATGCCGAATATTTCGATACGTTCCGCGCAAAGCTTCGCTGGGCGTTCCTCTCGTTCGACTTGTATCCCGCAAAACCGAAAAAGCCCAAAAAAGAGAAGCCAAAAAAGGAAAAACCGCAAAAGGAGGAGACGCCCGCTTCCGAGACGCCAAAGCCGAAAAAGCCGAACCCGCTGAAAACCTTTTATGAAAACCAGGGCTTTGCGGGCGTCAAGCAGCTGGTGCTTGACACGGCGGACGCGCTTGGCTCCTTAATGAAAAGCGTCAAAAAGCATTTGATTTTGGACGAGCTGTTTTTATTCCTCGTCATTTCGCGCGACCATGACGCCGCCCGCACGGCGATAGAATACGGCGAGACCTGCCGGCAGATTTTCCCGGCGATGGGCTTTATCTGCTCCAACCTGCACGTTCGGAAATACGACGTGGAGATTGAGCCGGACTTTCTCGGAACCTTCAGCAGCGCGCAATTTTCCTTTTCGCTGTCGATTCGTCCGATTTTCCTGCTCAACGCCGTTTTGGTGCTTGCCGTTCGGATGCTGTTTAAAGTCGTTTTGAAGGTGCTGCGCGTAAAGCCCGCAAAGCCTTCTGACAATACAAACATAAACACGGAATCTATTCAAGGTGGTGCAACTGTATGAAAGAACAATCAGCAGCCGGAATCCTCGAGACGACGATTGAAAAGGTGAAAAACCTTGTCAGCGTCAGCACGATTATCGGCGACCCGATGCAGCTGGAGGGCATGACGATTATCCCGGTTTCCAAGGTGACTTACGGCTTTGCATCCGGCGGCTCGGATTTTCCCTCGAAAAGCAACCAGGAAATTTTCGGCGGCGGCGGCGGCGCCGGTGTGACCATCACGCCCGTTGCCTTTTTGGTGATTGCGGACGGCGAAGTGACCATTAAGCACATCACGGCGTTTGACAATGCGGCGGAACGCGTGGTCAACCTGGTGCCCGAAATGTTTGACAAGGTGACCTCCGTCGTCAATAAGGCGAAGAAGGAAAAGGCGAAGGCGGCGCAGGATGCGGCGGACGACGCCCTTGTGAGCGCGACGATGGAAGAGCTCGCAAAACCGGAAGCGTAAAGAAATAGAAAAGACGCCATCTGCATATACTGTGTGCGGGGGTGCGGCCCGGCCGGCCCGCGCCCGCACACGACGGTGTTTTCCGCCCGGCAAGCGTTTTTGCCGGGCGAAAAACGGGTTATGGCAGGTGGTTTCGTTGCTGAAAAAATGGGTCTCGGCGCTGCTGTGCGCCGGGCTTTTGCTTGCGGCGCTGCCGACATACGGCGCCGGCGCCGCGCCGGACGATATTTCGGCGAAGGGCTGTGTCCTGATGGTGGCCGGAAGCGGGGAGGTGCTTTACGAAAAGGAAGCGCACACCCGTCTTTCCATGGCGAGCACTACCAAAATCATGACCGCGCTTCTGGCGCTGGAGAGCGGCGGCCTTGACCGGGAAATTGTGGTGACCGACGAAATGGTCCGCGTCGAGGGCACCTCCATAGGCCTTTTGCCGGGGGATACCATTTCCCTCTACACGCTGGTGGCCGGTATGCTGCTGGAATCCGGCAACGACGCCGCCAACGTAACGGCATATGTAGTGTCCGGCGGAATCGAGCCCTTCTTAGAGCTGATGAACGCCAAAGCCCGGGCGCTCGGCATGGAGAATACGCATTTTTCGACCGTGTCGGGGCTCGATGCAAAAGACCACTATTCCACGGCCTACGACATGGCGCTTTTGGCGTGCGCCGCCATTGAAAACCCGGCGTTCCGCGCCATATGCGCGCAGGAGAGCGCGCGCGTCTCCTACGGCAATCCGCCGTACGCGCGTACGCTGCGCAACCACAACCGCCTTTTGGAGAGCTACGACGGCGCTTTCGGCGTCAAAACAGGCTTTACCAGGAAAAGCGGGCGGTGCCTGGTTTCCGCTGCCGAGCGCGGCGGGGTTACGCTGGTTGCCGTTACGCTGCACGCCCCGGACGACTGGGCGGACCATGAACAGCTGCTGGACTACGGGTTTTCCGTAACGCGGGTGCTCGACGGCGAAACGCTTTGCGCGCCGCCGCAGGCAGTCGTTGTCGGCGGAGAAGCGGCGCACGTACAAACCGCGTTTGCGTCGCAGCCGGTCTTGCCTGTGACCGACCGCACGCCCGACGTGACGGCCGAGGTCTTTATGCAGCCGTTTTTATACGCGCCTGTGGATGCCGGCGACTGCGTCGGCACGGTTCGGTTCTATGCGGCGGGGCAGATGATTTTGGAAACGCCCCTGCTTGCGGCGGATGATGTCCCGGCACAGGCCGCGCCCGAAGCCGAGCCGGCAAAACCGTCGCTTTGGACGCGCATCCGGCAGTTTTTTGGACGGGAGTAATATGGCGGACGTAACAATCAAGCTACAAAAATATTTGGCGGACTGCGGCGTCGCCTCGCGCCGGAAATGCGAGGATTTGATTGCGGCGGGGGCGGTGCGCGTAAACGGCGCAAAGGCGCAGGTGGGCGACCGCATTGCGCCCGGAAAGGACCGTGTAACGGTAAACGGCCGGCCCGTAGCCGCCGCGGCGCAGAACGTTTACTATATGCTGCACAAGCCGCGCGGGTACATCACGACGATGCACGACGAAAAGGGTCGGAAGTGCGTGGCCGAGCTGATTCGCGACATCCCGCAGCGCGTGTACCCGGTCGGCAGACTGGACCGGGACTCGGAGGGGCTTTTGCTGCTCACGAACGACGGTGAATTTGCCAATTTGCTCGCGCATCCTTCCACGCACGTCCCCAAGACCTATCGCGTCACGGTGCGCGGCGGCGTTTCCGGCGAGCAGGTTTCGGCGCTCATAGGCGGCGTACCGGTAGACGGGCGCGCAACGCTGCCGGCGGAGGTGCGGGTCGTTACGGCGGATGCCACGCGCACGGTTCTGGAGATTGTGCTGCGGGAGGGGCGCAACCGCCAAATCCGGAAAATGTGCGAAGCGGTCGGCCTGGAGGTCGTGCGGCTCAAGCGCACAAAAATCGGTTCCTTAAAGCTCGGAATGCTCAAGGCCGGCACGTGGCGGCCCCTGACGCAGGCGGAGGTTACCGCGCTGCGTGCAGCCGGCAAGAAAAGGAGGCGGCAGGATGCTGTTTTGTAAGCCGGAAACGAAAAAAGAGG
Source organism: Candidatus Fimenecus excrementigallinarum (assembly GCA_018714805.1). Lineage (GTDB taxonomy): Bacteria > Bacillota > Clostridia > Oscillospirales > Acutalibacteraceae > Fimenecus > Fimenecus excrementigallinarum. The sequence continues at coordinate 50,015 of DVMW01000001.1, forward strand.
CGATTTCGACCCTGTTCCCGGACGAGCCCTTGCGCACAAACGGCACATACGGGGCGTATACGGCGCTTGACGGCGATACGCCGGTCGGAAAGGCGCTTGTCCTGACGCACGGTACGCGTTGCACGGTTTTACGGCTTGCCGCTGCGAAAAACGACCCCGAAACGCGGGAGCTGCTTTTGCGCGCCTGCCTCCATTTTGCCGCGAACCGCGGCGCCTATTTCGCGCAATGCCGGCTGCTGGATTTAGAGGACACGCTTCTGTCGCTCGGCTTTCGCGAGCAGGACGGCGAATTTTCCGGCGATATCCCGACGCTGCTGACGGGCAGCTGCGGCCATTGCGCCGGGCATGGCGGTTGACAGCCGCACAAAAGCGGTGTAAAATAAACCGATACTTCAGTTTAGGGGACTTCGGTATGATAAACAGCATGACCGGCTTCGGGCGGGCGCAGCAAACGGTTCTCGGCATGACCGTCACGGTAGAGCTCAAAAGCGTCAACCACCGGTATTTTGAATTTTCCGCGCGCGTACCGCGCAATTACGGCTTTTTGGAGGAAAAGCTGAAAAGCTTTTTCGCTTCGTCTATTTCCCGCGGGAAGGCGGAATGCTATGTCAGCATTGAGGACCCGGAGGACGACACGGTCGAGGTCGCCGTCAATACGGCGCTCGCGCGCGGTTATATCGACGCCGTAAACGCGCTGGCCGCGCTTGCCGGCACCAACGAGCAGGCGACCGCCGCCATGCTTTCCCGGTTCCCGGACGTTTTGAGCGTACACAAGGCGGAGCCGGATGAAGCGCGCGTCTGGGAGGCCGTCCAGTCGACGGCCGCGCTTGCGCTTGCGCAATTCCTCTCTATGCGAAAAACGGAAGGGGAAAAGCTGCGAGACGATATATTGTCGCGCGCCGCGTGCATCGAAGAGCTGGTCGGCTTTGTGGAATCCCGTTCGCCCAAAACCGTGCGCGAGTACAACGAAAAGCTGCGCCGGCGCATGGAGGAACTGCTGCACGACGCCAATGTGGACGAACAGCGGCTTTTGACGGAGGCGGCAATTTTCGCCGACAAGGTCGCCGTGGACGAGGAAACCGTCCGGCTGCGCAGCCATCTTTCCCAGCTTCGCCGGTTCTTGGACGCCGACGAGCCTATCGGCCGCAAGCTTGACTTTCTGGTACAGGAAATCAACCGGGAAGCGAACACCATCGGCTCCAAAGCGCAGGATGTCGAGATTGCAAAGACCGTAATCGACATAAAAGCGCAGGTCGAAAAAATTCGCGAGCAGGTCCAGAATATCGAGTAATACGGACAAGGGGAAGACAGTCGGCATGAAGTTAGTCAACATCGGTTTCGGCAACGCCGTGAACGCGGACCGCGTTTTGGCGGTTGTTTCGCCGGATTCCGCACCGGTCAAGCGCATGGTGCAGGAGGCGCGCGAGCGCAAGCTCCTGATTGACGCGACCCAGGGGCGGCGCACCCGCGCCGTGCTTGTCATGGACAGCGACCATGTGGTTTTGACCTATTTGCAAACGGAAACGATTTTAACGCGATTTAATTCCGACGGTTCGGAAGCGGGAGGCGGCGAATGAGCGGCGGAAAACTGGTTTTGTTCTCCGGCCCGTCCGGCGTCGGGAAGGATACGCTTTTGGAGCTGCTTGCAAAGCTTCGGCCACAATTGCAGCGCTCGGTTTCCTTGACGACGCGCAAGCCGCGCGCCGGCGAGGTCGACGGTGTCGATTACTTTTTTGTGTCGCCCGCGCAATTTCAGGAGATGCTGCAAGACGGCGGGGTGCTTGAATTTGCGCAGTACGGCGACCATATGTACGGCACGCCCAAAAAGCCCGTGGATATGTGGCTTGCCGCCGGGAAGACGGTCATTTTAAAAATTGAGGTGCAGGGCGCCGAAAAAATCAAGCGCCTTTATCCGCAGGCGCTGTCCGTGTTTATTTTGCCGCCCTCCATGGAGGTGCTCGAAAAACGCCTTCGGGACCGCGGGACAGAGAACGCCGCAGAGCTGGAAAAGCGCCTGGAAATCGCGCGGGAGGAAATGCGCAAAAGCGTTTCCTACGACTACAGGATTGTCAACGACGACCTGCAGCGCGCGGCCGAGGAATTTTTGTCTATTTTGGATGCAGCCGAAACTACATAAAGCGAGGGAACCAATATGTTCAATCCGGATTTGAAAAACGTCTTGAAAAATAATGTCAGTCGGTATTCGCTGGTTACGGCGACCGCAAAGCTTGCGCGTGAGATTTCCGACCGGGCGCTCGAGGACGGCGAAATCATGACGGAAAAGCCCGTCAGCATTGCGCTCGACGAGCTGATTGCGGGCAAGTATAAGATTGTGGAGCCCACCGAAGAGCAGGAAGACTGACGTTGCGGGGTGATGGAATGCCGGAGGTGATTGCGAAGGTGGCGGTGGAAAACGCCGCTTTCAGCTTTGACGACGCATTCGACTATGCCATTCCGCAGTCCCTTTCCGACAAGGTCCGCCCCGGCGTGCGCGTGCTTGTTCCGTTCGGGAACGGCAGCCGCCGGCGGCAGGGGCTTGTGTTTGCTTTGCGCGAAAAAACGGATTCCGCCAAAAAACTGAAATCCATCGCCGCCGTGCTCGACGGCGAACCGCTTTTGAATGCGGAGCTTTTGCGTTTGGCCGTGTTCCTGAAGACACACACCTTCTGCACGCTGTTTGAGGCGGCAAAGGCGATGCTGCCTTCCGGGATAGGGCTTCATTTTGTTTTGTCCTATCTTGCCAACCCCGCGCTCATGCCCGAAAAGGCGGAGGCCTCCATGTCGGAGGAGCAGCGCCGGATTTACCGGTATCTGTGCGAGCAGGGGGTGTACGTGCGGCGCGACAGCCTGCTGCATACGTTCGGTCTGCGCGCGGACAGCGGCGTTTTGGAGCAGATGGTCGAAAAAGGCTGGCTGCTGTGCAACACGGACCTGCACCGGCGCGTGGGCGACGCAACCGTCAAAATGGCGCGCCTGACGCAGGCCTACAGAATGGGCGAGCTGCGCTGCAAGCTGACCAAAAAGCAGAACGAGGTCGTCTCGCTTCTGGAAACGGCCGGCTGCGCGTCGGTTAAGGAAATCCAGTATTTCACGGGCGTCACGGCCGCCGTCGTGTCGGCGCTGACGGCCAAGGGCGTTGTCGCGCAGTTCCAGGCCGAAACGTTCCGCCGCCCAAAGACCGACGTGCCGCGCGCGGATGCTTCCGACATCTGCCTGACGCCGGAGCAGACGCGCGCTTATGAGGGCTTGCTTTGTCAAATGCGGCAAAACGCGGCCGCAACCGCGCTTTTGTACGGCGTAACCGGCTCGGGCAAAACGCAGATTTACATGAAGCTGCTCGACGAGTGTCTGAAAAGCGGGCAGGGCGCCATTGTGATGGTGCCGGAAATTTCCTTGACGCCGCAGATGCTGTCGCTGTTTTACGCGCGCTACGGGGAAACGGTCGCCGTGTTTCACAGCGCGCTGTCCATGGGGGAGCGGCTGGACGAATGGAAGCGCGTCAAACGCGGCGAGGCGCGCATTGCGCTCGGGACACGCTCGGCTGTCTTTGCGCCGATGGAAAACATAGGGCTTTTTGTATTGGACGAGGAGCAGGAGCATACCTATAAATCCGAAATGACGCCCCGCTACCACGCGCGTGACGTCGCGCAGTTCCGCGCCGCCGCGCACAATGCGCTGGTGCTGCTCGCTTCCGCAACGCCGTCTCTGGAAAGCTATGCGCGTGCGAAAAACGGGCAGTACGCGCTGTATACGCTGACGGACCGCTTCGGCCGCGCCTGCCTGCCGCAGGTTGAAACGGTTCCCGTCACGCTCGGTGAAACGGACGACGCGCTTTTGAGCGAGCCGCTTCGCGAGCGTCTGCAGGCGACGCTCGACGCCGGCGAACAGGCTATTCTTTTGCTCAACCGCCGCGGCTTCAATACGTTTGCGGCCTGCACGGCCTGCGGCAAGGTGCGCGCCTGCCCGAATTGCAGCATCTCCTTAACCTACCACGCGCGCAACCACAGGCTGATGTGCCACTACTGCGGGTACTCGGAGCCGTTTACCGACGTCTGCGCCGCCTGCGGGGAACACGCGGTCCGCTATTCCGGGTCCGGCACGCAGCGTCTGGAGGATACGCTTTCCGCCGCATTCCCGTCGGCGCGGATTCTGCGCCTGGATACGGATGCGGCCTCCTCCCGATATTCTTTTGAAAATGCACTAAAAAAGTTCACAAATTACGAGTATGATATTATGGTCGGGACGCAAATGGTTGCAAAGGGACTGGATTTCCCGAATGTGACCCTGGTCGGCGTCGTCTCGGTGGACCAAATGCTTTTCAACGACGATTATAAAAGCGCCGAACGGACGTTTGATTTGCTGACCCAGGTTGTCGGCCGCGCCGGCCGCGGGGAAAAGCCCGGACATGCGGTTATTCAGACGGCCTTCCCCGACAACGAGATTATCCGCCTTGCCTGCCGGCAGGATTTCCCGGCCTTTTATGCGCTGGAAATGCAGATTCGCCGCGCAATGGTTTACCCGCCGTACTGCGATTTGTGCGTATTCGGCTTTACCGGCGCGGACGAAACACAGACGCGCGCGGCCGCGCAGGCTTTTCTCGACAGGCTCAAGGCGCTGCACAAGGCCGAATACCAAGCGCTTCCGCTGATTGTGCTCGGCCCCATTGCGCCGCGTCTTTCGCGCGCGTTTGGGAAATTTCGGTTCCGCGTGCTGCTAAAATCCCGCAACGACAGCCGCTTTCGCGCATTTGCCGCGGCGCTGCTCAAGGAATATGCAAAAACGCCCGCCGCGCGCAGCGTTACGCTGACGGCGGATATGAACCCGGAAAGTATTTATTGAGGTGAAACAATATGGCGACTCGAAACATCCGCAAGAAAGGCGACCCAATCTTAAAGCTGAAAAGCCGGCGTGTAGAACGGTTTGACGAGCGCTTTTTTACGCTGCTGGACGATATGCGCGAAACCATGTACGAGGCGGACGGCTGCGGCCTTGCCGCCGTGCAGGTCGGGGTGCTCAAGCGCGCGGTCGTCATTGACGTCGGAAACGGACCTATGGAGCTTATCAACCCGGAAATTATAGAGACGCGCGGCGAGCAGATGGAGGCGGAGGGCTGCCTGTCCCTGCCCGGCGAACAGGGCGTGACGCTTCGCCCGCAGTTTGTGCGCGTGCGCGCGCAGGACCGGACGGGCGAGGTGCGCGAATACACCGGCGAGGACTTGCTTGCGCGTGCGATGTGCCACGAGATTGACCATCTGGACGGGATTTTGTATACGCAGCGTCTGGCGCCCAAAGAGGCGCTGGAGCGTTTTCGCAGGGAACATCCGGACGCGGAGGTGTAACGATGCGCATTGTGTTTATGGGGACGCCGGATTTTGCCGTCCCGAGCCTGCTGCGCCTGCTTGCCGACGGGGAAAACGTAGTCGGCGTCTTTACGCAGCCGGACAAACCGAAAGGGCGCGGCTATGCGCTTGCGCCGTCGCCTGTCAAGCAGGCTGCGCTGGCGCACGGCCTGCCGGTATACCAGCCCAAGACCCTGCGTGACGGCGAGGCGCTGTCGCTTTTGCAGACGCTTGCGGCGGACGCCCTGGTCGTCGTGGCATACGGAAAAATCCTGCCGCCGGAAATTCTGTCGCTGCCAAGGTTCGGCTGCATCAACATCCACGCCTCGCTTTTGCCGAAATACCGCGGCGCCGCGCCCATACAATGGGCGATTATGTGCGGGGAAACGCAAACCGGCGTTACGGCGCAGCGGATGAACGAGGGCATCGACACCGGCGACATCCTTTTGTATAAGGCGGTCGAAATCGGCGACACTATGACCGCCGGCGAGCTGCACGACGTTTTGTCGCCGCTCGGCGCCGAGGTGCTGCACGAGACGTTTGCGGGCCTTCGGGCGGGGACGCTGCAGCCCGTACCGCAGACGGGGGAGAGCTCTTACGCGCCGCTTTTGACCAAGGACCTTTGTCCGTTGGATTTCTCCGCGCCGGCCAAAGCTGTGCATGACCGGATTCGCGGGCTTTCACCGTATCCGGGCGCGGTGTTCCGGCTGCACGGCAAGCGCGTCAAGGCGCTGCAAAGCGTCTTGTGCCCGGAAGCGTCGGACCTGCCCGCCGGCTGTGTAGCTTCCGTAAAAGGCGGGATTTGCGTTGCCTGCGGCGACGGACGGGCGGTTTGCATTACGCAGGTGCAGCCGGAGGGCAAAAAACCGATGCCGGCGGCGGCGTTTTTGGCCGGCCACCCGATTGCGGCCGGCTTGCAATTGACTTAAACAGACGGTGATGGAATGGATTTGTATTATTATCTCCTCCTGGTCGTCCCGGCGCTTCTGCTTTCGCTAATCGCACAGGCACGGGTCCAGTCGGCCTATAAGCGGTACAGCAAGCTGCCGAATCTGCGCGGTCTGACAGGCGCTCGGGCGGCGGAAGCGGTGCTTGCGCACTACGGCGTGCAGGGCGTCCGTATCGAGCACGTCCGCGGCAGGCTCAACGACCACTATGACCCGCGCGACAATGTGATTCGCCTTTCGGACGGCGTTTACGGCGGCTGCTCTGTTGCGGCGGTCGGAATTGCCTGTCACGAGGCGGGGCACGCGGCGCAGTATGCGCTCGGCTACGTGCCAATCCGCGTGCGCAACGGCCTTTTGCGCCCCGCGCAGATAGGTTCGCAGATTTCCTGGCCGCTTGCGATTGTCGGCCTGTTTTTGGGCTCGCAGCCGCTTGTTTTGTTCGGGATAATTTTATATGTCGCCGTTATGCTGTTCCAGCTTATCACGCTGCCCGTGGAATTTAACGCCAGCCGCCGGGCGCTTGCCGTCATCGACGAGACCGGGCTGCTTTCCGGCGCGGAGCGCGACGGTGCGGCAAAGGTGCTGCGCGCGGCGGCCATGACATATGTCGCGGCGTTTGCGGTCACGGCGGCGAACCTGCTGCGGCTTTTGCTGCTCGCGAACCGAAGGAATTAAGCTATGCAGAATCGTCAGGCGGCTTTTCAGGTCCTTTTGCGCGTGGAGCGGGAAAAGGCGTATTCCAACCTGGCGCTCGACGCGGTTTTAAAGCAGGCGCCCGCGGCGGAGTCGAACGCTTTCGTCACGGCGCTTGTCTACGGAACGCTGGAGCGGCAGATTACGCTCGACGCCGTGCTGTCGGGCTTTTTGCGGCAACCGATAACCCGGCTGCGCCCGCAGGTGCTCGTTGCGCTGCGCATGGGCGCTTACCAGATATATTTTATGGATAAGGTCCCGCAAAGCGCGGCGGTCAACGAGAGCGTAAAGCTTGTGCAAAAAAACGGCTGCGCGTTTGCGGCGGGGCTTGTCAATTCGGTGCTGCGCCGTCTTTGCGAAACGCCGCTTACATATCCGCAGACCGGGGATACGCTTTCGGATTGGAGCGTCCGCTACAGCTGCCCGCGCGCGCTGGCGGCGCACTTCCTGCGCGAGTACGGCGAGCCGGACGCCAAAGCCTTTCTGGAGGCCTCCTTCGGCGGGGCGCCGGTTGCTTTGCGTGTCAACACGCTGAAAACGACGCCGGAAAAGCTTGCGGCATCGCTTGCGCAGGCGGGCGTGGAAACGGCGGCCGGCCTTTTGCCCGATACGCTGACGGTGTTAAAGGGGAACGCCGCGCTGACGCCCGCATACAAAGAAGGCCTTTTCCATGTGCAGGACCCGGCGAGCGGGCTTTGCGTGGACGCGCTGCAGCTGGAGCCGGGCATGACCCTTTTGGACCTCTGCGCGGCGCCGGGCGGCAAAAGCTTTACGGCGGCGCAGCAAATGCAGAACCGGGGCCGTATTCTGGCGTTCGATTTGCACGAGCAGCGGGTGGGACTGATTGCCTCCGGGGCAGAACGGCTCGGCATTTCCATCCTTTCGGCGCGGCAGCACGATGCCGCCGCGGATGACCCGGCGTTTTATGACAGCGCCGACCGCGTGCTTTGCGACGTGCCCTGTTCGGGGCTCGGCGTGCTTCGGCGCAAGCCGGAGATTCGCCTGCGGCCGCTCGCCTTGATTGACAAGCTGACCGAAATACAGTATAATATCTTAGTGTGCGCGTCGCGCTATGTGCGCAAGGGCGGCCTGCTTGTGTATTCAACCTGCACGCTGTCCCGCGCGGAAAACGAGGGCGTGTGCGACCGGTTTTTGCACGCGCATCCCGAATTTCAAAAAAACGCCTACCGCACGCTTATGCCGCATAAGGATGGGACCGACGGGTTCTTTTTTGCACAGCTTCGGAGAGATACATGAGTAAAACGGATATCGGTTCCATGACGCTTTTGGAGCTGCAAGCCTTTGCCGCGGATATGGGCTTGCCCAAATACCGCGCGGCGCAGCTGTTTTCCTGGCTGCAGGAAAAGGGCGTCCGCAGCTTTTCGGATATGCAGAACCTGCCCAAGGTCTTGCGGGAAACGCTTGCGGAGACCTGCTTTCTTCCCGCCTGCACTATCGACACCAAGCTTTGCTCCGCTTTGGACGGCACGACCAAGTATTTGCTGGAATTTGGTCCCGGCGAATATGTGGAATGCGTCGTCATGCGGTACAAATACGGACTTTCCATCTGCATTTCCACGCAGCTCGGCTGCAAAATGGGCTGCTCGTTCTGCGCGTCGGCCATCGGCGGCTTCAAGCGGCAGCTGACCGCCTCGGAAATGCTTGCGGAGATTCATACCGCGCAGAAAGACCTGGGGGAGCGCATCGCCCACGTCGTGCTGATGGGAACGGGCGAGCCGCTGGACAATTATGAAAACGTCCTGCGCTTTCTGCACCTTGCGACGGACGAACACGGGCTGGGGCTTTCCATGCGGCATATTTCGCTTTCCACCTGCGGCGTCGTCCCGCGCATTTACGACCTTGCCAAAGAGCGGCTCGGGCTGACGCTTTCCGTCTCCCTGCACGCGCCGAACGACGCGATTCGCTCCGCGCTCATGCCGGTCAACCGCACCTGGGGCGTTGAAGAGCTGCTTCGCGCCTGCCGCGCTTATACGCAGCAGACCTCCCGGCGCATTTCCTTTGAATACACCATGATTGACGGCGTCAACGATTCGGACGCCTGCGCCATGGAGCTTGCAGACAAGCTGCACGGTATGCTTTGCCACGTCAATTTAATCCCGGTCAACTCTGTCCGGGAAACGCAATATAAAAAGAGCCGCGCGCAGCGTCTGCGCCGGTTTTCCGAGCTTCTGGAGCAGCGCGGCCTGACCGTCACGGTGCGGCGGACGCTCGGCGAGGACATAGACGCATCCTGCGGCCAGCTTCGGGCAAAAAAGCTCGACGCGCAAAAGCCGCAGACTTCGCCGGAAAACGGCAGGCTGCAAAGAGGGTGATGGCTTGAAAATTGCAGCAAAAACCGATATTGGCAGAGTACGGGACAGCAACCAGGACGCATATGCGACCGGCGAGCTCCCCGAAGGGGTCGCCTGGGCGGTTGTCTGCGACGGCATGGGCGGCGTCGCCGGCGGCAACATTGCCGCAACAACGGCCGTTAAGGTGATTTCCGAACGGTTCACCACGGCGTACCGCGCGTCCATGCACGGCAGGTCGATTAAAAACCTGCTTGTGTCCGCAATCAACGCCGCAAACGTCAGCGTATACGACATAGCCCAGGCAAACCCGGCTTTTTCCGGGATGGGGACGACGGTCGTCTGCGCCATCGTGACAGACCATGTGGCGTATATCGCGCACGTGGGGGACAGCCGGGCGTATATGCTGTCCGGCGATGCGCTTTTGCAGCTGACGAGGGACCATTCCATGGTGCAGGACATGGTCGAGACCGGGAAAATCACGCAGCTTGAAGCAAAGCTGCATCCCCAGAAAAATATCATTACCCGCGCGCTCGGCGTGCGCGCCGAGGTCCGGGTGGATTTCTTTGAGCAGCCGATGCAAAACGAAGACATCCTGCTTTTGTGTACGGACGGCCTTTCCAACTACGTGGAAAGCGACGAGATTTGCGCGCTTTCCAACGGCACCTATTACGAATTTGCGGAGCGACTGGTTTCCCGGGCGCTGCAAAACGGCGGCGGCGACAACGTCACCGCGGTAACGCTTGCATATTAAGGAGATGGAACGATGGAAAACTACTGTGGAAAACGCTTAGACAACCGGTATGAGATTCGTGAAATCATCGGCGTCGGCGGTATGGCGGTGGTCTATAAAGCCTATGACAATATCGACGACCGCATCGTCGCCATCAAAATTTTGAAAGAGGAATTTCTGGCGAACGAGGAGTTCCGCCGCCGCTTTAAAAACGAGGCGAAGGCGATTGCCGTCCTCTCGCATCCGAACATCGTAAAGGTGTACGACGTCAGCTTCGGCGACCGGCTCCAATATATCGTGATGGAATATATTGAGGGTATCACGCTCAAGGAGTATATTGAGCAGCAGAAGGTCGTCAACTGGAAGGAAGCCGTCCACTTCGTCAACCAGATTCTCAAAGCGCTCCAGCACGCGCACGACAAGGGCATCGTGCACCGCGACATCAAGCCGCAGAACATTATGCTGCTGCAGGACGGCACCATCAAGGTCAGCGATTTCGGCATCGCGCGGTTCTCGCGCGGGGATACGCGTACCATGACCGAAAGCGCCATTGGCTCCGTGCACTATATTTCGCCCGAGCAGGCGCGCGGGGAAATTACCGACGACAAGGCGGATATTTATTCCGTCGGCGTTGTGCTGTATGAAATGCTGACCGGGCAGCTGCCGTTCCAGTCGGACAGCGCGGTTTCCGTTGCCATTATGCAGCTGCAGCAGGAGGCAAAGCGCCCGCGCGAGCTGAATCCCGACATTCCGCTCGGCTTAGAGCAGATTACCATGCGCGCCATGCAGAAAAATCCGAAGAACCGCTACCAGTCGGCGTCGGAAATGCTCATGGATTTAGACGAGTTCCGCAAAAACCCCTCCGTCAAGTTCGATTATAACTATTTTGTCGACAACGAGCCGACCAAATACGTTTCGGCAAAGGGCGGCGTGCCCGTCAAGCCCGTCGTGCGCGAGCAGCCCCCGAAGACGGCCGCAGAGGACGAGGAGGCCGAGG
>DVMW01000011.1 GCA_018714805.1 Candidatus Fimenecus excrementigallinarum
TCAGGCCCTCTCGCGGTGCCCAAAATTTGCCGGCTTGGAGCGCACGGCAAATTTTGACCGCTTCGCCGCCCTCGCCTCGCTTTTTCCGCCACCGGCGGCGCTTCGGCGACGGCGCCCGTCAGAGGGAGGAAAAGGGTTACTTCTGACTTTTGGTTTCATTGCGGCCGGGACGTGTGCCCGTGTCGGGCTGGTTTTGCGGCGGGAGCAAGCCCCCGCCCTACGGTATGCGCGCAATTGCCGATTCTTACACAGCCGGGACGTGTGCCCGTGTCGGACTGGGTATGGCGGGCATGGAAGCCCGCCGCTACGCGGTCTAACATCTAATATCTAACAGCTGATGTCTAACAGGGGAGCAAGCCCCCGCCCTACCGTTCTGACTTCTAACATCTGTATTCTGATTTCTGCCCGGGAAGCCCGCCACTACGCGTTCTAACATCTGATTTCTGAACTCTGAATTCTGACAGGGCTTATCTCTCCCTCCGGCTTTTGCCTGCGGCAAAACCCACCTCCCTCGTCAGAGGGAGGAATAGTTGTATCTGACTTTTGACTTTGTCCTCCTAACCCGGCATTTAACCTCTGACCTCTGACTTCTGAACTCTGAATTCTGACAGGGGAAGCCGCCGCTGCGCGCACGATTTCGGGTATCCGCTCCCGCTCGCGGCCTTCTACGGCGCGCGGCGGGCGCATAGAGATAAGGGGGAGGGGTCGCGATGCGGTATCTGGTTATCACGCGGAAAACGGCGCTGGCCGTTTTCCTGGCTGTCTTGGGGCTGTCCTTTGCGCTCGCGGGCGTGTCGCAGCGGCTGTCCGCGCGGCCCGCGTCGGCCGGGGGCGGCGAAACGCCGGTCTATTGCGTGGAAACGGACGAAAAAAAGCTCGCCGTGACCTTTGACGCGGCCTGGGGCGCCGAGGACACGGGCGAGCTTTTGGAAATTTTGGCGGAATTTGACGCGCGGGCGACGGTCTTTGCCGTCGGCGACTGGGTCCGGCAGAACCCGCAAAGTGTCCGCGCGTTTTACGAGGCCGGGCACACGATAGGGAATCACTCGGATACGCACAAGGCCTACGGCTCGCTCGCCTTAGAGGCGCAGCGCGCCGACATGGAGGCCTGCTCGGACGCGGTGGAGGCCTGCGTCGGCGTCCGTCCCAAGGTGGTGCGCGCGCCGTCGGGCGACTGGAACGCCGACACGGTCCGCGCCGCCGCCGCGCTCGGGATGCAGGCGGTGCAATGGTCGGTGGACAGTCTCGACTGGCAGGGGCTGTCCGCCGCGGAAATGGTCGAGCGCGTCACGGCCGCCGCCGAGCCCGGCGCCATTCTGCTGTTCCACAACGGCGTCGAAAACACGCCCGCGGCCTTGCGCGAAATCCTGCGCATTTTATCGGCGGACGGCTACCGCTTTGTCCCGGTGGAGGAGCTTTTGTACGGCGCAGACGCGCGCGTGGACAGCGCGGGGCGGCAGTACCCGGCGTAAGCTGTCGGGCGCCGAACCCAATATGGTTTTGGGCTGCCCGAAGCCGGGCCGGGCTCGATTCTCTTACCCCCGGCTCACCACGGCCGGTACGCCCCGGTCGCGCAGACCTCGGCGCGGTCGATGTACGGCTCGTTGCGGCAGCGCGTGATGCGCACCTCGAGCCGGTCGGTCGTGACGGGACGGTCGAAAATGGCAATCCGCGAAAAGCCAATCACCGTGCCGCGGAACACGCGTTGCCCGTTTGCGTAAATCTCAAACGCCTCGACGCGCTGGGACTTGGTCGTGTCCTCCGAAAGGCGCACGCGGTCCACGGACTGCCGGGGAAAGTCGAGCGCTACGGTAAAGCCGCCGTCCGCGTCCGTGCGCCGGGCGTCCAGCACCAGGCTGTCCTCTTTTTGCAGCCACGCGCCCATTTCCCGCAGCCGCTTGACGTCGGCCTTCGGCAAAAGGCCCTTGCGGTTGGGCGGGACGTTCAAAAGCAGCAGGGCGTTGCTGCCCGCCGAGGTGTAGTAAATTTTCATCAAATGCCGCAGGGATTTCAGCGTGTACCGCTGCAGCGGGTGGTAGAACCACCCGAGCCGGATGGACACGTCCACCTCCGCCGGGTACCACATGAAGTCGTCGTAGTTCGCGAGAAATTCCCGCGAGCCGAGGTCGGGGAGCATCGCGTCCTGGCAGCGCTTCTGGAATTTGCGCAGGTCGTCGTCCTGCTGGCAGTTGGCGGCCAGGTTCTGCTGGTCATAGGCGAAGCGCGGCACGACGTTCCATTCGCTTTCGCGCGTTTTGCCGCTTTCGTTGCCAATCCACCGCACGTCCGGCGCGCAGCCCGACATGACAATCTCCGGCTGCAGCTCGACCGCCGTGCGCCAGATGCGCTCGAAGTCGTATTTCTGCTTGGGCTGTCCGGCCGCGTCCGCGCCGCACGCGCCGTCGAGCCAGAGCATGAAAATGTCGCCGTAGTTCGTTAAAAGCTCGGTCAGCTGCGCGATGTAGAAGTCGTTGTAGGCGGGCGTGCCGTACAGCGGGCAGTTGCGGTCCCAGGGGGAAAGGTACACGCCGAATTTCAGTCCGTATTTGCGGCAGGCGTCGGAAACCTCGCGCACCACGTCGCCGCGCCCGCCCTTGTAGGGGCTGTTTTTGACGGAATGCGCGGTCGTTTTCGTCGGCCAGAGACAGAAGCCGTCGTGGTGCTTGCAGGTCAGGATAACGCCCTTCATGCCCGCGGCGGCAATCGCCTCGCACCATTGCTCGGCGTTTTGCGCCCTGGGGGCGAACACGCGCTCGGACTCTTTGCCGCTGCCCCACTCGCGGTTCGTAAAGGTGTTGACCGTGTAGTGGACAAAGGCGTAAAAGCGCAGGTCCTGGATAAGGAGCTGGCGGCGGTTCGGGACAATGCTTGTGTACAAATCGATGCGTTCCTGTTCGGTCATGGCGGCCTCCTGTTCGGGTTTAAAAAAGCGCGTCCCAAAGCCTTGGGACGCGCTTTGCTGCGTGGGGGAAGGGTTCTGCGGTTTTAGGCGTCGGCGCGGTCGGCCCAGCCGAACTGGTAGTAGGTGTTCGCGCCGCAGTCGAACTCGACGGTCTGCGTGCCCAGGGGCGCGAGCGTGCCCTCGCCGGTGACGGTGGCCGTGACGTGCATCGTCCGGTCGTAGGAGAGCGTCAGCAGCTCGTCGGTCGCGGCGTCAAACGTCGCGGTGATGGTCAGCGAGGTGAAGGCCATCTCGTAGCCGTTTATCGTAAAGGAGTTTTCCGGCCGGTTGAGCTTCTCGAGCACGGCGGCCTCGTCGCGGACGTTTATCGCGCGCAGGATGCTCTGCGTTTCGGGCTTCACGTGCAGCTCCACCGTGCGGGTAAGCTCGGTGACGACGTCGTTTTCTTCCGAATCCTTTTCGGTCGTTTCGTTGACGGAGGAGTAGGCGGCCTCCAGGTCCGCGTCCGTCAGCGCGGTCAGGTCGTCGGAGCCGTAGAGGTACAGCAGGTCCGTCAGGTCCGTCCCGGCGGCGAGCGTCTCGTTTTCGGGCAGCACCGAGGAAATGCCCTGCATCGACATATCCTTAAACAGGCGCGCCGCCTTGGAGATGGGCGAGCCGTCGTCCTGCACGCTGCCCGCCTCGTCCGTAAAGGTGATGGTGCCGTCGTCGACCCAGAAGCTTTCCGAACGGATGGTTTCGGGCTTCTGCGCCTTCACGGCGTTGGCGAGCTCCGTGTAATAGGCGAGCACCTCGGTGCGGTTGCCGTTGAGCGCGGCGAGGTCCGCCTCGTCCAAAAGCCCCATGACGGCGTTAAACACGTCCTCCTTCTCGCCGAAGCGCGCGCGCAGGTCGTAGTACCCGAGCTCGACGGTCACGTCGTCGGTCTTGTTTTCGTAATCCTCAAACAGGTTGGAGAGCGTCTCCGCGTCAATCAGGTCGCGCAGCTCCCCGTAGGTAAAGGTAAAGCGCGCGTCGCGCAGGTCCGTCTTCAAGGTGACCGCGACGGGCTCGGGGCCCGCGTTTGCGGACAGGCTCAGCTCGCAGCCGGAAAACGCGGCGGCGCACAGCGCCAGGACCAGAACCAGACAGCCAACTTTCCAAACTCTTTTTTGCATAGTCATTCCCCTTTGCTTATTCCTGCGCCTTGGCGGCGTCGTGCGGAAGACCCTCTGCGTCATAGAGGAACGCGGTTTCCAGCAGCACGTCGATGCCCGCTTCCAGCGTTTTCAAATCCAGATTGTCGGCGGTGTCGCCCCGGGTGTGGTAGTACCGCGCGGGGGCGGGGTCCATCGCCGCAAGCGTCGCGGCCCGTAGGCCGCTCTGGGCGAGCGCGGCCGCGTCCGACGCGCCGAAAAAGACCTTGGCGTACGGCAGGTCGAGCCCGGCGTTCTTCGCGCCGCGCTGCACAAGCGCCGCGGCGCCCGCGTCGAGCCGCACAAGGCCGGTCATGTCCTTGTTGTAAACGCCGAGGAAGGCGTAGTCGCGCAGCGTGTCGGTTACGATGTAGACCGTCTCCACGCCGTCGTCGGGGTGCGCCCTGGCAAACGCCTTCGCCCCGCGCAGCCCCGCCTCCTCGCAGCCCATGGAGACCGCCGAGACCTCGGTGTGCGCAAAGCGAATGTCGTTGGCGGCGAAAAAGCGCAGCACCGCCATGGAGGCAAAGACGCCGGTCAGGTTGTCGTTCGCGCCGTCGACCGGGCGCTTCCAGTTGACGAAGAAGGCCCCGGGCAGCACCAGCAGCGTTGTGAGCGCCGCGAGGACGAGCAGCACGGTGTCCACGGCGCTTGAAAATTCGAAAAAGGCGAGCACGTCGAGCACGAGCTGCACAAAAACGGAGCCGAACGCCGCGCCGACCACGGCGGCAAACAGCTTCCCGCCGCCGAGGCGCAGGTACGTCCACTCATAGGCGGAATCCATATGCCCGCAGAAAACGATGCGCCGGCGCACCTCCTTTTCGGGCGCGCGGGTGCAGATGACGTTCTGCGACCGGCGGCGCGGGAAAAGCGGGTCCAAAAGCGGCTTGTAAAGCAGGAATTCACAGACGAGGAAAAGAAGGGAAAGCACGGTCAGCGCCGTTGCGGCGGCGAGCGCGGCGGTGCGCCCCGCCCCGAACACGCCCGCAAGCGACAGGCACAGCAGCACCCCGGAGACGAGCATCAAAACGACGTCCGTGAGCACCCAGCCCAGAAACGCCTTGGGGTGCAGCTCAAAATCCTCGACCTCCACGCGGTCGGCGACGGATTTCATGGATTCCGCGACATACGCCTGCGCCCGGCGCTCCGCCTCCTCGCCCGAGGGGCGCGGGCCGATTTCCTTGCAGACGCGCTTGATTTCCCGCGCGGCAAAATTGGCCATTTCGCGCCGGCGCGAGGGGTAATTTGCATTGCTTTCGCGAGCGAGCATCGACATACCTCCATGGGAAACGGCCGTTTTCCAAAGCCCCGCCTGCGGGGCGCAAACGACCTACTATACGGTATTGTATCATAAACTCGGGGCAAAGTCGATAGAAAATTCCAAATTTCCCACCGGAAAATGTACGGCGCGCCGTCTTCGCCGCGGGCGCGAAAAAACGGTTGACAAAGCCGGACAGACCTTCTAAAATAGGGGCGAGCAAACGCCCGGTCCGGGCGGCGGGGAGGCAGGCCATGGCAAAAAAACCAATCCCGAAGCGCGTGATGCGCGCGCGGCTTTTGTGCGCGGGGGTGCTGCTGTGCCTGCTTGCCTCGACGGCGGTGGGCTACGCGGTTACCGAGCAGAGAAAGGCGGCCGCGCCGGCCGAACCCGTCCCGACGGCGACCTCGCCGGCCGCGCCCGCGGCCGAAATGCCCGAGACGACCGTGCCCGAAACGACCGCGCCGGCCGAAACCGAGCCCGCAACCGTCCCCGAGGGGCTGTTCCCCCGCGCCGGGGCGGACGAGGTGCTGACCGTCACGCCCGAGGGCGACAACTGGGCGCTGACGCCCGTGGGCTACCGCTACCGGCTGCCCGCCGACTATGTCCCGGAGCTTGCCGCGGCGGTGGAGGGGGCGGACGAGCAGCTGGACGCGCGCGTTGCGCCCGCCTATGCCGAAATGTATGCGGCCGCCAAGGCCGAGGGCTGCACGCTCACGCCCTACGCCGGGTACGTGACCCAGGCGCGCCAGGCGGAGCGCTATGCGAGCCGCGTGCAGACGCTGGTTGCCGCCGGGCAGGACGAGGCGTCCGCAAAGCTCGCGGCGGCGAAGCGCGTCGAGCCCGCCGGGGCGAGCGAGCACAACGCGGGGCTCGCCATGGACGTCGGCTCGGCGTCGGCGGATTTCGTCAACACGGCGGAATACGCATGGCTTGCGGCCCACGCGTGGGAATACGGCTTCGTGGAGCGCTACCCGGCCGGCAAGACGGACGTGACCGGCATGGAGGCCGAGCCGTGGCACTGGCGGTACGTCGGGAAAGCGGCGGCGCGCGCCATGCATGAAAGCGGACAGTGCCTGGAGGAATACCTCGGGCTCATATAAAGCAAAGCACCAAAAACGACAGGAGTATCTTATGCTGACCATCGAAAAAGGCCGGTTCCGACTGGACGGCAAACCGTTTTCCGTTTACGCGGGCGCCATGCACTATTTCCGCGTCCCGCGCGAGCATTGGGCCGACCGGCTCGAAAAGCTGAAGGCGGCGGGCTTCAACACCGTGGAAACCTACGTCTGCTGGAACCTGCACGAGCCGAGACCCGGGCAGTTCGACTTTTCCGGCGGGCTCGACCTCGCCGCATACCTGCGCGAGGCGGCGCGGCAGGGGCTGTACGCCATTGTGCGGCCCGGCCCCTACATCTGCGCGGAATGGGATTTCGGCGGCTTCCCGGCGTGGCTTTTAAAGGACGAGAATATGCGCCTGCGCTGCAACTATCCGCCGTACCTTGCGGCGGTGCGCCGGTATTACGAAGCGCTCGCCGGCGAGCTGCGGCCGCTGCTTGCGAAAAACGGCGGGAACGTGCTGATGCTTCAGGTGGAGAACGAGTACGGCTCCTACGGCAACGACCACGCGTACCTCGAGGCCGTGCGGCAGATTATGCTCGACGTCGGGCTCGACGAGCTGCTGTTCACCTCCGACGGCGACTGCGACTGGATGCTGTCGGGCGGGGGGCTGCCCGACGTGCTCAAGGTCATGAATTTCGGCTCGCGCGCGAAAACGCTTTTGAAAAAGCTCGACCGCTACCAGAAGGACCGGCCGTATATGTGCGGCGAGTTCTGGTGCGGGTGGTTCGACCACTGGGGCGACGTCCACCACACGCGCCCGTCGCAGCAGGTCGCGGGGGAAATTCAGGATTTCCTCGACATGGACGCGAGCTTCAATATGTATATGTTCCACGGCGGCACGAATTTCGGCTTTACCGCCGGCGCGAATTACGGCAAGGGCTATGAGCCGACGGTCACAAGCTACGACTACAGCGCGCTGCTGAACGAATGGGGCGGGTACACCGCCGCCTACCACAGCGTGCGGCGGCTTTTGTGCGAAAAGCAGGGGATAGAGCTGACGCGCCTGCCCGACGAGCCGAAGCTGCAGGCGCCCGGGACGGTGCGGCTCACCGAGGCCGCGCCGCTGTTTGAGAACCTCGACGTCCTCGGCGAAACGCACGAAACCGCGAGCCCGCGCTCCATGGAGGCGTTCGGGCAGAATTTCGGCTACATCCTGTATTCCGTGACCGTCCGCGGCCGGTACGAGGCCGCCCGGCTGCGGGTAGAGGGCGTGCACGACAACGCGTACCTCTATATCGACGGCGACCTCAAGGCGACCTATTACCGCACGGACAACCCGAAGCGGGAGGAAAACGACGGCTTTTCGGTGCGCCTGCCCGCCTTTTCGGGGGAAAAGCGGATTGACATTCTGGTCGAGGCGATGGGCCGCGTCAACTACGGCCCGCACCTGTATGACCGCAAGGGGCTGCGCCGCGTCGCGCTCGGCAACCAGGAGCTGTTCGGCTTTAC
Source organism: Candidatus Fimenecus excrementigallinarum (assembly GCA_018714805.1). Taxonomy (GTDB): domain Bacteria; phylum Bacillota; class Clostridia; order Oscillospirales; family Acutalibacteraceae; genus Fimenecus; species Fimenecus excrementigallinarum. The sequence continues at coordinate 7,906 of DVMW01000011.1, forward strand.
GGTGCGCACCCTGCCCTTCGAACGGCTCGACGGCCTGCGGTTCGAAAAGCCCGGTCGAAAGGACGGCCCGCGGTTTTTGCGCGGGACGTTTGACGCGAAAACGGACGCCGACACCTTCGCCGATATGCGGGGCTTCCAAAAGGGCTGCGTGTTCGTCAACGGCTTCAACCTCGGGCGGTACTGGGCGCGCGGCCCGCAGGCGACGCTGTATGTGCCCAGGGGCCTTCTGCGCGAGACCGGCAACGAGCTTATCGTTTTTGAGCAGGAGGGGACCGACCGCGACGGCGTGCCGCTTCTCGACCACCCGATTCTCGATATGCCGAAAAAACGCTGGTATCAATTCTTCCGAAAGTAAGGAGTTTTCCCCATGACCTATACCTATCGCACGCGCGGGACGTGCTCGCAGCAGATTGAAGTCGAGCTTGACGGCGACGTGATAAAAAAAGTGCGGTTTTACGGCGGCTGCAACGGCAATACGCAGGGCGTCGCCAGGCTTGCCGAGGGGCGGCGCGTCGAGGACGTTGTCGAGACGCTGTCCGGGATTCGCTGCGGGCTTCGCCCGACCTCCTGCCCCGACCAGCTCGCGCGCGCGCTCAGAGAAGCGCAAAAAGCGCAAAGGGAAGCGGAATAACACGCGGTTCAAAATGGCGGCAAAGGGAAGCCGCCGAACCGCAAAAGAAAAACGGGGCTGTATCCTGCATGCAGGACACAGCCCCGTTTTTGCAAAACCGTCAGGGTCGGATAACAATTTCAATCTCGTCGCCGCATTTGGCGCGGCGCGCCTTAGCCCGTTGTTAGACCACGGCAGGGGCAAAAGAAAACGTGAAAACGGCCCGCTGCGCACAACCCACAATCCAAAGATACCTGCCCATTCCTTTACGGAGCCGGGCGGGTGTTTTATTTACGGAACATCAGGAAGACGGCGCGAACTTTTCCTGTTGCTTTCCTGCCATTTCACGGATGTCGGTCCTTCCCAAAATGTAATCTGTGGAAACATTATAAAAATCAGCCAAACGAATTAAAATCTCGGTCGGGATATCCAAAACACCTCGTTCATAATCACTGTATACACGCTGACTGCAAAGCAGGATTTCACCCATTTCCCGCTGCGTTAAATCCCGGTCTTCCCGCAAATCACGAATCCGCCGATAGAGCATACAACCACCTCCGAATAATATGCCCTATTATAGGTATAGCGGATATTACTCTATTGACTTTTAGCGGAAAATCCGCTAAAATGGGTCTGTAAAACATTTATCCGCCTGTTGCGACGGGGAGAAAGAGCTTTAGGAGGAGAACGATGGAAAACACAGTGAAAATTTCCACAACGAAAAGCGGGCGGAAGCATATCGCGCGTAAAATTCTTGCGGTGCTTCTCACGGTGTTGATTATGTTCGGCATAGCGTTTGGTGTAGCGACCTATGTGCACAGAAAGAGCGGCGCACAAGCCGTTTCTACGGTTAAAAACGGCCTGTCGGCATACGAGCTGGCTGTGCAGTACGGCTATACGGGTACGGTGCAGGAGTGGCTTAAATCCCTTTCGGGCAAGTCGGCCTATGACATTGCCAAGGAAAACGGCTATTCCGGCACGGAACAGGATTTTGCCGCGTCCTTGGAAGCTGCCGCCGGGCAGGACAATGCCGGGATCAAAACCGCCGCATTTTCCGAAAACGGCGAGCTGCTTTTGACCTTGACCGATGACCGGGTCATCAATCTCGGAAAGGCTGTCGGCGCGGATGGCAAAGACGGCGCACAGGGTGAAAAAGGCGACAAAGGCGATACCGGAGCCACAGGTGCGCAGGGGATTCAAGGCGAACAGGGCGAAAAGGGAGATACCGGAGCAACGGGTGCCCAGGGCGAAAAAGGGGAAGACGGCGTCGGTATCAGCGCGGCTGCTGTCAATGTGGACGGGCAGCTTGTGCTGACCTTTTCGGACGGAAGCCAGGTCAATCTGGATAAGGTTGTCGGTGAAAAGGGCGAGGACGGCGTTGGCGTGTCCGGCTCCGTTATCAATGAGAACGGCGAGTTGGTGCTGACCTATACCAACGGGCAGACTGCCAACCTCGGCAATGTCATTGGAGCCGAGGGCGAGAAAGGCGAAACCGGCGAGACCGGCGCGCAGGGCGTCCAAGGTGAACAAGGCATACAGGGTGAAAAGGGCGATGACGGTATCAGCGTCGTGAGCTCTGCCATCAACGAAAAGGGCGAGCTTGTCCTCACCTATTCGGACGGCAATTCCGAAAACCTCGGCAATGTTATCGGCGCCAAAGGCGAAAAGGGTGAACAGGGCGAGAAAGGCGAAACGGGTGCGACCGGCGCCGCCGGTAAGGACGGCATCAGTGTGACGAAATCCGAAATCAACCAAAAGGGAGAACTCGTGGTGACATATTCGGATAGACGCGTGGAAAATCTTGGCGTTGTCGTTGGCGCGAAAGGCGACAAAGGGGACAAAGGCGAGAAAGGTGACACCGGGGCAACAGGCGCTGCCGGCGCCGACGGGGAAGACGGCGTCGGCATCCGGACGATCAACATCACGGCCGAAAACACGCTCGAGATTGCGTTGACCAACGGAACGCTTTTAAACCTTGGCAACATCAAAGGCGACAAAGGCGATACCGGTGAAGCGGGCGCAGACGGCACGGACGGTGTCGGCATTACCCAAACGGAAATCAATGCAGCCGGGGAGCTGGTGCTGACCTATTCGGACGGCAATTCCGTCAACCTCGGCAACGTGGTCGGCAAAGACGGCGCCAAAGGTGACAAAGGTGACAAAGGGGACAGAGGCGACAAAGGCGATACCGGTGAAGCGGGCGCGGACGGCACGGACGGTGTCGGCATTACCCAAACGGAAATCAATGCAGCCGGGGAGCTGGAGCTGACCTATTCGGACGGCAATTTCGTCAACCTCGGTAAAGTGGTCGGCAAAGACGGCGCCAAAGGCGAAAAAGGCGATACCGGCGCGGCGGGTGCCGACGGCGCGGACGGCGTGGGGATTACCGCAGCGGAGATTAACAACGGCGGTGAACTGGTGCTGCGCTTCTCCAATTCCACCAGCATCAACCTCGGGCGCATTGTCGGGCAGAACGGCGCCGACGGGGAGAAGGGCGAAAAGGGCGATACCGGGGCAGCGGGCGCGAACGGCGTCGGCATTGCGGACGTGACCGTTACCGACGCGGGTGCATTGAACGTGACGCTGACCAACGGTACGATTCTGCAGCTGGGCAACATCAAAGGCGCCGACGGCATCGGGGTCGTCAAGTCGGAAATCAATACGGAAGGGCACCTGATATTGACCTATTCCACCGGGGAGACTGCCGACCTCGGCGCCGTTGTCGGCGCCGAGGGTGAGGACGGCGTGGGTATCAAAACCGTTACGCTTTCGGCGGCGGGCGAGCTGAGCGTTACGATGACCGACAATTCCGTGACCAACCTGGGCAATGTGAAAGGCGAGAAGGGTGACAAAGGCGACAAGGGCGACAAAGGCGATACCGGCGCGGCCGGCAGAGGAATCGCCAAAACAGAGCTCATCAACGGAGAATTGGTGATTACCTATACCGACGGGACAAGCGACAACATAGGCGTTATCGCATCCGATGTAAACGATTCCATTTCCATGTTGAGCTTCGCCATGCTGGACGACGGCACCTGGGGCGTATCCATAAAAGAAGATTATAAAAACAGTGCGGAAAGAATTGTTATACCTTCCTCATACAACGGACGAACCGTAACACAGATTACCTCCTTCGTGGGCTGCGACTATCTGACGGAAGTGGTTTTGCCGAATACGATTACAGCAATTGGAGATGAGGCATTTTACAAATGCTCATCGTTAACGAGCATAAACATCCCGAACAGTGTGATTTCAATAGGGCGCTATGCTTTTGCGCGGTGCGACTTGCGAGAAGTTGTGATTCCGCAAAGCGTCACCACGATAGAGCAGAGAGCTTTTGCCGACAACGCGAACTTGACGAAGGTTGTGCTTGAAAACGGTGTTTCTTACATCGGAGGTGTTGCATTTACCAACTGCCCGCTTCAAGAAATAACAATCCCGGCAAGCGTAACGCATATTGGTGGGCTCGCTTTTAAAAGCGAAGATTTGAAAGCCGCGTATTTTGAAGAAACAAACGGGTGGGTAAGAACGGAATCAAACCCTAGAGACCATGATAAGACGATGGGTACGAAAAGGGAACTAAGCGCATCTGTACTATCAGACCCTGCGCAGGCAGCTGATGCGTTACAAGACACGGACCATACTAATGAAGGTTATCTTCAGGGTTATGTTTGGGAGCGATAAGCCCGGATTGGGCAGAAAGGCGGACAAAAATGGCAACTTCCCACGAAAATTCGGCGACCAATCTGTATGTCTACGAATATAAGGGGACACTCAGCGAAAAAATCACATATCGCAAAAATTTGGTCAATGAGATACAGAGCCTTTGCGGGAACGCGCTGGATGCATTTAACGCCGACACCATGAATGAAACGAGCTTCAGATTGTTTGCGGAAAGAGCGGAAGCGGAAGGGGTTGCGATTTACAGGCTCGTTCCCGTGTAAGGGTTTCGCATTTGCGCAAGCGGAGAAGGCAGAAAGCTTTCAAGACTGTATAAACCAAAAAGGACGGAACTGGGTCAACCGACACAGTTCCGTCCTTTTCTGCATGCCGCGCGATTATGGGCGCGTTATTCCTTTCCCGAAAGCTGTGCAATCGCCAAAGCGGCGAGGCCGATGCCCAGCATACCGATGGCGTCGGCGGTTTCAATCTCGTTTAGAAAGGACAGCACGGCAACGGCAACGCCCATCGCCAGCGCCACGCCCTTTAAGGCGAGCTGCACGAATTCCGAGATGCGGCTGCCTGCGGCGCGCTGTTTTATGTCCGTCTTCCCCTGCATGAGCTCGTCCACGGTCACACCGAAAATTTCCGCAAGCCTGGGGATGGTCTGGACGTCCGGGAACGACAAATCCCGTTCCCATTTGGAAACGGCCTTGTCCGTAACGCCCATTTTTTCGGCAAGGTCGAGCTGCGTCATGCCCTTTTCCCTGCGCAGCTCGGAAAGCTTTGTTCCGAATGTTTTTTTCATGGCGGGTTCCTCCTTTGTTGGGATGGCATCACCGTAACAGAGTTTTGCCCGATGCGCAACCGACCGTCGGTTTAGGCGGCTCGACCGATGGTTTAGCCCCGGTTGAGGAGAAAAAGGGCGGCGCTGCGCCTTCGCAAAGGCGCAGCGCCGCCGCCGGAAAAGCTATTTTTCCGCGCCCGCGGCCTCCAGCTTCCGGGCGGCGTCGGCGGCGAGCAGGGCGTCGAGAATTTCGTCGAGGTCCCCGTCGAGCACGGCCTCCAGCTTGTAAAGCGTTAAGCCAATCCGGTGGTCGGTCACGCGCCCCTGCGGGAAATTGTAGGTGCGAATCCGCTCGCTGCGGTCGCCCGTGCCGACCTGCGCGCGGCGCTCGCCGGCGATTTCGGCCTCCTGCTTTTTGCGCTCTATCTCATACAGCCGCGCGCGCAGGACCGCGAGCGCCTTGTCCTTGTTGCGGTACTGGCTGCGCTCGTCCTGGCATTCGACGACCATGCCCGTGGGCAGGTGCGTCACGCGGATGGCGGAGGAGGTTTTGTTGACCTTCTGCCCGCCCGCGCCCGAGGAGCGGAACACGTCTATCTGCAAATCGGCGGGGTCCAGCGCAAAATCGACCTCCTCGGCCTCGGGCAGCACCGCGACGGTGGCGGTGGAGGTGTGGATGCGCCCGCCGCTCTCGGTCTCCGGCACGCGCTGGACGCGGTGGACGCCGCTTTCGAATTTCAGCCGCGAATACGCGCCCTCGCCCTCCACAAGGAAGCTGATTTCCTTCAGCCCGCCAAGCTGCGTCTCGGAGGCGCTGACCACCTCGAGCCCCCAGCTGTGCGCCTGGGCGTACATCGTGTACATCCGGAACAGCCGCGCGGCAAACAGGGCGGCCTCGTCCCCGCCCGCGCCCGCGCGGATTTCCATGACCACGTTTTTGTCGTCGTTTTCGTCGCGCGGCAAAAGCAGCACGCGCAGGCGCTGCGACAGCTCTGCGCACCGCGCTTCGGCCGCCGCCTGCTCCTGCGCCAAAAGCTCGTGCAGCGCGCGGTCGGCGCCGCTCTCTTTGGCGAGCGCCTGCGCCGCGTCGCGGTCGGCCTCGGCCGCGCGGTAGGCGGAAAACGCGTCCGCAATGGGGCGCAAGCGCTTGACCTCGCGCATGAGCGCGGCAAACCGCTTCGGGTCCGCCGCCGCCTCGGGCGCGCACAGGGCGCGTTCGAGCTCCGCAAGGCGCGCGACGGCCGTCTCTACCGATTCAAACATCCTCGTCCCCGTCTTCCCGCACAATCCGTTTGATGTGCTTTTCGATTTTCACGCGCGGCGCGAGAAAGGTCCGCCCGCAGGTCTCGCAGCGCAGACGGAAATCCATCCCGGCGCGCAGCACCCGGAACGTTTTGCCGCCGCAGGGGTGCGGCTTTTTCATTTCGAGCGTATCGCCCACGCGCACGTCCATTTCAGCGCGCCTCCTGCGCCGCGGCGCAGAGATAGGCCTGCGCCTTTTTCAAAATGGCCTTGTCGTTTTCGTAGTTGAGCGTCGCAAGGCAGCGGTCGTATTCGAGCCACAGGTAGTCCTCGATTTCGCTTTCCTGGATGACGGTTTTGGTGTCCGTCGTCGTCGCCAGGAAAATGAGCACGGTCTTGTCGATGCGGCCCTGAATCGTGTAGGTCGATTTTTCACAGAAGCCGTCGAGCAGCCGGATGTGCAGGCCCGTTTCCTCCAGCACCTCGCGCACGGCGGTCTGTTCGTCCGTCTCGCCGGCCTCCACATGGCCCTTCGGGAAGCCCCAATGGGTGCTGCGCTTGTTTTTAATCAGCAAAAAGCGGCGGCCGTCCGCGCTGTCGCGGAACACGACCGCGCCGCACGAGCGTTCGTAAAAGCATTCAATCTTCACGCCCTTGCCCTTGTGCCGGAAGGCGACGGCGGGGCGGATGTCCTGGATGATGTAGCGTTTCGATTTCGGCGAGACCACAAGGTAAACGGCGTTTTCGCGCTTGTCGCGCACCGTGGCGACCACGCGGCCGTCAAAGCGGCGCACCGGGTGGTTGACGCCGAGGATATACGCGCCCGCAACGGGCACGCGCGACGGCGGGGCGCTTTCCAGGACGCCGAAGTTGAGCGGAAACCTTACGCCGGTCTCGCCGTCCAACCGGCCGAGGGGCTTTGTGACCCGCACTCTGACGATTTTTCCCAGCATTTGTCCTACGACTCCTCTTAGAATAACTGAAACCATTATACAGGAAAAGCCGCCCCGTTTCAAGTATCTCCGCGGGAAATTGGGATTGAAAATCGGGCGATTTTGTGATAAACTGGAGGCTGTATCCGTATTTGGAGTCGCGCCGCGGGGCGCAATGGCGGGAGGCGAGCGGATGAAACGGGAAAAACGGCTGGTTCTGACGGCGGCGGCGCTGGCGCTTTGCGTGCTTATCGGGCTTTCCGCCTGCGGCAAGAACCGGGAAACGAGCGGCGCGGTCGCGCTGACCGACGCAAACGGCGTGCCGCTGACGGACGCGGACGGCAACGTGCTTTCCGCCGTTTTACAGGGCGAGGTCGTGGAGCTGACCAACATCTACGGCGAAAAGATTTACGATGAAAACGGCGAGGTCCGCACGACCGTCGTCTACGGCGCGCAGCAGATTGCCGTGCCCGTCACCGACGAGGCCGGGAACCCGGTCTACGACGAGGCGGGGAACCTTGTGACGACGCTGGTCGACTATACGCCGACAACCTACGGCACGGGCGGCATTACGGGCGTGCCCATCACCGACGGCGCGGGACACGCCGTTACGCGCGCCGACGGCACGCCGCTGACCTATACGGCGGAATATACCGTCACCCCCGCCGTCCCCGGCGCGAACACCGCGAACTGGGGGACGACCTTCGGCGGCAGCGGCGGCGACCGGTTCGTTGCGGCGGCCGCCATGCCCGACGGCGGCTTCGCGGCGCTTGTCGAGGCGAATTCGAAGGACGGCCAGCTGTCCGCGCTTGCGGGCGGGGGCGGCTCTACGCCGGTGCTTTTGCGCTATGACAAAAAGGGCCGCGTCGAATGGACGCAGGCCATCCGCTCCGCCGCCGGGGTCGAGGCGACGGGCCTTGCCGCGGATGAGGACGGCAACCTCGCGGTCTGCGGGCAGACGCGCGCGACGGACCTCGGCTTCCAAAACGCGGGCGGCGCGGACGCGGTCGTGTTCTGCTTCAACAAAAAGGGCGAGGCGCTCTGGACGGCGCCCGTCGGGACGAGCCGCGCCGACGGCTTTACGCAGATTGCGGCCGTCCCGGGCGGCGGGTTCGCCGTGGCCGGCTATTCCGGCGCGCCGTTTGCGGCGAAGCTTTCCGCCGACGGCGAGCTGCTCTGGCAGACGTTCGCGGGCAAGGCGGGCGACAGTTTGACGTGCGTCGCCGCCGATGAAAACGGGGCGGTGTACGCCGCCGGGAGCTTCAAATCGACCGGCGAGGGCAGCCTCTTTACGCCGTACGGCCGCACGGACGCGGGCGTCGTGAAATTTTCGGCGTCCGGCGAGCGGGAATGGACCGCGCAGTACGGCGGCAGCAAGGCGGAGGAATTTTCGGCGATTACCCTCTCGCACGAGGGCGGCGTGGTCGCCGTCGGGCGGTCGGCGTCGGTGGACGAAAACCTGCGCCGCGTCGGCAACCACGGCGGCTTTGACGCGCTGGCGGTCTGCTTTACGCCGTCGGGCGAGGTCGACTGGCAGCGGGGCGTCAGCGGGCTTTTGGACGAAGCCTTTACCGGCGTCGCCCGCACCGAGACGGGCTATGCGCTTGCGGGCTATACAAGCTCGTCCGACAAGGACTTCCGCTCCGTCGGCAACCGCGGCGGCACCGACGCCTTTACGCTCGAACTGACCGCGGACGGCAGATGGGTGGAAACGACCCTGCAAGCCTACGGCGGCACGCGCGACGACCGCTTCTTCGGCGTCTGCGTGCTGAAAAGCGGCGAAATGGTGCTCTGCGGCGAGACGCTTTCGGCGGACGGCGATTTGGTCGGCTCGCCGGCGCGCTCGGACGGGCAGCGCACGGTCGGCATGATTGCGCGCTTTGTGCCCGTGACGACGGAGGAAAACTAACAAGCGGACGGGAGACGAACGATGACAGACGCACAGCAGCCGGGCTACCTGCCCCGGCGCCATCAGATTCTCTGGTATGTTTTACGCGCCGGGATTCTCCTTTGGGGGATATACGGCCTGTTTCACGGCTCGGTCGTGGAATTTCTGGAGGCCGTATTCGCCATCCTGTTTACCCATCTCTGGGATTTTTTCCAGGTGTTCGGCGGCCGGTCGTTTATCACGCGGGTCGACTACATTTCGGGCACGATGCTCAATCTGTTCATTTTTATCGGGGTGGTCGTCGGCACCACGCTCAACAACCGCACCGATTTCCACAGCTTTGACATTGTCACGCACTTCTGCGCGGGGTTCATCGCCGCCTGGTTCGCCTATGATTTCGCGGTGCTTATCCAGGGCAGGCGCGGCGCCCTGTCGCCGGCGCTCGCGTCGCTTTTTGCGCTGTGCTTTTCCCTGGGGATTTCCGTCGGCTGGGAAATTTACGAATTCACCATGGACCGGCTTTACGGGCTGCACCTGCAATGCTCGGAGCCGACCTCGGAGGCCGGGCTGCTCGACACCATGGGCGACTTCATCGTCGCCGCCGCCGGGGCGATAGCCGGGATGTTTTTAGTCGCCTTTTACCGCAACGGCAAAATCGGCCGGCGCAAGCGGGAAATTCGCGCGCGCCTTGCGCGGGAAAAGCGCGAGGAAGCGATAAAGCAGCAACTTTGGGAGGCCTATTGCCGTGAGCAGGACCATCATCTCGACTGACAGCCCCGCCGACGTGCCGCCCGCGCTCTGCGAGCGGTACGGCATCCGGGTTATCGGCCTGCACGTCGCCCTCGGGGACAAAAGCTTTACCGACGGCGTGGACATCGGCCCCGACGACCTGTACGCCTATTACAGGGCGACCGGGGCGCTGCCGAAGACCTCGGCGGTTTCCATTGCGGAGTACCGGGACTTTTTTTGCGCGCTGACCGCGGACGGCGCCGACGTCGTCCACGTGGCGTTTTCCTCCCGGCTGTCCGCAACGTACCAGAACGCGTGCCTTGCGGCCGGGGAGGTCGGGCGCGTGCACGTCGTGGACTCCAAAAGCCTGACGACGGGCATTGCGCTGCTGTGCATTTACGCCGCGGAGCTCGCCGAAGCGGGCAAGGACGCGAACACCATCGTCCACGAGCTCGAGTACCGGCGGGAAAAGGCCGTGACGACCTTTTTGCTGGACAAGCTCGAATTTCTGCGCAAGGGCGGGCGGTGCTCGGCGCTGACGGCGCTGGGCGCGAACGTGCTGGGCATCAAGCCCCAGATTGTCATGCGCGACGGGGCGCTGACGGTCGGCAAAAAGTACCGCGGCCGGCTGGAGACCTGCCAGCTGCAATACGTCCGCGACCTGCTTGCAGAATACGAGGGGCGCATCGACCTTTCGCGCTGCTTTCTGTCGCATACGGCGGGCGTTTCCGACGAGCAGCTGCGCGCGCTGCAGCGCGAGGTGCAGCGCCATGCGAAATTCCGCGAGGTGTTTGTAAGCACGGTGGGCTGCACCATCACCGCGCATTGCGGCGAGCGGACGTTTACGCTCGAATTTCTGTGCAAGTAAGGGAGGCGGCCGGATGAAACGGACGGCTTTGGCGCTGGCGGCGCTGCTTTTGCTCGCGGCGTGCGGCTGCGGTCGGCAAAGCGGCGCGACGGTCGCGGGCACGAAGATAGACGCGCAGGTTTGCCGGTATTTTGACGACTGCGCGCGGCAGGAGGCCCCGGACGCCTCCGAGGCCGAGCAGACGGCGGCGGCGGACGCGATGCTTTCCGAATACGTCGCGGTCAATTCCGCGTTCGCGTCGCGCGGGCTGCAGCTGACCGCGCAGCAAAAGGCGGCGGTTTCGCAGACGGTCAACGACCTGTGGCGGCTGTTCGGCGATTATTATGCGGAGCTCGGCGTCACGAAGCAGACGCTTTGGAAAACGCAGACGAGCGAGGCCTACCGCGAGGCGCTGCTGCTCGACTACTACGCGCCCGACGGCGACGAGCCGGTTTCCGAGGATGCGCTGCGGACCTATTTCGGTGAAAATTACGTCGCGTTCCAGTCCATCACGGGCTTTTTGGTGACGGCGGACGACAGCGGCAACGCCGTCGCGCTCGACGACAGCGCCCGCGCGCAGCTGCTTTCGTCGTTCGAGGCCATGGCGAGCGCCGTTTCGGGCGGCTCCTCCGTCGCGGCGCAGGCGGCCAAGGCCGAAAACACGATTTCGAACCCCGAGACGGTGGTTGTCGCCCGCGGCGACCCGGCATACTCCGACGCGTTTTTCGCGCACGTCTTCGCCATGGAAAACGGCACGACCTCCGTCTTTACCGACGGCGACTACGTGTTCCTGGTCCTGCGCGAAAACATCGCCGACCCCGAGCGCGACCTGTTCGCCGACCACCGCACGGACTGCCTGGAAACGCTCAAGGGCGAGGCGTTCAACGCGGTTTTGCAAACGTGGGCGCAAAGCTATCCGGTCGAGCGGTAAACGCCCCGGTCTGTATTGAAACGGGAAAACGCCGCGGAAAAGGCGCGAATCCGGCCGCGGAATTTTCACCCTGCACAAAACCGGTCTGTTTTTGACCCTCTAAAAATTCTTTGAAAATCTCAAGGATTTCGGTTGACTTTTACAAAAGGGCTTGCTATAATAGCAAAGTAACATGGTGTTTTAACCGGTTTTACCTATTCTTTTTGGATGGAAAGGATTTGGAAAGACATGAAAAAGCTTTCTGCCTGCCTTTTGGCTCTGGTCATGATGGTTGCGCTGTGCGTGCCTGCGTTTGCGGGCGACGCGGTCAACGCGCTGCCCGATGCGAACGCCAAGGAAGTTGCCGACGCGGTCGTGGCGTATGTCGCGGCGAACGGCGAGACCGTTTTCGCGGACGAAGCGGCGCGCACCCAGATGGTGACCTCCGTCGTGCGCGGGCTGACCATTGAAAATTACAGCGACGACCGTGCGACCGAGACCTCGCTGACCACGGCGTTCACCGCGCTGCAGGCCGACTATCCCGAAACCCTGACGGCCGACGACGCGGCGGCGCTCCAGGCGCAGTTTGCCGAAGCCATTGCAAAGGCCTATGCGGCGCGCCCGGGCGTTTCGACCTTCGACCCGAGCGAGGTCGGCGACAACATCGCGAGCGGCTTCTCGGACAGCGACCTTTCCGGCCTGTTTGACTCCCTGCGCGGCGCGGTCTCCAGCCTCGGCGACCGGCTTCAGGACGTCCTGCGCGGCGACAGCAGCGGGAGCACGACCGACCCGGGCAGCGACGGGAACACCGACAGCGGCGACGCGGATGAAGAGGACAATATCTACGGCGGCGGCCCTCCAAACGGTGATACGGCAGTATTTGCCGTTGTCGGCGTTGCGGCGGTTGCCGGTGCGGCGCTGGTTCTGACCCGCAAAAAGAGCAAATAAGCTTTAAAAGTACGGCTTTACTGCAGACCGCACCCCGGTAAGGGGTGCGGTTTTTTTGCAAACGACAGGGAGACCCGTCCAGAAGTCAGAATTCAGAGGTCAGAGTTCAGAGGTCAGAAATTAAAAGTTAAAGCTTACCCTTTGCCCCCTCAGCAGTCAGAATTCAGAATACAGAGGTCAGAAGTCAGAACCGTAGGGCGGGGGCTTGCTCCCGCCGTTAGAATTCAAAATCAGAACAAACCCTTTGCCCCCTCTGACGAGGGGGCTGGCGAGCCGAATGCAATGAGGCGAGACTGGGGGAGAGATGAATTAGAACTAAGTGCGTGCTACGCGCCGTTCTCCGAACGGCGAGAAGGTTCTCTCCCTCCGTCACGCGCTGCGCGCGTGCCACCTCAGGCCCTCTCGCGGTACCCAAAATTTGCCGGCTTGGAGCGCACGGCAAATTTTGACCGCTTCGCCGCCCTCGCCTCGCTTTTTCCGCCACCGGCGGCGCTTCGGCGACGGCGCCCGTCAGAGGGAGGAAAAAGGTTACATCTGACTTTTGGCTTTGTCCTCCTAATCCGACATTGAACATCTGACTGCTGACCTCTGACTTCTGAACTCTGAAATCTGACCAGGGCGACCAACGTCTAACGTCTAGCATCTAAAATCTAAAATCTAGCATAGAACGCCGCGCAGGCTTGGTAGGTCATATAGACGTCGAGCTTGGAGACGACCTCGAACGGCGCGTGCATGGACAGCACCGGCACGCCGACGTCCACGACGTCGATGTCCTGCGCCGCCAAAAACATGGCGACCGTCCCGCCGCCGCCCGCGTCCACCTTGCCGAGCTCGGCGCATTGCCAGTAAACGCCCGCGTCGTCAAGCGTCCGGCGCACCCACGCCATGTATTCGGCCGACGCGTCGGAGGTGCCGCTCTTGCCGCGCGCGCCGGAATACTTCATCAGCGCGACGCCGCGGTTCAAAAAGGCCGCGTTCGCGCGCTCGTAGGCGTCGGGGAAGGTCGGGTCAAACGCCGCGGTCACGTCGGCGGACAGGCTTTTGGTGTTGGAGAGGGCGATGCGGACGTTCTCGCCGCGCGCAAGGCAGAGGTCGGTCAGGAAATGGCGCAGGTACGCGGAATTGAGCCCTGTGTTGCCGTCGGAGCCAATCTCCTCCTTGTCGGTGAGCACCGCCACGGCCGTATGGACGGGCGTGCCCTCTATGGCGAACAGCGCCTCGGCCGCCGGATACGCGCAGACGCGGTCGTCGTGGCCGTAAGCGCCAATCATGCTGCGGTCCAGGCCGATGTCGCAGGCGCGAAACGCCGGGACGACCTCCAGCTCGGCGCTCAGGAAGTCCGCCTCCGTCACGCCGTACTTTTGGAACAGAAGGTCGAGAATGTTGAGCTTCACAAGCTCCGAGGCCTCGTCGTCGGCAAACGGGCGGCTGCCCACAAGCACGTTGAGCTCTTCGCCGCGCACGCCGTCGGCGAGCGTCCGCTTCATCTGCTCGTTTGCCAGATGCGGCAGCAGGTCGGTCACGACAAAGCGCGGCTCGTCGTCGCGTTCGCCGATGCAAACGGGCACCGCTTCGCCGTCCCGGCGGACCACGACGCCGTGCAGCGCCAGCGGCAGGCTCGTCCACTGGTACTTTTTGATGCCGCCGTAGTAATGCGTTTTGAAAAGCGCGAGCTCGTCGGCCTCATACAGCGGGTTGGGCTTTAGGTCGAGCCGCGGGGAGTCGATGTGCGCCGCGGTCAGGCGCAGGCCCGCCTCGAGCGGCTGCTCGCCCAGAACGGCGAGCACGACCGCCTTGCCGCGGTTGCAAAGGTAAACGCGGTCGCCGCTTTCGTACCGGCGCTTCGGGTCAAATTCCGAAAAGCCGCGCTCTTTTGCGCGCGAAACCAGAAAGGCCGCCGCCTCGCGCTCGGTCTTGCCCGCGTCCAAAAACGCCTTGTACCCCTCGCAGAACGCGTCCGCCGCCGCCTGCGCTTCGGCAGAGAGGGCCTTCGCCGCGTTCTGCCGCTTGTAAAACAGCGCTTCCTTTTTCATTTCCACCGTGCTTTTTTCTTCAGTCATGGTTCAAAAGCTCCTTTTCATATAAAACTTCATATATGCGCACCGCCCGCCGCACCTTGCGCACGTAATGCGCCGTGGCGCGCGAGGGGATTGTGTCCAGATGTGTGCCGTCCGCCGAATACCGCCCGTCGGCAAGCCAGCGGTTGACCTGCCCGCGCCCCGCGTGGTAGGCGGCCGCGGCCGTCGCGGTATCGCCGTCGAATTCGTCAAGCAGCAGCCGCAGGAACACCGCGGTGTATTTTGCCGCAACGTCCGGCTCGAACAGCGCCTCCTTCGGCAGGGTCTCGCCGGTCTTGGTTTGCAGCCACGAAAAGGTTTCGGGCGTAATCTGCGTTAATCCCAGCGCCCCCGCCTCGGACACCGCCGACGGGTCAAAGCCGCTTTCGGTGTGGGCGACCGCATACAGCAGCGCGCGGTCTATGCCGCTGTCGTCCGCCGCCTGCTCGATTTCCGCCCGGTACGCAAGCGGGAACGCCGCCCGCAGCGCCGCATACGTCCCGAGCCCCGCCGCAAAAAGCAGGCCTGCCGCAAGCAGGAGCGCCGCCCACCGCCTGCCGCGCCGGCCGGGCCGTTTTACCGCCCGCCTCATGTCGGGAACACCCGGCGAATCTCGTCCTCGAGCGCGTAGGGCGGGTAATTGCGAATCACCGCGTCGCACCGCGCGAGGTACCAGTCGGCGGCGTGCTGCGCTTCTATGCGCCGGCGCGCCTGTGCCTCCGTTATGTCGTCGCGCGCCAGGATACGCGCCAGCCGGACGTCCGCGGGGGCGACGACGGCGACGGTGCGCGTGCAAAGCGCGTCCTGCCCGCTCTCAAACAGGGCGACCGCGTCGAGCAGGACCGTGTCGGTCCCGGCCTTTTCCAGGGCGCCGAGCTGTTCGCGGACCGCCGCCGTGACCGCCGGGTGGACAATCGCGTTGAGCGTTTCGAGCGCCTTTTTCGACGAAAACGCCGCCTTTGCCAGCGCGGGGCGGTCGATATGGCCGTCGGTAGTTAAAATTTGACTGCCGAACGCCGCCGCCAGCCGCTCGACGACCGGCGAGCCGGGTATGTACAGGTTTTTCGCCGTGCGGTCGGCGTCGATGTGCGCCCAGCCGCGCTTTTGCAGCGCCAGGCAGACCGTGCTTTTGCCCGCGCCCGTCTGCCCCGTTATGCCGATGACTTGCATAAAAATCGCCTTTCCGGTTTTAGATGCTAGATTCTAGATGCTAGATTCTAGATGCTAGATGCTAGATGTTAGCTGTTAGATGCTGGATGGTAGATGCTGGATGCTGAAATAGGCAGATAAAGCCAAAAGTCAGCACCTACTTTTCCTCCCTCTGACGAGGGAGGTGGCTTTTGCCTACGGCAAAAGCCGGAGGGAGAGATACAGAAAAGTAAGATTTGCCGTATCTCTCCCCCAGTCACGGTGTCGTTCCTCCACCGTGCCAGCCCCTGACGGGGGCCGTCCCCTTTGTCCGCTGCGCGGACATTTCCCCGCACCGCGGGGAATCACCCTCGTCAGAGGGGGCAAAGGGTAAACTTTAACTTTTAATTTCTGACTTCTAACCTCTGTATTCTGATTTCTGAAAGCTGAGGGGGCAAAGGGTGTGTTCTGACTTCTGACTTCTGCCCTCTGAATTCTGACAGGGCCCGCCACTACGCGTTCTAACGTCTAATATCTGGCATCTAGCATCTATCATCTAGCATCTACCATCTAATATCTAGCATCTAGCATCTAGAACAGCGCAGTCCATTGCGCCGACGCGCACGCAGGAGGTCACAGGGGCGCCGTGGAGCCGTTCGCGGGCGAAGTGCCATTCCTCGCGCAGGTTGTAGACAATGTCGTGCTCGTTGCGGTTGGCGATAACCAGCAGCGCGCCCGCCGGGGAGCGCCGGGCGTAGGCGACGCAGCCGAGCACATGGGAGACGAAATCCATCGTCCCGTCCCGCAGCACGGGCAGCGCGCGCCGCAGCGCGCCGAGCCGCCGGTAAAACGCCAAAAGGTCCTCGTCCTCGCTGCCCCACGGGTAGTATCCGCGGTTGAACGGGTCCTTATACCCCTGCATCCCGGCCTCGTCGCCGTAGTAGAGGCACGGCACGCCGGGCAGGGTGTATTGCAGCACGGCCGCAAGCTTCAGAAGCCGCTTCCCCTTTTCATACGCCGCGTCCGACAGCTTCTGCGCCGCCTGCCACGCGCGGTCGTGGAAGCGCGCGCGCTCGCCGGCAAGATAGGTGACGGCGCGCTCGGTGTCGTGCGTGCCGATGTGGTTCATCAAAACGTCGAGCACCGGCTTCGGGTAATGCTCCAGGATGGGGCTCACCGCGCGGTAAAATCCGTCCGCGTCGCCGCCGCGGGCAAATTCGAGCACCGCGTTTGCGAACGGGTAATTCATCACGCTGTCGAGCTGCCCGCCCAAAAGATAGTGCCGCCGCGCGCCGTAGGCCCATTTCGTCGTCGCGTCCTCCCAGACCTCGCCGAGCACAAGCGCGTCGGGCTTTTCGGCCTTTGCGGCCCGGCGCAGCGCGTCGAGAAAGGCGTCGGGCAGCTCGTCGGCGACGTCCAGCCGCCAGCCGGACGCCCCGGCCCGAAGCCAGCGGCGCACCACGCCGTTTTCCCCGGTGATGAATTCGAGGTACGCGGGGTCGGTCTCGTTGACCTCGGGGAGCGTTTCAAAGCCCCACCAGCTTTTGTAGGCGTCCGGGTACTGCGTGAAGCTGTACCACGAAAAATACGGCGACGCCTCGGAATTGTACGCGCCGACCGTGTCGTAGCGGCCCTCGCGGTTGAAATAGCGGCTGTCCGAGCCCGTGTGGGAAAACACCCCGTCGAGCACGACGCGCATCCCGTGCTTTTCCGCCGCGCGGCAGAGCTTGCGAAAATCCGCCTCGGTCCCGAGCAGCGGGTCGATTTTTTCGTAATCCGCGGTGTTGTAGCGGTGGTTCGAATGCGCCTCGAAGATTGGGTTCAGGTACAGGCACGTCACGCCGAGGCTTTCGAGGTACGGGAGCTTTTCACAGATGCCCGCAAGGTCGCCGCCGAAATAGTCGTTGTTGCGGACCTCGCCGGTCTCGTCCGGCTGCCAGTAGGGCGGGTTCTGCGTGTCGGCGCGCAAAATGCGGTCGGCCGGCACGTTTTGCTTCGGCGCGCCGGAATTGTAAAAGCGGTCGGGGAAAATCTGGTACATCACGCCGCCCTTGAGCCAGTCCGGGGTCCGAAACGCCCGGTCGTAAACCGTCAGCTGCCAGCTTTGCCGCGCCTCGGCCGAGAGCAGCACGCCCACGCCGTCGCCGTTGTGGTAAACGCCGCCGCGCCCCCAGGCGGAGTCGTATGCAAAATGGTAAAAGTAAAGCCCGGGCGCATCGACCGAAAGCGTGATGTCCCAGACCTCGTGGTCGTCGCCGTACATCCCCGCCCAGTACATCGCCCGGTCCGCGGCCGCCTCGCCGTCGCGCTGCAAAAGCAGGTGCGCCGCGCACACCCCGAAGGCGCGCGGCAAAACCAGGCGCAGCCGAAACGGCCGCTGCGTTTCGACGGCGCCCGGCACGTCCTTGTAGTAGCGGTCGGTCGGGAAATACGGGGTAGGGTTCATGAACAGCGCTCCTGTTTTAGATGCTAGCCGGTAGATGCTAGATGTTAGATGCCGGATGCTGAAATGGGCGGACAAAACCGAAAGTCGGCAGCAACTTTTCCTCCCTCAGCTGTCAGAAATCAGAATACAGAGGTCAGAGGTCAGATGTTCAATGCCGGATTAGAAGGAGAAGGCCGAAAGTCAGCAGCAACTTTTCCTCCCTCTGACGAGGGAGGAAAGGTTATATCTTACTTTTGGTTTTGCTGAAACCTATCCCCACGCGTTCTGACTTCTGAATTCTGACCTCTGAATTCTGACAGGGCAAGCCCCCGCCCTACCGTTCTGACGTCTAACTTCTAATATCTACCATCTACCATCTAACATCCAGCATCTATCATCTAGAATCTAGCATCTAATATCTAAAACCCAAATCGCCGAGCTTTTCGCGCAGGGCGCAGAAATCGGCGAGGGCGTCGCCCTTTTGCGCGGGGTTGCGCAGGAGGGCGGCGGGGTGGTAGGTGCCCATCACCCACCGCCCGTCTTTTTGGTAAAACCGCCCGTGCTCGCGCGTGACGCGGAAATCCGGCCGGATGAGCAGCTGCGCCGCGATACGCCCGAGACAGACGAGCACGCGCGGCTGCAAAAGCCGAATCTGCTCGCGCAGCCACGGCGCGCAGGCCGCCTGCTCCTCCTCGCGCGGGTCGCGGTTCTGCGGCGGCCGGCACTTGACGATGTTTGCAATATAGACGTTCGTCTCCCGGGACAGCCCGACGTGGTACAGGTATTTGTCCAACAGCTGCCCGCCGCGGCCGACGAACGGCTCGCCGGTTTTGTCCTCCTGCTCGCCGGGGCCTTCGCCGACAAACAGGATTTTGGCGTCCTGCGCCCCCGCGCCGAACACAACGTTCTGCCGCGTCTCGCACAGCCCGCATTTGCGGCAGGCAAGGCATTCCGCGCGCAGCGCAGAGAGGGTTTCGGCCATGGCGGACGGCTCCTTTCGTGATAGTTAGAAATTATCTATCTGACGTAGCCGCCCGGTTCAGGCGGTTCCTTTCGCGATAGTTAAAAATTATCTACTCGGCGCTGCCGCCCGCTTCTCCGCCTTCCGCCCGCTTTTTCTCCGCCTCGGCGCGGCCCTCGGGCGTGTCGCGGTAATACTGGGTGTGCGTGTCGCGGTGCGGGGTCGAATCCCAGATGCGCTGCGCCTCCGGCGCCCAGGCCTTCGCAAAGGCGACGCATTTGTCACAGAGCGTGTCGACGTCCTCGGCGTGCAGCAGGTCCGAGCTTTTCGCGCCGCTGCGCTTGACCATCTCGCGCAGGCGCTCCGGGTTTTCCAGAAGCGGGCACGGGCGCAGGTGGTTGTCGTTGAAGGGCTGGTTGTGGTAGTATTCGGTGAACAGCGGGGACTTGAGCGCCTCCAAGAGCGTGTGCGTGCGGATGTTCGCGTCGGAAAAATGGATAAAGACGCACGGCTCGATGTCGCCCGCGGAATTGATGTGGAAATAGTTGCGCCCGCCGGCGATGCACCCGCCGACGTATTCGCCGTCGTCCTGGAAATCCATGACGAACATCGGCTTGCCGGTTTTGGAATTGCGCATTTTCTTAACCCAGCCGTACATATGCTCGCGCTGGGCGGGCGTCGGGATAAGCGCGGGGTCGGCGTCGTGGCCGACGGGCATATAGTTGAAGTACAGCCCGTATTTCACGCCCTTTTCGAGCGCCATATCGATAAAATCGTCGCTGGTGACCATGTCGACGTTTTTCGCGGTGTAGCAGACCGAAATGCCGAACAGGCACTTGTTTTGCTTTAAGAGGTCCATCGCCTCGAGCGTTTTTTTGTACGCGCCCTCGCCGCGCCGCCAGTCGTTGGAGGCCTCGGTGCCCTCGAGACTTAACGCCAGGCTGATGTTGCCGCAGTCGTTCATGTCCTCGCAGAACTTCTGGTCGACGAGCGTCGCGTTCGTGTAGATGACGAAGGTGCAGTCGCGGTTCTCGCGCGCCAGCGCCACGATGTCGTTTTTTCGGATGAGCGGCTCGCCGCCGGTGAGCATATAAAAATGCGTGCCCATGGCCTTGCCCTGCGAGACGATGGACTGCATCTCTTCATTCGTCAGGCTCTGCTTGTGGCCGTATTCCGCCGCCCAGCAGCCTTTGCAGTGCAGGTTGCACGCGCTTGTCGGGTCAAACAGGATGATGAACGGCACGTTGCAGTGCAGCTCCTCGCGCAGCCGGCGCACGGTTTTGGTGCCGTATAGCCCCGCGTCCACGCCGAGCGACAGCAGCATCTGCCGCACGACGCGCGGGTCGATGTCGCGCAGGAGATTGACGGCGTACTGCGTCCAGACGTTGTCGGGGTCGGACGCGGCCGCCTTGAATTTTTGGAAGTTTTCCGACGGGAACAGCCCCGAAAACAGCATGCCGACGCGGTCGGCCAGCTTTTCGAGGTTCGGGTACGGGTCCTTGTAGACGTATTTCAGAATCTTGTCGAGGGCAAGCGCGATAGCGGCGCGCTGCACCTTGTGGGAATTTGCCATTGCTTTGTTTCCTTTCTGCCGTGCGGCGGACCGCGGCCCGCACCGTTCCGGCGTCTGCGTACCAAGCGCTTCTATCATACCACGAACCCGCGGGTTTGTAAACAGGCAAGCCCGGTCAGAATTCAGAGGTCAGATATTAGACACTAGATGCTAGATGCTAGATGTTAGACGCCAGATGCTGAAATGGGCGGACAAAACCGAAAGTCAGCTGTCCCCGTTCCTCCCCGGTCAGAATTCAGAGGTCAGAGGTCAGAAGTCAGAAGTCAGAACGCGTAGTGGCAGGCTTCCACGCCCGCCATACCCAGTCCGATACGGACACTCGCACCGGCTGTGATGAAAATAAATTCCTACAGCGGTAGGGGCGGGACTCCGTGCCCGCCCGTACACAGTCTGGCAAGGACACACGTTTCGGCTGTGATGAAAACCGAAAGTCAGCAGCAACTGTTCCTCCCTCTGACGAGGGAGGAAAGGTTATATCTGACTTTTGGTTTTGCTGAAACCTATCCCCACGCATTCTGACTTCTGACATCTGTATTCTGATTTCTGACAGCTGAGGGAGGAAAAGTTATATCTGACTTTTGGCTTTGTCCTCCTAATCCGGCAACCCGCGTCTAACGTCTAGCATCTAGTGTCTAATATCTGACTTCTGATTTCTGAATTCTGACCTCTGCCTGCTGATTTTCCTCCCTGCCCTTTTTTATTTTCATTTTGCATTCTTCATTTTGCCTTTTTCTCTCCCCCTCTGCGCCCAAACTGTCAACTCCATATGGAAAATTTGCGGGAACTGTGCTATACTATAGTTTGTATACGTTCCGGCGCGCTTATGCGCAAGAAAGGATGAGCCAGTTGGAGAATTCCCCGAACATTCAGGCGCTGTCGCCCGGCGTGCGGCTGCTGGAGGCCCGCGCCGTCCGGCCGAAGACGACCTGCATTTCCCTGTTGCTTCTCACGCCGCTTTTGCAGGACCCCGCGGAAACCGCGGTGCTCGCGTCGTACCTGACGCACACCTGCAGGCGCTTCCCGACGCGCGCCGCGCTTGCGGCGAAGCTCGAAAGCCTGTACGGCGCGGAAATTTCCGGCGACTGCGGGCGCCTGGGCGAGGCGCGGTGCCTGCGGCTGTCGCTTGCCTGCCTCAACGACGCGCTCGCGCTGCAAAGGGAGGCCGTCAGCGTCGAGGCGCTCGAGCTGCTTTTGGATATGCTGCTGGAGCCGTGCGCGGCGGACGGCGCGTTCGACGAGGCGCAGACCCGGCTGGAGCAGCGGCTGTGTCTCGAGGACATTGAAAGCGAGAAAAACGACAAGCGCGCCTTTGCGCTGCAGCGGGCGCTGGAAACGATGTGCGCGGACGAGCCCTACGGCCTCTCGCGCGAGACGCTGACGGCCGGCGTGCGCGCCCTGACGCCCGCGAGCCTGTATGCAGCCTGGCAGCGGCTGCTGCGGACGGCGCGCATCACCGTGCTCGTCTGCGGCGACGTGGACGCCGCGCCCCTGGAGGCGGCGCTTCAAGCGCGGCTTTGCGCCATTCCCGGCCGCGACCCCGCCGCGCTCGAGACGGTGTTTGTCGAGGCCTGCGAGGACGTAACCGAGCTTATCGAGGAGGAGGACGTCAGCCAAAGCAAGCTGGTTTTGGGCTTCCGCACGGGAATGCGCGACCGCGACGACGACTACGCGGCGTACCGCGTCATGGCGGACGTGTTCGGCGGCGGACCGTATTCGCGGCTCTTTTCGAACGTCCGCGAGCGGCTGAGCCTTTGCTACTACTGCTCGGCGCGGCTGGTGCGGCACAAGGGGCTTTTGCTGGTGCAAAGCGGCGTGGAGCGCAAAAACAGCGACGTGGCGAAGGCGGAAATTCTGCGGCAGCTGGCCGTCATGCAGGCGGGCGAATTTTCCGACGAGGAGCTGGCCGCCTCCAAAAAGGCGCTGTGCGACGCGTTTTCCGGCGTGGGCGACACGCCCGAGGGGCTCGACGCGTATTACGCCCAGTTTGCCGACGGGGATTTCCTCGCCCCCGAACAGACGGCGGCCGCCCTGGCGGCGGTCACGCGCGAGGACGTCGTGCGCGCGGCGAGGCGCGTCACGCTTGACACGGTCTATCTACTGGCGGGAAAGGACGGTGCGCCGGATGCGTAATATGCGGGAAATTCGCAGCGAACGGCTCGGCGAGAGCTATTTTGAATTTCACCACCCCTCGGGGCTGAAAATCCTGGTGTACCCGAAGCCCGGCTACAAGGCGGCGTACGCGGTGTTCGGCACGCGCTACGGGTCCATTGACACGCAGTTCCGGCAAAAGGGGGACGCGGCGTTTACGGCGGTGCCCGAGGGCATCGCGCATTTCCTCGAGCACAAGCTGTTCGAGAGCGAGGAGCTCGACGCCTTCCAGCGCTACGCCGAAACCGGGGCGAGCGCGAACGCCTACACGTCGTTTGACAAGACCTGTTACCTGTTTTCGTGCACCGGGGACTTCAAGGCCTCTTTGGAAATTCTGCTCGACTTCGTCACCCACCCCTACTTCACCGCCGAAACCGTGCAGAAGGAGCAGGGCATCATCGGGCAGGAGATTCGGATGTGCCGCGACGAGCCGGACTGGGAGGCGCTGTTCCTGCTTTTGCGCGCCATGTACAAAAACCACCCGGTGCGCATCGACATTGCGGGGACCGAGGAATCCATCTCCCACATCACCGCCGACCTGCTCTACAAATGCTACCGCACGTTTTACAACCTCTCGAACATGGTGCTGTGCGTCGCGGGGGGCGTGCGTCCCGAGGACGTGCTCGCGGTCGCCGACCGGCTGCTTAAAAAGCAGGCGCCGGTGGAGATTGAGCGGAAATGCTTCGACGAGCCCGACGAGGTCGCCGCCGCCTATGCCGAGGAGCGGCTTGCCGTCGCGTCGCCCATCTTTTCGCTGGGCTTCAAGCAGCACATCGACTCGCCCGAGCGGCCGCTGCGCGAGATTCTGCTGTGGCGCGTCGTGCACGAGGCCGTCTGCGGCCGGACGACGCCGTTTTACAACGCGCTTTTGGAGGAGGGGCTTTTAAACACAAGCTTCGACTGGGAATATTTCTGCGGATACGGCTACGCGGCGAGCATTTTCACCGGCGAGACCCCGGACCCGAAGGCCGTCGAGCGGCGGCTGGTCGCGCGCATCGAGACGCTGCAAAAAGACGGCATTGCGCCGGACGATTTCGAGCGGATACGCAAAAAGCTGTACGGCCGCGCGGTCATGGCCTTTAACGACATCGACAGCATCGCCAACGCCCTGGTGAGCGCCGAATTCTGCGGCGAGGGGCTTTTCGACGAGGCCGAAACGCTCGGGACGCTTACGCTCGCCGAGGCGAACGACCTGCTTCGCACAAAGCTCGACACCGCGCGCCGGTCGCTTGCGGTCATTCTGCCCGGGGAGGAATAATATGCGCTTTTTCACAGACGGCGTGGAGGTCGTTTTCACCGGCATCGACCACCCGTTCACCGCCTATTCGACCTTTGTCGAATTTTCGCTGTTCGGCCACGACTTCAGCATCAAATTCTACGGCCTTATCATTGCGTTCGGCTTCCTTCTGGCGGTGCTGTTCGGCGGACGGATGGCGTACAAATGGAAGCTGGACTTAAACAAGATGCTCGACGTGCTGCTGTTCGGCACGATTGGCGGCATTGTCGGCGCGCGGCTGTACTACGTCGCGTTCGAGTGGGACTACTACAGCCGCCACCTGTCCGAAATCCCGCAGATTTGGGAGGGGGGCCTTGCCATTTACGGCGGGCTTATCGGCGCAATCCTTGCGGCGTTTCTCACCTGCCGCAAAAACGGCCTTAACTTCCTCAAGCTCATGGACCTTGCGGGCATGAGCTTCCTTATCGGCCAGGGCATCGGCCGCTGGGGCAACTACGCGAACCAGGAGGCGTTCGGCACCAACACGACCGGCTTTTTGGGGATGTCGAGCGACAAGGTCGAGCACTATATCCGGACGCACGAGGCCGAATTTTCGGCGCGCGGGTTTTCCATGGACCCGTCCTTACCCGTACACCCGACGTTCCTCTATGAATCGGTCTGGTGCATTTTCAGCTTTTTCGTGCTGTACCTCATCTGCAAAAAGGCCTACAAATTCAGCGGCCAGCTCATTTTGGGCTACGGCATCCTCTACGGCGCGGAGCGCGCGGTGGTCGAGGGGCTGCGCACCGACAGCCTGTATATCGGCGAAACGACGCTGCGCGTCTCGCAGGTGCTCTCCATGGCGCTCGTCGCCGTGTGCCTGGCCGTTTTGATTTGGAAGCTTGTAAAGCTGCACAAAAACCCCGTGCCGTTTTCGCCGGTCGAGACGCCCACAGAAACGCCGCCGGCCGAAAAAAAGCCCTCGCGCCGGGCGGTCCGCGCCGAGGCGAAGGCGGCAAAGGCAAAGCTCTTGGAAAAACAGGAAGGAGAGACGTCCGATGGCGACAATCTTAGACGGTAAGGCGGTCTCGGCGCACGTAAAGGCCGAGGTAAAACGGGAGGTCGAGGCGCTCGCAAAGCAGGGCGTTTCGGTTTCGCTCGCGGTCATTCTCGTCGGCGACGACCCCGCCTCGCACACCTATGTGCGCAACAAGGAAAAGGCGTGCGCCGAAGCGGGCATCCGGTCGAAAACCTACCGCCTGCCGGCCGACACGACCGAACAGGCGCTGCTCGCGCTCGTCGAAACGCTCAACGCCGACAAGGCGGTCAACGGCATCCTCTGCCAGCTGCCGCTGCCGAAGGGCCTGAACGAAGCCGCGGTGATT
This sequence comes from Candidatus Fimenecus excrementigallinarum, assembly GCA_018714805.1. Lineage (GTDB taxonomy): Bacteria > Bacillota > Clostridia > Oscillospirales > Acutalibacteraceae > Fimenecus > Fimenecus excrementigallinarum. The sequence goes on from DVMW01000011.1 coordinate 33,352, forward strand.
GCCGCCGTTTCCCCCGAAAAGGACGTCGACGCCTTCCATGCCGTCAACGTCGGCCGCATCATGCTCGGGAATTACGCGTTCCTCCCCTGCACGCCGGCGGGGATTGTCGAGCTGCTCGACTACTACCGCATCGACCCGGCCGGGAAGCGCTGCGTCGTAATCGGGCGCAGCAACATCGTCGGCAAGCCCATGGCGATGCTCCTTCTGCACCGCGACGCCACGGTGACGGTCTGCCATTCGAAAACCGAGGACCTCGCCGCAATTACCAAAACCGCCGACATCCTCGTCGCGGCGGTTGGCAAGCCGCGCTTTGTGACCGCCGATATGGTCAAGCCCGGCGCGGTCGTCATCGACGTCGGCATGGACCGCGACGAAAACGGCAAGCTCTGCGGCGACGTGGACTTTGCCGCGGTCGAGCCGAAGGCCGCCTGCATCACGCCCGTGCCCGGCGGCGTCGGCCCGATGACCATCGCCACGCTCTTGAAAAACACCGTCACCGCCGCCAAGCTCCAAAACGGCCTGCGCTGACAGAATGCAGAGGGCAGATATTAGACGCTAGATGCTAGATGCTAGACGCT